>CALKCL010000018.1 GCA_938082545.1 uncultured Gammaproteobacteria bacterium
CTTAATGAAAGCAGTGGACAAGTTCGAATATCGTAGAGGGTATAAATTCTCAACCTATGCAACTTGGTGGATTAGACAAGCGATCACGAGATCTATAGCTGACCAGGCAAGAACTATAAGAATTCCTGTGCATATGATTGAAACGATCAATAAACTAAACCGTATTTCTCGGCAAATACTTCAGGAACAGGGACGAGAGCCGACACCGGAAGAGCTCGCTGAACGTATGGAAATGCCGGAAGACAAAGTACGAAAGGTCTTGAAAATAGCCAAAGAACCAATTTCGATGGAGACTCCTATCGGAGATGATGATGACTCACACCTTGGAGATTTCATCGAAGATCAGAATATGGATGCTCCTGATGAGTCTGCAACCTTCGAAGGACTGTGTCGCAGTACGAGAGACGTGCTAGAAGGTTTGACTCCTAGAGAGGCGAAAGTATTGAGGATGCGCTTTGGTATTGATATGAATACGGACCACACGCTCGAAGAAGTTGGCAAACAGTTCGACGTAACCAGAGAAAGGATAAGGCAAATAGAAGCAAAGGCATTACGAAAACTTAGACATCCGTCAAGGTCTGAAAAGCTTCGAACGTTTTTGGACCAGTAATATTGCAAACGAGATGAGTCGCAAGCTCAGCAGAATATCTTTCTGTCGCCATTGGGCGCGCACCTGCGACTAGACATATTCCCATCCCTCGCGCAGCCAAAAACTATATAGGACGAAAAGCTACCTAACTCTAAGCACCGGTAGGATAAAGTAGTCGGTCACCTATATAAACAACTTCTGGAAACGCATTGTAAAGGCAGCCCTATGCCTAAAAAAAGACGTAAAATTAGCATGCTGTGAGCTGGAAACTTAACGAGGTAAATTATGATATTAATTTTGGGTGCTTTTTTGGGGCTTATTTCGGTTGCGTTCGGCGCGTATGCTGAACACGGATTGCGTGGAGTAGTAACAGAAGAGAATTTTCGCTTCCTCATGACGGCTGTGCGCTACAACCAAGTACATTCAGTGGTAATTACTGCTATCGGACTGACATTAGGATGGGAAAGAACACCAATAGATATCCCAGCATTGAGATGGAGTGCCATATTGTTCATCATTGGTACCATGTTATTTAGTTTCAGTATCTATCTCGCCGTAACCTTCGATATTCCCAACCTTCTTAATGTGACACCAGTCGGCGGTGTCACGATCATGTTAGCGTGGCTACTACTGTTGCTAGCAGGAATTTTGGCTAGAAAAAACCTATGATCTTTTCATTTATGAGTCTCAGTAACAGTAAAAATAACCGGCATTTTAGTTGAAAAATGGAACACTAGAATATCTGTAGTTCTTTCACGTCAAATATGTCGACATAAATAATGTAAAAATTGAATAGCGCTAATTAGGGTGGATGCTACATGAGAACTAAATGGAAAATAAGTATCCTGATTATTGTAATAATTCCTATTGGCGCAATCTCTATAGGACCAATAATGAGTAATGTAGAGACACCTGGCTATGAAGTGATGCAATCTCAGGATAAGATTGAGATCAGACAGTTTAAGCCTATGGTCATTGCGGAAGTAAAAATAAGTGGCCACCGCGAAAATGCTATCAGTGAGGGGTTCCGCGTACTAGCAGATTATATCTTTGGCAACAATATCGTCCAGCAAACTATTGCAATGACCGCTCCAGTCCAGCAACAGGCAAGCAGGAAAATTGCAATGACCTCCCCGACACAACTGCAATCCGAGAAGGATTCTTGGCTAGTGAGTTTCATCATGCCTTCGGAATATAGTTTAGATACGCTTCCTAAACCTACAAACAATCGAATCAATATAAAAAGAATACCATCAAAAAAATTCGTTACTATTACATTTTCTGGAACTAACTCGAATGAGAATTTAAAAATCCATGAAAAGAAGCTGGAAAAGTTCATCAGAGCCAAGAATATATCAGTAACAGGTACATCCAAGTATGCTTTCTACAATCCACCATGGACTCTACCTCTAATGCGTCGTAACGAGGTTATGATTGAAGTTCAGCAATAACCAAATGTCGGTATCTATATAGAATTCCCAATTACCTACAGTCACCATCAAACCGATCAACCAATCCTTCGTCACTCGGACCGTAGGTGGCTATACGCGTTCGATCTTTCATATTTAACCTCAAATTATTTTTTTTCAAATAACGGGAGTAAGAAATTCATAAATACGTTAGTGGAAGTAGTCTTCCGCCCCTTCGATATCTAGATTTGTTTACTACCTGATAGGCAGTGTCTATAATGTGTCTAAGTTAAGTATTTACATGCCATATGTATACTTGATTCGAGAAAACCACAGTATTAGTGATTATATTAGAACAACTTTAATAAATTATTTAATATAGTTAAATACTTTGGGCCTGTAGCTCAGTTGGTTAGAGCAGGGGACTCATAATCCCTTGGTCGTAGGTTCGAGTCCTACCGGGCCCACCATCTTTATTCTAAAGCACTAATGTTCTAACATTTCTCTGGCGCAACTATTTTGATGCACTCCTAGCCGGACAAGGCCGACATATTCAAAGCGGGGAGCATCGAAGGAGTTTGTTCATGCAAAGTATCAGAACATTCAGCTTAATACTTTTATTTTTATGGGTTGCTGTAGCGGTAGTGCTGAACTTATTTGGAATAAAGCTATTTTTTCCGTTTTCCGCTGAGATAAGTGGGCAAAAAGAAATAGCCTGCAGACAAACCCTCTCCTCAGGCTATTTCTCAAGAATCGACGGCACAATAGCTACTTAATACATAATTAGTGTAGCCTAAAGCACATGTATCATCACAGCTCAATCTTAGATAAAGAGAGAAAATAACATGGATTTATCCACCCATAAATACTTAGTCGACACCGAGTGGCTAGCAGAACATCTGCATAAGGAAAATTTAGTTGTCGTAGAAGCTACATCACTGTTGCCGAATTATTTTGAAGACACTGTCACAGAAGGAATAGAAAAAGAAAGCGGTAAGGAATCCTGGGAGCAAGACCATATATCGGGAAGTACTTACGTGGGGATTTTAGAAGAACTCTCAGATACCCAAGACAATCAGTTCATGTATGGATTACCCTCAGCGGAGCGATTCGCAGCGGTAATGTCTAGGAATGGCATAGGTAACGATAGCGCGGTGGTTATCTATGACCGTTCGACAAATATGTGGGCAGCAAGATTATGGTGGATGTTACGTGTTTTTGGATTTGATAACGCGGTTGTACTGGATGGAGGATACACTAAATGGTTAGAGGAAAATCGGCCTGTCGATTGTAAAGTTACCACTCGTGTATCAACTAATTTCACTCCAGAATTTCAACCGCAACTGTTTGCCGATCGGAACCGCGTTTTGGAGGCGACAGTAAATGCTAATACTTGCCTTATTAACGCATTAACGCCCGAAGAATTTGAAGGTAAGCCGCCTCAACGATATGCGCGTTCGGGTCGGATTCCGTCAAGTGTAAATGTCCCTTTTACAGTAACAGTAAATACTGACTCGCAATTATATGACGACGACATCAGTGCGATGTCAACGTTCAAAAAAGTGGGCGCCTCCAGTGCAGAGGAAATAATTTGCTACTGTGGAGGAGGAATCGCAGCCTGCAGCACGGCGCTTGTACTTGCTCGACTAGGGTTTGATCGAGTGTCCGTTTATGATGGCTCAATGACTGAGTGGGCCGCCGATTCAGTCTTACCTCTGGAATCAGGCACAGCCTAACAACCTTGTGGAGGACAGGAAGATAATGACTCTGGCGAATACAGGTAGGGAATTGCACTGAAACCTACCTAGTAGAAGGAGCCACCACTAGTCCTTCGCCTTTTGACTAGTCACTACATCAACCAGAACCGCCACAATTAAATTTAATATCGTGATAGAACCTAGCGCAATGAATGAAAAAAAGTAAATCCAAGACCACCAGTGTAAGTTCTGCAAAGGCAACATAACTTGCTCCCAACTGGACAGCGTTAAAACTTGCACTAACGTAATCATTGCGATCCCTAGATCTCCCCATCGCTCCGGATCGGAGTTGGAGAACAAAATAGAACCAAATGAAGCATAGATATACAAAATAATAAAAAGCAGCAGAGTCACATAAAACACCCTGTTGACAGATAATAAAAGTGCTTCTATCAGTCGTTTTAATTCGGGGACTGCAGAAATTAGCCTTAAAACCCTGAAAATACGGAGCAACCTGAATAATAAAACTGATGAATCAGGGCCAAGGGGAATCACGGACACCAAAACGATCAATGAGTCAAACACATTCCAGCCACTCTTGAAAAACTGGCGTTTCCTTGGTTCTGCTATAAATCGGATCAGGATCTCGATCACAAAAAATAGAGTTATGAAGACATCCCCTACTTTAAATAAAGTAACAAATGTTGGATTTAGTTCAAAAGTAGAAGCACCCACCATAAGAGCGGATAAAACTATCGCAACAATAACTATTAACTGGAATAATTTATGTTCTTTTATTGAATTGAAAACATCTTTCGAAAAATAATTTAACATATAAGTGGTTTTTTTCCAGTTAATTTAAAAATTGAAATTACGGGCAGACGACAGGGTCATCTTTGCTCAGATCGACAACACTATTACATGATTAATTATGAGTTTCACGTATCGTCATCGTCTTTACAACAATAGTTCAAGAGTTTGGACTCAGCCAAATATTTTCAGCTTGAAGAATGAAAAGCCTATTCAGGCAGGTAACTGCTTATCATAGAGATCCCGTTCCACTAATCAAGTTGGCATTTAGAATATTTATGCTCATAATAACTTATGCTTAGAAAAGGGGACTCTAATGAAACTTGCACTCTACCTGCCTAACTTCAGAGATAAAATTTCTATAGATGAAATAGACGAGCTTGCGAAAGTAGCTGAAGAACTTGAATTTGATTCACTTTGGACACTTGACCGTATCGTCGTTCCCGAATCATCAGATAGAGGTGAGTTAATAAAATCTTTCGGTACTATGAAAGAAATGCCCAACCAGCTTCCTGTGACTTCTCGCGGTGAGTGGTTACAAGGTCCGCCCCTCATCCCCTACCTTGCAGCTATTACAAAAAAAATTCGTCTTGGTGTAAGTGTTATTGTCACCCCATTTAGAGCCCCTGCTGTAATGGCAGCTGAAATAGCTACTTGGGATCAACTGTCTCGCGGAAGAATTAATGTAGGGGTAGGCGCAGGCTGGATGCCAGAGGAATTCCAAGCTACAGGCGCCGCACATATATATAAAAAGAGAAATAAACACGTGCGAGAAACGATCGAGGTCATGCAAGGTATTTGGGAAAATGAAGTGTTCGAGTATGATGGCGAATTTGCATCGTTTGAAAAATGCGGATTTGGAGCAAAGCCATTACAAAAGCCTCGCCCACCTATGTATTTTTCAGGATTGGTTAACCCTGAAGTAGCAGCAAAAAGAGTTGCAAAGTATGGATTGGATGGATGGATAGGAATAATGGATACACCTGAGGCTATATCTACATGGAGAGGTGCTATCGGCGAGGAGCTCCAAAAAATTGAAGGTGGCCACAACATCGATGAACTAGAAATCTCGAGCATGATGCCATTTGAAATCACTAAAGACAAAACCGATCAGACGTCCAATGGAAAACTAACTCCGACTATGGTGGGTACAGTCGATCAAATTGCAACGAATCTCAGTCGGTATAAAGAATCGGGCATGACAATGCCAATGCTTTGGCCTCCGTTTTCAGGTACACCAACTGAAAAAACCATAGAGGATTTAAGGCGTTTGAAGCACGATATCATGCCAAAGATAAGTTAAAAGTTTTTGTACCATGAGGTCTAAACCACTTCTGTACACAGGAAATTATAGTGAATATGAAGCAAGAGGAAGATAGCGTGTTTAATTTTATACGGACTACTAGGAAAATACATTTAGCTTGCTACATCGTCTTGATTGTATTCCCGATCTTGGCCTTTCCACTCCTACAAAAGCCCTACTTGACCCTAGAAATGGCAAACATAATTGCTGATACTTGCGAAAAAAAAGCGCTAGCGGAAGGATGGCGCAAAGTGAATATCGCCATTTATGATGAAGGAGCAAATTTGAAACTCTTTCGGAGACAAGATGGAGCCTATCTCCACAGTATAGAGGTAGCTCAACTCAAGGGACACACCTCAGCTGGATTACCTCGTACTACGCGATCTCTAGGTGATCTCAACTATAAAAATCCTGACAAGCCATACGGGATCGACGGAGTCCCTGGATTCGTCATATTTCCCGGTGGAGTGCCGATCATAACGGAAAGCGGCGTGCAGATCGGAGGAGTAGGAGTCAGTGGTGCTACGGGAGATCAAGACGAGCAGTGCGCACAAGAGGGTATAGACGCAATTCGCTCACATCTAAAGTGATTCGGCAGTTAGTGACTCGCACTTAGCTTGACTCTGACCTCGCACGAAGCAAAATATCTCCACCTTATCGTTAGAGCTTCTTTTTAGAGAAGCCTACCCGTTATGGATCTTGCTCCAGCTCTGCATAGCAGTAAGCACAGGGATTAGATCTTCTCCTTTTTTTGTAAGAGTGTATCTATATTGACGGCCTGGCCCTCCAGAGATACACTCTTTCAAGAGAATATCTTCTCTAATTAACAGCTCTAATCTGCAGGTTAGTGTCGCAGGGGGTATCCGCTCAGGTGACGCTGATATATCAGTAAAACTGTGTTTTCCTAGTATTCCAATATCGCGGACAATCAGGAGCGTCCATTTATCGCCTACGAGGTCTAGAGCCTGTGAGATTGGACAGATCGAGCGTTTTTGGATCACAACTTCTCCCACCTCACTTTTTATGAACCACTGAAATAACCGTAACGTTAAGGGCTGTTTAACATTAGTCCGTTTCAGATGACTAGGATAAGCGTTGCCGCTATCTTATTCCAAAAGGCTCATGCGACGTAACCGCGACTTAAATTTACTACCTTGTAAACAGTAGCAAACAGAAATTCAAATTATGACCTGTTCCTCTCCCATGACAGCTTTTGGTAAGCTGAGAGGGAGAGACCCAACTTTGTCTAGCCAGCAGGTGATTTTGAGTAAAACGTCTCTGTAAGAGGCTGACGAACTTTTGCCATAGCAATTAAATCTGCGGTAATGTCGAATTTGAAAGCATGATCTGGACCAATTCCTTCATCTCTGAGACAGGGAGCCATGTCATCATCCGCAACAGAGAAACCGGCTTTATCATTGAATTCCCATTCATCTAACAAACACTGCCAACCAATATCGGCAACTTCTTCGCGGGAGACTTCCTCACCAAAAAAAGGCGTTAAAAATTGACGGGTTTCGTCGATAGTTGGGCCTAAAAACATGCAAAAACCAGTAGAATCACAAATCGCATTAACAATCTGAATTTCCTGAGAAGCCACCACCGCAGCTTCACCGGTAATTTTCGGATCGATTACTAGGCCTGCTGTATGATCGGCACCCATAGCGCTACTAGCATAAGTAATACCTGTAGCTTTAAGCGGGCGCGGATCCCATGCTGGCATAGCTTGTCCTTTAGCAACTGGAATTCTGTCATGGCCTCTAGCAGTCCCAATCGCTAGGGCGCCATGTCCAATATTTTTTCCCAGCTCTGTTCCGTTAACCATCTCTTTTCTTAAAAGGTCTTTAGCTCCTTCAGCGTCACCCCATTCCATGCC
>CALKCL010000019.1 GCA_938082545.1 uncultured Gammaproteobacteria bacterium
AAGTCCTATCGCCACCAGTGCATGAACATTTGCAGCGCCAGATTCGCTCGCCCAATCCATCATCATCGAACTTCCCATGCTATGGGCAACGATTATAATAGGAGTATTGGGCTGGGTAGAAAGCAAGTAGGTGATACCGGCGTCTATTCTATTTCTTGCCGCTGGGAACTCTCTAAGATAGTCCTTATACACTGCTTTATCAGAAAGAACAGGCATTTGGATCGACAAAGTATTGCATTTTTCCTCAGATAAAAGCTCTCTTAACGGGCCAATTAAATATGAAGTATCCGGGCCTTGCCCTGTCCCATGAACCATGATGATTGAAAACCGAGCAACAGAACTTGTTGTCAGTAAGCCAAGAAATTCACTACTTTCTTCAACCGTATTGCTTTTCAGCCAGATCGGTTCTCCAACGAACAGAGTCTGTAGACTTTGGGTTGCAATTCTATTCTCTTTTTCACGATCGGCGGCATTTAGAAGAGAAGGGGATAGGACTGCAAGAAGGGTAACAAAGAGAAGTGGTAGATAGACCTTTATTTGTGTTTTCACGGTTGGCATCAGCTTTTCCTTCGATATCGACTATTCGTGTTGAAAACACTGTTTTAGGTAAATAGCACTCAGTGTAGAGACACAGTAAACTATCATAACCATCCATTAACAGTTGCATTTTGCTCCTCCTAACCTTTCTGCAACAAGACATTTAGGGTGGCATTATCTTTATAATCGAGGTAGAGCGGATGATTTCTAAATCAAATAGGTGCTGTTTCTTATGCATTCTGACGTTTCATCTGTTGTCTTTTCTTCCCGCGGTGGCCTCCCAGGAGACAACCGCCGGATATCATAAGCAAACCGTCCTGAACATAAACACTTCCGAACTTCTCGTCCTATCTCAGAGCGATGAAACTCCGGTATATATCGATGTGCGAACTCCTCAAGAGATAGCAGAGCAGGGTGGAACACTAGATTTACCCAGAGTCTACAATGTAGACCGGGGTTGGCTTGAGAGAAAAGTCCCAGAACGAGTCCTCAACAAAAATACTCCTATAGTTGTTTTTTGCGAGGCTAACCAACGGAGTCCCCTGGCTGCAAAGGCACTTCTTGAAATGGGATATACGAACGTCCGAAATTATGTCGATGGGTTCTTAGGATGGCAAGCTGCAGGCCTTCCTATTGAGAAAGACCATGCCCCTGATTCAATGCTTTATAGTTTACCTCGCGAGGTAATCCCTAACGTATGGTCTGCGATCGGATTTACAGGCCCGGGTAGTTATTTTAACTCTGGGCACAACAATAATCTTACCTTTATCATCACAAGTGATGGCGTGGTAGTGGTCAATGCCAGTGAAAACTATCTTTTGGCAAAGGCGCTTCATGACGAAATAAAATCTGTCACTGATAAAAAAGTTAAATATGTGATTCTTGAAAATGGACAAGGACATGCAATGCTCGGGTCGGGATACTGGCAAGAACAGGGAGCAAAAATTATTGCTCACTCAGACGCAGCCAAGGAGATAGAGGCCCATGGAAGCGAGATTTTAAAGTCTGCGCGTATGAAACTTAGAGACAAATTGACGGGTACGTTTGTACCGGTTCCGGACATAATATTCGACACAGAATACAATTTATCTTTGGGGGGAGTAGAAATCGATATATTGAATTTAGGGCCGACGCATAGTCCGGGGGACATCGTAGTTTGGTTGCCTAAAGAAAAACTGGTCATCTCAGGCGACGTCGCCTTTCACGAGAGAATGTTACCCGTTTTTGAACACACAGATACTGACGGATGGATCAAGACATGGGAGGCATTCCTTGCACTCGGCGCTAAAATTGTAATACCTGGACATGGCAAGCCTACAAATTATAACGAAGTGACTAAGTACACACGTGATTACCTTCAGTTCATGAGAAATGCTGTAGGGCAAATCATTGATAACGACGGAGAACTGCAGGATGCGTACCTCATTGATCAGTCTAAATATTCGCACTTAGACACTTATTTCGAACTATCGCGACAAAATTCTGGTCGTATCTTCAGAGAAATGGAATTTGAGTGATCCTCTCGCTGCTCTGAAAATATAAGATATTCTCTAGGCCTGGCGCGGGCTTTGTTGGATATTTATGCGCAGGGGAGAATTTCATGAAGACAGCACACGGAGTCTGCCCGTACAGTTGTCCCACCCACTTTGTCCGAAGCTAAAACGTTATCCACAGCGGGTCTATAGCGAAGATAGAGTTCTTTATCCAATGCGTCGAGTTGGTCCCAAAGGGATAGGAGCGTTTCAATGGTTAAGTAATTTTCATTTTTTGAGGATATTTTTTAAATATTTTTCATACCATAACTTTATTTTCATAGCTCTAATACTTCGCATAATGTATATTATGTTAAATTAAAGAGCTGGGTACATTATGTCGACAGATACAACCCAGGTTAGCAAGCAGCCACAAGGAAGTTTCTCAAATTACTTTTTATATTCTGATTTTCTTTGGGGAACGTCCCGCTCTACCTCACAGATCATCTAGTGGCATGCCAGCTATAGTAACTGTAGGTGTTTCTCAATCTTCCAGGGTTGTCGAAAACACACCAAGCCAAGTACCAGCGTATCCTACGTTTGGAAGGCCGTCGCGATTTAGGTCGATAAGAAGTCCACCGGTGTCTGTGATCTGAAAAGCCAAGTTTAGGGTCTTTGTCTTGTCAGTTATGACCGTAGGAACATCGTTCGTTTGGACACCTATTATCTTGGCGACGTCTTTACAAGTGTCCTGCATATAAAGACCTGATTTGTGCAGCACGCTCTCGTAAGCTGTAGCTTTGCTCAAACTTTCCGTAAGCAAATAAGCATCTAGATGGCCAAGGCTTGTTACGACGTTAATGTACTCCGGGTCACACGTACCAGCTGCGTTGCTCCAGTTTTTAAAGTCATCCGTGAACGCTGCAGCGTTGGCAGCAACATTCGTCATCACTGACGTGTCTGTGGAGTACCAAGTACCTTTCCCGTATTCTTGAGTCACCTCCATTTTCACCTGCGTCGTAACTTTTTTATCTGCTATAGCATAGGCAAAGCCATAACTACCATTAACCGGACGAGTAATGGTTCCTGAAAGCTGTTCCGCGCCTGACATTAATTTAGTTGGGTCAAAGATTGTCCCAGCTGTATCTGAATAGACCGTCGAACAGGAAGCTTTGTCTAGGGTATCTCCTAGCATTGGATCCTTCGTGCATAGCGCAATTTGATAGAGCTTTGACTCATACTCTGTTGGAGTCAGCACACACATTGTATCTGTGCCGGTGGGCATCGCGTTACCGCAAACCGGGTAGTTACTCGCTTCTCGTGCTGTAGCCGTTGTAGTCCACACAAACATCAGCGCCACAAGGTTCATAGTCAACAAGGAGACACATCGCTTTTTATTATACGTTTTCATTTGTTAGTCCCTTTAATTTATAAAAAAGGCTTATCTGTGTATTAGATACCGTAAGAAGTGCCCAGTTCCGACTGGCACTCGCCTGCTGAGCTCAGACCTCAATGTTGTATATCCTATGGTTTGGAAGTGGGAAAATTATTATTTTGCAATGGGCTTACTCACCATCACCATCCCAGCCTCCATCCACTCTTAAGGTAGCGCCAGTCGTGTAACTTGATGCCTCACTTGCGAAGTATAGGGCTGCTCCGATTATCTCTTCTGGGTTTCCACCGCGCTTAATTGCAGCTCTTTCTGCCCGTTGCTCAAAAGAAGGCATATCCCAAGCCTTGGAAATATCTGTTAGAAACGGACCTGCCATAATACAGTTGACCCGCACGGTATCACCGTAGGCATGCGCATAAGCACCTGTCAAAGCATTTAATCCAGCTTTAGCAGCTCCATACGGTTGTGAACTGGGTGAAGGTGCTTCTGAAGCCGTAGAAGAAACATTAATAATAGAGCCTCCACCAGATGATTTCATTCTGGAGCCGACTAAGGCCATAAGTCTGAAGGGTGCTTTCAAATTAATTGCGATAACTTTGTCGAATAAATCTTCGGACACGTCTTCCAACGATGGATATAAAGGAGACATCCCCGCGTTATTTACAAGGATGTCTATTTTTCCTAAAGCACTTTCAACTTGATTAACCATCGGTTCAAGTTGGTCCCATTTTCCCACATGGCATGCAAAGGGGAATGCCCTTGTTCCAATGTCTCTGATTTCGGCAGCGACCGACTCACAAGACTCAATCTTCCTACTGACAATGGCTATGTTAGCCCCTTCTTTCGCAAATGCTAGTGCCATAGTGCGACCCAGTCCCCTACTCCCCCCTGTGATTAAGACAGTTTTACCTGCTAATTGTTTGCTAATCTCAGTCATTTTTTGGTCGTCCTAATAAAGAATTTATGCCGATCGCTAATAAGACTACCACGACTAAGACGCTCGGGAGTCCAGGGAGAAAACCCAGTACACTTAAAAAACTGCTTTCTCCAAGCGGGTTGTCTCCTAATGTCAGAGCGCGATTGGCGACGGCATTCCCTATCCAGTAAAACAATGTGAATGACCATGCCGCATAACTGAAGCCGTAAACCATAAACTTGTTTTTCAGCTCTGATAATTCCAACATTGGTAATGATAGAGCCACAACCATTACCAGCAATCCATTAAGGATCCCACCAGTATGTGCCCGGACCCAACCTTCGGTTGTGCCGTAACTCGGTAGCTCAATAATATACCCAGGCCAGACTTCTAGCCCTCCAACAAGCTGAAATAGCAGCATAAATCCTGCAAGCATTGCTATAAGGATCACAAGCATGCCATTAATCATCATAATCCGTTGTAATTCTTTCATATTGATAAAGTTCCATCGGTGAGAAATTCGCAGACACTCTTGAGGGCCTCTAACTCCGTTTTCAACCTATTTACTACTTAGAAAGGAATCGGCATGAGCGGATCTGAAGTATCTACTAAGGGCTGCTTCTGTGGGTCGCAAGGTGGATAGGCTTCGACCCACTCGCTAAACCACTGAGGGTCTTTCGAGTTGCGCGGGTCATGCCATGGTAGAAGAGCATTTAGAAAATAAGGACCTATATTCCAAATAATCGACCCTACTAAACTAGCAATACCGAGTTGTCCTTTTAAAGTCCAAAGTAGTCCATCTTTTTTCATGGCGGCGAGCATTCCTGCAAAGGAATATCCTAAAACATGGAAGCTACCGTGGAACACTCCTAAAGCCCTCGTGAAATATGAGCCTGAGCACGCCATATAGACGTCAAACGCTACGGTTTTATGCTCTGCTTCCTCTATCATGTGCATTAACCAAAAAGAGGAGATATAAGGGCAGGCATTTTTAAATAATTTAGTTCTCTTTCCGAGAAGCCACTTGGTGAAGCCCTGAGTCATAGTTTCAAATCCAGCACTATAAGCGAGTTTTACTGGCAAAGATCTTCCGGATAGTTTTTGATAGGAATATCGAATTTTGTCTTCAATTTCTTTGAATTCGGGATAACCGTTTTTATTCAGTAAAACGTTTAAGCGCTTATGACATTCGTGGTGTCGATACTCTTGACCATTGAATTGCTTAATATCGTGTAAAAGCTCGGGGTCTTGTATCAGTTTCCGAGCTTCGTCATTCGTTCGGCACAGATAGGGCTCTAGGTACGGCATAGTCAGAGAGACGCCGTTGAAAAAATGGGCAAAGACAGGATTATTTGTATTCCATTTTGGATTTAGATCGTTGGGAAAATCAAAGCTAAATGCCCGAAGTACAATATTACGCTTCATGCCGATCTCCCCCAAACCGTTTTCTGTAGTAGCTGAGGATGACTCCAACTACTCATAGTTCTATTGAAAAATGTTAGAGATGTTTTCTCAAAAAACATTTTCGCAGGTGCACTAAAGCTTTCGGGCACAAGAGAGAGATTACACTAATTGTATCACCCGTGCTAGGCTCTCCCGCTAATGAACTATCTTATAAACGACTGCAATGCATCGTTACAAACCCCTGAGATGTCAGGGCGTCCTATGTCTTGCAATGCCGGTGCAGGAAAGTCCTTATTTAAAGCTACCGATTCGAGAGCATGCCTTTGCCCTTTAAATATGAGACCTAAAGGCAATCTTTTCTCTTCGCGTAATTCTTGCATACGAGTGAATGCCGCAGCCCGATTTGTAGGGTCATACCCTTCCTCGGCATCTACATCATAAACGCTGGTCCGCCAATCTCTGTAGGTGTCATTGTACGTTACACAGGGAGACAAGACTTCCAGGTATGACATACCTCCACCTTCAGCGGTGTGTTTAAGCGCGGCTAAAGTTAAGTCAAGTAATTGAGCAGGCTGCCCGCTATAAGCTCTGGCCAGAAAAGTCGAACCGGGAATACTTAATCCCAACATAACCGGGTCAAGATCTTCTTCTAAGTTATCTTGATAGCCAGTAGGGGCTGTTGGAGAAGCCTGCCCCTTGGTCAAACCATAAGTGCCGTTGTTCATGACTATATAGGTCACTCCCGGATTACGTTTGAAAGCATGTACCAGGTGACCACCCCCGATAGCATAGCCATCCCCGTCTCCACCGACGCCAACGACGGTCAGTTCAGGGTTAGCCAACTTCGAACCCGTTACAGTCGGTAAGACTCGGCCATGCAAAGTGTGGTACCCGTAACAAGAAAGATTATTCTGCAGGGAGCCTGAGCAGCCAATCCCCGCCACAACCATTCTTTCATGAGGAGGGATTTTTAGTTCCTCTAATGCACTGACCAATGCCTGTAAGACTCCGAAATCTCCACAGCCGGCACACCAGATAGGTCGTGAGGGAGTAAATGTTTTTGTCATGCGACTTCATCCTCTTTGAGATTCAGCTTACTAATAACGCTATTCACTAAGTCTTGCGCTTGCATTGGAATACCATCATAACGAAGTATATTGTTGATATTTTCTTCTTCACCGCCATGCGCAATGATTAACTTAGCTAGTTGAGCCGTAGCGTTATATTCAACAACAAAAATATTAGGGCAGCGTTTCGTGAACGCTGGAGTATCATCTAACATCGGCCATAACGTTCTGACCTGGTGATATTGCGCTAAAATACCCTTCTGGGCCAGTAGATCTATTGCTTCAAGAATCACGCCATAACACATGCCAACACCAATAAACCCGATATCTGCAGTCTCCACTCCATGGTTTATAGCCAGGGGTAGCTCAGGTTTCATCGACACCATCTTGTGCTGCCGCTTGGCAACCATCTTGTTTCTATTTATGGGGTCTGTTGATACGAGGCCAAACTCATCATGTTCATTCCCAGTAACCAACCCCATACCACCAGGTGTGCCTGGCGGTGCAAAGTCGGAGGCACCACTATCTGTATGCAAATACCGTTTGTATACTTCTAGCTTAGAAACTTGCTCGGCATCTAATCGCCCGCCTCGATCTATAACTACGGATGAGAGGTCTATCGGATCAACCGTTGCAGTATTCTGAGACAAGCCTTGATCCAAGCACATAAAGACTGGAACTTGATATTTTTCAGCTATGTTGCATGCCGTCACGGTTAAGTGAAAGCATTCTGCAGGATTCCCTGGAGCCAGCACGACTCTTGGAAAATCTCCAGCACCACCATAACAAAGTAAGTTAATATCGCTTTGCTCGGGCTTAGTTGGCATCCCGGTACTCGGCCCGCTTCGTTGAGCATCAACAATGACCATCGGTATTTCTGCCATTCCCAGTTGACCAATGCCTTCTTGCATTAGCGCTATGCCCGGTCCACAGGTCGCAGTCATGGTCCTAGTACCGGTAATTGCGGCACCGATAGCCATGTTTATAGCAGAGAGCTCATCTTCGGCCTGCTTTACGACACCCCCAAACTTAGGAAGCCATTTCACCAACCATTCCATTACATCAGTTGAGGGAGTAATAGGGTAACCTGCAAAGAATCTTCCACCAGCAACTGCAAATCCAAAAGCAACGGCTTCATTTCCAGTGATTAGCATGTGGGCCTTCGAGTCTGTTGCAACTATTTCGAACAAACCTTCGCCTATCGTCAAGCCTGCGTCGTCAGCAAGTGTGCAGCCAACGTTCAACGCATCCAAATTATACTTGAGCGCTTGTGCACCTCTTCTTCCAAAACGCTTATCAAAAGCGATCTTCATTTGGCCATCGTCAAGACCTATCAATCTTCCTATCACCGCAAACGAAATACTATTTTTATAAATATCTCTTCTGAAATTTTTAACAGCATATCTGCTCAGAGGAACACCAATCAGCCGGACACCTTCAGGTAATTTAGATTCGGCCGTCAACTCTCCATTTGAACTATCATAAATAACGATACTTTTCGCATTTAATCGGAAGGCATATTTTGGTATCGCCGCCTGATCAAAGGCCACCATTAAATCGATATGACTACTAATGCACAGTCGCTCTCCATTATAGGCACGCAAAGTAGCAGCTGTGATTCCGCCTTTGATTCGTGAGAGAACGTCTCTTTCGGTATAAACTCTCAAACCTGATGTACGAAGTACATCAGCAAGAATATTAACTACCGTCAGAGATCCGTCTCCGCCTTGTCCAGCTACAATTACATTGAGGTCTTCTAACCGAGGCTTCGTACTATTATTCATTTCCCTTCTCCATCATTTGTTTGAGGGATCTTCTTTTTCTTGCGCGGCGGCGGCGGTAGTGGACGCCAGTTTTTTGCAGAAGCTCCATCTTCCCAACCACGATAGTAATTTTTAGGATCAAGATTTCCTATTTCGGCGCGCTCCTCTAATGATGGCATCAATGCAGGCAATGGGCGATTGCGTTTATATTCGGACAATCTAATGACTAAGTCTTTGCCTAGAGGAGCTTCTTCAAACTCCTTCGTCTCTACCCAACCATCATCAATTAAAGCTTGGAAAGCTTTATGCCCCGCCTCAGTCCTTATGATAGTAAAGGTCCATTTATCCATGCCGATACCACCCAGTGCTATATCTGCATTGTCAGCAGAATAGTCCATACAGTAAAGGCAAGCTGGTCGAGCGTACTTTCCGAAGGCCTTAAGCGATTTCACTTCCTCTCGACCATCTCTCAATTTTATTTCAACTCGGCCCTTGATATTAATGTTCATAATATCTTTTTTAGGAACGTCTAAATCTTGAGCTAACCAGTCAATACCTTCTTCAGTGAAAGCCTCTGAGCATAACAGCCCTATGACCAAAGAAATATTGTCTTGGTACCACTCTGCAACGTCAAGACGGATGCTAGAAAACTGCTGTTGTCGCACACCATTGACTTGGCAAGGAACTCCCACAACGGCAAGAGGAGAGAGATCTTTTTTCATAGCTTCGATAAGCGCTAATGTGTTTGGTTGGTAGGTGTAGCGCGAGCGAGCCCCTTTAATCACCTCTTCAGGAGTTGTCTGCAGCATGGAGCTTCCCATTTGAGGGTTGTCCGCATGCTCCTCTCCTGCAACAGCAGCGTTAATCGTGCCATTTTTCATCCCATGCAAAAGAAGAGCCGTACAAACGCCACCATCTTGGCCTTGATCAACAGTCGCCTTATCGGTAGCTCTCGCATAGACTCCATAATTATAAGGACCGAACCCTTCATCTTTTACGGGCTCTTTTAATTGGATCTGATCTTTCATGTCTCGATCAGTCGGTCTAAGTACTGGACAAACGTCGACGCATAATTCACAAAACACACATGCGTTATGTCTAGTGTCTAGGGGAACTTCATCTTTGTAGTCGAAAACGTCCACTGGACATATCGTGACACAGGCTGCGCACCCAATACATTTTCCTGGATCAACCACTTCTTCCATAAGAAGATCAACTGCTTTGAACCCACCTCGGTTATATTCGGATCTCCAAGCATAGGCCCATTCGTTCGGATCAGCGCCCTGATCAACCAAACGGTGATAACGACCTTGAACTTCTTTGGTTAAATTATCTAGATCCAACTCCGCTCCCTCCAGCTATTTGAAATTGACTGACCAACATAAGGATGATGATCGACGCGAACTAACATTCTCAACCACTCACCTCTCTGTAGGCCGCAATTGATTGCCAGCAAACGGTACCTAGTTTATCGGGTCCGGCAACTGTAAATGCTAAAGGACCACGGTGAAGGACAATTTTATTATCTAATGCCAGCAAATACAATAATTTACTGCATAGCCTAATATGCTGAGAACTTGCTTAAAAGAATCTAATTATTTCCAATTGTATCGAGTCATCTTCTCTAACTGGATAAAAAGCATCATGATCTGCCGTGTCGTAAGTAAAACGTGCCTCTAACTCCATTTTCCAATGATTCCCAAACCGGCGGCTAGCTTCTAAATTTGTAAAATATCCCCCATTATTCATGTCTGCGCCAATTCCTCCTAGCAATTGGGTATCAGCGGCATCGTTCATGGCAACTCTCATTCCAGTGAAAATATCGTTGTTAAAAGCACCTGTAGACTTAAAGCCTCTTTCATCCCAATGGTATTCACTTAATAGACCTAAATCTATTACGGTACCTCCAATTCCTACAAGCGTGTATTCAAAACCACTTACAGAGGCAAAATACGTCTTATCTTGTCCCTGCCGCCTCATAACCTCTAGCTTTAGCAACCAATTTTGAAGCGTGGCTTGCAAATCTAAGCTCGTTTGGTGAATTAGATCGTAATAAGGCACCAAACTAAGCTCTCCCTGGGCGGACTTTCGCGCCAAAAACCGAGGCATTCGGCTGGTCCCCCAGAAATGACTTAGACCCAGATCGAGAGGGCCTAAGTAGCCGGAAAAACGTACCGCGTAATCAATATGCTTCTCCTCCGCAGCAGATTGGTACATGGATGAGCTTTGATCAATCTTTATACTCGAACGAAATCGTGCATCTTTATCCGGAAAAGTTCTTTCCCTGAAACCCGGCAAAACAAAAAAGTCAGCAGTACCCCAGTCCCGTACTAGCGTTAAATTGACCATTGGCTGACCCAGTTTATCCTCCAGGTCTGTGTTTTCGACCGCATCGCTTTGGTTAATAATATCTATTAAGTGGTTCGACTCGGCGACACCCCAGAATACTTTTCCTATTCCCGCCCTAAGTTCCCAGGATGTGCTGTTGTAATTGTAAATGAATTCCCGCAGATCTACATGAGTGCGCCTTGAGTCGTATTGGTCAAGTCGAGCAAACGGAACCAACAGGACGCTATGTCTCTCATCACCCCACGTTTTGTAAAATTCAGGTTGAAAAGCTAATGACACGTTCTCATTTTTCTGATTGTCATGAAGTCCTTTATTGGGGAAAGCTCTGAACTCTAAAGACAGATACCCAGATATCTCGGTGGCTTCAGCACCTATTAGATCAGCAACGAAGAAAAAGCTAAAAACAACAACAGCTACGAAATAGGATAATTTATTACTCAGTACTTGGCTTAATGTCATGCCTTTAATTATACAACGAATGATGGTGAATACTAAAAATAATATTCATTATTCAGCAAGAATATTTCTAAACATAGAACAAAACTAGGCTTCAAAAGGTAAAGACTTTAAGTGACTGGAACACTTCATCCGCTACCTTTCTGATAGGCATAGAATCGTGCAGCCGTGGTGAGCGATAGGTAGTGTTTACATTTGTGGATTAGCTATGCAGCAGTGCGCTCTAGACTAGTGTTGATGAAAGGGGTGTAGCTTTTTTTATTGATCTTCAAATTAAGGCTTATATCAAAAGTTCCATAGCGATATGATCTATATTCGCATCCACGAAGACATCTCCAGAGGCTACAAAACCAACACGTTCATAAAACGCTCGTGCAGGGAGTTGCGCGTGAAGGTATATTTTGCTCATATTGATTTCATGCGCAAAGTCTAAAACAGCCAAAATTATCATGCGGCCAATACCCTGCCGGCGATGTTCTTTAAGAACGGCCATACGACCGAAGTGACCGTCATTTAGTAGTCGCGCCGTACCCACTGGACATAGATCGTCACCGTAAGCTATCCAATGGCTAGCCACTGGATCAAACTGATCAAAATCGAGATCGAAAGGGACATTCTGCTCTTCAACAAAGACAGGAATACGCACAGCTTTTATTGACATTTCGCTGACACCCCACTCTACTTTTTTGATCTTGGACCTAGGCATAATTAGAGATTTTTCCAAACTTAATATTACTTAATCGATTTTTCGACCATTTACAAAATGGGTGTAACTTCGGCCGGTATCTTGATCAGACTGGTTCTGTAGAACAGCTTCTCTCTTTTCTTCGGTCACTTCTACTAACGTGGGGTATTTTGGTTGGGTCATGAATTGTGCAAACCACTCCCCTAGCATTTGATCGTCATTTAAGAGATTTAACAACATAACTTTAACTTGGTGAATATATTCTTTGGAAATCGGCTGCGCAGATCCCCTTGCAGTAAGAGGAGGGTCAATCAAATGTTCCGGCAGCAAATCGCGACTTAATAATTCTGTAGCTAAGTCATCGAGCATTTCGATTGAGGTGGGAGCCCTAAATCCAACTGAAAAAGTAGTACATTCCCCTAGCGCAACCCCATGATGGGCTGTCTTTGGCGGCAAATATAACATATCACCTGTATTCAGAACCCAGTCATCTGTAGCAAAAAAATTGTCCAGAATCTTGAGCGATGTGCCGATTTTTGAGGTAGCTTCACCAATATCTGACTCGCATATCTGCCAACGACGACTCCCTTGTCCTTGTAGCAAAAAGACATCGTAATTGTCTTTATGGGGTCCAACATTCCCACCATCCTCAGCATAGCTAATCATAATGTCGTCAATTCGCCAAGAAGGTAAAAAGTTAAAATAATCACGCAATTTTGCTACTTCTGGAACCCATAGATCTACAGCCTGAACTAGTAACGTCCAATTATCTTCTGGTAGCTCTTGAAAACGTGTCTCATCAAAAGGGCCGTGCTCCAATTGATAATCGTCCCCAATGATAAGTCGTGATTCAATTTCGGGCTCTAACGACATGGCCGCCAAGTCATCACCGTCGATCGGTGACACGAAATCAGGAATCGCATCTCGAATGAGCAGAGGTTTTTTTTGCCAATAATCCGTTAAAAATTCGTCTGCAGTCAGTTTGCCAAAAATTAGAGGTTCGTTACTCATGACTGATTAAAGCTCTTCGAGACGACGCGTCGATTTATAGGTAAAAGCAACCAATGAACGCTCTCTGAATTGTGCCTTTCCATCATTTTTCATTAAAGCGGCCCTCATTTCAATTAATCAGAGATCACCGAAGTTCAAGGTCTTGCCGAGTGTCGATATCTTTCACAACCCCCTCGTTATTTATTTCGATAAAGCTCACATCAGACAAATGACGCTGAATAATTTCCTTAGCCCCAGTGTCCCCCTTTAAGGCAATCAGTTCTTCTCTATAAATAGCGGGGAATCCTACCGGATGCCCCATTTCCCCACAAAACAAAGGCACAGTAATTTTATTAGTCGAATTCATCAGACAGACAACTGTTTCAACTATGGTTTTTGTGACGAACGGCATGTCCGACAGGACTATAAGGAAGTCGGTGTCCGACGAAGCGGCTCGGACCCCGTCGCCTAAAGTGTGGGCCATACCTTTTGCCGCATTTTCGGAATGGGTCACAGAAAACCCGTAAGCATTAAGAACTTTGCTCGTAATGTTCTGCGGCTCTTCAACCATGATCAGCATTTTACCGACAAGAGGCTCAACCACCGTTGCTACCTGCACACAGATGGGGATATCTGAATCAGGGACTACTGCGACTAATTTATTGCCACCGAACCTTCTGGATTTTCCTCCAGCAAGTACAATTCCCGTGACTAGATTGGCCTTCATGTCTGATTTACTCAAGCCGACTGGAACTAATTTCAACTCGATTTCTAACAGCGGTTATCTCTGTGATGATGGAAAGCGCTATTTCTTGCGGCTTCCGGGTGTTGAGGTCGACACCAATGGGCGCATGCAAGCGTCGGATGTCCTTATCCTCCATTCCAAAGTGAGTTTTCAAGCGATCAGCTCTATTATATGTTGTTCTTTTTGAACCAAGCGCTCCTATATAAAAGGCGTCAGTTATTAACGCTTCCATAATCGCCATGTCATCTATTTTAGGATCGTGTGTTAAAGCCAAAACACAAGTCTGGCGATCTGGTTTGGCTAATCGAACAAAATCATCAGGATAGTCAGTATATATGTTACTTTCACCTTCACTAAAAGGCCATGATTCTCTATAGTCCTCTCTAGGCTCGCAAACTTTTACCTCATAATCCATTAAGTTAGCTATTTGATAAACCCATTGTGATAATTCGCCCATGCCGACAATTAAAATTTGCCAGCTCCTTTCGTAAAGAATTTCATAGGTAGCTGATGAAAAGCCAGTTTTATCGCCATCTATAGCCGGCCGCCAGGTTATTTCTAGCGCGGGAACCGTGACACTACGAACGAGGCTAATTCCATTTTTCAGTTGTTTCACCATTTCATCAAGGGCGGAAATAGAGTCTAAAGGCTCCAAAAGCAACAAGAGTGTCCCTCCGCAAGGGAGCGTACGCGTAGTTTCAGAGGAATACTCGATGAGGGCGGCTTCTGTTGGAAATTCATTTTGAATGAGGCTTATTAATTCGTCCTCGATACATCCCCCGGACACTGACCCTATGAATTTCTTTGATTCAGATATTGCCATCACAGCGCCAATGGGCCGAGGTGAAGAACCCCACGTTTTCAACACCGTAGCAAGAACAACACGTTCTCCGGTAAGTTTCATGGAAATCGCATCTTCAATAGTCTTCGCTTCACGTTGCATTACAGACCGCGGCTCCATAACTACCCTTTTATTATTTATACGATAATTAAACAATCAGAGAATATGTGTTCGAGAAATCAGGTACTTGGTCAGGAGTTATATGAACAATCCGCCCAATTTTGAGCTACGGCAGCTCTCCGTATTTAGATTTATAGATCTTCACTCTATTTTTTAAATCACTTTTTAAACCTTCCAAGCCTTCTGCTTTGACAATAGCATCAAACAGTTCTCGAGATTCCGTGACCACACTTTCACCGCGAATCAATACGTCGTATACGTACCACTTCCCATCATTATTTTTAAGTCTATAAGTCACTAATATAGGTCGTCCGTCACCCAGTATTTGGGTCTCGACAATCGCTCGATCTTTCCGAATTTGCTCACTCGTTATAATGCTTGATTGTTGTTTATACCGTTGAAACTTTTGTCTATAAGTATCTTCGAGATATTGGGCCAAATAATCCACAAACAATTTACGCTCTTCCCCATTAGCAACTTTCCAATCCTCTGACAAAGCGCTTTGAGACATACTTCTGAAATCAAAAGAACGGTCGATCAATTGGCCAATTTCAGACCACTGCTGTTGTTGATTGAGGGAAATGTTCTGTAAAATAGAAAGTGCTAGATGTGTTGTCGTTTTTATTGTGAGGCTAGGCGATATACTATTTTTGGCAAGAGATGGCTGCATAGAGGCTAGCGCCCAAAGAGCCACGGTAAAAACTAATGCAGTAGGTTTAACGCTCACTTTTTAAAATGCCTAGCCTTTCTAGTACAATTTTCTATTTTACAGTACTTAACCCAATAGTCACAGCATCGCCACTGATTGTAAACGTGTCGTTCCAAGTACTTGTCTTGCTTTGAAGAGACAAATTGATTTCATCTGCAAGCGTCTCTCTTTTAATGAAGCCGGTATGTTCTTCTATAGCTTTATAGGTTTCGCCAGCGGTATTAACGTTTACTATAACTCTATCTGTGAGATTAAGATCTGCAGATTTGCGCATTGATTGGATGCGGTTCACCAGTTCTCTAGCACAGCCTTGCAGCCTGAGTTCCTCGGTTAGCTCGGTATCAATCGCTATTGTAAGACTACCGTCCTGCACCACGCTCCAATCGCCGACCTCTTCGCTTATTATTTCAACATCATTAATGTCGATCCGAATGGCTTCTTTATTAACCATTATATTTAATGTCCCTCCCTCAACCAAAGTACTAATGTCGACTGGGGATAGCTCAGTTATGGAAGATGCCAGCGCCTTCATTTTACTTCCGAATTTTGGACCCAACGACTTGTAGTTTGCTTTTGCTCTGCGTGTGACAATTCCAGAGGAGCTACTAATGAACTCAATACTCTTTATATTGACCTCTTCAAGAATTATTGATTCCATGGCTTGAACACTGCACTCGTCAATATCTGGAGCAGTGACTACAATTAGCCTAGAAAGCGGTTGTCTGACATTTATATTACTTCGATTTCTCAGTAAAAGAACAAGTTGAACGATTTGTCTCGCAAGACTCATTTTATGCTCAAGGTCAGGCAACTTCCGCCCATCTGTAGTTGCAGGAAACGAGGCACAGTGTACTGATTCGTGGACTTCTTGAGACGTCAGGTCATTTAGGTTTTTATATAACCAATCGCCAAAGAAAGGTGCGATAGGGCTAATTAATTTGGCCAGCCCTAGAAGGCAATCGTATGTCGTTTGATAAGCACATTCTTTTTGATGGACAGCATCGCTGTCCCTTCCTCCTTGAGCCACCTGCTTCGCGGACCAAAACCGAGGACGCGACCGCCGTATGTACCAGTTGGACAGTTCTTCTACGAACTTCTCAAGCTCACGTGCCGCTCTCGTAACATCATAATTATCGAACGCATGATCAACGGTACCGATTGTCGAATCCAAACGACTTAGAATCCATTGGTCAAGCTCACTCCTTTCGCATACCGGAATGACTGTTAATTGATACGAAAAACCGTCAATATTTGCGTAGCTGGACATAAAACGATAGACATTTTCGATAGTTCCGAAAAATTTTCCTCTAACTTCGGACAACCCAGATTCAGAAAATTTCATGCTGTCCCATGGGCTGGAGTTGCTCATCATATACCAACGCACAACGTCAGCTCCGTACTTATTCACTATATCGAAAGGGTTTACAGTATTCCCTTTCGATTTGGACATTTTTTCGCCTTTCTCATCTAAAACAAGACCGTTTACTATCACATTTTTAAATGCAACATTCTTTTGAACCAAAGTTGCGATTGCATGCAGCGTATAGAACCATCCTCTTGTCTGATCCACCCCTTCGCAAATAAAATCTGCAGGAAAATGCTTTTCGAAAAGTTCTTTATTTTCGAATGGATAATGCCACTGAGCATAGGGCATCGCTCCAGAATCGAACCAAACATCAAGTACATCAGTTACTCGTCGCATAGTCCCGCCATCAGGCGCCGCCCAGGTGATCTCATCAACGAAAGGACGATGAAGGTCAAGCTCATCAGATGTAGTGTTCAAATTAGATTTTTCTCTTAGTTCCGCTATTGACCCTATCACTTCAAAGTATTCAGACCCCTCCTTATCCGAGACCCAAATAGGGAGAGGAGTTCCCCAGTATCGTTTTCGACTTAACGCCCAATCCACGTTATTTTCTAGCCAATTTCCAAATCTACCATCTTGAATCGATGGCGGGTACCAATTAATAGTCTTATTTCTTACGACGAGATCGTCTTTTACGGCAGTAGTTTTGATGAACCAACTATCCACCGGATAACTCATTAAAGGAGTACCTTTACGCCAATCATGCGGGTAATTGTGAGTATAATTAAGCCGCTTATAGAGAAGTCCTTTCTCTTTAAGATCTCTGATTATTATTTTGTCTGCATCTTTGAACCATAGCCCACCTACTAAAGGCGTTTCATCGGTAAAGTGTCCGTTCGCGAGAACCGGGTTTACTAAAGGCAGGCCGAGTTTCGCCCCGACTATTGAATCGTCCGCACCGAATGCTGGGGCTATATGAACGATGCCAGTTCCGTCTTCCACTGTCACAAAGTCAGCAGAACATACTTTCCAACAGTCATTCGTGTACTCAACGGCAGGGATAGTGAAGAGCGGAGTATATGCCATACCCACTAATTCTTTTCCTTCTTGCACTCTAATAATTGAGTAATCCTCGTCAGTCAAAATCTTCAAACAATCTTCGGCAAGAATGAGCTTTTCTCCGCCCATATCGATTGTTACGTACTTCACCCGAGAGTTGATGGCAAGAGAAAGATTCGACATCAGTGTCCAAGGTGTGGTCGTCCAAACCAATAGATAAGTGTCGTTAGAATCAGCACAAGGGAAGCGAACAAATACGCTGGGATCAGTTACTTCTTTATATCCAAGAGAAACTTCATGAGACGATAATACTGTCCCCGTTCCTGGGCTATACCATTGTACTTTGTGCCCTTTGTATAAAAAGCCGTTGTCATAAATCTTCTTGATTAGCCACCATACTGTCTCTATATAATTGTTATGGTACGTGACATACGGATCGTCTAAATCAACCCAGTAACCTATCCTGCGAGTTAACTCATCCCATTCTTTTTTGTAGCGCACGACGCTTGCTTTACAAGCCGCGTTAAACTCCTCAATACCAAACGCTTCAACTTCCTCTCTACCGTTCAAACCTAATTGTTTTTCCACTTCTATCTCTACAGGAAGTCCATGAGTGTCCCATCCACCCTTCCGGAGGACTTGGTAGCCTTTCAAAGACTTGTATCGACAAAAAGAATCTTTGATAGTACGGCCTACCACATGATGTATCCCAGGACGACCATTAGCGGTAGGAGGTCCTTCGAAGAAAGTAAATATTGGAGCAGTCTTACGTGCGTCTTCGCTTTTCTTAAGTATCTCGGCTCCGTCCCAGAATTCCAGGATTTCGTTCTCGATATCAGGAAGATTTAGGGTTTTTGTTTCGAGGAATTTCTTAGTCATTTTGTTTCTACTTGTCCTGCCCCATGTTTTGCTTAACCATTGCATCCACAGCGAAATGCCTTATTCTCTGGATCATCGCATGAAGGCCATTACTTCTGGTTGGTGACAAATGTCCAGACAAATCTAGTTCTTCAATGAATTTCGGTGGAGTTGACAGAATATCAGCGGGCTTCCGCCCCGAGTAAACCATCAACATCATTGCGATGAGTCCTGCAACTATGGTGCTATCACTAGTAGCGTAATAATTGAGTCTTTCTCCAGCTTTCTCGGTAACCACCCATACCTGAGACTGGCAACCATCTAGCTTGTGCTCATCAGTTTTCCATTCCTCAGGAAACGTAGGTGCTTCCCGACCTAAGTCAATAATACATTGATACCGATCGGTCCAGTCGTCAAACATACTGAAGGTCTCGATTATATCTTTTTGCGCAAGCATTATCTCATCAGACACATTCAGCGTCCCACTCGATTGCTTATTTATTTCATTCTCCATTCGGTTCCTTTTTCAGTATCTAAGATTTGTACGCCCAAATCTGCCAGCGCATCCCTTGCTACATCTGCTTCAACCCATTTTTTGTTTTTTCGAGCCACATTCCTTTCAAGGATAAGCTTTTCAATGTGCGATTCATCTGTTTTTTCTCCACTTCGCCCTTTTTTAAACCAGTCTTGCGGGTTCTCTTGAAGTATTCCTAATTGCTGGCCTGCGGCTAAAAGTGACGCTTTTAGTCGCATTTTATCATGCGCACCTTCAGCTTTATTTGCAGCAGCTACAATATGCATGAGTTCTGACAATGCCAAAGGAGTGTTTAAGTCATCATCAATAGCACTCCAAAAAGCACTCATATTATCAAGCTGAATGTCTTCCGAAACTTCTTCGTCACCAAGGCGATCTAATGCTCCATATATTCGATCTAATTGTTCACGGGCATTTTGGATCAACTGCTCATTCCAATTTATAGGCTCCCTATATCGCGTCTTAAGCAGTGCGAGTCTTATAGCCTCTCCGGGATTATTTTTCAGTAAGTCTCTCACAAGCAGTACATTTCCAATTGATTTAGACATTTTTTCTTTATCAATTTCAACAAATCCATTGTGAACCCAGTAATTAGCTAGCGATGTTGCTCCATTAGCACAGCATGACTGAGCAATTTCGTTATCATGATGCGGAAACTTCAAGTCGTTGCCACCTCCATGTATGTCAATATTTGAACCAAGATGTTCTCTTATCATTGCGGAACACTCTAAATGCCACCCCGGCCTCCCTCTGCCCCAGCGACTTTCCCAGCCGGGTTGATCCGTTGTTGAGGGCTTCCACAAAATAAAATCAAAGGGATCTTTTTTATAGCTGGCAACACTGACACGGGAACCCGCTTTCAAATCTTTCAGCATTCTTCCCGATAGAGACCCATATTGCGAAAAAGACGAAACACTAAACAGCACATGGCTTTCAGATTCGTATGCATACCCTTTGAGAAGCAACTCTTCTATCATCACAATCATTGCGTCTATATGTTCTGTTGCTTTCGGTTCTAAAGTGGGGCTCAGAGTTTTTAGAGCCAAAACATCTTCGTGATACTGCTTGGTATACTTTGAGGTTATCTCAGTAATTGGAACTTGCAACTTACTTGCAGCCTCATAAATTTTGTCGTCCAGATCAGTAACATTTCTGACATAGATAACTTTTTGGTAATGCCTGTTCAAAACTCTGTAGAGCAAATCGAACACTACAGCAGCTCTGGCATTTCCAATATGAGGGGAGTTATAAACCGTCGGGCCGCATGCGTACATGGTCACTTGTTCTGAGGAAATCGGAACAAATACCTCTTTAGTGCCGGTCATCGAATTATAAAGTTTTAGAGACACAGAATTTTCCGCCGCTTGTTCATTATCTAAGCTGCTATTATATGTCCTAGAAGAGTCAAATCCTTAAAGACACGGGTCAAATATTCACTACACTTTTTTACAGTCATAAAAGCAAGCCTATCTAACCCATGTCTTTTTATAGAAAAATCTCCGTTTAACTCAGACTAGTAGCGATAGTGGTTAGGTTTATAAGGACCGGTAACCGGGACACCAATATACTTAGCCTGTTTCTTTGATAGAACATCTAGCTCCACCCCAAGCTTTTCAAGATGTAAACGAGCAACTTTTTCGTCTAAGTGCTTAGGCAACACATAAACACCTAGAGGATATTCTTCTGGGTGGTTATACATTTCAATTTGGGCAATCGTCTGATTAGTAAAACTCGCAGACATTACAAAGCTTGGGTGTCCTGTAGCACACCCTAAATTTACGAGCCGGCCTTCTGCAAGCAGAATAATACTTTTCCCTGGCTTAATCGTTATCTTGTGCACCTGAGGTTTAATCTCAGTCCAAGTGTATTTTTTCATTTTCTCAACTTGTACTTCGCTGTCAAAATGGCCAATGTTGCAGACAATAGCTAAGTCTTTCATTTTCCTCATATGCCGTTCGGTGATGACATCAGCATTACCAGTTGTAGTTACAAAGATATCCCCTTCGAGACATGCTTTGTCCATGCTCATAACTTCATAGCCTTCCATTGCAGCTTGCAAAGCACAAATAGGGTCGATTTCTGTAACGATTACTCTAGCGCCTTGCCCTTTAAGTGACTGGCAACTGCCTTTCCCTACGTCGCCGTAGCCAGCTACTACTGCTACTTTCCCAGATATCATTACATCAGTTGCCCTGAATATTGCATCGACAAGTGAGTGCCGACATCCGTAAAGGTTATCAAATTTAGACTTCGTAACAGAATCATTAACGTTCATCGCAGGGAACAGAAGTGCCCCAGATTCCATAAGTTGGTATAACCGATGAACACCTGTTGTTGTCTCTTCGGTCACACCTTTTATATGTGGCGCGATTCTATGGAACCGCTGAGGATCTTTCTTTATAGAGGCTTTAAGCTGGGTGTAAAGCATAGCTTCTTCAGGGTTATCAGGGGTTTTGTTGAGAATAGAAGGGTCTTCCTCTGCTTGATACCCGAGTAAAACGAAAAGCGTCGCATCTCCGCCGTCGTCTAGGATCATGTTTGGGCCCTTTCCATTGCCCCAATCAAGTATATTATCCGTGTACTTCCAGTAATCCTTAATCGATTCGCCTTTCACCGCAAACACTGGGGTACCAGTCTTAGCGATTGCAGCTGCGGCATGGTCTTGCGTAGAAAAAATATTGCAACTAGCCCAGCGAACTTGAGCACCTAGCTCCTGCAGTGTCTCTATCAGTACTGCAGTCTGGATTGTCATATGCAAAGAGCCCGTAATTCTAGCCCCTTTTAGAGGCTTACTCTTACCGAATTCTTTCCTCATAGACATGAGTCCCGGCATTTCTTGCTCTGCCAGATCAATTTCTTTTCGGCCAAATTCAGCCAGCTTCATATCTGCGACAACACAGTCAGAGTTTTTCTTAGCAACTGAGCGCGGTGTATTTTTTTTAGTTTTTTGCAACACTTTTTATTCCTTTATTATTTTACTCTAGTATCAAACTAACTATGCAAGATTATATACGTTTCATTTACTAGGAAAGTTCAGCTTTCAGAGAATCAACTAAATCAGTCTTCTCCCAGGAAAACCCTCCGTCGTCTTCAGGGACTCGTCCGAAATGGCCGTAAGCGGCTGTACGCTCATAGATAGGCCTGCTCAAATTCAAATGTTCCCGTATGCCTCTAGGGCTAAGATCCATAACGTTCACTAGGGCTTTTTCCAGAATTGATTCTGAGATGGAGCCAGTCCCATGCATGTCGACATATACCGATAGTGGTTTCGCCACTCCGATCGCATAAGCTAACTGAATCGTGCACTTATCAGCATACCCCGCCGCGACCACATTTTTAGCAAGGTAGCGCGCCGCATAGGCTGCAGAACGATCAACTTTAGTAGGGTCTTTCCCCGAAAATGCACCTCCACCATGAGGAGCTGCTCCTCCATAAGTATCAACAATGATTTTCCGCCCAGTTAGACCCGCATCACCGTCAGGGCCGCCGATAACAAACCGACCTGTAGGATTCACATAGAATTCGTCCTCAGGGCACATCCAGCCTTCTGGGATAGCATTAATCACGTAAGCTCTAACGATCTCTCTTACTTCCTGTTGGGTTAAGCCTTCATCATGCTGGGTTGAGACCACAATGGACGCCGCACCGACTGGTTGCCCATTTTCATATTTCAATGTGACTTGGCTTTTCGAATCTGGACCCAGGCCACTTATTTCTCGAGAGTGGCGAGCAATAGCTAACGCTTCAAGAATTCGATGCGAGTAATGTATTGGAGCTGGCATAAGCACATCAGTTTCGCGACAGGCATAACCAAACATTATCCCTTGATCGCCGGCTCCCTCGTCTTTACTTGAAGAGCTGTCCACACCTTGCGCTATATCAACGGATTGATTGTGCACATAACAGCTCACTTCTGCGTGTTCCCAATGGAATCCAGATTGCTCATAACCTATACTCTTTACTGCATTTCTAGCAAGGCTTTCTATATGAGCCGCGTCTATGTTTTGCGGCCCTCTAGCTTCGCCTGCAACAACTATTCGGTTTGTTGTTGTTAACGTTTCCACCGCGACTCTGGAAGCCTTATCAGCTTTAAGATAGGCATCGACAACAGCATCAGAGATACGATCGCATATTTTATCTGGATGCCCTTCGGACACTGACTCGCTGGTAAATAAATAGCTAGACCTCACTTTGGTCCTCCACTTTAATAGTTGTTCTATTTTAGATAGAAAAAATCATTATGAATTGCGCAGCATTATACCCTAATTATTGTTCGCTAAGAACTTTTAATGCTATTTTTCCCATGTGCCTACTGCTTTCCATGAGGATATGGGCGTCTCTTGCACCCGCGAGCGGGTATGTCTTAAAGACATGGCTCTTGATTTTTCCTGAGATCACATGTGGCCAAATATCATCTAGCACATTTTTCGCTATGGCCGCTTTATTAGATACGCTCTGTGGGCGTAAAGTACTACCGAGGATAGAAATCCTTTTCCCTAAAACATGTCCAAAGTTAACTTCTGTTTGCGCACCTCCTAAAAAAGCTATCATCACGTAGCGACCGTCCATCGCCAAAAGCCTAATATTTTTTTTCACATATTCTCCCGCGACCATATCTAGTACAACGTCAACCGCATTAGCTCCGACAAGATCTTTCACACCCATTTCAAAATCATCAACTTTATAATTGATGGCATGATCTGCTCCTAAAGATAAGGAATAGTCACATTTCTCGGCACTTCCAGCAGTCGCAATAACTTCTGCTCCAAACATTTTTGCAACTTGAATTGCCGTAGTTCCAATACCACTGCTCCCGCCATGGATTAAAACAGTTTGCTCATTTAACAAGCGTCCCCTGTCAAGCAGATTATGGTGCACGGTAAAGCAAGTTTCAGGAAGAGTTGCTGCTTCCTCAGCGGATAAATTCTCAGGCCAAGGCAGACAATGTCCTTCATGGGCAGTGCAGTATTCGGCGTATCCTCCACCATGCGTCAAAGCAACTACTCTCTCTCCCAATTGCCACTTAGATGTTCCATGTCCAATTTCTACGACCTCTCCTGCCACTTCCAAGCCAGGTAAGGGACTAGCATCTGAAGGCACAGGGTACAATCCAGCGCGCTGGAGACAATCAGGCCGATTGATTCCAGCGGCATGTACTTTAATCAGGATTTCATTTGCCTTACATCGAGGTAACTCAGTCTCACTTTCAATCAAGACCTCTGGGCCACCAGGACGCTTAACTTCTATACAAGCCATGTTCTTTGGTAATCTAATCATCTAACCTGATGCTCCTCTGAATTTAAATTTGTAGGCTGCCAGCAAAGCCTTTTCCACACAATAGGTTGGTTATCTCTGAAAACATGCTAGCATTCTAGGGATGGAAAACACACACCGCAAAATTATAATAATTGGCTCTGGCCCAGCAGGCTACACTGCAGCCGTTTATGCCGCTAGGGCAGCTCTTTCCCCTTTACTTATTGCAGGGATAGAAGTCGGCGGGCAAATGACGACGACCACAGATGTTGATAATTGGCCAGGGGATGAACTAGGAGTTCAAGGACCCGAGTTGATGGAGCGCATGAAAAAACATGCGGAAAAATTTGGAACCGAGATTGTGTACGATGTAGTAAATGAAGTCGATTTTTCTACGCGCCCATATAAGTTATTCACTGATCGTGGAACCTTTAGCTGTGACACATTAGTCATATCTACTGGAGCCTCCGCAAAGTATCTAGGTTTAAAGTCTGAAGAAGAGTTCAAAGGCAAAGGCGTCTCGGCTTGTGCTACCTGTGATGGCTTTTTTTACAAGGGGAAACCAGTCGCAGTCATCGGCGGAGGGAACACAGCGGTAGAAGAAGCTTTATATCTCTCTAATATCGCAAGTGAAGTTACTGTTGTGCATCGAAGAAAAGAATTTCGTTCAGAAAAGATATTGTCTAACAAGCTCATGAGTAAAGTAGAAAATGGTAATGTGCGCGTTATTTGGGATAGTGTTCTAGAAGAAGTGCTTGGAGACCAATCCGGTGTAACTGGGATACGAATCAAAGACACTCATTCAGACGAAAAAAATGATATCTCAGTCCACGGATTGTTCATAGCCATTGGACACACTCCTAACACTGATATTTTTGAGGGCCATTTGGAAATGGAAAATGGCTATATAAAAGTCGACGGCTCAAGCTCTGCATTTGCAACGCAGACAAGCATTCCAGGAATTTTTGCTGCTGGAGATGTTTCAGACCCAATTTATAGACAAGCGATTACCTCTGCAGGGACAGGGTGTATGGCGGCTTTAGATGCAGAGCGTTTCCTTGAAACAGAGCTGTAGCTGCATCAAACTGTTTCACGTCCCTGGATAAAGATTTTCCAGCTCCTGATACAAGATCTCTTTGAAATCTGACACATCGCTGTCTGCATCCTCCAAAACCGTTGCCAAAATTTCATTGTCCTCTTTGCCGTTCCACACTTTTACATAGCTCCCATCTTTGTACCCGTGATCTTGCCGAAAAACATTGAGCACATTTTTTGCCACATAAGCCTGATACAAAATATTGAAATCTGCACTGCAATCCTCAAGTAGATTACGTATAGGGCCTATGGAAAAGGTTTTATCTTTTAATGAACATAAAGCGACACACTCAACTTCTTCTAAGAAAGTGTTTTTCTCAGTTCGGTTCCGCCATTTTTTAGCCATCTCAGAAGACAATGTCTGTATCGACTCACCTCGGCACAGCTCCATACTCAAGCCGAAATGCCATATATCAACAATCTCAAGAATTACTTGAGGGAGATCAGTCGTTGTATGTTTCCACCATTTCCATTGCCCGTAATGATCCATTAACTCTCCACATTCGATCCATAGAGCTCGATACCACTCTCGGTCATGCTTTAGCCAATCTTTATCCACTCTGGAATTCATATCGTTTTGCATGCCAAGCATAATAGTAATTTTCTTCTCGAGTAATCCGTCATCCATTTCTAACAATAGTCCTTGATTCCTAATGCAGTAAATAATAATTGATTTTTAAGGTTCTGACATCACAGTGTATTGTTAGGTGAAGAAGATCTCCACATCATCTATATCACTGGTATGCGCCATAGGAGGAAGGGACCGTATAAATACTTCTCCGTAAGAACTGCTAGTTAACCTATTATCCCCTATCATTAGGACGCCTCTATCTCCAACATCTCTTATTAAGCGCCCTACACCCTGCTTCAATACTGTTATGGCATGCGGGATCTGTAGGTCCGTAAACGCATTTTGGCCTCTTTCTATCGAAGCTGCTATTTTAGCTTTAACCAGTGGATCACTTGGAACTGCAAAAGGTAACTTATCAATAATTACACACCTCAACTGTGCACCACGTACGTCTACTCCCTCCCAAAATGTTGACGTGCCTAACAACACTGCATTTTTCGTCCGTTTAAATTGTTCAAGAAGCTCTCCCCTTGGGGACTCTCCCTGCACAAATAACGGGTACTTTGATTTTTCACGTATAAGGATTGCGGCCTTGTTTAATGACCGAAAACTTGTGAATAAAAGAAAGGCATGCCCTTGAGTGAAAGCCAGAACTAATAAAGCTTCATCGATTAAGCGCTCTTCATAACTCTCATGACTGGGTGGCACCTTAAACTCTGGCGTATACAACACTGCTTGCGTTTTATAGTCGAATGGACTCGCTAACAAGCACTCCGTGGCTTTTTCTATACCCAAACTGGCTTTAAAATAATCAAAAGTAGCATCTACAGCAAGGGTAGCGGATGTCATTATCCACGCAATCTGAATTTTATCCATGTACTTAGAAAATTCTGGACCCACAGATACTGGGGTATCATAGAGCGTAAAATTCCGATTAGTCGCGTCAACCCAGTGTATATGTCCGCTAATGGGTTCATTTTTAAAAAGTCCCCATTTCCCCATTAGCTCAGCTGATCTTTTCAGGCAGTTATCCATCTCAACGCCTCGCCCTTCAGCCACCAAAAAATAATCATTAACTGATTTCAAAAAAGCTTCTATCGCGTTTACCGATTCATTAACGGAAGGTTGAATTTTTAACGGTAGCCAATCCGCCCGTGAGGCAATCGACCCAAAGCGTGGTCTCAATCCTTCCGCCACGGCTAAAAGTTGACCAACCATACTTCTTAATTCAACCATATCGGGAGCTTCTTGATCTATCGCATCTATAGCGTCTTGGCAAAAAACAGCAATTTGCCGACCTGATATTGAACGGCTGAAAAACAATGAGGCTATGTCCGGGACCCTATGAGCTTCATCCAGTACAATTGTTCCTACATCAGGCAGCAGCTCGGCAAATCCAGTCTCCCGCAGTACCATATCAGCAAACAGTAAGTGGTGATTAACCACCACGATATCCGAAGATGCCGCTTGTTTTCTCGCGTTCACTACATGGCAGTTCTTATAACTAGGACAATCCGCACCCAAACAATTCTCCGCAGTGGATGTTATGGCTTGCCTAATAAAAGAATTATCGGGAAAATTTCGGATCTCTTCTAGATCTCCTGTTTTAGTCAACTTGGACCAACTTTTTATTTTGTTCTTCCATGGATTGAGGTGCTGTGACATCCGAGGATCGTTCCCATTTACCTCAAATCGATAGGTACACAAATAGTTTTGCCTACCCTTTAGCAGAGCCACCGTTTTCCGTGATGACAAAGCTGCTTTCACCAAGGGGATATCCTGACGGAAAAGTTGATCTTGCAGTGTTTTTGTTGCCGTAGAGACGATCGTCTTAGTTTCCGAAAGAAAAACCGGTATCAGATAGCCGAGCGTCTTACCAGTTCCTGTCCCTGCCTCACAAACAAGCGTTTGTTTGTTCTCTATAGCTGTTGCCACCTCATCTGCCATTATCTGCTGCTCTATTCGAGCTTGAAATCCTGATAATACTCCGGCGATCGGGCCCGAATTAGACAGCAAGTCAAAAGCAGAAAGCTCGTTTTTATTCGACATTGCACTCTCTCAATCTAATCTCATTTGTAACAATAGTGACATAAATTATTGTATTTATGGGATTACCTAATAATCTCTTCATCTAATACCATCTGCAATCGTTCTAACCCTATCGCTACGCCGGCACAGGCGGGCATTCCCCTATTGAGAGCAGCTATCCAGCCCTCGTCTATCTTTCTAGGAGTTAACCCTCTTCGTACACGTGTTTCGTTATCAGTTTTGAAACAGTGCTGTTGCTCAATTGGATCGATGACTTCATGATATCCATTGGCGACTTCAACGCCATTGATGATCAACTCGAACCGTTGGGCAGAACAATATCTATCGCTAGACAACCGAGCGTAAGCTCGAAGCTCTTTGGGGAAGTCAGTCAAGAAGAAAGCCCCATAGGCTTTTAATTTAGGCTCTACGCCCGCGACATAGAGACAGGTCAACAAGTAATCCCTGTCTTCTTTCTCAGTGTCGTTCAATTTCCAACCAAACCGGGCAATAGCTCGAGAAAGTTCAGAATTGCTGCTCGAATGGGGGTTTAATCCAACATGCTCTAAGAACAACTCCATAAACGTGACTCGCCTAAACTCAAATCGTCCACCGCAATAATCGACTAACAATTCGACGTCTCTCATCAACTTTTTGTGATCATAACCTAGCCTGTACCACTCTAGCATAGTGAACTCATTTAGATGGATCGGGCTCTCTTCTTCTTTTCTGAAAACAGGCCCAACTTCAAAAATATCTCCAATCCCTGACGCTACTAGTTTCTTTAGTGAGGACTCAGGCGAGGTTCTGAGATAGCGACATTTTTCACCGTTTTCAATAATGAAATTCTCAATACTTGGCTCACTGGTTGGATACTCATTAAGAACCGGAGTCTGAACTTCCAGCACATTTTGAAAATCAAAATACTGTCTAATTGAAGCCAACAGTTTTGCACGCCGACGAAGGTACCTATTTTTACTTTGTTTTGACTGCTTATACAACGAATCTGACGGAAAGTTCGCCTCGATTGGATTTATGTGTCTTTTGACCGAGACACGTACTGACCAGTACGTGTATCAATTTTCAGGAGATCGCCAGTTTCAATAAAAAGAGGCACTTTAACAGATGTGCCAGTTTCTAATAATGCCGGTTTCGTGCCCCCAGATGCTGTATCTCCCCTAAGGCCCGGATCAGTTTCCGTGACTTCCAGTATGGCAAAGTTAGGCGCGACAACAGCAATCGGGACATCGTTCCAGATAGTCACATTACACATTTCCTGCCCTTTCAACCACTTACTCGCGTCTCCTACCGACGCCATTGTCGCTGACAACTGTTCGAACGAGGTAGTATCCATGAAAAACCAATCGGTACTATCGTTATATAGATACTGTAGCTCTATCTCCATTACATCTGCGGCTTCAATACTTTCTCCGGACTTCAATGTTTTTTCTATGACTCTTCCGTTTTTTAAATTTCTTACTTTAATTCGGTTAAAAGCCTGCCCTTTCCCAGGCTTCACGATATCGTTAAGCACGATACTGTAGGGGTCGCCATCTATTAATATTTTCAAACCCAGCTTAAACTGGCTAGTACTGAATGTGGTCATGTGATTTATGTCGCTCAGCAGGTGATAATGACGATATGATAACTCAAAAAGACACAATAAGGGGGCAACATTCTTGGCAGGCAGAACTAAAGAAGTCGTTTCTTTCCTTGGACGAATTCCTTCATGAGATTGAAATAAAAGCAGACCAATTGTCAGGGAGTATTTTGAGAGGAGCTGATTTTCAGTTTAGAGTCACCAAGCAGTATGCTTCGAGGATAAAAAAAGGTGACCCGACAGATCCTTTACTCTTACAAGTTTTACCTACTGTTATCGAAAACTATTCAAGTTCAGCCTATACCTCTGATCCTGTCGGAGAGCTTCTTTTACTTTCACAGCGAACAAAAGTATTAAAAAAATATAACGGTCGCGGACTAATTGTTATGACCGGTGCCTGTGCAATTAACTGCCGCTACTGTTTTCGTAAAAATTATCCCTACAGTGGAAATGTAGGACAACTGGCAATAGCTGCGGCACTTGCTGAAATTGCCGACGATTCATCTATATCTGAAGTCATATTGAGCGGCGGAGACCCTCTGTTTTTAAATGATGTCCAATTAAGCTCAGTTTTTTCTCAGCTTGCTGAGATAAAACATGTTAAACGACTGCGAATACACACCCGTTTACCAGTCGTATTCCCAGAACGTCTAACTAAGAAATTCGTAAGCACGCTTTCTGGCTTGCCCTATCGAGCATGCATGGTAATACATGCAAATCATCCAAACGAACTGGACAATGACGTTTTAAAAAAATTATCCAATTGCAAAAGAGCGGGTATGACACTTCTCAACCAATCTGTCTTACTCAAAGATATCAACGATAGTCCACAGACTTTAGCCGAACTCTCAGAGCGTTTATTCGAAGGAGGGGTTCTTCCTTACTATATCCATCTTTTAGACAAAGTTTCTGGAGCAGAACATTTCGACGTCCCCTTAAAAGAAGCTTTAATCATAGAACAAAAGCTTCGTCAAATATTGAGTGGTTATCTAATGCCGAAGTTTGTTAAAGAAATGGCTGGGGCTGAGTCCAAAACTCCTATTTCAGAGTTACGGTTATAATCGTGAAGTCAGCGTTTACCGCGAAGAGTACTTAAACTAGCGATAGTGTTATACCCTCGTTTTTTCTCCAGCTTCTTTCCTCTTAATGCCCTATCTCCCACATAAGACTCTTGCTCTGTTGGTTTTAAGAGTCGAGTTTTCCCATTACTGTAGTTTACTGACAAAGAATCCTGGGCGGAAAGGATAGCTATACCCACCAAATATTCTTCGTTTGTCTGAAATTTTTTCGCCGGGATATTTATAAGCTTTTGACCTTTCCCTTTACTTAGAACAGGAAGCTCTGCGACAGGAAAAATAAGAAGGTTCCCAATATTTGTCACGCATGCGACCCACTGTTCATCAATGCTGTCGATGAGCACTGGCTTGAGGAGGGACCCCTGCTCAGCTACTGTCATCACAGCTTTTCCCGCTCGATTTTTTGTCGCAACTTTACCCACGTCCACAACAAACCCGTACCCCTGGGAACTACTCATCATAAGGAAGCATATAGTCTCTAATATCGTAACACTTAGGAAATGCGCGCCATCGGGTGGCGACAATCGACTAGAAAGAGGCTCGCCCAATCCTCGAGCCGAAGGCAATGTGTGAGTATTCGTGGTGTAAGCTCTGCCCGTTGTATCAAAAAATACTGCACTTTGATTACTTTTTCCCTGAGCGAAATCTTGGTACTCATCTCCCGGTTTGAAAGCCATATCTTCTGGGTTAACTTCATGCCCTTTGGCAGCACGAACCCAACCTTTTGCCGACAAAACCACTGTTATAGGCTCTGTCGTTACAAGTTCGGTTTCTGAAAAGGCCTGAGCCGTGCCTCTCTCCACGATGGGACATAACCTAGAATCTCCGTGAGCCTCCGCATCAGCTGCTATTTCTTTTTTTATTAGTGTTTTAAGCCGTGCTTGGGAACCTAAGGTTTTCTCCAGAGCACCGCATTCATCATTTAATGTTTTTTGCTCTTCAACAATCCGGACTTCTTCTAACCGGGCAATAAATCTCAGTCGTAAATCTAAAATAGCATTGGCTTGAGCTTCAGACAGGGAGAACCTTTCCATAAGCGATGACTTAGGATTGTCCTCATTCCGAATTATCCTGATAATCTCGTCAATATTAAGGAAAGCGATCAAATATCCGTCAAGAATATGAAGCCTTGCTTTTACTTTAGACAACCGATGCTCTAGACGTCTCGTTACTGTTGATGTTCTGAATTGAAGCCATTCAACCAACAGTGTTTTCAAATTCTTTACTGCTGGCAAACCGTTTAAACCAATAACATTAAGATTTACCCGGTAGCTTTTTTCCAGGTCCGTTTTGGCAAAAAGGTGAGACATTAATGCATCGCAATCTACTCTGCTCGAGCGCGGGATGAGAACGATCCTCACAGAGTTTTCGTGATCTGACTCATCTCTCAGGTCGTCAATCATAGGAAGCTTTTTAGCGTTCATTTGAGATGCAATTTGTTCGAGAATTTTGGAGCTCGCGCTTTGATATGGCAAGGCGTACACAATAATATTGCCGTCTTCAATCATATAGCGGGCTCGAAGTTTGACGCTGCCCAAACCATCTTTGTACATTTGCTTCATGTCCGCAGGAGATGACACAATTTCACTAGCTCCGGGGAAATCAGGTGCTGGAACAAACTCACACAAATCTTCCACAGTTGCCTTCGGGTTTTCGAGCAAATAAATGCAAGCCGACGCTATTTCACGTAAGTTGTGAGGAGGAATGTCTGTCGCCATGCCAACAGCAATGCCAGTAGTCCCATTAAGCAGAATGTTTGGAAGTCTAGCCGGAAGGACAACAGGTTCTTCCAAAGTGCCATCAAAATTAAGCGTCCAATTCACCGTTTCAAAAGGTAGTTCCGACAGAAGTGTGTCCGCATAAGGGGTTAATCTGGATTCCGTGTATCTCATAGCCGCAAATGATTTAGGATCGTCAATAGACCCCCAGTTGCCCTGGCCATCTATCAATGGATAACGGTAACTGAAGGACTGAGCCATCAGAACCATTGCGTCATAACATGCCGTATCGCCGTGTGGATGAAATTTACCTAAAACATCCCCTACCGTTCTGGCTGATTTCTTGAATTTTGCTGTCGCATTCAAACCTAGCTCTGACATGGAGTAGACGATACGTCTTTGCACTGGCTTAAGGCCATCTCCGATGTGAGGTAACGCTCGATCTAATATCACATACATCGAATAGTCCAAGTAAGCCTGCTCAGTAAACGTGCTTAAGGCTATCTGCTCAGTATCGGAGATATCATTTGAGTTCATGTGACAGCATCTCCTCTATGCACTGTAGCTAAATTACCTTTATTCTCTAACCAATCACGGCGGTCACCTGAACGTCGTTTGGCTAAGAGCATATCCATAAATTTTTCCGTTGCTCCTTCATTATCGATAGTTAGTTGTACTAAGCGTCGACTGCCTGGCACCATTGTTGTTTCACGCAGTTGCAAAGGGTTCATTTCTCCCAATCCTTTAAACCGTTGCACGTTTACCTTGCCTTTCATTTTTTCTGACGAAATACGGTTTAACACGCCATCCTTTTCTGCATCATCAAGCGCGTAAAACACTACCTTACCAACATCAATCCTATAGAGCGGAGGCATCGCTACATAAACATGTCCATGGGCCACTAGCTCCCTAAAATGTTTGACGAAAAGTGCACAAAGAAGTGTCGCAATGTGTAAACCATCGGAATCCGCATCCGCTAATATACATATTTTCCCATAACGTAACTTAGATAGGTCCTGATTGCCGGGCTCCATTCCTATCGCTACCGAGATGTCGTGAACTTCCGTTGACGCAAGAACTTGCTCAGAGTCAACTTCCCACGTATTTAAAATTTTACCTCTTAAAGGTAAAATAGCCTGAAAAACTCTATCTCTAGCTTGTTTTGCAGATCCGCCGGCAGAATCTCCTTCCACTAAGAAAAGTTCTGTAATATCAATGTTTTGAGAAGAGCAATCAGAAAGCTTGCCAGGTAAAGCCGGACCTGCTCCAGCTATTTTTTTTCTGACAACTTTAGATGCTTTTAGTCTATCTTGAGCCCTAGAGACACAAATCTCCGCGACTCGTTCTCCAAGCTCCACATGTTGGTGCAGCCACAAGCTGAAGGAGTCTCGAACCGCAACGGTGATATAATTAGAACAATGTCGCGATGACAACCGTTCTTTCGTTTGTCCCGAGAACTGAGGCTCTTGAAGCTTTACAGACACAATGTAAGAGCATCTTTCGAATACATCGTCTCCGTTGATCTTCAAACCTCTGGGCAGTAAATTGCGGTTATCACAGAACTCTCTCATAGCCTCCAACAATCCCTGCCTCAGCCCAGATACATGAGTTCCGCCTTGGGCAGTCGGCACTAGATTGACGTAACTCTCCGTTATTGGATTGCTATCATCGGCGACCCAATGAAGAGCCCATGTGACTTGTATCTCATCACTTTCTTGCTCTCCCAGAAACGGTTCATCTGGGATTAAATCTGAGTCGCCCATTGACTCCCGAATGTAATTCTTCAATCCATCCGAAAAATACCATTCTTCTTTCTCATTAGTGGGCTCGTCCAGGTATTCAAGCTTAAGTCCGGCACAAAGAACTGCTTTAGCTTTTAAAACATGCTTAAGTTTAGCTGTGGAAATTTTTACTGTATCGAAATAGGTTTCGTCAGGAAGAAATGTGATAGTGGTCCCCGTCAGATCTCGCTTAACTTTCCCTACATTAGTCAATTCAGATACTTTGTCCCCTCCACGAAAAGACATTCGATATTGGGCACCCTTTCGATTAACAGTAACATCAAGATACTCTGACAAGGCGTTTACTACGGAAACTCCTACCCCATGCAACCCCCCTGAAAACTGGTAATTTTTATCTGAAAATTTACCCCCAGCGTGAAGACGGGTCATAATCACCTCAACACCTGACACCTGCTCTTCAGGATGAATGTCTACCGGCATCCCTCTGCCATTGTCAGCTACAGAAATGGATCCGTCAGCATGAAGCGTTACATTAATTTGCGAGCAGTGCCCGGCTAGGGCTTCATCGACGCTGTTGTCTATAACTTCTTGGATTAAATGGTTGGGCCGTGCAGTATCTGTATACATTCCAGGCCGCTTGCGCACCGGATCTAGCCCTGCCAGCACCTCTATAGCAGAAGCGTCATAGTTTTCCGTCAATGAATCAGTCCTATATGAATAGTTTAAACGCAATTACAAATTATAGAGACAATTGCGAGTAAAAGCTTGGACCTTTGCCATAGAGTTTTAAGTTAATCAAAATCTAACAGCAGAGATTTCTGTTTCAGATCAGGCAGGCTGTCGATAGAAAATTCGTAATCTTCATGGCATACACCTAATGAAAGCCGTCCACCGCCTCTCAACCTATCGATCTGGCCTAGATTAAACTCAAATCTCAAGAAATGCACCGCCGATGTCTTGTTATCGTTGCTTCGTTCAAGGTCGTCATCAGCGAAGCATCTGATTTGTTCTCCGCCATCTACACGAAAAAATACTTTTTCTTCTATGCCTTTAAGTGTAATTAGAGCTGCCCGTCTCTCTACTTCATCTGTATATTGCAGCATCATAGTTGCTTTAAGGTTCATTCCATCTGGAATCAACGAATTATAAGTATCTAGTTCATCGGCGATCCCTGCCGAATCAAAAACTTTTTCTATACGGAGCATTTCTTGTATTTGGTACTGAACAGTTTGACTGTCTTCAAAGTACAGCCCTAAATGTTCACCTAGAAAAATAGTGCGTAATGCCTTGTGTTCTATGAAACTTTCCCGCAATACTTTCCTTTTCTCGGAGTATTCTTCTAGGGTATAAAGGTCATCTTTTTTCAGTTTTTTAGACATAAATTATATCTCATATGCATTACGTAATAATGTGAAGGCCGAGCCCGCATGGGTCGCGTCTCCTAGCCCGTGTTGTATCAATTCCCCAGCCATAGGGCAGTCACTTAAATAGTGGTCCACTTCTCCTGCCTGTATTCTCTGAACAACAGGTCGGCAGATCTTCTGAGCGGTATGGTAATGTTCTTTCTTCACAGCATAGGTACCATCATGTCCGGAACATCGTTCAATCACTAGTATTGAGCTATCTGGAACCAGCTCAAGTAATTGTTTAGTCTTCAAACCAATGTTCTGAACTCTTTGATGACACGGAACATGATAGGCGACTTTACCGATAGGGTTTTTAAAGCTAGTGTTCAATAAACCTAACTTATGCCTACTCATAAGAAACTCAAACGGATCTACAAATGCCCGCTGCACATCTAGCACCATTTGATCGTTTGGGAATAATAAAGGCAGCTCTTGCCTGTACATAAGTACGCAACTTGGTATGGGGGCAGTAATCCTTAACCCTTTGTTCACCAATTCCATAAGATTAGGAATATTGAAATTTTTTAATTCTTCGAGCGCTTTAAGATCGCCCAATTCAAACTTAGGCATACCACAACATTTTTCGTTGGTAAGAATCTCAACGCCTACTCCGTTATGCTCGAAGACTGCAATCATATCTTCAACAATCTGGGGCGAGTTTTTATCACCATAACAAGTCACAAATAATCCTATTTTATCTTCAAAAACAATATCTTGCTTTCTTTTTCTAATTCTTTTTCTAGCAGTATTGGAGTTGAATTTTGGCAACGGTGCTTCTGCGTGTATTCCTAACAAAGACTCCATCCCTTTGCGGATGGGTTTAGTTTTGTTTGCCAGATTAACAGCTTGGGCAACCACTGGGATGGCTGCCAGTTTACCGACCGCATCCGTACTAGTAAGTACCCGATCCCTAATGCTGGCGCCTTTTCTTTCGAACTTTTGTGCTTTCGCTCTAAGCATGAGGTGAGGAAAGTCAATATTCCACTCATGAGGAGGAACGTATGGGCATTTCGTCATATAACACAAGTCACACAAATAGCAGTCATCAACGACCTTCTCAAAATCTGCTTTATCAACAGTATCCAGCTCCATACTTGGAGCCTCGTCAATCAAATCAAACAAACGGGGAAATGAGTTGCATAGGCTCACACAACGACGACATGTGTGACACACGTCGAATACTCTTTCTAATTCACTAGTGAGAGCGTCAGGATCTTTGAACTCTTCTGATTTCCAGTCTAGCGCATGCCGAGTCGGAGCCTCAAGACTACCCTCTCGACGTTCAATGTCAGCCATATTGTGCGTTCTCACTTAAACAAAGTATTGGGGCTGGTTATTACCAGCCCCTAGGATCAATTTCTACTTAGGCCATACTATCTAGAGCTTTTTGAAACCGATTGGCATGGGATCTTTCAGCTTTTGCTAAAGTTTCAAACCACTCAGCGATCTCATCAAAACCCTCTTCTCGAGCAGCTTTTGCCATTCCTGGATACATGTCTGAGTACTCATGAGTCTCACCAGCGATTGCTGCTTTAAGGTTGAGATCTGTAGTACCTATCGGTTCACCTGTAGCAGGGTCTCCAACAGCTTCAAGGTATTCTAGGTGACCATGAGCATGGCCAGTTTCACCTTCTGCCGTAGAACGAAATACTGCAGAAACATCGTTGTACCCTTCGATATCAGCTTTCTGGGCAAAATATAGATAACGTCTATTTGCCTGTGATTCTCCAGCGAACGCCGCTTTTAAATTCTCTTCAGTTTTACTGCCTTTTAAAGACATAATGGATAGCTCCCTAAATTTAGTTTACAAGTTTTTAGACCAAGTCTAAAACTAGACTCAGTCTAAATGCTAAGGGAGAGAAAAGTCAATAGTTACACAAGAATTTCGATCTAGCCCCGTTTAGTGGATAATATATAAAAATTATCAACCACCTAAACGGTTTGCGGAAAATTTATGACCAAAAAAACTGCCCCCTTGTTCAACTTTGAAGATGCCATGAAAGAGCTTGAAGCTATAGTAGACAACATGGAGCATGGAGAATTTAATCTTGAAGAATCAATTAAACAGTTCGAGCATGGTGTCAACCTAACAAAAAAATGCCAGGAAGCCCTTCGAGAGGCCGAACAAAAAGTTTCGCAGTTATCAGTAAACGGTGACGATCTAACGCCCTTTGCTGCCCTACCTGATCAAGATTAAGGCCATGATGATAGAGAACATACTTAAACCATTACAGTCCAGAACAAATACTACTTTGGAAAAATTTTTACCTCTCGAGAATCAGGAGCCTCGCCTCCTCAGCAATGCAATGCGTTATTCTGTTCTCGCTCCCGGAAAACGTTTACGCCCCGTGTTAACTTATTTGACCGGCCAGGTTTTCGGCGCACCTCTTTCAGTTTCAGACGTCCCCGCTGCAGCAGTAGAGTTAATACACGCCTATTCTTTGATTCACGACGACCTTCCGGCAATGGATGATGATGACCTGCGACGAGGCAGACCAACCTGTCATAAACAATATGACGAGGCTACGGCTATTTTAGCTGGAGATGCATTGCAGGCGTTAGCAGTTGAGGTTTTATTGGAAAACCAAGATATTCCACTTAGTGATGAATCGCGCCTCAACATGTTGCGAGTACTCACTAGTGCCAGCGGTTCACAAGGTATGGTTGGTGGGCAAGCACTTGATCTCGCCGCGGTCGGCAGAGTGCTCACCATAGAAGAGTTAGAGAATATACACAGACACAAAACTGGAGACTTGATCAGTGCTAGCGTAGTCCTTGGATACCTTGCATCAGGGCAAAAAGACTCTACCGTTCTAGAACATCTGAAGCGATATGCCATGTGCATAGGTTTAGCTTTTCAAGTGCAAGACGACATTTTAGATATAGAAGGAACAACGGAAGAAATAGGCAAACCTCAAGGTTCGGATGCCGAGTTAAGCAAGCCAACATATCCCAATATTTTGGGCATGTCCAAGGCTAAAGAAACAGCGCTCAATTTACGAAACGAGGCCATTGCAGCGCTAGATTTTTTACCTGAAGACACGTCTGTGCTCGCCCAAATCGCAGATTTTATAATTTATAGAAAGAAATAGAGGCCCTTAGCGTGCCATAGGTTCTGAAAGCTTTACTAACTCCCAAACCGACTCCAGTTCTTCCGCTGAAGCCTGATCAATCGCTGTCCCTCTTTCCGACAATTTATTTTCCACACCACGAATCCGTCTCTCAAATTTGCCCACGGCCTTTCTCAGCGCAGATTCAGAATCTATACCTAAATGTCTACCAAGGTTTACCAATGTAAACAGCACGTCACCAAACTCTTCCTCTGCACGTTTTTCACCTTGATTTTGGTCAACAACTTCGATGAGTTCCCCGAGCTCTTCCTCCACTTTTCTCAATACTGGATTGACATCAGGCCAATCAAAACCAAAACTTGAAGCACGATTTTGTATTTTCTCCGCTCTTAGAAGAGCTGGATAACCGATCGGAATGTCATCAAATTTACTCAAAAGACCCCTACCCTTGCGCTCGTTACTTTTCAATTTTTGCCAATTTTCTTTTGTGTCATTTGAGGGAGAGTCCAAGTCAAACACTTTCGGGTGTCTACTTTTTATTTTTTCTCTTAATTTTGAGATTACCAAGTCGATATCAAACTGTCCTTGTTTCTCTCCGATATCGCAATGAAGAAGAACATGAAAAAGCAAGTCGCCAATTTCTTCTGGAATATGCTCCAGACATTCGCTTTCGATAGCATCAACCAATTCATAGGCTTCCTCTATTGTATACTTAGCCAAAGACTGATGTGTCTGTTCCTCGTGCCAAACGGAACCGGTTTCAGCTTCTCTCAACTGCCTTACTAATTTAGATAATTCATTTAGACTAGACATATTTCTCAACTACCACCTCATTTTGAGAGTGTTTATATCATACAGATAGCGCACCTTCTGCGCTTTAGAACCTCTTGGAATATCCATTCGTAAACAATGCGAAAGACTAACCTTGCGTGTGTGTCTTAAATATATCATTATCCTTAAGGTAGAATAAATTTTCGTATATCATAAAGTGACAGCAAGCGGAGCACAGTACAATGTCAAAACCCTTTCTCTTTCTAAAACCTCTAATTGCTTTGAGCTTTTGTGTCGTAGCCCTATTTGGGTGTGCCTCACAACCGAGCACATCCGACGCTAAGGCAACTACTGCCATAGCGGAAGCTAGAAAAGCCTCCAGCGAGGCTACTACTGCATTACGAGCAGCTCAGAAAGCACAAGCAACTGCTGAAGCAAACACTGCCCGTATCGAGCGTATGTTCAAACAAACCATGCAAAAATAAACTCCTTTACCTAATAACGTTGTCTCCAATGACGCCTATTGAGGTTGGAATACCGTTTTCCAGCCTCAAAGCCTTTTGGACAGCAAGATACCTCAGCTTGAACTTGTCACTGCCGAACTGCAGATCAAGTAAGCGCATGGTCTCTGCATATCTAGAAGCTAGATCACCAGGATTCTCTTTCAGGGAAGGATGAGCCTCTAGGTAAATGATCCCAGCATCTACGCCTACTTTTATAGGTTGATTAACTATTAAAACTTTCGTCCCGCTTTTTGTATTGGCAAATAGCTTTTTTATGTGCTTTGGATACATTCGTATGCATCCATGAGTCACTCTCATTCCGATTCCATAGGGCTTATTAGTTCCGTGGATCAAATAGCCTTTTTCACTAAGAAGCATTGCGAATTTCCCTAAAGGATTTTTAGGTCCAGCCACAACGACTTTAGGTAAAGGGTCGCCGTTCGCCGCGTGTTCAGCTAATATCGAATCTGGCGGGTACCAAGCTGGATCTTCTAACTTCATAGTGACGGTCATAGCCCCATGAGGCGTGCCCCATTTTTGCCGCCCCACACTTACCGGATACGTGGACATCTCAAAAGAGTTCTCTCGTGTCGAAGTTCCAAACACGTACATACGCATCTCCGGAATATTTATGACTATTCCATCCGTCTTTACGCTCGGTAGAATATAAAGGCTAGGGATTATCACGTCGGTTCCTGCTTGAGGCAGCCACGGATCGATTGCTGGATTAGCAAGACGCATTTCTGTATACCCTTGATTATAAGAGCGAGCTATATCAGATAGCGTGTCGCCTTGTTCCACAAAAGCAAGCATCAGTTCGCCCACCAAATCACTTTTCGTATTAGCAGCTACATTGCTATGAAAAACTATTATGAGTAAAAGCAAAAAGGCAAAAAAGCTGCGGGCAAAGGATCTCAACAACGAAACTAGCGCTCTAGTAGTCGGGGCATAAGTTCCACAAGATTGCATGGTTTTGTTCGACTATCCAGCTGAAAGGATATTAAAGACTCCCATGCAAGTTTGCATGCGCCGGTTGACCCAGGCAAAGAAAAAACATAGGTCCTATTAGCAACGCCAGCCACTGCTCTAGACTGCATTGTCGAAGTTTTGATGTCCGCATATGAGAGAGCGCGAAAAGTCTCCCCGAAACCTTCTAAAGTTTTATCAAAAAGTACTGAAACAGCCTCTGGTGTTCCATCTCTGCCAGTTACCCCAGTGCCTCCTGATATAAGAACAACATCTAACTTCGCAGTGTCTATCCATCCCGACACAATAGCGCGAATAGAATATATGCTGTCTTTGCACATCGCTCTTTCAGCTAAATTGTGTCCTGCCTCAGCAATTTTTCTTACTAATAAGTCTCCAGACCTATCATTTTTTAACGTACGTGTATCCGATACAGTCAGAACAGCTATCGACAAAGGAATAAATTCAGAATTCGGCATCCTACTTCTCCGTAACTAAAACAAGTAATCAGGTTAATATGCTCTCTTTGGACCTAAACATACAACATGCGCCCAATTGTGAACACTGAAACTGTAAAAATGCGGCTTGATATTTGGCTTTGGTCCGCACGATTTTATAAAACACGTCAAATGGCGAACAGGGCCATACAATTGGGGCGAGTGCTTATCCAGGGCAGCAAAGTAAAGCCATCTAGAATGATAACTCTTGGCACTTGCCTTAATATCCGCCGAGAACAAATGGTCCAAACAGTAACGATTAAAGATTTGTCTGCAAGGCGAGTGTCCGCGCCATTAGCAGTCCAGCTCTATATAGAAGACCCAAGCAGCATTGCACTCAACAATGATATCAAAGAAAAATTAAAACTGAGTGCTTTGTCTACACGCTATACCGAGAAGCCAAGTAAGCAGGACAGAAAACAGCGTATTAAAATAAAACGGCTTGGCGGCTAAGAAGATTGTGTGCCATACTTTTGACAGATATTTACAGGCTGAGAATCAGGCCCTTGAACCACGTGGGGAGTAGATATACCTATACGCACTCAATAACGAGAATAGAGGTGTTTCTAATTGATAGCAGTAGCCAATAGAGTAAAGTCATGTACCCAGCACCTATAGAACAATATTCTAGACCCTCAACGCTAGAAGAGCTGTACAGCCTTCTAGACTCTAATGAAGAAGATATTTTAGTCCTTGCAGGAGGGCAAAGCGCGATGCAAGCAGTAAAATCTCGCATGCTTAGACCTGCTCATATCATCGATTTACAAGCACTCTCTGAATTAAAATTCGTTACGTCCGAAAAAGATCTTCTTACAGTTGGGGCGATGACCAGGTACGCTGATATTGTATCTTCCGATTCAATTCCACTAGAACTCATGGCATTGAAGGATGCGGCGAGTCGCGTTGGTGACAGACAAGTTCGTAACAGAGGTACTATCGGGGGAAGCCTGTGCTGGAACTATAGCGCCGCTTGTACCCCAGCTACTGTCTTAGCTTTAGATGGGGCTATGAACCTCATATCCCCAGATGGCTCGACTAGACAAGTCGCTGCAGATGATTTCTTTCTAGGGCCATTGGAGACCGCTCGAAACGAATTTGAGATATTACTGTCTGTTGATTTCAAGTTGAGAGGCTCTAAGTCTGGAAGTGCATATAAAAAATGGGGGTTAGTAACCGATGCGCTGCCAGTCATAGGGATAGCGGCATGCTTGCACTTCGATAATGCGGACTGTTGCGACTACGCACGAATAACTTTAACGGGTCTATCCGGCGCTCAACGTTGCCTGGAAGCAGAAGCGTCGCTCCTAAGCACCAGCGCGAATGCAGAAGAAATTGCAGAGGCCATGATGATTGTGTGTAGTAAAGTATCGACGTATACAGACTCCATGGCGACTGCAGATTATCGCTATCAGCTTATAAAAACAATCGGCTTAGAAGTGATAGAAATAGCAAAAAAAAGAGCTTTCAGCTTAGGATAAATGGAGGACTGGCATATTGGCTAAAGTTGCAATTGATATCAACGGAAGACTGTTTCAAGAAGAAGTACCAGAAAGAATGCTATTAGTAGATTTCATTAGAGAACGTGCTCATCTCACAGGCACCCATATTGGATGCACCTACGAAGGAGTATGTGGCGCATGTACAGTACATTTAGATGGAGAGGCTGTTAAAAGCTGTATGCTACTCGCCGCACAAGCAGATGAACACAAGATTACAACAGTGGAAGGCTTGGCACCGGATGGAGAACTCACGCCATTGCAAGAAGCCTTCAAATCTGAACATGGTTTGCAATGTGGATTTTGCACAGCGGGTATCTTGATGAACATGACTGATTTCTTGAAAAGATATCCCAACCCAAGTGAGCAAGAAATCAGGGAAGGTCTGATTGGCAATTTATGCCGATGCACTGGCTATGTGCATATCATCAATGCTGTCCGCAAAGTTGTGCAAGAAAACCAATCAAGAAAAACCTAGGAGACATAAGACATGTCCCAGAGAAAAAATGACGACTGGATGGGAACCCCGCTGCCCCGAAAAGAAGATCGCAGGTTGCTCACCGGGAAAGGAAAATATGTCAGCGACATCGTCATTCCCGGCGCACTTCATGCCGTTTTTGTCCGTAGCGAATATGCACATGCAAAAATATTATCTATCGATACATCTGAAGCCGAAGAATTGGCAGGTATTGAACGGATATATACAGGGGACCAGATCAAACACCTAATAAAATCTATGCCACAACCGATTGTTCAACCCGCTCTTCCTGCTCACTACCCCACTTTTTGGCCATTAGCTGTTGATAAAGTCACATTCCACGGAGAGCCAGTAGCACTTGTTGTAGCACGTGATAAATATGTTGCAGAAGATGCTGCTGAATTAGTGTTCGTTGATTACGAAGAACTAAAGCCGGTTTTAGACCCGGAAGAAGCCCTCAAACCTGAATCGGCGATTATCCATGAAAAAGATGGCACGAATGAAATATTTTCGATGACCTTCACCGGTGGAGATACAGAAGCAAGTCAAGCCGAAAATGCTGCTGAAGTAGAAAAAATATTCCAAAACGCACCTATCGTGGTCAAAGACAGATTTAAAACCCATCGCACTGGAGTCACGCCAATGGAGCCCAGGGCGATCTTGTGTGATTGGGATGATTCCGATGGCTTACTCGCATACATTACGACACAACGGCCCCATATCGATAGATTAGCATTATCCGACATACTCGATATCTCTGCAGAAAAAGTCCAAGTCATCGCGCCTCGTGATCAAGGAGGTGGCTTCGGAGTCAAGGCACCCTTCTACAGAGAAAATATAATTATTGCTCACGCGGCACGCGACTTAAAACAGCCAGTGAGATGGGTTGAATCTCGATATGAAAGCTTGATGAATGTAGGGCAAGAAAGAGATCAAATTAACGACATGGAAATTGCTGCGGATCTAGAAGGCAATATGCTGGCACTGCGTAATTTTGGTCTCGCAGATAATGGCGTTGGAACGACAGGTGTATACTGGGGATTCGTCATGCCTTTCTTAGGCGCCATAGAGTTACCAAACGGATACAAATGGCCAAAGGCTGATATCCGTCTCAAAGTCGCAACTACCAATAAGGCTTGTTTAACACCCTCAAGAGCCTTTGGGCATTTCCCGACCCGTTTCGCAATTGAACGTTGTATCGATATGGTCGCCCACAAGATTGGGATGGAGCCCAGCACGTTTCGCAGAAAGAATTTAGTAGCTGACCTACCTTACACCAGCATAACAAATGAATACTTTGACAGTGGCGATTTCCTAAAAGTCTGGGATACACTAATGGAAAAAGCCAATCTTCCTGACTTCAGAGTCCAACAGAAAAATGCATTATCAGAAAAAAAATACATTGGAATAGGATTCGGGTGTGGAGTGGAACTGTCAGGGGTCGCTTCAGAACTATTTGTCCCAATGGAAAATCAACCCGGATACGGGGCTGCGACTGTGCGGCTCGATCCCAGAGGAAAAGTCCAAGTCTTTGGTGGCGATGCGCCTGGAGGGCAAGGTCATGAAACAACGACCGCACAAGTGGTCGCTTCCGAATTCGGTATTTCTCCCGAAGATGTCATCATAACAACGGGGAATACAGGTAGTACTCCTTTTGGCTCTGGTTCGGTTGGAGCCCGCATGGGGTCCTATTTCATCAGCGCGGTGGCTGAGGCCTGTAGAGAATTAAAAACCAAAATTGCTAAGTTCTTAGCACATGACTTACAACTAGAAGCATCAGTTGAACATTTTGAGTTCAAAAATGGAGAGGTTGTCTATTTAGGCGACGATTCCCAGCGTAGCTCTTTCATGTCTATTGTTGAACGTATCATCATGTTTCCGATCAACATGCCAGAGGGGGAAACCGGTGGATTGGACGCAACGACTTTTTTCGAGGCCGCCAAGCCTATGATTTGCTTTAACGCTGATTGTTGCGTGGTTGAAGTGTCGTTGGAAACCGGTGACTTCAAAATATTAAAGTGGATAACAGCCGAAGATGTAGGAAACGTAATAAATCCATTAATTGTTAACGGACAAATGCACGGAGCTATTGTTCAGGGCATATCTAACACTGTGTTCGAAGAATTTGTTTACGACGAACAAGGCCAACAATTGACTGCTGATTTTGAACATTACAAAATGGCTAATGCCGCAGATGTCCCCAACATTGATCTCAACTATGCCACCACGCCTTGTCCTCATACGCCTTTAGGGACTAGAGGTATTGGGGAAGGAAGACCTAGCTCTGTGCCAGGCGCGCTTACAAATGCGGTTTGTGATGCTCTAAAACCCTTTGGAATAGAGATCACCACTTTGCCACTTAGGCCAGATGCTATCTGGCAAAAAATACAAGATGCTACTCAGTAATTGGGTGTTAGGAGTAACCGTTGGAATTAAATGATGAAGTGCTTATTAAAGCTGAAAGAGAAAAGGTTTTCCTAGCGTTAAATGATCCAGATATTTTACAAAAAGCGATACCTGGATGCGAGCTGATTGAAAAGCTATCTGCGGATAAGTACAAGGCTATTATTGTATCAAAAATCGGTCCCTTGAAAATTCGTTTCAAAGGAGAAGCGACGATCTCAGAATCAAAGTTCCCTTCAAACTATAAAATTACTGGAGAAGGAAGAGGTGGTCCGGCCGGACACGCTAAAGTGGTCGCAAATGTAGTGCTGCGTGAAGAAGAGTCATCCACTCGCCTAGCATACACTGTGCACGCCGACATTGGTGGGAAGCTTGCTCAACTGGGAGGCCCTTTGGTGGAAAAGACAGCGCAAAAGCTATCGGCTAATTTTTTTGAGCATTTAAATAAGCTTTTGTCAGCAAACACCTCAATAAAAACAGAGGATGAAACTATCTCTTCGCCGGATAAAGCCCCGTCATACTGGGCCAAAGCTGCCGCCATTTCAGCTATTGTGGCAATAGGTATTCTGGCCTGGGCAATGCTTAAATAAAGACATATAACAGAGGGGAAATTCTTTGTGGTAAGATTACAAAAGATCCAAAAAAAAGCTTCAGGAAAAGATGAGTAGAGCGGCAGAAAGATACCCTGAGAAACTCGTCGACAAGTTCGGGCGAACAGTAGATTACGTGCGGATATCTGTGACTGACAGATGTGACTTCCGTTGCGTTTATTGTATGGATGAGGAGATGGAGTTTCTCCCTCGAGACCGCATCCTGACTCTAGAGGAACTAGAGTTAGTCGGGAAAGCATTTGCAGAGTTGGGAGTAACAAAAATTCGGCTTACTGGTGGGGAACCATTAGTACGAAAAGACGTCATCACGCTAATCGAAAATTTAGGAACAATACAAAGTCTAAAAGAGTTAGTAATAACCACAAACGGTTCACAATTAGTCAAATTAGCGTTGCCTTTAAAAAATGCTGGCGTGAAAAGAATCAATATCAGTTTAGATTCCCTAAATCCAAAAAAATTCAAAGAACTCACAAGAACCGGTGAACTCCAGCAAGTCCTTGATGGAATCAAAGCCGCTAAAGCAGCTAATTTCGAAAAAATAAAAATCAATGCTGTTATTTTAAAAAATAGAAACGATGATGAAGTTAAAGCATTAGTTGATTTCTCCGCAGACAATGACCTTGATATATCCTTCATTGAAGAAATGCCTTTGGGTGTTATAGGAGAACATGATAGGGCCGAGGCATATTACTCTAGCGATAATATTAAAGCGGATTTGGAAAAGCATTACACATTGATCCCCACCCCAGAAACTACTGCGGGTCCGTCCAAGTATTTCCGCGTCGCAGAAACTGGCGCTCGTGTTGGTTTTATTTCTCCCCACAGCCATAACTTCTGTGACGACTGTAATAGAGTCCGTCTAACGGCAGAAGGAAGATTGCTCTTATGTCTGGGGCAGGAACATTCGGTTGACCTCAGGGCTGTACTGAGAACCTACCCTGGCGATATCAATAAGCTGAAATCCGCAATCGTTGACTCTATGGATATAAAACCCAAAGGACATGACTTCGACCTAAGTGTGCAACCATTAATATTCCGTCATATGAGTCACACTGGCGGCTAAAAAGTAGAGCAGTGTGACAGCCTCGCCCTCGCCGAGCTGACTAACATTTCCCATAATTTTTATAGGCTAAAAGGTATTGTTCGACTCTAACTCAGCTCTAATCTCTGCTTTTTCGATGCTCCTAACAGGAGATAGAGAAGTTTGGTCAGCTATCGGTGTTTCATTTTCGGTTTCTCTACGTGCAATTCTCATTGCGTCACCTCCTGCTATTGCAATGGCTTTTCTTCTCGCATATAAAACTTTTCCTGGCAGAAGATTAGTTCTAACTATAACCAACACTTTAATGTCAGTTCCTGCAGTCGTTGTTGGCCTCACTGTTTATCTTGCTTTGTCTAAAAATGGCATAGCAGCCGACCTCAGATTACTCTATACCCAGCCAGCTATGATTATCGGCCAAGTTATTATTTGTTTCCCGCTGCTAGTTGCTATGGCTCACGCCACTTTTGTGGCAGGAGACAAACTTGCGTATGAAACTGCTCGTACCCTAGGTGCTAAACGCATCCCAGCGATGCTCACCGTCTTTCTCGAGTTGCGCTTTGGTTTGCTGGCCGCAGTAATTGCCGGATTCAGCCGGATAATCGCAGAAATTGGCTGCTCTATGATGGTCGGTGGCAATATTTTAGATCACACAAGAAATATCCCGACAGCAATAGCCTTAGAAACCAGCAAAGGAGAGTTTGCTATGGGAGTGGCATTGGGGATCGTTTTGCTGTCACTCACTATGCTACTGAACGTACTGCTAGCGATGTTTCAAGGTGATGGGCAATGAGCTTAGCTAATACGGCACAGTCCCTCACAGCGAATAAGTTAACCTTTATACGTGATACTAGATTAATACTTGATTGCAAGAGTTTGACGGTACAGAAAGGCGAACTTGTTCTCCTAACCGGGCCAAACGGTTCTGGTAAAACGACCCTACTGAAAATATTGGCCGGACTGATAACAGCGGATACCGGTGAGTTCATACTAGGAGAGAAAAGCTTTACTAGCTTTGAAGCACCTAAGTACTTAATTGGGACATGTATTTATTTACACCAAACTCCCTATATGTTTTGCGGGACAGTCCTCCAGAATCTAAGTTATGGCTTGAGAAGAAAAGGATTGAGAAACAATGATATAAGATCTTTGGTGGACCAAGCCATCAGAAAAAATAAGCTGACTCATTTGACTGAAAGAATGGCCTCTACGCTCTCGGCTGGAGAGCAACATCAGGTAGCTTTAGTTAGAGCACAAATATTGAAACCTCCTGTTTTGCTCTTAGATGAAATCACTGCGCACATGGACCAGAAAGCGCGCGGTAGGACATTCGAAATAATAAAAGCGCTACAGGAAGAAGAAATTTCTATTGTTTTTGCAACCCATGACGATGAAACCATTAAAACATTACCCGGCACATTCCTTCATATGGACAGCGGTTGTTTGGCTTTATGAGCCCGGAACTGAAAAGTGACATTACTGGTTGTATTTTGGCTGGAGGACAGGGGATCCGTGTAGGGGGAAAAGACAAAGGATTGATAACTCTAAATGGAAGATATTTATCTCAACACTGTATAGAACGTCTCTCTCCGCAGGTAGGTTCTATCATCATAAGCGCCAACAGGAACATACCTGTTTACGAAAGCTTTGGATGCATTGTGGTACAAGATAAAACAGATAACAGCAATGGACCCCTAAGCGGCTTTCATGGTGCTTTAGAAGTAGCTACAACGACTTTTGTGGCTTTCACTCCATGCGATGCACCATTTTTCCCGCAAAATCTTGTTGAGAAACTGATGGAGCCTTTTTCTGATGAAAAAACTGAAATCACAATGGCAATTGTTCGAACCAAACACCAGCCGGTGTTCGCAATGGTTAAAAGCAGTTTAGAGAATTCATTAGCTTTATTCTTAGAAAACGGTGGGAGAAAAATCCGCTCTTGGTTCGACACCAGAACGTGCGTAACCGTCGAGTTCGATGATAAGGGCGAGTTCATGAACATCAATAGCCCATCAGACCTTGAAAAAGCTGAACTATGGTCTAAGAAAAATCAAATTACTGCCTAGGATCTTAAAACTGAAAGATAATACTTAGATCAGTTTCATGTCGACTGTTCTCGCTAGTTTGTCCCCAGATATCACCTAATCCCCATGGGCCGGGATCATTATGGAACGCCCGCCAATATATGTGTTGCTGAAAGCGCAATAATATATTGTCTGACCAGAAGTAATCGACTTTGAATTTGTTATAGGCTCCCGTTGATCTAGGATCAAATGCCATTAAAAAACTCGGTTTTAGAAGCCCTGCCGCTCCGTAGGCAGTCGATGCCGAAAACGTCATCACGAACTCATCACGATCGATACGGTCAGTATTTTCGGCAATATATTTCCCAGACACGACTTGTCCGTTAAGCGTTGCTTGCTTTACGGTCGACATGCCTCGGTAGTACTGGTTGTAATCGATATAATGCCGCCAAAATATCTGCGAAGACAGGAATACAGTTCTTGTCTTATTCAAGGCTCTCATCCATGTTGGTCTATCTGCCGCAATCATAACCACGGTGCGTCTGGCTGTATCATATTGATCCCTGTCGGGATCAGCAGTAATAGGAGCATCAGCCGATAATTTCACGGGAATGCCTGTTGTAAAAGTCGTTTCCATGCGCAAGACCGATTGTGTAAATCGCTCATCCGAATAATTCGCAGTAAACCCTAATACATGCGTTCGCGGATTCACGATATCTTTAACCGTATAAAAAGTATCGTCTATCGTTTGAGACAGTTGTCTCTGTACCCTAATGCCGGTATCTGCCGAAAAGCCATAAAAATAATTAAGACTAAAGTCGATCTCTCCCCAGATAGCCTTAAACCTCACACCTGCTTGTCCATTGGTAAGCTTTTTATTTGGCCTACGATTCCTCATTTCAGTATCGAGGTCCAGTAGTAAGCCATCTTTATAAATCACATTAGCCGTTTTATTCAATCCATTCCCCGTAAATGCCCAAGGTTTTCGAGGATCAGTAGATATGATGTTTTCTCTAAAATCTGTAGGGATCCAGATCCCTTCTACGAACGACTCATCAAACCATGCAAACTTTCCAATATCATAAATTCCTCGCGCCATCCAAAGCGGGATTCGTATATCTTCCCAGGATTCCCTACTCCAATGCCAACTCAAATCAAGCGGATTGATAACGTCCAAAGCTCTAAAACCATCTGTCTCTCCCCAAACAACCTGTTGTCGGCCTAGCCTTAAAGTAACGGGAGGGAGAACAACATCCACGAATGCTTCACGAAGGCTTGCTTCGGTGCGACCATAACGCCCGTCAGATTTGCTGAAAGCCTTGTCATAGGAACTTCGCACATCGTAGATGGAATCATAAACACCTCGCCCCGTAACCGTTAAGGTCGCCTCTTCTATAGGCCCCGTATTGAAAAGTCCAAATGCCTGACTGTTCTTCAAAAAATAATACTTGCCTTCCAATTGCGCAGTATTACGTTGCATGATCGCTTCGGCATGTTTGAACTTAGGTGTCCGTAAAATATTTTGGAATTTAACAAACCCCTCAAACTCAAGTTCTGTTCCAACGGAGACAATTGCAGATAGATGAGTAGTGAAAAAAAATAAACAAACGCCGATTGCAGCCAAATAACGCTTAATGTACTTTTCCATTGAGACTACCTTCGGCCACTAATCATATTTCGAAGACTGTAAAACTGTTTTGCTCGTGCTTCTGTGAATTCACGTTTTTTAACGTAACAATGCGTCATCGTGGCATGAGGCTTCTTAGCATTGATATCAGATTCACCCAAATGCAGAAATACGTGATGACCAACATTCTCAGAGAAATCCTGTTTTATATAAGGTGCTTGCTGTGGCATTTCGTACGCGTAGCTCTCGGAATATTTAAGGTAATGCTGATTCATTCTTAACAAGTGGTCATCTTCCCGATCGAAAGCAAACATCCAAAGAGACCAGTTAGTCTCGGCATCAATAAAAACGATGCGGCTGCTATAGGGATGATTATCGACTGTAGGATGCATGAGAACTACGTGCGCTTTACGAACCTCCCACCGCGTTTTATGTGGCACCCATAAGTGAGGGCCTCCGAATTCCGGATTGTCTGGCACATTAATAGTAGCGAGGACGGATTTAGTTCCAAGATATGTCCATGAGTTTTCGTAGACTTTACCGCCAAAGCCATTCATGTCTTCCCGAATCATATCCATCCCCATCAATTCGCTGGTGCGCTCCGAGGCAAGCGTCTTCCTGGGCTTCCGTTGTGAGGGCATATACATCCAGCCAGAGTTTTCTCTATCATGGTCTACGTAAGAAATTGACATGTCTTTCGCCCCAGCCATGTCACGTGGTGACCTAAACTCCATGACCCGTTTTGTTTTAACTTCCTCATACCCTTCTACTAAACAGTGATCTCCCCGGCTGTAAGTCGAAGCGATAGAAGTAAATTCCAATTTGCGGTCTAGCCTTCCCCCCTCGCCTCTTAACCAGGTTGTCATGGGCATTACGTAGTCAACTTGTCCCGGTCTCCAAAGCATATTCCATATCACTTTTTGGCCGGCAAATGGGTCTTCGTTTTTTATATCTTGAAAAGGAAATCCTCCCCCTTTGAATCCCACTAAGACGCCTCGATCATCTAAGTGATAGTCGTCGTTCATGTGCTGCCCCCACTCTGGTGGAGCTGGGTACACACCAGTCGCAGCAATCTCCATATCCATCCCATCGAAAATGTAATACTTCCAAGCAGATTGAGGTATCAAGGCCTCTAAATGGGAAGATCGATCTTCTAACCCAAGGTGGGTTCCAGTCTCAATAGGTTCAAAAGGGATAGGGTTGGTTATCCAGTCATAGAGACGTTCATAACTCTGCTCATCGTTAGCCCAAGAAAAATGCGTAAACAAGCAGAAAACTAAAAAGAGTGAAATTTTTAATACGCCAGGCATAAATAATTCCTGAGACTTATGGGTTATGACTAAATTGGAGTTTCCCCCAACCGACCAATTGTTACTTAGACGTCTTACTTTAATTGCATATATATATGCATATTAGGTATAAAACAGCTCATAAGCAATGACAAACGTCGTGTTTGAATATTGGTGTAGAATTTAACAAAACACTTATTTTTAACTTGCGGATGAATTAAGGAAGAGGATAATTGAACTTCATGACTATCCAACAAAGCTGCAAAGACGATTCTGACCCCACTTCTCTGTCTTGCGAGGAAGCTATAGTTCGTATTCTCGATAGCATGAGTTCCTTGACACAGACAGAAATGGTGCCCATCAGGCACAGCCTAGGTCGCGTAATCTCCTTTGATATTATAGCCGCTGCCAACGTGCCACCTCACAAAAACTCTGCTATGGATGGGTATGCTTTTCGTCAGGAAGAGCTGCAAGGTCTCAATAATCCCGTAATAAAAATAATTGGCACCGCTTTTGCTGGTAAAGCGTTCACTCGCCCCATAGAAAAAAACGAAGCAGTCCGGATCATGACGGGAGCTTTAGTCCCTGAAAATGCTGACACAATCGTCATCCAAGAGCACGTTAAAGCTAGTGGAAATGATCTCCAGATCCTAGAAATGCCTAACTTTGGAGAAAACATTCGTGCTGCTGGAGAGGATATTCGCGTAGGCGAAACTATTTTGAAATCCGGTCACACGGTTACGCCCGCTGATTTAGGGTTGATTGCATCTCTAGGAATAGCCGAGGTGCAAGTATTTCAAAAACCCAGAGTAGCTTATTTTTCTACAGGTGATGAACTGAAGTCGCTAGGAACCACTTTGGAACCTGGGGAAATTTACGACAGTAACCGATACACGCTGTATGGGATGCTCCAATACTTAGGAGTCGAAATCATAGATATGGGTGTGGTGAAAGACACTTATGATGCCATAGAGGCTGCGTTACTTGATGCTAGCAAATCTGCCGATATGGTAATAACCTCTGGAGGCGTCTCAGTTGGAGACGCGGACTTTATCAAAGAAGCTTTGGGCAACGTGGGCCAAGTTAAATTTTGGAAAATCGCTATGAAGCCGGGGCGACCGCTTGCCTTTGGGAAAATAGGAAAGGCTCACTTTTTCGGCCTACCTGGCAATCCCGTATCTGTCATGGTCGGTTTCCATCAATTTGTTACCCCGGCATTAGAAAAGATTTCAGGCGCTAAAACCAACAGGAACATAATTCTAGAAGCCGCAGTCACAAAAGCACTGAGGAAGAGGCCAGGAAGAGCTGAATATCAGAGAGGTATTTTAGCTCAAGAAGATGATGGCTCTTTAACGGTTCAACCAACGGGGGATCAAGGATCAGGGATATTAAAATCTATGTCACAGGCCAACTGCTTTATTTATCTGCCTATTGATGCGTCAGATATTCACATAAATGAAGCAGTGAGAGTCATTCCTTTTAACAGTGCTATTTAGCCAAGTCCCAGTTTCACAGCCTTATATCCATCCCATCTTGAGCAACTTCCCAACCGGCGTCACTAACAAGTTGTCTTTCCATAGAATCAGAAGCCAGAATGGGATTCGTTGTATTAATATGAATGAAGATTTTACGTTTTACATTTAATGAGGCAAAAGATTGTAAAGTCCCTTCTTTCCCAGAAACACTCATGTGCCCCATTCTCCCCCCTGTTTTGATCCCCACCTGCTCTTTAATCATTTCGTCGTCTACCCATAAAGTCCCATCAAAGAACACCAGCTCTGCATTTTTAAGTCGGTCTGCGAGTGCAACAGTCATTTGTGCGCAGGCCGGAACGTAGAAAAACTTCGACCCATCACGCGAAGCTATTTCAAGAGCTATAGTATCTTCATCAACGGTTCCAAAGTTATCCCCCGCTGTTTTATCTTCCAACCACAACGCAACTTTGCCAGGAACAGAAAATGGAGTGATAGTCAGACCTATTTCGCTCCCATCGAAAGCAGAGAGTTCGCAACGATCGTCTAATGTCACAGTTTTTCTAGCTACAAATTTGGGGTTCAAGACGTTAAAAATAGTGTTGTCCTTTAAGACAGATAAAACTCTGTCTGTCCCATATAGATTTAGAGGTTGAGACTCACGCAAATTTAGCAGACCGGCAACATGATCGACATCAGCATTAGTTAACACAATCGATTTAATCGGACTGTGTCGTAATCCCGTTTTCGGATGGAGTATTTCATTGTCGTTTATCTGTTGCCTTAAATCTGGAGACGCATTAAGTAAGACCCAATTCTCGCCATCAGCACTTATACACAAGGAAGATTGTGTCCTAGCAGGAGCTTTGATATCGTTAGCCCGTGCACGTCGACTGTTAGGATGATTGCAATTCCATTGGGGGTAGCCTCCTCCTGCTGCAGAACCTAATACTCGTATTCTCATGAAAACACCTCAAAAAAAATCGCCTTAAAAATCAGCACTACTGCCGGATGTATTTTTCGTAACCCAACGTTCCCCATCTTCACGTTTCTCTCTCTTCCAAAAAGGAACGTTGGATTTCAAAGATTCCATAATGTCCCTACAGGCATCAAAAGAATGAGCTCGATGAGCTGACCATACTGCCACCAACACAATAGGGTCACCCGGATAAACCTCACCTATACGATGTATAACTAAAACGTGATCGAGAGACCATCGTTTCTCCGCTCGGTCAGCAATTTTCTCTAGTTCCTTAACAGTCATCTCGGGGTGATGTTCTAGGTACATTGACTCGACAGAGACACCATCATTAAAATCTCTCATATTTCCAATAAAAATCGAGGATGCACCGATTTTTTTTCTTCTGCCATCCAACTCTTTTTCGGTTTGCAACAATAGGTCGTATGGCGAAAATGGCTCTTTAGACAACCTAACCGTCATGCTCAACCTCCTGTTAAAGGAGGGAAATAAGCAACTTCGTCTCCGTCTTTCAGCAGTTGATCCGGCTCACAATAATCATGGTTGATTGCATAAAGACAACCCGCTGGCATTTGTGCAGTACCACAGACAGATTGCCATACATTAATGACGTTCAGCTCGCTCTCAAACTCAATATCTATCTCCTTCATACCAACCAAATCAGTTAAACTAGCGAAAAATTTCACTTTAATACTCATACGTAACCTCTAACAACACTATAAATTTATTCTATTTAGCGCTATTTTAACCTAACCAATGAAAGGATTCATATTAACGACATGTCAAAGCTAACCCACTTAGATGAAGATGGTAAAGCAAAAATGGTTGATGTGGGGGGTAAAACTCCGACCAAGAGGACCGCAATTGCTACAGGAAGAATTTCCATGCGGCCAGAAACACTTAATTTAGTCATATCTGGGACAAACAAAAAAGGAGATGTCTTAGCTGTCGCTCGAATCGCCGGAATCATGGCGGCTAAGAGAACAGCTGACTTGATTCCGTTGTGCCATCCATTAAGTATAACTAGGATTGACATTGATCTGGAACTAGACCTAGAAAAATCCACCATAAATTGCACCGCTTTAGTTGAAACAATCGGACAAACTGGTGTTGAAATAGAAGCGCTAAATGCGACGCAAGTTGCTTTGTTGACTGTTTATGACATGTGTAAAGCTGCGGACAAGGGAATGGTTATTAGTCACGTGATGCTCAAAGAAAAACGTGGTGGGAGATCAGGCCATTGGTCTCGAGACGAAATCCAGGGGATTTAATGAAGTCGGAAAAAATCAAGAACTGGTCTCCACCTTCAACATGGCCGGAAAAACTGAAAGGCATTCTGCCTGGTAGCTGGTATCTTAACCATTTACTTAAAAAGCACCTACGCAAAGGAGAACCTGAACTCAAACTACTTCTCTTCTTGGTCGATAAAGGAAAAGATGCAGTTGACGTTGGGGCCAACAAAGGAGTCTATAGTCGAGCTCTCTCTGAACTGACAAACACCGTCTATGCCTTTGAACCGAATCCAAAAATATACAAAATACTGTGTTCGGGCAAGACAAAAAAAACAAAAGCTTACCAAGTAGCTTTGTCCAACCAATGCGGAATAGCTAAACTCCTCATTCCACATAACTTAAAGAAAAATACTTACTCCAATCAGGGAGCCAGCCTTAGTTCTACAAAGGTGTCTGGTCACCACCAGGCAATAGAGGTCGAGTCGAGGACGCTAGACTCTTATGCTCTTAAAAACATTGGCTTCCTGAAAATTGACGTGGAAGGCTTCGAGCTCTCCGTTATAGAAGGTGCCTCTCAGACAATTGCCTTCAACAAACCCACTATGCTAGTGGAGCTTGAGGAGCGTCATACCGATATTCCAATAGAAAATCTTGTCGGCCGTATAGAAAAAATAGGCTATAAAGCCTATTTTCTTATCCACACTAATTTAACCCCTTTTTCACAATTTAATGCTGAAAAAATGCATCGTGGCGCAGCAGGAACGAAAAACTATGTTTATAATTTTATATTTCTACCCGTCTGAACAGGGGAAATTCTCAGTTCTCTGAATCCCAGTAATCAAAGTTACTACCGGCAGGAATACCTTCCAAAGGAGAATCTGATTCTGTTGCAGGGTTCCAATCAAGTGCCTCATCAATTTTGATCGCAAGCGCAAAATCTTTCCCAGTAACTCCGCCGGCATCGTGGTTGGTAATTCGTACACCTACCTTCGCATATGAAACGCTTAAATCAGGATGATGCCAGGCGATTTCAGCAAAATGTCCAATCACACCGACAACCATTAAAGTACTCTTCCATCCTGAAGTTTTGTATTCGCGCCACAAGCCATTGTCCCGCAATTCCCACTGCGGCAAGTCAAGCATGAGTCGCTTTCGAATTTCGACAACAGTCCAGAGAGCGTCAATTCTTTTCGTAGAAGAGCTCATGATATTATCTCCTTTTAATTAAGCAGCGACAGTGGTCCTAATTAGACAATTTAGGTAAAAAAACCCACATAAAGCGTTGATAATAGATACATTATTTTAGATAATTTTTCTAACAAAAAACAATCATTTAACATCCTAAGATGACAAATCTAACATATAGAAACACACAAACAAACCAGTCGTATGCTAAGATTGTGTATCACACGAATAGCAAGCCGAGGTTTCACAGATTGGGATTATCTACTATCTATAGGCCAGCACGAAGTTCGGACGATGCCTGGACTGTACAGGAGTTTGAAGGAAAGCTGCGACAAAAAGAGCATTTTTATCATATAAACCACCCGTATCATGTACTCATGTCGGAAGGCAAAATGAATAAAGCTGGGATACGAGGTTGGGTTGCTAACCGTTATTATTACCAAAAATCAATTCCAATTAAAGACGCTGCAATACTTTCTAACTGCAGCGACAGAGTGGCGCGTCGTCTTTGGATACAGAGGCTCATCGACCATGACGGCGACGAAAATGACACCGGCGGCATCAATGCATGGTTACAACTAGGATTATCGGTTGGTCTAACTGAGGAAGAGATTCTAGATGAAAGGCATGTCCTTCCAGGTGTTAAATTTGCTGTGGATGCTTACGTAAATTTTGCTCGGTCAGCAACATGGGAAGAAGCTGCCTGCTCGTCTCTAACTGAAATGTTTGCGCCTAAAATTCACCAAAATCGATTAGACCGCTGGCCGGAACACTATCCTTGGATTAAAGATGATGGCTATGTCTACTTCAAAAAACGGCTGGGTGAAGCTAGACGAGATGTTGAGCATGGACTGCGTGTTACGGTGTCTCACTTTGTCGAGCGGCATGAACAAGAGTTTGCCCTGAATATTTTGCAATTTAAATTAGATGTTCTTTGGACCATGCTCGATGCTATGTGGATGTCTTATGTAGCCGACATGCCGCCTTATTTTTCATGCAATAAGAAACCTACACGCAAAGATGATTAACCAGATGCCCTCTTTATCTTCTATGTACCGCTTTCAGTGGGAAGAAGCTCAAAGTAGCTATGTGTTGCTTTATCCCGAGGGAATGGTGAAACTGAGCCGTACAGCTGGGGAAATCTTAAAACGGGTTACCGGAAAAACTACTGTCAAACAGCTGGTTTCAGATCTAGAAACTGAGTTCCCAGGGTCTGATCTCGAACCCGACGTCCTTAATTTTCTAACGGAGGCAGAAAAAAATGGCTGGATCTCTTTCTAGTATCTCCGGAAAACCGCTTTGGTTGCTGGCTGAACTTACTTATAAATGTCCTCTCCAGTGCCCCTATTGCTCCAATCCGCTGGAGATCAGTAAATATAGTAATGAATTAACAACCGGCGATTGGTTTCGTGTCTTACGGGAAGCACGAGCTTTAGGAGCTATGCAGCTGGGTTTGTCAGGTGGGGAGCCGCTGGTCAGGAAAGATCTTGAAGAAATAATTGCAGAAGCACACAGGTTAGGTTATTACAGTAATCTCATTACTTCTGGCGTGGGGATGGATGCTGACCGAGTAGCCAAGTTCAAAACCTCAGGACTAGACCATATTCAGATAAGCTTCCAGGCAAGTGACAAGGAATTAAACGACTTTCTAGGAGGAACAAGTAGTTTTGCGCATAAGTTAGAGATGGCGCGGGCTGTTAAAGACCAAGGCTACCCTATGGTTTTAAACATTGTGCTCCATCAAAAAAATATCGAACAATTAGAAGATATCATTAAGATGTGTGTTGAGTTAAAAGCGGATTTTGTCGAGCTTGCCAGCACACAGTACTACGGCTGGTCCAGATTGAATATCGATTATCTTCTTCCGACTAGAGAGCAAGTGACTAAAGCCGAAAGCATTGCAAAACGTTATCAAACTGAGTTAGAAGGAAAAATGAAAATTCTTTACGTAGTGCCGGACTATTATGAAAAGCGTCCTAAAGCCTGCATGAATGGATGGGGCTCTATATTTCTGACAATAGCACCCGATGGACGAGCATTACCTTGCCACGCTGCTGCAACGTTACCTGATATAGAGTTTCCAAATGTCAGAGATAACTCCATAGAGTCGATTTGGGACGATTCTAATGCCTTCAATAAATTTAGAGGGTTCGAATGGATGGAGGAACCTTGTCGCTCGTGCCCAGAAAAAGAAAAAGATTTTGGAGGTTGTCGCTGTCAAGCCTACATGATGACAGGGAATGCTGCGGCAGCCGATCCTGTGTGTGATAAATCACCTCACCACGCGGATCTTCAAGCAGAGGTGGCATTAATAGAAAAGACTTCTGCCAACAAAAACGAGCCTTTGATTTTTCGAACCATGAAGAATTCAAAAAAATACCAGACAGATAAAAAGCTTAATTTATCGCAAAACTAGTACAAACGGCTTGAAGATTCGCAGGCACATTGTGTACGCGAAAGATTTGAACGCCAGCCCTCACTCCTAAAACGGTGGTCGCACATGTTGCGCTATCAAGGTTATCAGGGTTCGGGACATCGCAGAGAACACTTAAGAAGTTTTTCCTACTGGCTCCTAGTACCACTGTAAAACCAGTTTCAACAAACGTACGTAACATGCTTAAAATCATTACATTGTGTTCCAGAGTTTTCCCAAATCCTATCCCAGGATCAATTGCAATTTTCTCTCGAGGGACGCCGTAAGAAATCGCTTGTTTTGTTTTCTCGAGCAAAGCCAACTTTATTTCATCCACAGGAGCTGCATAAGTCGGGTTTGACTGCATCGTGTTCGGTTCCCCTTTCATATGCATCAAGATGATTGAGGCGCCAGTTTTCGCAACGAGTGGGAACATAGCAGGATCGTTTCCGGCCGAGACATCATTTACAATACAAGCACCCGCTTCAATCGCTTTTTCGGCAACTTCAGCGCTGCGGGTATCGACACTAATAAATTTATCTCGAGGCATTTGCTTGCTAATTTCTGAAAGTGGGCCAATTACTCTCTCCATCTGTTCAGCACTAGTCACGCTGATCGCTCCTGGGCGCGTCGATTCGCCACCAACATCTAATATAGCAGCGCCACTTCGAAGCATGCATAACCCTTCAGTTATTGCATTTTCCGGCCTAAGGAAACGACCTCCATCCGAAAAACTATCTGGAGTGATATTTAATATACCCATGAGCAGCGGCTGCTTAATTCCAACAAAAGGATAGCTGTCTCTAAACTTACCCATTAGCACCACTTACCTAGAAGATAGCTCGGCGGCCATTTCATCAGAGGCCTCGATGAGCCCATAAATCATATCTTTTTCACTTGATAGGTGTCCCGCACTTCTCAAAAAATTGATAGAAGAATTTGGGATTGATTTATGAAGCAACCAAGCTGACTCCGGCAAACACGTCAGATCTCTAGATCCATGTACGATCTTACAAGACACCTTTGGAAGCTTATCAATGTCTTCGATCAATTGATTTTCCTTCATGAAATACCCATGCTTCGCATAATGGAATTCAATTTTTGCCTTGACGATAGCCGATTTCATATTAATATTATGCGATTCTCCAAAACCTATTCCATCTATTGAGAACATGACCACTGAACCCGACCAAATTTCCCAAGCTCTGGCCGCCGCTTCCATTCGTTCTTGGTCCCCAGACATAATAGCATCGTAGAGAAAGTCAGAAATATTAGAAATGTCTTCCATATTAAGAGACGATATAAATCTATCCCATTGAGCAGGTAAGAATCGATTAGCTCCGTTTCCAAAAAACCAATCTACATCTTTTCTTCTGGCTAAAAAAGAACCACGAAAAATCATGCCAGAAACACTAGCAGGGAAAGCCTCGGCATAAGCAAGTGCCAATGTGACCCCCCATGAGCCTGCAAACAAAACGAACTTGTTTACGCTATAAAGTTTTCTTATCAATTCTAAATCTTTAATTAAATGATTCGTAGTGTTGGCAACTACGGAACCGTAAGGTATAGATCTACCTGAACCACGCTGATCAAGTAAAAATATATGATATTTTTTTGGATTGAAAAATTGACGATGGTCGCTATTACACCCTCCTCCTGGTCCCCCATGAAGAAAAACGACAGGGATACCTTTTTTATTCCCGCACCTTTCAACATATATTTGATGTCCGTCACCAACAGGTACTAGCTCCTCGGCGTAAGGCTCAATCTTAGGGTATAAGCCCTTCTTTTTTTCTGAACTCATGACAGTCTTTCTAGCAACTTCACCGTACTATCCTCCTCCTTTTTGAAAGCCTTGATGAAAAGTCTGCATATAGGATTTGATACAGGCTCGATTCATATTCTCAAACGTTAATTGTATGTCGATGATTGGAAATTTAAGGAACCCCAATGCTCGAGTTTTTTCCTTAGATAAACAGATGTCGACCTTCTCTCCAGTTTTCCAGCTACTATGAGCACCATTAGACTTTAGAGATATATGAGCATCGGGAAATAGCTTTGGATAAACTCGAAAGAAATCTGAGTAGCTAAGTCCCATATCACAACAAGAAATGACCGTGGTTTTATTTAATTGTTCACTGTTCACTAAGTAACAACGTTATAGGTCGAATCTAGTGGGGACAAACGACTCTTTAAAATCAAGAGTCCAGCTCTAGTTTGACCAAAATAATTTGTACAGAAAGCGTAAATAGCCACAGAAGAGAGCTGGAGCCAAATAAGTTCCAGGAGAGGTAAATTGACATTCAAGCTTACCGACACCCTATAGCACTACAAGTATAAATTGTAGCCGTCTATTCTTTTACAGTACAGACCTCTGAGCGAATCAAGAATCTTTTACCGGTACCATTGTCTAGTGAAAACATACCGCCCATTCCATCTACGAGATCAACAACTAAGTTTGTATGCTCCCACCGACTGTACTGATTATGATGCATATAAAAAGGTACATTACATAATGGGGTATCTTCTACAAATCCACCTAGGCTAATTTTCTTGTTATTCGATCAGATTAGCACACAGGTCTAGGGATTAAAATACAATTTGCAATAATATTAATTATCATTGCTATTTAGATTTAATTAAAATAATGTGATTTTGGCGTCTTTTTACAAACAGTGAGATGACCAGAACCTCTGATAGAGCATCCAAAAGACAGCATTAATTAACTTAAGAAGCGTCAACCGCTTAGGGCTCCGTTCAGAGAAGGAGACATCTCGAGCATTTAGGGATAATCGCCCTTAAACGGGCCATTAAGAACTGGGTAGCTGGTAGACGGAGTAAGTTTACCATCAGTCAGACACAACTGTTGCCTCTAGGCCAATGACACCCGGTTTTACTCTGCACATCAAATGTCCGTGGCCTTACCCCCCCGCGACGGGAGGCCACACTGCTAAAACATCCTTATCACTTAGAAAGCTGGTTTTTCTTTTTTCGGGCGGTATGAAAAAACCATTTACTAGCACTAAATGGGCTGACTCCAGTGGAACACTCTGCTGCTCTAGCACGCCGACTATTGAACAGTCGCGAGGAATAATGATATCAATTTTATTTTCTACAGCTTCTTTCGGAAGATATTGCGCCAGTGATGCGTATAGTTTAAATGTAATTGTTATCTTCAAAGGCATGAACTTTTCGGACCATAAATCGTGAAAAAGCGAAACATATCACACTTTGCGGCCCCAGTTAGCTATTTCATCACATCTGCATTAAAGCCTATAGCTTGAGTTGCACCTAAATATGCTTCCATGATTCGAGTCGGATCTTTCATGAGCCTCTCTTTCCAAACCCCAAGCTTTATCTTACTTTGAATAAGGCCGCGCAGCACCCCAACATGTTGGGTCAAACCCAGACTAGTAGCGCCTACCAAAATGTCATCTTGAAACTGCAGATTTATATATTTAAATCGTTCTTTATTTAGCAGCTCGGCTGAATCTCCTCCCGTCACCCCCATCCACAAGCCGAAGGAACTCGAAATGAGTCCTAAGGTATCGAGCACATTCATGTTTACCGATCCTCGATGGGTGGCTTGAGTTTGTCCTGCCATATTTTTTGCAGCAAGCGCTCCGTGCTCTACCGCAGTCGGCTGGATCGCTTGAACAGACATCTCTCCAGTAGAAAAATCATAGGCTTGTGCAACATCCCCTGCGGCAAAAATGTTCTCATCACTCGTTCTCATCGCTTTATCTACTAAAACGCCCTCTTCGATCTTCACGTCGGTCGTGTCAAGCGCGCTCGTATTGGGTTTCACGCCTGTGGCAGAAACCACCATATCAGCAATTAACTTATGACCCGTGCTCAATTCCACTAACAAAGAACCGTCATCTTGAGATATAGAATTAACTTTCGTAGAAGTGTGGACATTGACACCGTTATGTTGGCACCAATCCTTTATCATAGTGCCAGCAATATCGTTCATCATTCTGGGCACCATCCGGTCTTCCATTTCAACTACCGTCAAGTCAGCGCCACTTTTTGCGAGCGCTTCAAGAATAATACACCCGATGAATCCAGCACCCATCAGCACCACTTTCGATCCTGGTTTCGCAACCCTCGCGATGTGTCTAGCATCTTCCAAGGTCCAACAACTTGTCACACCAGGTAGATCAATGCCTGGTATCGGAGGTGCTAAAGGAGTTGAGCCAGTCGCAATAAGCAACTTGTCGTAATTGATTTTTGTCCCACCCTGTAGACCTACGGTTTTCTCCGTTTGATCAACTGACACAACCTTGCCTTGGACGATGGCGATTCCGCTTCTTTTATAATGCTCATCGTCTTTACGCAGAAAAGTACCACGTTCATCGATTTGATTAATAAGTAAGTACGGAATGGCCATTCTCGAGTAAGGCATTTCAGGCTCATCACCTACCAAAGTTATGATCCCGTCACGGTCTATTTTACGAAGGTTCTCAGCGGCAGTGACTCCAGCAGGTCCCGCTCCAATGATTACATATTGCACTTTGGCCTAGCTCCCGTCATGTAATACTTTATAATCTTAGAGGCCTAATCGGCCCATGGTTTCATTAGTTGGCACACCTTCCTCAGACCAACCTCGCAGCGCATAATACTGAGGCAGCATCTCGTGCAATCGATTCACGGAACCTTTGGCCGGTCCGGTCTTTGCAGCGTCTTTAAGAAGCCTCGCTGGAAGAGTATCGTCTGCTTTTGTCAGACCAGCATCAAGATTAAACTGTCTTTCCAAGTTCCAGATTCTTTCGCCAGCTTCCAGCATTGAAGCTGCGCTCCATCCACCCTCGCAAGCAGCATCAACCTGGGGCGCAATATCTTCCAAAGTCCAGGCAAACGTGGTGAACGAGCATAGACCCGTGCTGTCAACCGCTGCCGCCGCGTCTTGAAAAGCCTTTACAAGTTCCGGCTTCCCATCAGTCGTGAGTGGATCGGTTTTCACAGGGACGCCCATGATCTCAGATGACACTGTATAGCCTCTTAAGTGACATGCTCCTCTATTTGACGTGGCATAACCGAGTCCCATTCCCTGTATCGCCCTTGGGTCATAAGCTGGAAACTCTTGCCCTTTTACAGTCATTGAAATCTCAGGGTGGCCGTACTTCTCACACAACCGCTTAGAACCCATAGCCAAGTCTTTGCCGAACCCTTCGCCAGTAGCCACGAGCTCTGCCGCTTTCGTAAGCGCCTCAGCCGACCCAAAAGACAGGTCGAGACCTTCCGTCGTTTCCAGAGTAATAGCTCCCATTTCAAATAGTTCCATGGCGGCTGAGACGGTAGCCCCAAAGGAAATAGGATCGTATCCATCTTCATTACATAGAAAATTAGCGTAAGTTAGAGCATCTAGATCATCAACCCCTACATTCGAACCTAATGCCCAAGCCGATTCATACTCGAGCCCACCAGACGCTCCAATGTATTCTGGTTTGTTCTCAATACTATAGTGTTGTGGATCAATTGTAGAAATCCGACCACAGGCAATAGTGCAACCAAAACACGCTGCGTTAGTAACCAAGTTAGGCTTCCCATCACTTTCTCGCGGTTCAGCCATAGCTTCGCCAGAAATTTTATGAGCCCCTTCAAATTGAACTTCCTTCATGTTTCTCGTGGGCATAGCCCCTACCTCATTGATGACATTCATCAACACTTGGGTACCCATCGCCGGCAAACCTTCTCCTGTTACCGCATTGTCAGCGAGTGTCTTTTTTCCTTCGCTAGTAGCTTTAAAAAATGCCTTAGGATCTCTTATGTTCCCTACTCCGACTGTTCCTCTTATAACTACTGCTTTCAGGTGCTTCGAGGCCATAACTGTGCCCACACCTGAACGTCCGGCAGCTCTGTGGCGGTCGTTAACTATTGAGGCATACAGACAACCGCTTTCGGCTGCCCTCCCTACGCAAGCGATCTTAACCAAAGGATCTTGGAATTTCTCGTGAAGCAATTCATCAGTTGCCCATACTGATTTTCCCCATAAATCATCGGCGGGCATCAGTTGTGCTTTTTCGTTTTCTAAATAAAGGAAAACTGGAGTTTTGGATTTTCCTTCAAAGATAATCATGTCCCACCCAGCTTGCTTCATTTCTGCCCCGATAAAGCCTCCAGAATTCGAGCACGCGATCGCTCCGGTCAAAGGGCTTTTGGTAATAACAGAATAGCGTCCGCCTGTTGAAGCCATAGTCCCGGTCAAAGGACCGGTAGCCATGATTAACTTATTCTCGGGAGACAATGCATCCTCTTTAGGGTCGATTTCTTCCGCAAGGTATTTAGTAGCCAATCCCCTTTGCCCCAAAAAAAGACGAGCCCATTCCATATTCAGAGGCTCTGGCTCACAAGTACCTTTTGTTAAGTTGACTCTCAGAATTTTTCGTTGCCAAGACATTGTTGTTAACTCCCGGTTTCGTGGTTTAGTTTTGCGGTATAGATTGAGCAGCGTGAGAGCGCATTCTCTCAAGTCCCGTATGTTCTGAATCTACGTAAGTTATAGCTTGAGTCGGACAAGCGGTGACACATGCCGGGTCTCCCCCGCACAAGTCGCATTTCATTACTTTACCGCTATCAGCGTTATAATTTACGGTCCCAAAAGGACAAGCTATAGTACAAACCTTACAACCCACACAAACGTCTTCGATTACTTCCTTGGCACCCGTCGCCTCATTCACAACTATGGCCTCAACAGGACAAGCATGAAGGCACCAAGCTTCAGAGCACTGGGTACACGTATAAGGAGCGAACCTACCTTCATCATGAAAATTAAAAACTTTGATACGAGATTTAGAAGGGTTGAAAACGCCTTCATTCTCATAAGAACAAGCCATTTCGCACTGTAAACACCCAGTACATTTCTCAGGCTCTAGTTGGAGCGCTTTTAGCATGTCTAGTCTTCCCCCATTAAATACGCTGCGTCATAGTTCATATTCTTATGCAATCTACACAGCATCGTTCACTAAGAATTATCAACAGGGTCCATCAGTTTTATATAATATACGTCTGCCGATATTGGACCGAGATTAACTGGAATTTGCATGAAATGCTACAGGCAAACAATTGATCGAAAATAGGAATAATTCTCATAAAGAAATGATTTCTATTTAGATATATAAATGATTCCCATTAGTTTAAAGAGCATGTAATTTAAGTCCAGCAGGCCTACAATAAAGCGGTAACCATCATAGACCGGTCAGCACGAAAAAATGAAAAATAAAAAAGACATACGGGGTCGTTATTTTAACTGTTTTAAAATCTCATCATTCCTAATGCTCTGCTTCTTGAGCGCTCTCGCCTCTTCCAAAGACTTACCCTTATATTTCTATGGAGACATGTCTTCCAACGAGTGGCACGGAGCTATCCAGGGTTTGCTAGAAGCGAATGTTCAAGGTAAATTTCTACGGCTAAACTATAAACTCATGCATAAAACGGACCTGGACGACGTAAAGGCTGACAAACCCTATGCTGTCATATCATCCCTGTCGCCAGTAGAACTCAGACAAGCACTTTTAGCAAATCCCCAGATACCCTTTCTAAATGTAGGCTCAATTTCAGAACACTTTTCAAGTTTATGCGCCCCTAACCTCTTTCATATCAGACCCCATCCCTCCGCCTTGGACGCCGCCGAAGCCGCCTGGAAAACCAAAGACGGGAGCGGGATCAAAGCGGTCTTATGGCATCGTAGTTTTAAAAAATATGCTGCCGCACAGCTAAACAAACGGTATGAAAAAAATACCGACCGCTATATGACCTCAGAATCGTGGGCTGGCTGGGCTTCGGTTAAACTTTTCTCCGACACCTTAGCTCGAAATGGTCTCGAATCCGAAATAAGCGCAGTACATTTTTTGAAAAATAGGCTGGCTTTTGATGGACAGAAAGGCAAAGATCTGTTTTTTGATGATTTAAACTATTTAGCGCAACCTTTATTGCTGATCTCCGGTGACAAAATCGTCGGAGAAACAAACACAAGTCAGATACTGTCTGCTGAAAGCGGATCATCCTCTTGTAAATGAGCGGAAAGCTCACAAGTCATTTAAGATACCTACACACTCGTCACAACATAGAGGAAAAAATATGAAGTTGATACTCGCTATAACTGCCGTAATTTTTGCGACAAACGCCATGGCAGCCACGAATCGGGCGTTCGTATCCAATGAGAGAAGCGACACCGTTTCAGTAATCGATATTTTAACTAACAAAGTTATAAAAACGGTACAAGTTGGAAAACGACCTCGAGGAGTAGGTGTCTCTCCAGATGGGAATGAAGTCTATGTAGCAATCAGTGCTGATAACGCCATCGCAGTCCTAGATCCTGTCAAAATGGAGGTCATTAGGACATTTGCAAGTGGTGACGATCCGGAAGCGTTTGCTATACATTCAAATGGCAACCTATACATATCAAATGAAGAAGATGCGATGGCTTCGGTATACGATCCGAAAACGGGCGCTCTATTAGCTACCATAGACGTAGGCATTGAGCCCGAAGGGGTTGCAGTAGCCCCTGATGGCACGAGAGTAGCCGTGACAAGCGAGTCGACTAATCTTGTTCATATAATTGGTGTTCCTGAGCACACGATACAAAATAATGTCCTTGTAGGTGCCAGACCACGCTCAGTAGTATTCAGTAATGACAGTCAAATTATCTATGTAACCGCCGAAATTGGCGGAGAAGTAAAAAAGATAGCCGCAGATACGGGCAATTTAATAAAGAAAACGACACTTCCCGATGAGAACGCAAAACCGAAAGATGTACTTCTCAGCCGAGATGGCAAAAATCTATACATCGCAGGTGGTCGTGCCAATAAAATTTTCATTCTTGACGCCGAAAGCCTAGACCATAAAAACAGTATCCCGGTGGGGAAAAGAGTTTGGGGTCTAGCACTGAGTCGCGATGGATCGACCTTATATACAACCGATGGTTTGGACCACCAAGTCACCGTAATCGATACTAAATCAGAAAAAGTTAAAGCCGTCATCAAAGTAGGAAAATTTCCTTGGGGTATAGCACTTGACGACTAGCTAGATTGAAAGGAACAGGCAAGAATTTATTTCTTGCTTTCCACTTCACTAAATTTTTTATTTTGCTCTTCTGTAGCTGGAGATTGGTGAAGTTTTTTCCATTCGTCATATGGCATGCCGTAAATTTCCTCACGAGCCGAATCATAATCCATGTCTATCGAGCGCTTCTCTGCCTCAGATCGGTACCACTTGGACAGGCAATTCCGACAAAACCCAGCCAGA
>CALKCL010000020.1 GCA_938082545.1 uncultured Gammaproteobacteria bacterium
TCGAAAGTAGCGAGTGAACGATCAAATTTTGAAGTCAGGTTGCTGAAAGTACCAGCAAGTCCATTTTGCGCGAAAGCAAAAAGGCAAGCAGTTGTTATTACTAAGTATCTAAGAGCTGAATTCATGTTGCCCTTTCCCCCCCCCGAGAATGTGATTGAATATTTGCTTTTTAATTGACGTAATTTACTACCACATACTAACTCAGTTTACTTTCAAAGTGCCTATTTTTTCTTTTGCCATGGCGGCAACTCGATCTTCTGCAAATTGAAACTGAGGCGTTGTGTCACGAGGCTGCCGGGTATCGCTGCCCTCGGTAGAACTTGCTTCTGCTCTCCATAACCCGTCACCCCATGTGTTTTTCAACATGGTGATCGCTACCCCGGGGGCTTTAATATCTTCGAAGCCAGTCAGCGCGCGATAGACAATGTCTTCTTGATCGGCTAAATCAAATGGTTTCCCGGCTGAATGTCCTAGTGGATAATCCACGAAGGCGGCGCGAGGAGGTTTCCCAGCTTCGAGTATGTCCAAAGCTGAACCGAGACAGAGCGTAGGGATGCCATGTGCTTCTAAATAACGCGCTATCAGACACACGGTCTGGTGGCAAACAGGTCACATGCTTACTAGTAAAGCGCAGTCAATGTCATCCCGCATAAATTTTTCTAAGACACTCGGTGCTATCTCTTCGCGTACTTTGCGTTGCGAATAAGTACCACCCATACACGATAAGGCGGTACTAGCTAACGAACCTATGACGCCTTTTTTTGCTAAGGATTTGAGAGTCTCTATTGGAAGAATGCAGTTAGGATCTTTTCTTGGACTTACAAGATAATTTTCTGTGATGTGTGAGAACCTAATGTCATGTGTCGGAGTCTCTATAGGTATCTCCCTTATAGAGGAGTCATCTTTATAATGATAAGCCATCTGCCCTAGCGCGTAAGCGCCGGAGGTTGATAGAAGTCCGATTTTAGACTTTGATAGTGGTTTCTGGACAGCGGACCAAGCTGGCGCGTTTTCCGCTATAAACCAACGGTATGATTGATATCCGAGGTTTTCGTATCGTTTTCTGATTGCCTCCATGTAGTTAACGTGCATTTTGTCTCCTTAAAACCGCGATAATGATTAATCACTTATGGTTGAATGAATTGATTTCCCGGTTAACTTTTTTCTTAATTCTTTGGTATTTGCTGGCCTGTTGAGCCTTGGTTCTGAGATTTCACTAGCCTTGTAAAGCACAAATTTTTCTTGGATTTCTTTAGTGCCAAAACGTCTAATCATCCAGTTTAGAAGGTCCGCTAGTTCTTGATCAACTATAGGACTTTGTGAGACATCTGCTACTTGCACTAAATAATCACGGCCTTCCGGATAGACAAGAAATTTTGTTATGGCTTTCTCCAATTCAGGGACTGAATTTCGGGCACTTCCTTGTCCCACGTCTCCATGACAACCTTGGCAATAGCGAAGGTAATTTAGTTGGGGCGTTTCTGCCTTTAACGACGCATCATAAGTGCCAAAAAGAAGAATCGTAAAAAGTGACTTAGCGAGATGCTTCACTTCTACCGGCCTATCCCGCCTTGCTTGCGGTCCCTAGGATGATTGATACCGTGCAGTGGTAGACAGAGGACTCGTTCCCCATGCACCAATTGATATCATTATGCACTCCCATCCTGTATCCAGGCTTTTCTCCTTCGTTGGTGTTGCAGTAACAACGCCCACATGAAGTCGCGCCGCAGCAATCGTTGTAGCTGACTAGATAATGTTTTCCGTCCTCTGGGTTCTCACAAGTTCCAATCCATGTCACCGACGAAGAGGATGTCCCAGGAGGACACGATGTGATAGAACCGCCGCAGCAAGTACACAGATGCCCATCGAGCGCGCAATATCGCCAATACTCGCAATTTTGATCATCCAATTTAGTATCGAGATCAGTGGATGGTTGCGTTCCTCCAGCAGCCAACGGGGATCGGTCAAACGGTAAAATCGGTAGTATAAAAGCTGAACTCACTAGAACCTTACTGATTCTCGCCAGGGCATTTCGCCGGGAGGATCTTTGCGCCACACTACGGACTTTTTTCTCAAAGAAATCGTCAAACCACTTCATCTGGGCTCTCCTTTTTTCTCCCGAAAGTACGCACTATCAGGACGTATGTAAATATTGTTGTATTGATTCTACAGCAAGTTCTTTAGCTGTCAGTAAACTCTCAAGCTGCTCTCTATTATTAATCAACCCTTTTCCTCTCACTATACCTGCTTCATCTAATAGCACAGCGTAAGGGAGCTTAGCTACTTTGAACGCCATCCCCAAGTCATTTGATAATACATAAGGAAAGTCCTGTAGTTTAGTAGCCTCATAGAATTTTTTCTGCCGTAATTCATCCCCGTCACTTGCTAAAATAACTTTAAGCCATTGCTTTTCTTTGTCTCTCATAGATCTCAGTATTGGGATAAGTTTTTTACATACCGGGCAGGTTGGGGATAAGAAAAAAACGAGCTCCCCATGAGTAGAAGGACTCCCGATTTTTATGCGTTCGCCTCCTAAGGTGGCTAGATCAAAGGAAGGCGCTTGGTCGCCAACTTTAGGCCCATCATCGAGCATCAGTGCTCCCATAGGTGCAATTCTTTCGTACAAGATGCCAATTTGTCTGGCCAACGCAAAGACAGTGATGCCAAGACAAATCACTACGATCCATAAGACTGAAATAGCTATGATGACAGATATGCTCATGATCCCTCCCTCAGTCGGGTTAGTCTTTCTCTGTTAGCGATAAGCTGTGAGGATAGGAGATAGACGAGATAAATAGAGGTCGCTCCGAAGAGCAAGTTGATGCCATCAAGCAGATTATAAGCCCGAGAGCTTGTGTCAATTAGACAAATACCTAACAGCACCACTATCACTATATTGCGAGACACTAGCCCCCAAGACAATCTTTGTTCATCTTCAATACCGCCGCATCCACAACTCACATCGGCATTACCCCTGAGCAAGTTGATAGAGATGGCAAATGTCGTAAGGCTCATTAGAACTATCGCTGACATTACAACTGGAGAGGACGCAATGTTACAGATGAGTAATACCGCGATTGAAAACTCAATGAACACATACGATAGAGAAAAAGAGCGCGCACTTGCGAGCGGTATTAGGTCATAGGCTTCTACCGCGGCCTGGAACATTTCTAAGTCATTTATTTTTTGCCACGCGCCGATTAAAAGCATGAGACCTATTCCGCAAGCTATCATGCGGATAATCAAAGGATCTAAGACTGACAACAACATCCTTAATGCAGCTCCACAAGTCCAGCGAATGCTCCAACAGGCTCGCTTTCAGATGTTTTCTGAAGTGAAGGAGAGGTTGCATATTTATGAAATTTAGCGCCGAAACCATCGTAAATATATAGATGAGGTTCAGTATTTTTAGTTAGTGCTAGTGCGATTGAGTTATGTCCGTCAGCTCTGTCGACTCGCTTTTTAGCATCAATATCATATGCCCATATCTCTTTAGCTGGGGTTTTATGACTGCCGTCTTTTCCACCATCGTGCATAGCTACAAACAGTTTTCGAGAAACTTTATCTATCGCGCTGATCTGGTAGCCGCCAGGCCGCCAGTCTTCAGTATTATCTTCTTTTGTGATTAGTAGCCAGTGGTCAGTGAGTTCGGCCTTATCTCCCGCAACGTTAACTTCATACACCTGACCAAGATAGGAAATAAGATAGTAGGTATCCTTGATCGCTTCTGCTTGTACGAAAACAGGATCTTTTTCCGCATCAAATATCTTCTTGCTTCTTTTCTTCGACTTTTCTTTCCCGTTGCCATCTAGTGTTACGGTCAGTACCGTGCCGTCACCGCACAGAGTAGAAAATCGCTCTTCATTTGTGCTGGTAGGTAAGATTATCCAGCACCCAGGAGTTGAAATATCCGACATTACTTTATTCAGTTGAGTATCTATTACTGTAACAGAACTCGCAGGAGTAGCGTTCTGGATAAAGACGTACTTATCTCCAGCAGAGCTAATTATAGTTCCCTTATAGGGCAAAGCTTGTGCGTGTTTGGGAGGGATGATCAGTTCAGATTTTAGTTCTAAGGTGCTGGTGTCATAAGTTTCAAATTGATCAAATCGATCGCCGCGATTTCTTTTTGTGTAGTAGGTAGTCGCCACGTATAGCTTTGAACTGTCTTTTGATAGAGCTGTTACTCCAAAAAGGCCGGTACTGACTAAGCCTAAATATTTGAAATCTTTACCATCAAGAATATGAACACGCCCATCAATCACACTATTGAGGTTGAGATCGGTTAGGTACAGGCGATGAGGGTCTGCGGGAGCCATTTTTTCTACGGTAAGCTTTTCTGGAGGCAGGTCTGCATATGCGGCAGTGGAGAAAAACAAGAAAGGCCATAAAAAGGCCCTGATGAAATTATTTACACTCATGATATTTCCCACCTCTAGCTTTTTTTTGACGATAAGTGCTAGTCTTCTAATACCTTTTGTACTTCAAACTACTCCATACCTACAGGATAGCGGGAGTGCAGCTAAGAAGCAAAGAGACGTGACTGAGTGACCATCAACGTGGACATCGTTTCTAGTGGTCAATTTACTTAATTAAATGCAAGGAGAAGGGAGCGATGGGGAAAAAAACAATAGTGTCTAAAGACGGGTTTGAACTTGGGGGATACGAAGCGCTGCCCGACGGAAAGCCAAAAGGAGGCATTGTCGTCTTGCAGGAAATTTTTGGAGTCAATAAGCATGTTCGAGAAGTTGTCGATGAGTATGCCAGAGAAGGCTATGTAGCAATTGCACCTCAGATTTTTGATCGCGTGGAGCGCGACGTCGAGTTAGGGTACACAGAACAGCCTGACTTTGATAAAGGGCTCCGAATAGCTTTTGAGGACTTGCAAATGGAACAGACGTTGCAGGATATTCAGGCGTCAGTTAACGCAATAAGCACCCATGGACCGGTTGGCGTAGTAGGCTACTGTTTCGGAGGACTGTTGACTTGGCTCTCTGCATGTCACTTGGAAAATGTTACCGCAGGGTCGGCTTATTATGGAGGCGGTATCGCGGGGCACGCCACACTGGTACCGAAGTGTCCTATGATAATGCACTTTGGTGAGAAGGATGCGCATATTCCGATGTCAGACGTAGAGACTATCAAACAAGCACAAAGTGATGTTGACGTGTTTGTTTATGACGCGGACCATGGTTTCAATTGCGGCGACCGTGCAAGTTATCACGCCGAGAGCGCAGTACTTGCCAAAAGAAGAACTTTAGAGCACTTCGAGCGTAATCTCATCTAGATGCGATATTGAATAGCTATTTGTAAAGGAAAAGACTATGCGGGCAGCCACATTTTTAAAAGCGGGGGAAGATCTCGTTGTAAAAGAGGTTGAGGCTCCAATTATTGGGGCTCATGACTTAATTCTTCGTGTTAAGGCTTGCGGAATTTGTGGCTCAGACCTTCATATGTCGGAAGTTCACGATTCTAGTGGTGGAGTGAAGCCGTTAAAACAAGGCGTCATCATGGGTCATGAGTTTTGCGGAGAAATTTGCGAGTTAGGCCAGTATACCGATACCAAGTTTAAGGTTGGCGATCGGGTCACCGCCCTGCCTTTTGTGAACTGTGGAAATTGTTTCTCCTGTCTTTCAGGTTCAGGACATCGGTGCTCGGAGGTGTCCTATACTGGTTTGGGCGAACTGCCTGGAGGTTACGCTGACTACGTTAAAGTATCCGCGCATGAGACTTTGCATCTTCCAGATGGCCTTGACTGGAACTTAGGTGCCATGGTCGAGCCGCTAGCAGTTGGTCTTCATAGTGTGCGAGCGGCGATGCTCAAAGCTGGAGAAAGTGTGCTTATCATAGGAGCAGGTCCAGTGGGTCTGGCAACTGCTCTTTGGTGCCAGTACTTTGGCGCACGCCATGTCATTGTCAGTGATCGAGTGACAGAACGCCTTGGTCTTGCTGAAAAAATGGGTGTTACTGCTGTCATCAATGCGGACAAAGAAAATGTCATAGCCAGCTTTAAGAAGGTGGTCGGCGCTAGGCCGAGCGTAATTTTAGAGTGCGTCGGTGTTCCTGGCACACAGCAGCTCGCAATAGATTATGCTCCGGCAGGAGGACGGATTGTAGTGGTAGGTGTCTGCATGGCTCCCGACACTATATTGCCAGTCAAAGCGATCACCAAAGAACTGCAGATTAATTATGCTTACATGTATAACAGGCAGGATTTTGAATTGACGTTAGATTTGATGAATAGGGAGTTGATCGATCCGACGCCTATGATTACTGGAAATGTCACGTTTGCGAATTTCCCAAGGACGTTCGAAAACTTAAAGAAAGACAAGGTAGCTTGTAAAGTTATTTTAAATCCCTGATATCAAAAGCTTAAATAAAGAAGACGACATAGGTATCTCACTGTTTAGCGCTGCCTGCCTTTTAATTTAGGACTATCAAAGAAGAGTGGCGTAAACTGTGGTCCATAGGCTTGAACTACATTCAAGATTATCACTAATCTCTCGGAACACCTTATACAATGAATACTCCTGCTGCTAAGGGTCGGATGACCTACTCCGGCCCATTTACGCTTTTGTTATTGGCTTCTATCATAGGCCTGGCTTATGGAGTTTGGTATGCGTATAGCGTTTTTTTAGTTGCACTTCTCAACGAGTTCGGCTGGAGCCGTTCTACTTTGGCAGGCGCTTTTTCTGTCTTTGCAATTGTGCATGGTTGCGCTAATCCCTTAGTAGGATATCTATGCGATCGAGTACGCCCTGCCATCGTGATGGCTGTTGGCTCTGTTCTGCTGGCCGGAGCTCTCTATCTAAATAGCCTTATCGAACAAGTCTGGCATCTTTACTTAACTTTTGGGGTCGCAACAGCGGTAGCAGTTTCCTTATGCGGATGGACTCCTTCCGTCATTCTCGTGCAGAAAAGATTTTCTAATCGATTGGGTCTGGCTCTTGGCATAGTGAGTGCCGGAATCGGTGTGGGTATGTTAATTGTTGTGCCCTTTTGTCAGTACTTGATTGACTCAGTCGGCTGGCGTCATGCCTTCGCAAGTTTTTCGCTAGTTTGCTTGACTGTGATTCTCCCTTCGGCACTTTTTCTATTAAAGATCGGAAAGTCAGAGCAAGAAGGAATACCGGTTGACGATTCGGCTTCAGATATTTATAAACACCCAAGGAGTAAAAATATAACCTTAGCGCAGGCTCTTCGTGGGAAAGCTTTCTGGCTTATGGCTGCTGCATTCTTTTTTGGTGGAGTCTGTTCGCAGACATTACATGTTCATCAAGTGGCTTATCTCGTTGATCATGGAATGCAAGCTATGACAGCGGCAGTCCTCGTCGGGATTGTCGGTGTAGCAAGCATAGTTGGTAAGATAGGCGGCGGGTGGCTTTCCGATTATGTTGAGAGAGAGCTAGTTTACGTATGGGGGATTTCTATCCTTGTAGTAAGTGTTTTTGTACTGATGTTTGTTGGTGAGACAGGGCAACACTACGTGTCTTACTTATACGCATGCTTGTTAGGTATAGGGTACTCAGCGACTGCGGCGTTGATGCCAGCCATGATGTCGGATCGCTTCGATGGCCCTAATTTTGGCAGTATCCTTGGAACAGGATTATTGGGAAGTGCTCTTGGCAGCGCCGTAGGCCCATGGATGGGTGGATTTCTCTTCGACGTAACGGGGAGCTATACGATGCCTTTTCTTATCGCGATTCTATGCGGCGTTATAGCAGCAGCAGCAGGTTGGAACGCAAGAAAATTGAGACTCCTGACTAAATCCTATTAATATGTTTGCTAGTTTCTAATGTACAATTGTAGCCCTGTTCAGAAAAATCTGGACGTTCGTAAAATTATATTATAGAGGGGATTCCATGGAACTTAATTCTTCAATGTCCGCGGTCATTACAGGAGGCTCCTCAGGGTTAGGAGCTGCAACTGCGAGAGCTTTAGCATCTAAGGGAGTGAAAGTCGCTTTATTTGATCTTAATGTCGAAGCGGGCGAATCGCTTGCTGCCGAATTGGGCGGTATTTTTTGTGCGGTCGATGTTACGTCTCAAGATGCATGCGAAGCCGGTTTTGCAAAAGCCAGAGCTGTAAATGGGCAGGAGCGAGTTCTCATAAATTGCGCCGGTACTGGTAACGCATTTAAGACCGCAGGTAGGGATAAGAAAACCGGCGCGATCAAAACTTTTCCTATGGATAAATTCGAGTTAATTGTACAAATTAATCTGTTAGGCACTTTTAGATGTATCGCTCTGTCTGCAGCGGGGATGATGACTCTTGACCCTTGTGATGATCATGGCGAAAGAGGAGCTATTGTAAACACCGCTAGTGTCGCTGCACAAGATGGGCAAATGGGCCAAGCATCTTATGCCGCATCCAAAGCTGGTGTAGTAGGCATGACCTTGCCAATTGCTCGAGACTTAATGAGCGAAGGGATAAGAATCAACACAATTATGCCAGGGATCTTTGACACTCCTTTATTGCAGTCAGCACCAGATAATGTCAAAGAAGCGTTAGCTTCTTCTGTTCCATTTCCAAAGAGACTAGGCGTCCCACCAGAGTTTGCCCATCTTGCTGTGGCAATGGTAGAAAATGGATACTTTAATGGGGAGAGCGTTCGTCTAGATGGGGCTATCAGAATGGCTCCACGTTAGCTTTTAGTTGAGCGGTTCAAATGATCGGGTAGAAATATCTATCCGATCATACTGTATCCACCGCTGACACTAAGTACTTGTCCTGTCACGTGCCCAGCCACCTTGTCAGCCGCTAAAAACAAAACAGAATTTGCTATGTCTTCAGGTCTTCCGATTTTCTTTAAAGGTAACGCTTTAGTTATTTTTCCTAGTTGTTCTTGCGTGAACATCGATTCAACATCTGACCACATGCTTTTCTCTCCGACTTGATTTTCATGAGGGATAGTCACTCCAGGGCAAACTACGTTGCACCTTATTCCATAGCGGCCATTTTCTTTTGCGATAGTTTTCATAAAGCTGTTTATCCCTGCTTTCATTCCGCCATAAACAGCTTCACGAGGTTCACCCTGGCGGCTCGCATCCGAGCTGATCGAGACGATAGAACCTTTACTGTTCGGGATCATTATTGCTAAAGCGGTATGGGTACAGTTCAGTACGCCGACAAAGTTTACTTGGATTACTTTGTTCCAGAAAGCGGGATCAGTTTGAGTGAAGAATTTAAGATCATCCCATCCCACATTATTCACTAGAACATCAACTGTTTGGTTTATGCGCACGGCCTCTGAGAAAAGGTTTTTAACTTCTTTTAGATCTGTAACGTCACATTTGACTACATGGACATTACTAGCTCCAAGTTTCAATGCCTCTTGAGCAACTGTTTCGGCCTGGGGAAGATCGATGTCGCCAATAGTTATAGCTGCATGTTCTTTTGCGAAAGCCAGGGTAATAGCACGACCAATGTTCGAGGCACCACCAGTGACGACGACAGATTTTCCAGACAGTCCAAGATCCATGATATTTCCTTTTTAGCAGCGCAGTTTCTTAACAGTCGGCTGAATGTAATACTTGACCAGAACGAGCACCCATATCTTCCCCTCTTGTATAGAGATTATCACCATTGACAAAAGTGTACTCCATCCCACGCGCCGGCACGACTAGACGCCTACCTCCACCCGGTAAGTCGAAGCGCATTTCGCCTGTTTTGTCAGAACCGACCGTCGAGAGGTCAAAAATAGCAAGGTCAGCCGCCATACCCTCTGCAATTCTACCTCGTTTCTCGATACCAAAAAAATTAGCAGGCTCAGTTGTTATCCTTTGTATTGCTCGTTCCAGAGACATTACTGGGTTATCTCGCACCCAAGTGCCTAGTAAGTAAGTACAATAGCCGGCATCGCATAGAGCATCTACGTGGGCTCCGCCATCAGAAAGCCCAATAAGAATGCGTGGATCTGTGATCAGTTCAGGAATGCGGCTTTCATCAGAGTTAAATAGCTCGTAATTGTATTGTGTAGAAAGTTTGTCTTTAATAGCAAGATCAAGGAAGGCATCCACTGGATCAACTCCCCATCCATTTGCTATTTGTTGAATGTTTTGACCAACATATTGGGCCAGCTCTGGTGCCGAAGTTTCTAATACAGTCATTACTTCCCAGCGAGAAGTAAAGATCAGCGGTTTTTTGAGCGCTTCTTTGAACGCATCGCGGAAACTGGTATCACTTAAAATTTTAATTTGGTCTTCAACAGATTGATTAAGAACGGGGTTCCAACACTGCATGTTTGCGAAAATAAAAGGGGTCCTAAGATCTATTTGGATGATAAAAGGTCGCACTGTTGATTGGGGCCGCGCGCCACGTTTGATTAGATCATCGACTTCATTAAGCGTCCTTTGCACAGCTTCTGGATCATCGTCTCGATTCAATAAGGCGAGCCAGGTAACAGGGCGTGTGCTTTCCGTTAGCAGAAGCTCAAGTAAGTCTCTTTCAGATGCACTTACTTTTGATACTTCATTCGTAAGAGCAACCTCGATAGACCCTCTGCCAACCTTTCTAAGAACATTGCAATAAGCACGTAACTCTTCGTCGCTGGCAAGTCTGCAAGCCAATGGGCGGCCCTTATAACCCACATGCTGGCCAGCATTTGTTGTAGAGAAGCCAAATGCTCCTGCGGCCATTGCTTCTTCAAGTAATCTTGAGATTTCTATTGTCTCATTCTTTGTGGCTGCTCTATCCATGGATTCTTCCCCTAGCACGTAGTGACGAAAGGGAGTCAGAGCACATGAAAATCCTAAGTTTAGTCCAGAGCCTCGTTTGTCGGCTGCAACCATGTATTCTGGGAAAGACTCCCAATCCCATGTCACTCCTTTCTTTAGAACATCAAATGGGATGGCTTCGACGTTCACGAGATCCCATGCAGCTATATCTCTATTTTCTGGACGACAAGGCGCAAGTCCAACACCGCAATTGCCCATCATTACTGTAGTGACGCCATGCCAGCTGGAAGGCGTAGTAAGTGCATCCCAACAAATTTGCGCATCGTAATGCGTGTGAGGATCAATAAAGCCCGGAGCTACAACCAAGTCAGAAGCATCCAGTGTCTGCTTGGCTCTGCCCGCAACTTTTCCTACTTCAACAATCACACCGTCCTGAATGGCAACATCGGAATTTGTTTTGTCAGCGCCTGTCCCATCGACGACGGTTCCATTTCGAATAATCAGATCGTACATAGCCCTATTCCTCCCCATGCAAATTCTTGTGCAAACTTATTCTTATACTACTTTACTTGGTTTTACTAATGTTTATCCGTCATTGATTAGGTGTTCGTACTCCTCATCAGTGAGTATTCTTAGAAAAGCTATCAACTCCTTCATTCTTTCTCCAGAGATGGGTTGGCCTCTTTGGAGTAAATCAGTAGCAATGTTCTCGGAGGTCTCGTTTTTCAACCATCCTTTCATCGTCTCAGGATTTGTTAAAGCCGTTTCTCGTGTGACAATATAATGATTATAAAAATGGATGGCGGTGCTGAGTTCCTGAAATATACCGTTATGCATATAGGGACCTGTGACCGCGACATTCCTTAATGAGGGGGTACGAAACTTACCCACACTGGTTTTTTTGTCTTTCACACTAGTATTTCGAGCCAATCCTAGATTGGGCAACTTCTTCTGCAGGGCTTCTTTATCAATGTATGTTTGATTTACAGGCAGCCCAATATTGTGATACTTGTGATCTGTAAATAACTCATTTTTATCTGATTGGGACTGACTAGAATGGTGACAACCTATGCAATTGGCAATGTCTGAAAAGAATAAATTCCTACCTTTTTCTTCTAGATCAGATAAGACGTATTCCCCCTTTAGGTAACGGTCATAACGAGAGGTGAACAATGAGAACAAGGGACCACTTTCATATGCAACGATGAGAGATGCTACTGCTTTTATTGTTCTATCAGGGTCATCAAAAACATCCGCTCCAAAGTATGTCTCAAAACTTAAAATATAATCGTTGTTCTCTTTGATTCGGTTCAAAAGCTCTTGCGGATTTTTTAAGGCCATCTCGTTCTTGTTAAACAGAGTAGTAGCAATTTGTGACTGCATATCTTTTGCACGGCCATCGTAAAAAAATCCACCACGATAATCACCATTGATATCTACACCGAATTTAGGAATTTTTGATGTGTATGTAAGTGAGGGACTATTTCTATTTCCAAATCGCCCGTCTATGCTTCCTTCGGACACAGCTCTTGCGAACTTATTTTCACGTGGATCCACGAAAGCTTGAGATGGGTTATGACAAGTAGCACATGATTGGTTTCTGTTTGCGGATAGATTGGCATCAAAAAAAAGAGCAGTCCCTAATTGCTGTTTGGACATCAGACTGCTTTTTTCGGCACCAAGCACTGCTTGAGATAGGAATATTAGTAGAAGAAAAAAAGTTGGATTCATGAAATTTCGTAAGGTGATCCGCCACCGGCTATATTGTCGATAAACGGTTTGATATCAGCTGCAAAATCAGGAATTGCACAAAGCTTCTCGTAATGCCGCATTGAGGCTGGAAAACTTTTTGCAGTAGGAGCCGCCATCAAGGGAGACTTGCCTAGATTGCTAAGTGTGCCTGCATAGCAACTCTCTAATTTCAACAGCGTTATTTCACAGGCAAAGCAAATATCAGCTAAGCTCAATTCCCCCGATAAATACGGTTTTTCCCCTAATACTTGTTCGGTACCACTTAGCCAGTTATGCAAGGCTTGTTCAGCATTTACGTATCCTTGAGTCGTTATGCTCTCATTCATCAATGCGAGCAGATAAGCTTGGGAATCTTTAGCAAACAAAAGCATAGTGTCTAAAAAAGCGTCGATCCTGGAAGATTGATAGGCAGAGGAGCCGTACAAATTGTTACTATTCGTAGCGAGTCTAGCCACGGCTCTCATGATGCTATTAGATTCAAACACTCCTATTTCACCAGACGGACTGAAAGCAGCAGGAACTGTCCCATATGGGTTTGCATCCAGAAATCCTCGAGTTTTGTAGAGTGTTCCAGAATAACCGCGACTAGCGGTTTGCGCTGACTCCCGGGTGTCTTGCCTTGTTTTTTCAGTCAAAGGGCCGGCATCGAAATCCCAAAGCCAGCCTTTCAATTCTTTGGGGGATGCACCTCTTATCTCTATTGGAACATTGCACAGTCGAGCCGTTATGCTGGCTTTAAAAATGCGGGGATTAGGGAGGTAAGAAAATATTCTAAGAAGGCTTTTGGACATATCTTATCTCTTAAAGATTCGACTAACATACAAATAACTTGTAATTGGAAGATGAACACGACTAAAAAATAATATAACTTATCATTCTGTGTCGGGCTTTGAATGCTAAAGCATAGCTAGGTCTGGCTAATGTATCAAATGAAGGAGAAGAAAAGTGGCTGCAAGTGGACCGTTAGCAGGATACAAGATTATAGAGCTCGCTGGTATAGGACCAAACCCTATGTGTGCCATGATGCTGGCAGATATGGGTGCCGAAGTGATCCATGTCGATCGGGTTGTTGATTCTGGTTTAGGTATTAATGTTGATCCAAAGTACATGCTTTTGAATCGAGGTAGGCGTTCTATAGCTGTAGATCTAAAAACTCCGGCGGGCGTTGAATTAGTGTTACGACTGATCTCAGATGCGGATGCTTTGATTGAAGGGTTTCGTCCAGGAGTGACGGAGCGTTTGGGATTAGGCCCGGATATCTGCATGGCTAGAAATGAGAAATTAGTCTATGGCAGAGTTACAGGGTGGGGGCAGCATGGGACGTTAGCTAAGGCCGCTGGTCATGATATTAACTATATTTCTTTGACGGGTGCCGCATATGCGATTGGTCGAGAAGGACAGCCCCCATCTCCTCCTTTAAATTTGGTGGGCGATTTTGGGGGTGGCGGTATGCTGTTGGCGCTGGGTGTTGTGGCGGCGCTGCTTGAAGCACAGAAGTCTGGGAAAGGACAAGTTGTGGATGCTGCAATGACAGACGGAGCTTCTATCTTGATGACAGCTTTATATGGCATGCATGGCGCAGGCTCCTGGAGTGACAAACGCGAAAGCAATTTTTTAGATGGGGGCGCACACTTTTATAACGCCTATGAGACAGCCGAAGGACAATTTATTTCTATCGCCTCTATTGAGTCTAAGTTTTATGCGGAGTTTCTTGAGTTAACAGGCTTTGATGATCCCAGTCATACTGCGCATCAAGATAAAGGGATGTGGTCTGAGAATCGCATAAAAATGGCAGAGCTCATAAAAACTAAAACGCGATCAGAGTGGTGCGAGTTACTTGAAGGTACTGATGTATGTTTTGCTCCGATTCTTTCTTTGAGTGAAGCACCCTCTCATCCACATAACAGATCTCGTGATACATTTGTCGAAAATGATGGGGTTGTGCAACCTGCACCGGCGCCACGTTTTAGTCGCACTCCATCTCAGATACAAAGTGCACCTTCTGTTCCAGGATCGGATACCGACGCCGTTCTCGGTGATTGGGGGTTTTCTGATAGCGAAATAGCCAATTTGAAGGGTAACGGAGCTATTACATAAAGAAATGCAATAGTCCTGTTATAGATTCATATCCTCTTGTGTTATGAACTGTTCTATAGCGCTACGTGTTATTGGACCGTCAAGATAAGCTTGAAATTCTTTTTGGCGGTCGAATAACAAGTAGGTTGGTGTGCCCGAGAAATCTGCACCAGTAGTCGTTTTATAAGCAGAAGAAAATGAGGTGTGGTCAGCCACTATACTAGGAAATTTATGTTTTTTCTTCCTTTGATAATCTACGATAAGCTGCAGGTTCTGTAGGTCATCTAGCGATACTCCGAGTACTTTTAGATCTATTTTTTTATGGGCATCATGTAGCTCTGACAACATCGAATATTGTTTTGCGCATTCACCGCAGTACGTAGTCCAAGCCATCACTAAAGTCCACGTGTCTTGACTGAGGTGTACTCTTATAGAGTTTTCTTCGCCTTGTAAGTTTGTGGTAGAAATTTCAAATGCATAGGCGTTCCGTGATATGCCCGCAGAGAACATTACTAGCAGAACTATGAGAGAGAAATTTTTAATCATCAGCGGCAGGTTAAATTTACTTTCATCCCAAACCGTGGTTTAAGCGTAACTGCGGCTTCCATCTCAATCGGGTGACCTTTCGTAGGCGTTAGTTTAAACAAAGGCAGTATCTGCGCAATGATGAGCTGCATTTCAAGCATCGCCATTCCCGCACCTATGCAAGCTCTCGGTCCCGCACCGAACGGTAAATACGCGTAGGGATGCCTCGACTTGCTCTCCCCTGGAGCAAATCGGTCTGGATCAAACATCTCAGGATTGACCCAGTGATCTGGATGTCGATGCAAAACATAAGGAGTTATAGCAATGTAGCTATTGGCTGGCACAGTATACCCGCGGAAATTATTTTCATTAGTGCTCCGTCTCGCTATTCCCCATACAGGAGGATAGAGGCGCATAGATTCTTGGACTATTTGTTTTAGGTAAGGGAGTTGTGTCAGATCACCGCTCTCAGGTGTCTTTCCTTGAAGAACATTCTCTAGCTCCTCTAGTAACTTTTTTTCGATCTCAGGGTGCTGCGACAGTAAAAAAAAAGTCCATGTTAAGCCAGTCGATGATGTTTCATGCCCTGCAAGCATTAGGGTGACAACTTCATCTCTGATCTGCTTTTTATCCATCCCTTCCCCTGTTTCAGGGTCAACTGCTTTCAACAACCTATCAACAATATCATCGCTCTCGTTAGTACAATCTTCGTGAGTTTTTATCAGGCTATAGACAATTTCGTCTAGACGTTTATTGGCTGCTTTAAATCGCCCGTTACTAGGTGTGGGTATATAAGGAAAGAGACGAAGTAGTGCATCTAATCGAAGGGGATGGATATTTAGTAACATCAAGATATCGATCATTTCATCAGCAACTTCATCTATATCAGCACCAAACAATGTCCGGCTAACTATTTGAAAAGTGATTCGACTCATTTCTCTATCAAGCCAGATATTCGTATTCCCGTTGCTTTTCCAGTCGTCGACTATATTTTGCGTGACGCTATTGATAATTGTATCGAATCCGTTAACTGATTTGCTTCCAAAGACAGGCTGCATGAGCCTTCTCTGGCGAGCCCAGCTTTCACCTTCATTGGTGACGAGACCTTTACCAAAGACAGTCGAGATAACTTTGTAGTCTATAGTGTCTCTTGTGAATTCAGGCCAGGCTTTGGTCAGAATCTCTCTGACAGATTCAGGATTGCTGACCGAATAAACAGGGAAAGCTCCTTGAAACTTAACGATGTCACCATATTTTTTAGCAAGCTGTAACAGATAGATAGGCGGACTGGAGCTAATGGCTTCCAACATGTTGTGCCATGGCGGGCCCGGAGGTGAAACCCTACTTGACGTCGAATTTTTATCCATAAGCAGAGATTATTGCCTTTATTATTGGGTTTGACGGATTAAATATGAAGTGTAATTCGGCCTTATCACTTAACTGATGCTAAGGCCGAATTAGTTTTTATCGTTTAAAGTGCGGCATCACGTCTCTAGAAAACAGGTCCATACTGTTGCGAATCAAATTAGGCGCTAAGCCTGACATCGCCATTCCCATAACCAAATGTGTCATGCGACCGCGACTTTGATAATCAGCAATCATTTCAGCCACATCGGCCGGAGTTCCGACGATTGAGTCTTCCCCAAAGAAATCAAAATGCTGAGTCCGTATAATTTCTTCAACAGATTTAATTTCATCTAGCCCTTGATCGTCTCCGGGACTGTCATTTGCTTCCGCAAACCATTGTGAGTACTTTTTATTGGTATAATGAAGTGCTTTGGCGCAGTTCTCCCAAGCTTCTTCCCTTGACGGTGCCACATGCACCCATCGGAGTTGGGCTACATTGTAGTCAGTAGGTCTCCTACCCGCAGCTTCTAGACATTTATCATAGTGTTCAACAGATTCGACTGGTGCCGTACACTGAAAATGCATCCCCATTTTGGCTGCACGTTCGATTGCTTTAGGTGCAATTGCGCCGACCCACATTGGCGGATGTGGTCTTTGAACCGCGGGAGGCACGATTTGTATTTCTTTCAGGTGATTATGTTTCCCATCAAACGTAACCATCTCGTCACTTAGCAGCCGCTGGATGATTTCCACTCCTTCTTTCAATCTAGCTCCTCGCTCTGCGCTAGGTATTCCTTGATCGTCAAATTCTTTTGGTCGATAGCCCAACCCAACACCCAAGTCGAAGCGTCCGTTTGACATGATGTCAATAGTCGCGGTGTCTTCAGCTACTCTGACCGGATTATGCAGTGGTAGAAGTACCAAAAAAGTTCCAATCCTCATTCGAGTCGTTCTTTGAGAAATGGCACCAGCAATACTCATGAGTGATGGCGAGTAACCATCATCAACAAAATGATGTTCGGTTAGCCATGCGTGATCGTAACCCATAGCTTCCGAGTCCGAGATTAAATCAAGATGTGAACGATATAAGTCAGTCCAAGGAACCTTTGCAAATTCTGGGTTGCGGAAAGGCCATAGTAATCCAAATTTTAAGTTCATTTTGTTCCCCTTTAAGTTGGTATCTGATGAATTAATTTTCACTAAGTTTGCTTGGAGTTTTAGAGTAAAAACGACAAATATTATTATTATGACTCTAAGCGAAAGGTGGATTTATCCTCCCCACTTCCAACTCTCTTTTTCGATTATAGAAGAAATGTATTATTTCGCAATTTTGCTGGCTTGTTTTCCCAGCTTAAGGGTTGTATGTTGAATTTTTGGGGCTCAGGAAGTTGCAATGAAACAAGAAAATGAAAAAATAAACATTTTGTGTTGGTTAAAATGAGCTTAGAACTTGAGCCTTTCTGGATGCCATTCACGCATAATCGGATGTTTAAGAAATCTCCTCGGTTAATAGAACGGGGAGAGGGGATGCACTATCAAACGTCTGATGGTCACAGAGTCTTGGATGCTATCTCTGGATTATGGTGTTCAAATGCAGGACATAGACACCCAAAAATCGTACAAGCGGTTAAGGATCAACTAGACGAACTAGATTTCACGGCACCCTTTCAGTCGGGTCATCCAAAAGCTTTCATGCTAGCTGAGGCTATAAAGAAGATATCTCCTGCTGGTCTTAATCACGTTTTCCTTACTAGCTCAGGCTCTGAGGCCTGCGACACCGCACTCAAAATAGCGTTGGCCTATCATCATTCAACAGGCGAAGTCCAGAGAACTCGCTTTGTCGGACACGAGAAAGGCTATCATGGTGTCGGTTTTGGAGGTATTTCTGTTGGAGGAATTGATGCCAACAAAAAAGCCTTTAAAGCGTCATTGCTGCCTGGGACTTTGCACTTGCCTCATACACATAATTTGTCAAAAATGGCTTTCTCAAAAGGACAACCAGTTTAGGGTGACCATTTGGCAGATAATTTAGAGGCTCTAGTTGATGCAAATGGTTCAGAGACAATAGCTGGTGTGGTTGTTGAGCCGATGCAAGGATCGGCTGGTGTGATCGTACCACCGCATGGCTATCTGAAAAAGCTAAGGAGTATCTGTGACGCGCATCAAATTTTATTGATTTTTGACGAGGTGATAACGGGATTTGGGCGATTAGGAGAATGGTTTGCGGCCGATAGGTTTGGAGTTATTCCCGATATGATTATTTGCGCAAAGGGCGTCATCAGTGGTGTTGTTCCTCTAGGAGGTGTCATAGTGCGAGACAGTATCTATAACGAAATCATGGTTGGCCCAAGTCATCTAGTTGAGTTTTTTCACGGCTACACTAATTCTGGTCATCCGCTGGCCTGTGCTGCGGGAATTTCGGCTATCAATGTTTATGAGAGCGAGGGTTTGTTGGCTAAATCTAGTAAGCTTGAGATTGAACTTGAAAAGGCAATTCACTCTTTGCGTGATGAAGCGCACGTAGTTGATATAAGAAACATTGGGATGGCGGTCGCTATAGAATTTGAAACACGTAATAATCAAATCTCGATGCGTGTCATGGAGATATTCCAATACTGTTTCGACCATGGGGTCATGATCCGCTACACGGGCGATATAATTGCGATTGGTCCTGCCTTAGTTTGCGACGAGACAGAGATAGAGGCCATAATTGAAACAATACGATCGGCCATTCGTGCCATCGCATAGGATTTTAGCTACGAGGTTAAATATAGATGAAGAATGAAGAGACGATGCATGCTGATGATATAGGTCAATGGCGCCTTAATAATGTGCCTGTCTATAATAAAAATAAAATGAAGCTCGGAGTGTTTGCTACTAATTGCAGTAATGGGACTACGATGACGCATGCACCAACGACCTTCGAACCCACCTACAAGCATAACGTTAAAATAGCTAAGCTTGCCGACACTTTGGGGTTTGAACTACTTGTGCCCGTAGGCAGATGGAAGCATTTTGGAGGGAGTACTCAGTTTAACGGAGACAATATGGAAGTGTATACGTGGGCCACAGCAATGGCCTGTAATACTTCTAATATTATGGTGTGTGCAACTTCTCATACCCCCACCGCACACCCTCTGTTTGCTGCAAAGCAGGGTTCGAGTATTGATAACATTTCGGAAGGGCGATTTGCCCTTAATATAGTGTGTGGTTGGTTTCGACCTGAAATTGAAATGTTCGGTAAAGAACAGTTACCCCATTCGGAAAGATATGCGATGGCGCACGAGTGGGTAACTTGTGTTAAGAAAGCTTGGTCGGAGCAAGATTTTAGCTTTCAAGGAAAGTATTTTTCTATCAAGGAAGGTTTTTTGTCACCGAAGCCGATACAGAAACCGGGTCCTATTCTGCTCAATGCCGGAAACTCTGAGGATGGCCGAGAATTTTCAGCAAGAGAAATGGATTTTAATTTTATCACTATGGCGACACCAGAGGAGGCCGGCAATCTAGTCAAAGACATCCATAAGCGAGCAGCTATTTATAAAAGGCAGTGCGGTGTCATGAGCCAGGCATTCGTTTGCTGTCGTGAAACAGAAAGTGAAGCTCGCGCAGCCTATGACACTATTCTCGAGCAGGGTGACTGGGATGCGGCTAGAAACGTTATGGAACTGCTAGGAATTGAGAGTGGATCGTTTGATGCTACTATCAAACAGTTTGCAGAGCGATTTGTGGCGGGATGGGGAGGGTACCCGTTAGTGGGTACTCCAGAGCAGGTGGTTGACAAGATGAAAGAGCTGAGTGAATTAGGCGTTGAAGGGCTTATTTTATCTTGGCTTGACTACCATGAAGAGCTGGAATTTTTTGGAGATCGTGTGCTCCCTTTGATGGAACAAGCTGGATTGAGACTACCCAAAATCGGATAGATAATTAATATGGAGAGTAAATTGTGGGACGACTAGAAAATAAGGTTGCGATAATCAGTGGTGCGCTAGGCGGACAAGGACAGGTAGCGGTGAGCCGATTCGTTGCAGAAGGGGCTAAAGTTGTGGCGACAGATATGTCACCTGAGCCTGATGGAAGAGTGGCTGAGTTAGTTTCAGAGACTGATGCGGCTGTGGCATATATTGGTGGAGACCTGTGCGATTACAGTCTTCTAGGTAGAATTGTCGAGCTTGCTATAGCTCGATTTTCAGGACTAGATATCCTCTTCAGTAATCACGGAATTATGGTAGGGAAACCTTTTTTAGAGACTACCGTAGAGGAGCTTGATAGCGTGCTGGCGGTGAATTTACGCGCGCCATTTCTTCTCAGCCAAGTCGCGGCACGAGAAATGTCAAAAAGAGGAGGAGGCTCAATTATTCATAACTCGTCTGTGGGGGGATTGGTAGGGTTCCCAACCATGGCAGCCTATGGCGCTTCCAAAGGAGGGCTAGCTCAGCTGGCACGTTCTATGGCGACTGACCTTGCAGAATACAATATCAGGGTGAACGCTATTTGCCCCGGCGTTGTAGATACTCCGATGCCTGAGCGGTACGTAGAGGGATTAGGTGTCAATAAAGAATCAGTATTTGCAGAGATGGAGGGGATGCATTTAATGAATAGGTTGGGACGTCCCGAAGAAATTGTTAATGTTGCATTGTTTTTAGCCTCTGATGAAGCTTCTTTTATGACCGGGGCGGTAATCCCCGTAGATGGCGGGCTGTCTGCGATTTAATTTATTAAAAGTATCAAATATGGAGTAAGTAGAATGAGTTTAGTTTTAAAAAGTGAGAGTTTCAAAGATGGTGAGAGGCTAAAGACGCCGCATGTTTTATCTGAGGCGTACGGGTTTGGTTGTACTGGTGGTAATTTGTCACCCCAGTTAGCGTGGAGCGGAGTCCCTGAGGGGACAGAGAGTTTTTCTTTGACTTGCTATGATCCTGATGCGCCGACAGGAAGCGGGTTTTGGCATTGGAATGTAGCTAACATTCCGTCTAATATTTTTTCTTTAGAACTAGGATCAGGGGATCTTTCGGCAGGGAAAATGCACCCAGATGTGGTGGAAGTTAGGACGGATTTTGGAGTCCCAGGATATGGTGGCCCTTGCGCGCCAGAAGGTTCAAATATCCATCGATATATTTTTACTGTCCATGCTGTAAACGTAAAATCACTGCCTGTGACACCAGATACTACGGCTGCAATACTTGGTTTTTACCTAAATTTTCACACTATAGAGAAAGCGAGCTTGATTGGGTTGTTTAGTCGATAGGCGTTTTTAACGAAGGAATTTAATTGATCTAAGTTCCTTTGCTAAAGGGGAGCAAGGTAATGCGATTTGGGATAATGTATGATTTTAGAAACCCACAAAGATGGCATATCCCATCGGCACGGTTTTATCGAGCGATGCTCGACCAGGTGGTCGAGGCAGAAAGAATAGGCTTCGACCATGTTTGGTTAACTGAACATCATTTCACCGAAGATGGCTACAATCCTTCATCCTTATCTATGGCTGCTGCTGTTGCGGCGGTAACGTCACAAATCAGGATAGGCACTTTCATACTGCTATTGCCTTTTATTCATCCTTTCGAGCCACTTTGCTGGAATTGATCCTAGGAAAAGTTCATATTCAAACGCGCTTTTCGCAAAACATGTGATGCCGAAATTTAAAGTCTCTTAGCGTGGAAAGATTTTGGTAGCCCTTCTGTTTTAGCTAACTATCGGTTTTTTTGTAATCGATCACTTGCATTGCAACGATTGCGAGAAGCACGATGCCTCCTCCGACTGCCTGGGGAAATTCGAGGACTTCACTAAATAACATCCAGGCTGCGATCACTGCGACGACAGGTTGGATATTTACTGCCATTCCTGCCTTGAGAGCGCCAATTCTGGAAATTGCGTAAAGATATAAAGGTGTACCGCCACTTTGGAACAGTCCGACCCCGAGTGTCCCAGCCCACCCTGTCCGACTTGTAGGTAAATTTAGAGAGCCAAGAAATAGGCAGATAACAATCAACGTGATTAAGCTGAAGCAGCTGATATGGAACGCTGTGACAAAAGCATTTTGAGCACCGAAATGCTGCCTTATCTGGATAGCATTAAACGCCGTGGCTACAGCTCCCATAAGAGCTAGTGCCCCGCCTCTCCAGTCTATAGCTTCTGAAGATGCCCCGAGCATCACAATAAGTCCAGAGAAGGCAACAATAATTGCGACTAATTTTGATAAGGTAACTTTCTCTATACCAAACATGAACACTAATACAGCGATCATTACAGGGAAGGTGAAAAATATTAATGTTGCGAGGCCGACCGAGATGAATTTAATAGATCCTAGATAGCCTAAGGTCATCAATACAAAAAGAATGCCGTTTACTATTGTCGGCTTCAATAGATCTCTCGACAATGTGTGATCTATTTTTGTAATCAACAGAGCTAACCAGAGGAATGCCACGACAATAAACGTTCTTATTGTGACTAAACTGACAGCATCTATCCCCCCGTCATAAGCATATCTGGAAACCACTGCCGCTCCCGCCAATAAGGTGCCGGCGAGAAGCGCACAGAAAAACCCCCGCATGTTGGTTTTAGGATTGTTTGACATGGTCACTCCAGTTTCGTTTCACAAATTATGGAGAATACCCTTAATCGCTGCCTAGTAAAGGCACAAGTCACCCAATGCTTTTAGGAAAAACGATACCCGGCGTAATTTTCAGCTTGGACCGCTTTACACTTTCGTTCGTAACGTTGGAATCCACCGACGTAAGGCATGAATATCCGAGGTTTTCCCGGAATATTTGCGCCTAAATACCAAGAGTTACAGGTCGGGTAGATAGTTGTATCGGCGATATTATTAATATGTTCAACCCAATTAGTTTCAGCCGTTTCGCTCGCTTCTATTGTCATGAGATTATTGTCTTCAATGTGTTGAATACATTCTGATATCCACTCCCCATGCTGCTCCGAACCAACTACCATGTTTGCCAGCACGGATGGACTCCCAGGACCTGTCATAATAAATAAATTCGGAAAACCAGAGACTGATAAACCAAGGTATGAAACTGGCCCTGCTTGCCATTTTGATTTGAGTGATTGTCCATTCCTTCCTGTAATATTGATCCTATCAAGCGAGCCTGTCATGGCATCAAATCCCGTGGCAAAAATGACATTGTCTAATTCGAAGTGACGGTCTACAGTTTCTATCCCATTTCTAGTGAACGAGATAATAGGGGAGGCTAACACATCTATCAGAGAGACATTCTTTTGATTAAAAGCTTCATAGTAACCTGTGTCCGAACATGGTCTTTTACAGCCGAATAAATGATCGGGACTTAGCTGTTTAGCTGTTTCGGGATCTTCAACGATATCTTCTATTTTATTACGAATAAAGTTGACAGCAGTTTCGTTAGATTTCTTATTTGAGACTAGATCATTAAAGCAGGTGAGAAAGGAGAGTCCACCTTTTTTCCAATAGTCTTCATAGACTTCATTACGCTCCATCTCGTCGGCTTCTAACGCGCCCTGTCTCCGGGGTAAGCTATTACAGGCCGCTGGCAATCCTCGTTGTTGTTTTCGAAAGGCGGAGTAATTTGATTTTAGAGAATTCTGGTCTTGATCGCTCAGCGGTGTATTTCCTGCGGGCACTGAGAAATTTGGGGTGCGCTGAAAAACGAAAAGATGCTCAGCTTGCTGGGCAACTATCGGGGTAGATTGAATCCCAGAGGACCCTGTTCCAATTATTCCAACAGTTTCTCCGGAAAAATCTACCTTTTTATGGGGCCAATTGCCCGTATGATAAGTTTTTCCTGCGTAGTCTTTCAGTCCAGGGAAATCAGGGACGTTGGTAGAGGAGAGTGGGCCGGTCGCCATTATGCAATATTTTGCCAAATAGTTATTTTTTGTGGTTTGCACACTCCACAAGTTAGTGGTTTCTGAAAATTCACAGTTCAATGCTTTTGTTTCTAGACTAATATCAGCGCGCAGTTCAAATCGATCTGCGACGTGTTCGAGATACCTTAAAATTTCTTCTTGACCTGCAAATCGCTCTGTCCATACCCAATCTTGTTGTAATTCTTCACAAAAGCTATAGGAGTATTCCATACTTTCAACATCGCAACGGGCTCCCGGATAACGATTCCAATACCACGTACCACCAACGCCTTTCCCTGCCTCGATAATTTTTGCTGTGAGCCCTAGTTCTTTTAATTTGTACAACATGTACAATCCTGAGAACCCAGCTCCAACTATTATGGCATCGACTTTTATGTCGTTGTCGTCTTTTGTCATGTGGAAGTTACCTTCTGTATTTTAATCATTACTGCTTGAGCAGTCTGTTGCTTTTCCGAAATCATAGCTATCTAAAACTATTTTTTACGTCGATCTAACTACTACAGTATATTATAAAGTACTCCTGTGTGCAGGCCTCATGGAGTATCTAAACTCACCGCTGATGTCTCATAATGAAATTAATAAGAGGGGTAAAAAAAACCCGCTGGGACTAGTCGCAGCGGGCTTAAAACACTTATTGTTTTAACGGTATTACCAAGAGCTAGATACCGCAAAGACCACGGCTTCACATGCACTTTGGTCGCCGTCACAGTAGTTATCAGCGTCATTCCACGAGATATCAAATGTGAAGGCCCCAAAATCTTTTGAAGCGCCTACAGCATAATGCCAGTAGTCAAAACCACCAGCAGTAGTTTTGTCTCCGGACACGTCTTGGTAACCTATGTTGAAGTAGGGGTTGATACCCGCAGGCAGAGAAACACCAACCGAACTATTCACATAGATTCCGTCATCATCCTCACCGTAAAAGTCTGGAGACCAAGCAAAGCCAACAGACACGGAAGGAGCCAGCGTTCCGCCAAATTCTTTACCGATAGAGCCATAAATTTCCCAAAAATCATAGTCTCCGCCACCGGAATCTTCATTTTGACCGGTATACATATAATAGAGATAGCCTATGTCATATGAGAGTCCAGCAAAATCAAAGCCGTAGCCAGCATAAAAATCGATTTCTAACGAAGCCGCATCGCTAGTACTAGGATTGAACTCTAGATTTGATGCCCATGTTCCCGCGTAAAAACCCGAAGAGTGGGCATAGTCCATTCCGCCTTGGAGAGCAGGATCTTCATTGGTTTGTGTAATTCCGCGATAAAGGTAATCAGTTGCAATCAGCACATTGGCGCTAAATGTATGTTCTGATGACGTTTCAGCATGATTATCTGCCGTTGCTGTGAACGGCACGAGTAGCAGGGATCCAATAAACATCAGACCCGTTATTTTTGCTTTGAAAAATTGTCTCATTTTTCTCTCCTGCTTTTTTAAATTTCATTAAGTTTTGTTTCTTTCAAGAGGACAATACTGACTCTCTATACTGGATCTAGTATGCATATTTAGTGCCAACTTTGTTTTTGGCCGGAAAGCAGCAACTTTCTGCTAAACAATCCATAGATTGCAAGGTTTTAGGAGGGACATTTTTTCAGGGTGCACCATGAACAAACACTCTCTTTCTTATGCCCTTTTAGAGGGCATAAATCCGATGGCTAGCGTTCCCTCTATCGGCCTAGTGTGCGAGAGTCCTGAGCTAGACCGACGGTTGTTAGTTGACAGCATTACCCAATTGCACTTGCTTTATTCCATATTAAATTCCGCTATTTGTTGTTCTGAAACCTAGTAATGAAAACGAGCTTTGTTGACTATTTTATATTTAGCTTTAGTGGAAGACCTCCATGGGTTAGAGTTTGGTATTTAAAGTTATAGTCTCCAGTTGTTATAGCTAATGTCTATAGTTCATTAATTAATTGAAATTTGAGGTTTAGTTTTGCAAGAAAAAAATCGACGGGTCGTATGGATTACCGGAGCCAGTAGTGGTATTGGTGCCGCTTTGGCCAAAACATACAGTCTTGATGGAGCTAAATTACTGCTGACTTCAAGGAATAGGGACAGACTAGAGTTAACTCGCGCAGAACTGGCCTTTCCGGAGCACGCTGAGATTTGTGCTGCAGACGTTACTAATCGGGAAGAAATCTCTACTTTAATTCGGCATTTCGACAGTCTAGAGTCGTTTCCTGATACGATTATTTTAAATGCTGGGACTTATAAGCCAATGTCCGTAGGTGATTTTTCGAGTGGCTCAATTAGGGAGATAATGGATTTGAATTTCCATAGTGTCGCTCTAGCTTTAGAGTTATTACTACCGAGGCTGAAATCAAGAGGCGCGGGCCATATTGCAGTGGTATCCTCCTTGGCAGCAGATAAAGGGTTTCCCTTTGCAGGGGCGTATAGTGCCAGCAAGTGCGCCTTGGTGCGCCTGTGCGAATCCCTTCAAGTGGAATTACTAGATTTAGGAATATATCTTTCTGTTGTGCAACCAGGCTTTGTGAGCACTCCTTTGACAGCCAAAAATAAATTTCCTATGCCTTTTATGATAGGGGCGGATGATGCAGCTTCTCTAATATTTAAAAAGCTGCAAAAAAAGCACCTATCTATTCGATTTCCGTGGCAAATGTCTTGGATAATGAGAGTTATAAGCTGCCTGCCTCAGTCTCTTGCGCTTAAGGTTAATCGTTGGATGGCTAAATGATCAATGAGCTAATGCGACTGCGCAACTTAGGACGCTACGTAGTCGCATTGGAGTCACTGAACCTTGAGAATATTGACGCATTAGTTACTTTGGTGGCGGAAGATGTCGTTTTTTTTGATCCGTTCAATGACACGCAAGGCAAAAGCGCTTTTCACAAAATTTTCTCAGATATGCTCCTTAATATGAAAAGTCACGACTTTCATGTAACACAAACAGCAATATCAGCACCCGTCGAGGGAGTTTCGATTGCTTTTTTGAAATGGGAACTAGATGCCGTTATTAGTAAGTCCTTGGGAGGTAGTTGGCATGTGAAGGGTTGTTCTGAGATCCATTTTTCTCCAGAAGGACTGGTAACCGCTCATATAGACTTCTGGGATGTGGGCAGAGATTTTTACGAAAGAATTCCTATTCTAGGCTCAATATTGAGGATTATTAGGAAACGATTAGAAAGCTAAAAATCTTTTTCGACGATTCCAATATATTTAGAATACGATCCCATAAATTTTTACATATGTTTAAGGGTAATTTGCACCACATCAGTGCTTTTTTGTTGGAATCCGGTTTCACAGTAAACGAGGTAGAATTCCCACATTCGTCGGAATGACTCGTCAAAGCCAAGCTCGAGTGCACTGGGCCAATGCTCTAAGAATTGATTGCGCCAAAGCGAGAGAGTTTTGGCATAGTCGTTCCCAAAAGAAATACTATCGATGATTTGCAGTCCTGACTCTACGAAAGTTGACTCGAGCACTGAATAACTTGGGAGCATACCCCCAGGGAAAATGTAGCGCTGAATATAGTCAGGAGTGTCGCTATACGAGTCGAAGCGTTCTTCTTCAATAGTTATTACTTGCAGGACTGCGGTACCATTTGTTGAAAGTAAGCTTTTTAACTTCTGAGCATAAGTATTCCAGTATTCTTTTCCCACTGCTTCAAACATCTCTATCGATACTATGTGGTCGAAACTGCCTTTAATATCACGATAATCACAGATTTCTATATTGACATTCTCTCTCGTCTTTTCATAATGTAATCTTTTTAGTGCGTAGTCAGTTTGTGCTTGTGAAATTGAGACGCCTAAAATGCTGGTTTTTGTTTGATTTGCGGCATGCTCGAGGAATCCGCCCCATCCGCAGCCTATCTCGAGCAGTGAGCTACCGGGTTGAACATCCAGCAAATCGAGTATTCGCTGATACTTGCATTCTTGCGCTTCTTTAAGAGTCACATTTTTCCCCTGAAATAATGCAGAGGAGTAGGTCATAGTCTCGTCCAACCAGAGTTTGTAGAAGCTGTTTCCAAGGTCATAATGATACGCAATGTTCTTGCGAGCTTGCTTCTTTGAATTTCTTTTTCCCTTATGACTCTTTATATCCCTCAATCTGAGTAACTTCCTCCTCCGTTTAGGACCATCAACTTTTTTTTCATTAGTGGCAGCGAAAGAAAGTAGTACTTTAAGATCTGGAGTGCTCCAATCTTGGTGGATATAGCTTTCGCCAAAACCTAACGAGCCACGCGTAACAACAGCCCAAAGTGGTTTCCAGTTATGTAGATGCCATACCGCTATAGCGGCGCGGTCTTTTTCACCTTCAAACTTCCATAATTGGTCTGATGGAGTTTGGATGTGCAGACAACCATATTGAAGATTTCTGAAAAACAACTGTAAGATAAATTTTAACGGTGTTTCGAAAATGAGAGAGAGGAACAAAAATTTATTTTTTCGGCGCATTATTTTTCCTAGAAAACAGTTTGGTTGTGGTTTTTAAATGTTTCACAAGCGGGATGCCTTTAGCCCAAATCCGTAAAGCTTCGAAGTGGATCCCCAAAGTTACTTTCCACGTAAGTGCAGGATATTGCGCTATCAGTTTTAGTAAATTTCTGATCGTGAAAGACCTGTACTTTCCTGAAAATGTCGCAGTCAGTAATTTAGTATTGTCTTTGAAATAATCTATCTTGAGCCTCAGTTCTTCAGAAGGTCTGTCTATCTGAAATTGATAATGTCCAGACATATTGAAAAAAGGCGAGACAAATAGGGCTTTTTCACAAGATTGTTGAATAGGTGTCGAATTGTCCAACACAGGGCATAGATAATGAATACGTTCTCCAAAAGTGTTGTTAACTTCATATATTATCGCGACTAGAAAATCTATTTTGTCGTAACAATAAATAATAGAGATTGGATTAAATACGTACCCTAAAATTCTGGGCATGGCGAGGATTTGGAAGCTGAAAGGACCATTCTTAATACCTTTATGCTCCAAGAAGTCTTCAGCCCATGCTTTAAGACTCTCCTCTCCGGCGCCATGGCGCCGATCGTAAAAACTAAACCAAGCAGGCCCATTTCTTTTGAAAATTAGAGAGTTATGATTTCTTGACCTTTTTTCATCGAGGTCAATGAGGAAATAAAAAACCGAGTATAAAAATTGGTGCCTAGGAATGGAGTGTCGTTGGTGGAATACTTTGCCGGTATAGATCCCTGTTGTCATTTTGCCCTGTAGAGAATAGTCCTTGGATACTGACATTAGTCATAGCTCGAAGGTAAGCGGTTATATCCTGCGTGTTCCCAGGGCGGAGGACTACCAAGTTGGCCTGCTACCCACAAACCCGATTGAATACCATCTTCATGAAAGCCGTGTCCCAAATAGCTGCCGCAGTACCAAGTTCGGTGAGAGCCTTGCAAGCTTATAGAAAGGGATTGAGCAGAATCTGTTTTAGTATTGAATATCGGATGTTTGTAGCTATATTCGCCATAGGTATGGCTACTTTTAGGAGGAGTCTCAGGGTTTAAGGTCACAAAAATATCTTTAGTAGTCGGTAAGTGTTGGAGATTATTCATCCAGTAAGTTATGCACACTCCGGATGGGGCTCCAAGCTTATGACCTCGCATATAGTTCCAGCTTGCCCAAGCTTTTTTCGAGTGTGGCATTAAAGCTGCATCAGTATGTAAGCAGGCCACGTTATTACTATATTTAAAGAAGGATAACACTTTTCTCTCTAGTGCGGTCGGATCTTTTAACAAGGCAAGAGCTTCATCTGCATGTGTTGCCATCACGATTTCGTCGAACTCGTATACGTTGCCCCGGTTGTCATGACAGTAAGCTGCATTGGCCTCACGTCTAACTTCAGTAATATGACATTCTTTATAAGCCTTAATCTGACTGTCTTTCAAAAGTAGACGAACATATTGTTTGCTTCCGCCAGCGACTGTCCTCCACTGTGGTCTATCGTGCAGTCTCAGTAGACCATGATTCTCAAAGAAGCGAAGGAAGGCACCGGATGGGTAGGCAAGAATATCTGAATCGGCGGTAGACCAAATAGCTGATGCCATGGGAAGTAGATGGTCTTCTTTAAATGTTTGTGAGTAATTTTCTCGATCTAGTAGTTGTCCAATCGTCAAACCAGAAAGATCCTCGCTCATATAGCGATGTGCATTTTTATAAAAGCGTTGAATACCTTTCAACATCCGCCAAAACCGTGGATTCACTATGTTCTTTGGTTGAGCTAACAATCCACTGAAGCCTGAACCAGAGTATTCGAAGTGGCCATCATCGAGTGATGCGGAAAATGACATGTCACTGGCGCAGGTATTTACAGATAGGGAATCAAATAGGTTGACTAAATGAGGGTAATTGACATCATTATAGACAATGAAGCCCGTGTCCACATTAAAACCTTCGCCTTGAAGGTCTATCCGGACGGTGTTTGCATGACCACCGAAGTAGATATTTTTATCAAACAGAGTGACGTCATGGCGTTTACTCAAGGCCCAGGCAGCAGATAAACCTGCTATACCAGAACCGACAACGCCTATTCTCCGTCGTTGGGATTTACTATTTTTTATATTAGAACTCACAAATTTTAGCCTAAGTTTGTTTACGAACAGCCATGATCTAAGGATCAAAGGCGAGAACAAGAGAAGAGTGAACCGGTTATCGGTCTCTGCCGTATTAACTCATATTAGTTATACTAAGCAACAGGACATTAATAGACATAGTGAATATTTTGAAATTTGCCTCTTCTAACAGGACTGATACGAGTGAAGCTAGAAAGCGAGAAACAGCTCTGCTGGTGCGCGTCCGCGACGACGGCGACGAGGCTGCTTTCGCCGAGTTTTTTTCGATATTCACACCCAAGCTTGTAGCTTGGGCTATTGGTCGTGGTTGCGCCTCTGGTGAAGCCGATAGCGTCGTGCAAGATGTCATGATGACTGCTTGGACCAGAGCGAAGTCTTTTGATTCTAACAAAGCATCAGCACGCACATGGATGTACACGTTAGTTAGAAATAGGATGATTGACCTTTATCGTGCTAATAAGAGACGACGCAGTGCTTATGACGAGGCGGCTGATATCGGTAATATTGTTGATGTTACGGAGCCTGAGAAAGTTCAGTCAGATGTGGTGAGGTCTGAGATATATGAAATGTTACAGCTCCTGCCTGAGGAGCAAAGGCAGGCAATGTATAAGGTTTATTTTCTAGGCAAGTCCCATAGGGAAATTGCTGAAGAGCTATCTTTGCCTATAGGAACTGTTAAATCACGAACTAGACTAGGTTTTCAAAAGCTTCGTAAAGTTCTAGCGGAGCATACATCATGATTCATCATCATCCGAGCGACTCATGGCTGCTCGACTATGCCTGCGGAAATGGCTTGTCGTTGTTTCAAGAAGTTCTGAAGGCACACGTCGGTGTATGCAGTACCTGTCGACGCACTGTTTTGGAGGCGGAGGAGTTAGGTGGCGAGCTTCTTGGCTTGGCAGGACCATCTGATCGATCTTTAGAGAGGGCTCCTAGATCGAACGAATGGGAGCAATCATCGAATGACGATATGCAACCCTCGTTTGCAGAAAACGTGGGTGAAATAGCTGATTTGGAACAGTTTGTCAGCACTTTTCTAGACAAAGGGTTAAATGCTCTGCCATGGAAGACGCTTGGAGAAGGCTTGAAATTATGTCGGCTTGAAAAAAGTGGCGATACACAGATGTGGATGCTTAGAGGTCAGCCTGGTTTGATATTGCCGACACACAGCCATCGAGGAGGCGAGTTAACCTTAGTACTGAAGGGATCCTATTTTTGTGGATCTCAGATTTTTTCTGCAGGAGATATCGAAGAGGCGGATGAGCATCTAGAGCATCAGCCGGTAGTCACCAAGCAGGGCGAGTGTATTTGTTTGGTGGTGACGGAAGGACGTCTAAAATTTAAGCAAGTGGTCCCCAGAATTCTTCAGAAATTTATTGGTATTTAGAAGCATTCATTTCTTCTTTGTGGTGAGGTCTAACCTTTCTTATTATCGTGAAGAATACTATAACCGCTAGACATCTGTTTGCGTTGGATATTTTCTAATCCTGCTTCCAGGAAAAAACTACGGTACTCGCTCTCTGTATAAGCCTGCCCGTTAGGGTACACATTTAAAAACATTACATTGACAGCGACAGCTTCTGTTGGTGATAAGCGGGAGTCATCTAGCATCTTTCCCAGCATCAATATTTCGCCATTCGGGTTAAGGGCTTTTGTGATATTTTGCATGGTGCTTCGAGCATCTTCTGGGCTCACCACCTAGAGAACGGAACGAAGGACGATGGCGTCGAAAGTAGAGGTTGGTTGAGAAGAGGCGGGATCAATTTCTAGGGTCTCTATAGTTTCCGCTAGATCTTCTGACTCTATACATTCTTTAGTAATAGGGACTACATTTCCAAACTCTCCCACTGTTAGTCTTATCTTAGGACAAAGCTTCCAAAATGCGATTGCTAGGCCACCCGAGCCCCCTCCGGCATCGAGTAAAGTCTGGAACCAGCTCATATCAAACTCTTTGTGCAATCGCCTTGCCGAGGCGCTAGCACCGGCATCCAACTCCGTAACGAAAGATCGCAGTTCGACATGTATCATTTTAGAGAAATTGTGCTCTACTATTGGAGACTCTTGCCTTATCGAGTCTGCAGTATGCATGGTGGCCGACCACAGGTCAGAGTAAGCACTATGCATGCTGTCAATGTATCGCTTTTTCCCTTTGATTAAAAATTCTTTAGCTTCCTCCGTATTATAGAAGAGGAGCTTCCTCTACGGTTAATAAATTAGCGGATACTAGCGCATATAACAAAGGTCTTAGTTTTAGAGGTTGGACATTTAGCTTTTCTGCAGTGGCATCAATTGTGATGCCCGAATGGCCTACAGCCGTAAATATCTCTAACTGCATTCCTGCCATCATCGAGAGAGTGGGATATACATTAGCTAAGTGCGAATTTATTACAGTCTGTATTAACAATTAATTTTTGGTTGACATGAATAGGTAGCCCTCTATTTTGCTGTAGTTAAATGAGTGATAGTAATTTGTTTTCATAAAAACTTAAGAAACAATCGACACCCTCATCTTCGAAAAGAGCTGTCGACTTTTAGACCTTGCTGATTTTTTGATTGTTATAACTAGTTTCTTCCAGAGGTTAGGTCAGTGTCATCAAAATGTCACAAAACATAATTATGTTGTTCTGGTCGCTATAACAGTTTTGAGAAAATAAGATTCTAGAAAAACAAGACGTAGCAACATAAAAAAGCTATTGAATTAAAACATGGAGAAATGACAGTGAGTCTGACTAGTAAGAGTAGTTCGTTTTTAGTAGTTGCAGGTTTTACCTTCTTATGCGCTCTTTCATTGTCAGTCAATGCTTCTAATGAGGCCCTGACTGATTTGCTAAAAGTACTAATGGAAAGAGGAACTATCACTTCAGAGGAATATTTGGCACTAAAAAGCGCCGCACATGCAGATGCCGAGAAAGTATCTTTTATAACCCCTGAGAAGGTTATGGTGGTTGAGAAAAAGCTTAGTGCCCTTGAGAGTACAACTAAAAAATCACTTGGGAAAATCAAGTGGGCTGAAAAAATTAAGGTCGAAGGTGACATCAGAACGCGCTATCAGTTTGAAGACAGCACTGGAAGCGAAGAGAGAAGTAGAGGTCGAATTCGTTATCGCTTAGGAGTTATTGCTAAGCCGATCAGTAACTGGCAAGTAGGAGCAGGACTCGCTTCAGGTGGAAGCGATCCCCGCTCAACCAATCAAACTATGCAAGATGCCTTCTCTACTAAAAATATCAACTTAGATTATGCTTATGCTCAATACACCCATGGTAACACGGGCTTAAAAGCCGTTGCTGGTAAGTTCAAGCGTAAAGCCTATCTTTGGGCTCCTACTGATGTAATGTGGGATGGGGATATCAACCCTGAAGGTGTCGCGGTTAGCTTTGCTCCTAAGAAAGGACCTCTGTGGTTAAATGTCGGTATCCTTGTTTTAGAAGAGAACAAAAGTGCCACAAAGCACGACTCACATATGGGTTATGGGCAACTTGGGCTAAAATTCAAATCGGGTAATATGTTTGGTAAGCTCTCAGGCACTATCTATACATTCGGTCAAATGAAAACAGCTGGCTCGGATGCTTATACTGGTGCAGGTGGGACCAATACTGATAACAACCTTGGTTCATTCAACTTGGCGGGGGAAATAGGTACAAAAGTCGGCGCGGGCAAGTTTAGTGTTGTTGGCGAGTACATTAACAACTACGAAACCAACGCAGCAGAAGATACTGCTTATATCGTTGGTTTCAAGTACAAAGTCGGCAAGTGGAAGATGAAATACTTGTATGCCGATATTGAACACAACGCAGTTCCAGATTTTTTGCCAGACTCAGACCGTTTTGGTGGAGATACTGGTATTAAGGGACATGAAGTTGCGTTGGGATACGCGATTAACAAAAAGGTATCGGTTGGGATTGATTACTATGCGACTGAAGATTCAGTGACGAAGAAAGCTCAAGATCTTTTCCAGCTAGACTTGACGGTTAAATTCTAAATAAATATTTGGACTATTTGCTTGCTGAAAGCCCTGGTAGATTTTTCTACTGGTTTTTTTGTATGTGTGATAGGTCAGATATATTGTGAATCTGTCCTATTGTGAGTTATAAAAAGAATCCATTTATGAGCCGAATCTCCAGTTTATTGCTAATCCAACTAGTTATGTTATCTCAAGTCTCGGCTGATAGTCGCCAATGTTGCGCCGAAGCGGGCGGATTGCGCATTGAATTAAGTACGCAGTCTGAATTTACTTATTCTGGCGAGGCTGTTGGCTTTGCAAGAGTTACTTCGCTTACTATGTGTGAGCGACTGGTCGGTGAGACAGTAGAGATAAGATTGCAATAGAGGAACTGACAGTATCTGCGGGAACGGAAGATACTTTTCCAGGTACCTCCATTGGTAACTCTGAGCGCAAGACAGGTCATCAGCGACTTAAAAAAATTAAATAGTACCTAACTATCTGGAGTTGGGATAATGCCAGTAAGTGAAGCTCGAGCCGAAATCTCAATCCAGTTCCCATCAGGATCTGTGACGAACCCATATCGAGCAATCTTTCCTATTGTACGAGGATTTTGAGTAATCAAACCGCCCTTTTCTTTGATAGCGGCGCACTCCAAATCTGCATCATAGATCTGCACGGTGAGATATCGGAAGTTTGGCCCCACAAAGCTGTCTGTTTTATAGCCAGCATGGCCTTTTGTTATGAACAGGATGGTGTCGCCACATTGCAGAGAGTTGGTTGCGACGAGATCAAAACCCATAACATCAGTATAAAATTCCACCATATTTTTTGGGTTGGCTGTGGAGATTTCTATCCCGATCCCGACTATACCATCAGTCCCGGGAGTAACGAGTGATACAAAGTCACCGCCAGGGTGTTTAAGCAGTTGATTAGGTAGGTCGGCGCTCGCAATTTTCAGATGCTTGTATCCGGAGGCGGGTTCGTTTTGAAATGGCTTAGCATGATGGTTCACTTTTATCACTGAACCATGAGCATCATATCTGTGCTGTGTTATATCTTTGTTGAACTTGAGTTCATGATCGAGCTTAAGTCCTACTGTCTTGCTCCAAAAGTTGTGATGCCTATCAATATCATTAGTGAAAAGCCCAATATCTAAATGATTTTTTGCTAGTCTGAGCATCTGTTCTGCCTTTACGTTTCTTAAAGTAAATCCATAGCGCCATTATCAAGTGCTTGGTACGCGCCATCAGTCACCATTTTTATGAACAGGCGGTCTCCTCGATCTGACCGCTTCACGATGACTGCCGCAGCAATAGCTACAGCCAATACCGCAAAGCTGTAGTGCATGTAATCATTCTTGAGCTGACTTAGTTCATAGTTTGAGACTCCTTCCGCTAAGAGCGTCTGATGGTATTCGCGGAGGAGATCGTGTTCTACTGCCTGTCTGGTATCTCTGTTAAATGCACTGCCTATGAAATACGCAACATCCATACCTGTTGAGAGGTAATTACTTGTTTGCCAATCAACCACGGCGACTTGTTTTTCACTGAATAGCATGTTGTCGACGCGGAAATCATTATGCGAAAAGGACTTTGGACCACTTCGAGGTTGATTCCATTTTTCGTGAGAGGCCACGTATTGGTCACACACCTGTATCACTCTGGGATCCATTTGGTTTCCATGATTGGCCCGAAAATAATCCCATGAGCTGTGTATTAGATCAGTCGTATAAAAGCCTTGAGCACCATTAGGAACATATAGCCAGTCTTGCTTTTCCAATAAATGATCATTCCAAAACGCAGCGTGTAAGAAAGCAGCCTCTTTCATTGCTAGCCGAGCATCATTGACAGAGCAACCAGCCATATGGTCGCCAGCAGTCGCAGGTGCAAGATCTTCGAGTAAAAGAACGAAGTTGTTCTCTTGATCTATTTCCGCTGCATAGCATTTAGGGGTTTTTGTTTTTGTTCTATCTGCAAGCTCCCTATAGAACATCACTTCTCCACGATAGAATCCCATGTCTTTGCCAGTTGTAGCCGCGATCTCACTGTCGGAAGGGAACTTCCCGACAAGTGTTTTTGGGTGCTCAAGAGACTGATCGCCGTTATACTCGATGATAAATCGCCTTGTTTCTCCAAGTTGGCCGGTACCCACTTTCTCAACCGAAAAGCTTTTGATCTCCGCTTTAACACCAGAGTTTGATAATGCTTGCTCAAGCCATTCAATAGTGACTTCATTTGGACCTAAGACCTGTAGCTTGTTCGCAATCATAATTTCCTTCCGATGAGCCAAGGTTTAGAGTTTAGCTATAACCTCATTACCGAACTCTCTTATAATGTCTCTTGCATCAGTGCCACAGACATTGAGTGCAAGATTAGTGATTCCTGCATCTTCAAGTTCTTTAACGCGGTCAATTATCTCGGCTGGAGAGCCTGTCAAAGTCGCAAGTTTTATTAACTCCGGGGTTAGATACTCGGCCTCGCCTTTTTGCAGTTTAGTAAGGTGTCCGGCATGCATCTCCTGATACCGCTTGCTCATAGGGGTTTTCATCTTCATGATCCGCTGGGTGTAATATTTTTTTGCTAATCCGGCTACTTCGGGAGGCGCAAACGGCCCCGGCATCATTTTTTTCGGATCCCAGTTTGTGTGTAATAGAAGTATCGCTGACGGCCCAACTTGTCTAATAACTCTTGGCGACATAATGTCTTCACCCGGTCTCAGTACACACCCACTTGTCAGATTTGTTGTATATAAAGACCTCATGTTCCGGCCGTGATCTTTTGCAGCTGCTTTTATCTGCGCGATCCCGGCTTTTATGTATTCTGGGTTCAATCCTATCGTTACCCAGCCATCGGCAAGCTCACCGACCATATCGTTTGCCTTAGGGCCATTGGACGCCATATATAATGGAATTCCGTCACGTACATTAATATAGCCTTCATTACGGTTTAAAAAACGTATGTCGCGCTCTATGGTGCCCTCGATATAGCGAGCTTCCTGTCCTTTAAGTAATTTTTTTATGACCTCGATTTCATGACGCATCGTTTTAAGTTTTGCAGGAGGCATGCCCATTACGTTCCTACCCGTGAAACCAGAACCTACCCCCAATATGACTCTTCCAGGAGCAAGTTCGTTAATGGTGGCGATTGAATGAGCGGTCACTGGCGCGATGCGATTTCCCAGTATTGAAACAAGAGTGCCAAGTTTTATATAACGACTGTGTTCCGCAGCCAGTGCCATTGTCGCGTATACATCGCTGTAGCACATTTGGGAGTCATAGAACCATGCATGGGTGAATCCATAGTCTTCCGCCATTTTTACGTCATGGTAAGCCCTAATATAGCTGGGGAAAGTAATTCCAAAATCCATTTTTTTTCCTTCTATTACTGATTTTCTGAGAGTATGAGTTGTTCTGCATTATCTAATGCTAAGTTATATAGTCCGTTAAATGCGACGATAAGCTCCGCTTCATCTAATTCTGTATCCCAGGTACTCTCCCAGGTCACCTCGCAAGAATCTTTTGAGATCGCTTTAACAGACATTCGCGCAAGATAGTTAGTTATTGGGATGGGGTTATCTCCAACAACACAATAACTGAAAGACATTTTATCCAAATCGAACGTTTCTAGTCTTTCCGATATTCTGCCAGGGAAACCAGTTTCTGGTGCAAGATCTGCACTTCGTAGCGAGCCTACTCCGGATCCTTCTACTACAACCGGACCTACTCCGGGTATCCATTTGTCCGTACCCCCCCAGTTAGATACAAATTCCCAAGCTTTACTCGCTGGAACAGGCATGGCTTTTATAGCGGTGACATGAGGCATATCGGTTCCTTTATGTTAATTACAGATGCATAAAGATATTACCTAATGAGCTCACTTTTACCAAGCGTCCTCAAGTAAGTTAAGAATATCTGCGGATGTCCCCAAAAATCTGGGGTTAGTTGCAATCCAGATATCGAGCATGGATTCTTCTGCAAGCGTGGGTAGCAAGTCCTTAGGTACCCCCGCATCTCTTAGCCGGCCCGGTAATTGAAGTTCTGAGACTAGTGATTGCACCTGATCAGCCAAAGGATGATTAAGATTGCCCATCGCAGCAGCTAATATTTCTTGGCGATCGGCATTCGTTGAACTGTTGTATCGGAGAACATGCGGGAGCATGACACACGACGTTTCCCCGTGGGGCATCCCGGCCGTACCACCTAAAATATGACCAATGCCATGACTTGCTCCTAGATCTACCCCGTTAGCCACACCTTGTATGGAGAGCCATGAGCCAACTAAGCATTCTAAGCGGCTCATTTTGTCACTTGGGTCAGCTTTACATTTAGGTAGTGCGCTGGCTAACAGCTTTAGACCATGAAGAGAGCTAGCTTCCACTAATGGATTAGCATTTATAGAGCAATATGTTTCTATCGCATGGTCAACCGCTCTTACACCCGTGCCAAAGAATAGTCGGTCTGGTGTGGCACTCGTCATTTCCGGATCTAAGATGACTATATTGGGAACCATTCCATTGTGGAAAAACAGTTCTTTCCTCGGTATCGTTTCATCGGTAATTCCAGCGAAACCGGTATACTCGCCAGCGGACAATGTCGTAGGTATTGCGATGTGTTTAATTTTTGGAGAATTTAGCTCATCGGACGCTAATTGGCTAATGCCATCCTTTGAACTCACTCCATTTTCGAGCGCTAGACAGGCAACTTTGGTAGTGTCACAAACAGAGCCTCCACCTAAAGTAACGACAATATTTGCACGTTTTTCCTTTAGTTCTTTTGCAAGTGTGATGACATCTTGGCGTGGTGAGTGAGCTTTGAGTCCTTTGACTTCGCCAACACATACTTTGCCTAATGCTTTTTTTACGACGCCTGCTAGTCCGTCAATCTTTGTAAGACTAGTATTAGTTACAAACATCACCATTGGATCCGACGTATCACTGATCGCTTGGTTAAGTGCCTCAATTAACTCCTTCCCGTAGATTACTTCCTGTATCGCACCTGTTTTGTAGTGGCCTTTGAAATTCATATGTCTGCTACTCCTTGGTCTAGCTTAATTTGCTGATGACGCCCATCTCATACAATAGAGGCATTATTTCTTTCCTAAATCTTATCGTATCCTGCAGATATGCTTGAAATATCATAAGTACTCCTTTTAACCCTGCATCATGCATAGTTTTTATCTTTGTCGCGACTTGTTCAGCAGTGCCAATGACATGAACAGCGCCAGCCCCTACCGTCATCATGTCTAGTGTGAATTGATCAAACGATCCACTGCCGATTGCTAGGCCATCTAGCCAATTTTGGGCCGCAACTTCATCTTTTTGAGCAATAATTTTCTCCAACTCATTTTGAGCTTCGTCTTCGGAATCACGCCATAGAACAAACGGGAAAGCGGCACATTCGACTTGTTTTTGTTTTTTGGCTGCTCGCAGAGAGATATCCTCCACAATCGAGGAAATCGCCTCAATGGTTGGTGTAGAGATAAAGGCCCAGTCGCATAAGCTAGTGGTCATTTCCTTCGCATCTTCGGATGTGCCAGCATTCGCTATTTCAGGCATCCGTTTCGGCTGAGGCAAGCAGTATCCATCTGTGACGTCATACCAAGCTGAGTGGTGATTAAAAGTGCCCGGTGTATCTGCCCATAAACCCTTCAGAATTTCAATAAATGCAGCAGTTCGCTGGTAGCGCTCTTCATGCGGTAGGAGTTTAACTCCCATCATTCCAAATTCCTTTTCACTCCACCCGCTTACTAAATTTACTCCCCATCTACCCCCGCTAATGTGATCTAGAGTCGCTCCCATTTTTGCGACTACTACCGGATTAAAGACCGGGACATGAACGGTTGAGAAAATTTTGATTTTAGAAGTGACGGCCAATAACGCTGCGGCCCATGTCATCGTTTCTAATGAAGTCCCTAGATAATCTGTCTCTCCTCCAAATCCGCGCCATCGGCTGACGGGAAACAAGAGCTCAAAACCTGCGCTTTCGGCAGCAAGCGCTATACTTTTATTCGACTCATAAGGCCACTCATCTTCGACTATCCGATAAGTTGAGATTGCAGACATGTTCGAGCAATTTGGCATGAACAATCCGAGTTTCAAATAATCTTCAATTGACGACAATTTTTAATTCCTTTCTCTCAACAGCCTGGGGAGCATTAAATTTCTGCACTAACAGCTAAGAATATATCGCGGTTTCCAAGTTTTCGGGTTAAGTATCTAGCTAGTGTTTTAGTATCCGCTTCTTGCGGTAATATACAGAACATATTCTAACTATAAACAATTTATTGAGTGCAAAAACGTTTAAATCACGATAGGTTGAAATATCTTTAAGTCGGGGAGCGTAAATTATGTTGATGCTTGAGGGAGTGAAGGTGCTAGACCTGACCCAGTATCTGGCAGGGCCAACGGTAGGAAGACTAATGGCTGAGATGGGTGCTGAGATTTACAAAGTAGAAATCGGTCCAAGTGGAGATCCCTCTAGAGGACTTCCTATTACTGAAGATGGGCGAAGCGGTTATTTTATTCAGCAGAATAGAGGAAAAAAAAGCATCGGGCTTGACCTGCGAAATCCAGAGAGTGTTGGCATACTTCATGATTTAATTCGAAAGGTAGATGTCATAGTTGAGAACTTTGGTCCAGGAGTGATGGAGAAAAAATCACTTGCTTGGTCAGATGTGCAGAAAATAAACCCTGAAGTAGTCATGGCTTCCATTTCTGCTTATGGCAGAGAAAGCCCTTTGTCTCACAAAACTGGATTTGATTGGGCTGCGCAGGCATTTTCTGGACTTATGCATATGAATGGAGAGCGCGACGGCCCACCATTACCCGTCGGCATAGGTATCGCAGATGTTGGAAGCGGGGTACATGCTTTCTCCGCAATCGGTTATGCCTTGTTTCATCGGTCTCGGACCGGGAGAGGTCAGTGGCTAGATATTAGTATGGTGGATGCGATGTTTCATAATCACGATATCTCTTTGCAGGGCTACTCGCTTACAGATGGTAAGTTTAGGCCTCACCGTCAAGGTGCTCACCATGAGTTAATAGCACCTTTTGGCACTTTTAAAGGTCCTTCGGGGTATATTGTAATTTTAACGCTTCAGCCTCAATGGAAGAACGTATGTGTTGCTATTGGTCGACCTGATCTGGAATTGGACCCTCGGTATCGTGAACCAAAGGATAGAGGGGCTAGGCAGGGTGAAATTATCGAAATAATTGAGGCATGGATGGCAACTTTCCCGAACAATGAGAGCATCTTAAATCATTTAGATGAACATCGGGTACCCACTGCCCCGGTTATGGATCCCGTTGATGCGATCAATCACCCATATTTCAGGGAGCGAGGTATGATCAAGGAAATTGATGACCCTATTATGGGTAAGCTTACAATCCCTGGTTTCCCTCTTAGGTTCTCGGACCAGCCTGAAAGGCTCGAGCTAGTAGCACCTACTTTGGGCCAACATAATCAAGAAATTCTTGAACAGGTTTTAGATTATTCCGAAGAAAAAATAAACGATCTTAAGGCGTCCGGAGTATTAGTTTCTGGTCCTCGCTAAAAAGAATAGAAAGGGAAGAGGAAAGTAAAATGCATGAGATTTTGAAGTGTTCGATGATCGAGCAAGCCAGATTAGTGAAGACCGGGAAAGTATCCGCTGGCGAGTTACTCGACGCAGCTATAGAGCGTATTGAAGCCGTGAATCCACAATTGAACGCGGTTGTCCTTCCCATGTACGATTTAGCTCAAAACGCCTTGTCTGAGCTAAAAGGTAGTGAACCTTATGCAGGAGTTCCTATGCTCCTCAAAGACGTTTTAGCTGAGTATGCCGGTTCTCCAATGACAGAGGGATCACGCTTCCTGCAGGGATATGTCTCGCCTCGAGATTCTGAGTTGGTTCGACGTTATCGTAACGCTGGTTTCATCATATGTGGTAAAACTAATTCTCCTGAATTTGCATCAATGCCTACGACAGAGCCGGAGTTATATGGTCCTACAAAAAACCCTTGGGACCTTTCCCGTTCGCCGGGAGGTTCCTCCGGAGGGTCAGCTGCAGCAGTAGCTTCCGGGATGGTTTCTGTCGCACATGCAAATGACGGTGGCGGATCGACGCGCGTGCCGGCATCGGCTTGTGGCTTGGTTGGTTTGAAAGGGACTCGAGGACGGAACCCCATGGGACCGGATTATGGTGAGATTGGGGCTGCTGGTTTATTATCTGAGCATGTAGTCACCAGAACGGTTGCAGACAGCGCTGCGATGCTAGATGTGACAGCCGGATCAGATTTAGGAGCGCCATTTGGGTCTCCTCCTAAGCCAAAGTCTTTTTTGGATCTTGTGAACAGAGCACCTAGAAAGCTGCGCATAGCATTTTCTGATCAACCTGTCTTAAGTACTCCGGTGCATAGCGATTGTGTGACCGCCGTGCACGATATAGCAGCTCTTTGTGAAGAATTAGGACATGATGTCGTGGAAGCGAAGCCTGAGGTAGATGCGGAGCATTTCAACCAATTTTTCTCCACTATTTGGTTAGCGATGGTTGGTTGGATGATACGCGATTGGGAGCGTCGTCTTGGCCGAAAAGCGGAACCTGAATTCTTTGAGAGACATACATGGAAAATGTACTTATTAGATATGGAAAGGCGTCCTTCTGATCTACTGCTTGCGATTCACGATATGCATAAATTTGGACGTGATGTTGCTCCCTTTTTTGAAAAATATGACGTATGGCTGACGCCAACATTGACTGAGCCTCCTCCATTACTAGGACATTTTGATTTCGATCCTAAGAATCGCCGACAAGCCACTGAAAGGTTAGAGCAATTTCCGCGATTTACATCTTTTGCAAATGTCACAGGGCAACCCGCTATTTCTTTGCCGCTGCACTGGAGTAACACTAGCCTCCCAATTGGTGTCCAGTTTATTGGTCGCTATGCGGATGAGGGGACTTTATTTCAGTTGGCAGGTCAACTAGAGGAAAGTCGCCCTTGGGCTCACCGTTGGCCGCAGATATAAGGGTGTTGCCGTGACTGAGAAGAAGATTGTTAGTATCGATGTAGGCGGCACGTTTACTGATGCCCTTGTTGTAGCCGCCGATGGTGCAATTTGCGCTTACAAATTCAATAACAGTAATAAGTTGCAGATCAAGAAATTTCTGCAGCAGCACGAAGACTTAAATACTACTTTTCTATATAGCACTACCGCCGCTGTGAACGCGCTTCTAACAGGAGACTTTCCGAATGTAGGTCTGATTGTTAACGAAGGCTTTCGCGGATTACTTGAAACGGCACGCTTGCCTGAAAGAGCGGGGAAAGACAAAGGTAGTCAGCTTCCAAGGAGGCTTGTACCTTTAGAGTTTGTGAGAGAGGTGAGTTGTAGAGTAGGTGCTGATGGCACAGTGAGCCGATTAATTAATCCAGAACAAGTAAAGAATGTCGCGACAGAGTTTAGAGGTTTGGCTGTAAAGCGTGTTGTTATATCGCTTTTGCATAGCTATCGATTCCCCGAGCAGGAGGCGGCAATAGCTGCATTATTTGCTGTCTACGCGCCAGATATACAAGTTATTGTTTCAAGCGATATTTTGTCTGAATCTAGGGAATATGAGCGCACAATTGCCGCTGTCTTAAGTGCCTGCTTAGGGCCTGTATTAGAGGAGAATTTAGAGTCTATTTTAGGCCCCAATAGCGACAGTAAGAACATCTTGGTTATGCAAGGTAACGGAGGGCTTGCCAGTGCTCAGTCAGCTTTAGAGCATCCATTGACAACAATTTTTTCAGGCCCAGTAGCCGCGGTTTCCGGGATGGCTTGGTTGGCAAGCTTAGCCGGATATGAAGACCTTATCACCTTTGACGTAGGGGGTACCTCTACTGATGTTTCGCTGATTCAAGACGGTAAATACCAGACGTTTCCAGCGACGGAGATTGCGGGTTTTCCCCTGAGGATCCCGATGGTAGATGTACTCTCAATAGGAGCAGGAGGCGGATCGATCGCTTTTGAAGCAGCCGATAAACGTTGGCATGTAGGCCCTAATAGTGCCGGTGCAGAGCCTGGCCCTGCATGCTACGGGCTTGGCGGTACAGAGCCGACGCTCACCGATGCCAACTTAATTCTGGGCCGGATCCCTAAGGGCTTGCTTGGCGGTGAAATGATATTAGACGAAGACGCCAGCTTATCTGCGCTTACTAACTTTGGCTTAACAAGAGGTCTTAGCGCTGAAGCTGCAGCTATAGGAATGTTAGAAATAGCGATCAACTCTATGTGTGGGGCTATTAGACGAGTATCAGTTCTACGCGGGAGAGAGGCTGCTAGTCTCACTCTTGTTGCGATGGGTGGTGCGGGTCCGATATTCGCTGCAGAAGTAGCCGAGCTTATAGGTATTACAACTGTGGTAGTTCCACCTGATCCTAGTTTAGCTGCGGCATGGGGGGTCTATGTTGCCGACATCACCCGTGATTTTTCGCTTGCATTTGAGTATCTCGCAGATACTGTCAGTCTCAAAGAACTTGAGTCAGGATTTATGGAACTGGAGAAAAAATCCTTAATCTGGATTGAGACGGAACTTCTTAAATCTAGTGACTGCAAGCTAGTTAGGAAGCTGGATCTAAAATATGAAGGGATGACACATGGGACGACTGTTGATTTTAAATTAGGTAGCAATATTAAAAATAGCTTGGGGGAGGCCGTTGAATTGTTCCATCAGAGGCATGCTGAACTAACAGGCCATCTCTGGAAAGAGCATGAGAGAGTAGAGATTATTAACTTAAGACTAGCTATCAACGCGGCCCAGCCGCACCCGGTACCGCCGCCACAGAAGCCAGCGAAGCAAATTAATGCTATTACTTCACCACTCAAGCGAATTTTTTTTCACGGCGGGTTTGGCTCTGTTGAGAGCCAAGTGTATCAGCGGAAAAATTTGCCTTCATCTTTTTTTATTGTTGGTCCTGCACTCATTGAACAAGAAAGTGCGACTATTGTCTTGCCGCCTAATTGGAACGCAAGTACAGATGAAAGCGGGAATTTGATAATTAGATCACACCAGCCAGACTCAGATATATTGCCTATCGGTTAGTGGTAACTTTCTTGTGTCTTTCGGTGCCCCGAAAATCAGCAGCTAAGCATCGCGACGTTACCCCAGAATATCCACAGCTTGCTTTCTTAGCTTTGCTTTCTGTACTTTCCCGGAAGAGGTCATTGGAAATTCCTGCACAAAAATAATATGGCGAGGTATTTTGAAGCTGGCAATCTTACCTTTCAAAAACCCGATGATCTCGTCGGGAGTAAGCATGATATCCGTTTTCAATATCATAAATGCTACGCCTACCTCATGCAGGCGTTGATCTGGGTAAGCCACTACCGACGTTGCTTGAATCCCAGGAATTTTCATTAGGTGTGCTTCTACCTCTGCAGGAGAGACATTTTCTCCGCCTACTTTAAGCATATCTTTATATCGGCCCAAAAAAATTAAACGACCATCTTCCCTGATCTTTGCGGTGTCACCTGTTTTAAACCAACCATCGTGAGTAAAGCTTTCTGCAGTAGCTTGGGGTTTTTTATAATAGCCTTGCATTAGGGTATAACCTTTCACTCTGAGCTCGCCCAATTCATCTGGTTCCACTGTGATACCACTCTCGGGGTTGACTACTTTGAAACTAATGTCGCTCATGGGGTAGCCAGATGCATAGATTCTTTGCTCGCGGGTGTCGGTTGGGAATGAGAGAGCTGCAAATGCCCAAATCTCTGTCATGCCAAACCCAGATACCGTAGGGCAGAAGACATCTTGAACCACTTCGGCAACAGGGATAGTTGCCTCAGTCCCTGCAGGCAAAGTTCCTAATCGGAGTGTTGAAACATCTGCTTGTATGCTGCTTTGTGCATCTAGTAAATCTTTCCAGTGAGTATCAAATCCATGGGCTAAAGTCACCTTCTCTTTTTCGATTAAGGCAAGGGCTTTGCTAGCATCAAAGCTTTCCATTAAGACCTGTTTTGCACCTGTTAGAGCACCTATCATCATTATTTCTGACAGTGCATAGATGTGGAACATAGGTAGATAATTGATATGAATATCTGTAAAAGTAATTCCAAGAATCGACGCTCTTTCCATACAGTTTCGTATGTTGGTATGGTTATGCATTACTCCTTTGGGATCGCCCGTAGTCCCTGATGTATAACCTATTAGCATTAGATCGTCTGGTGCTACCTGTGACTCACGTTCCTGGAGCTGTTCATCTGTGATTTTTTCTCCAGAGGCTAGAACTTCCGTCCATAAGCTTGTATCACCGTAATACTCTGTACCTACGAAAACAATTCTGCGAAGGTCTGGAAATTCACTGATCCTATCTTTAAGAGACTCAGGATTTGGTATGACTTCTTTGATCATTTCTAGGTAGTTTACTGGTCCGGATCTATCGTCTGATAAAAGAGTTCCAGTGTTGGATTGGGAGAGCACATATCTTATGTCATCGCTACGATACCGGGTATTTAAAGGCACTAAGACTCCACCAACTTTGGCAACCGCATACATCAAGAAAAGCCACTCTGGTTTGTTATTCATCCAAAGGGCAACTTTCTCTCCAGGTTCTACGCCCAGAGAGATCAGGCCTTTTGCTGCAGCTGAAACACCGGCCTCAAACTCTAACCATGTCCACCTGCTTTCTCCAAAAACTAGTGCTTCACGGTTTCCCCATTTTTTCGCTGCTTCTTTAGTCGTTTGGCCTAACGTTCTTTTTTCGAACCATTCTGACATTTTCTGTTGCCCTTTCGTTGTTCTTGACTAATTGTAGATAACAGGCATGGTTCTATTTTTAGCTGATCGTTGTCAACTACCACGCTTTAAGAGTTTTTCAGTGCTTGCCGAGACTCGTTTTGCACGGCATTATAAATAGGTATCTGTCGATGTTTCTAGCTTTGTCTGTTTGGCTAAAGTATAGAGTGGATCGTGGTCACGAAAACAGGGGGGGGGTAAGCTATGGCTTGGCGGTTAGCAGTAGATATCGGTGGAACTTTTACTGATGTGGTGGCGTTGGAGGAAGGCTCTGGCGAAGTGCACCTTATGAAAGTTCCCACCACTCCGGAAGATCCATCGCGTGGATTTATCGAAGGGATAGAGAAAATCACTGAACTTGGTGGTGTTTTGTCCAGTGACGTCGCTGCGGTTTTTCACGGCACTACGGTCGCAACCAATGCAATACTTCAAAGACGCTATTCTAAAATTGGTTTGGTGACTACTGTCGGTTATCGTGAGCAATTAGAAGTTGCTAGGCAAACGGTTCCAGGAGAATTCGGAGATATAACTTGGTGGGTGAAGCCGGAGAGAGTCGTGCCTTTAGAACTCGTAAGAGAAGTCACTGGTCGAATCAATGTTGAAGGAAAAGAGCTCTCGCCGATTAACGGGGATGAAGTTCGAGCAGTGGCCCTCGAATTTCGGAGGCTTGGAGTTTCTGCGATTGCTGTATCGTTACTTCATTCTTATCGCGACCCTTCTCATGAGCGGCAGGTGAGGGAATTTATTAGAGAGGTTTACCCTGAGTCCTTCATCTCCATTTCTTCTGACATATTGCGAGAGTATCGGGAATACGAAAGAACTAATACGACTTGTCTGAATACAGCATTGATGCCTCTATTATCAAATTATCATGAAAAATTGAGTGCCGAGTTAGCCGATAAAAAAATCACTGCGCCTTTTTATATTATGAGATCAAGTGGGGGGCTCGCTAAAGCAGAGGAGATCTCTCGTCAACCAATTACAGCTGCTTTATCTGGTCCTGCTGCAGGAGTTATAGCTGCTTGTCACTTTGGAAAGCTAAGCGGGTTTGAGGATGTAATTTGTTTTGATGTCGGGGGTACATCAGCTGATATCTGTCTCGTAGAAGGAGGTCAGCCAAGGATGCTAACAGAGGGGCGAGTAGATATTTATGATGTAAAAACCCCAATGATCGATATGCATACAGTTGGCGCTGGTGGGGGCTCTATCGCTTGGTTAGCAGGAGGGCGGAGTTTGAAAGTAGGGCCTGAGAGTGCAGGAGCCTTACCAGGGCCTGCATGCTATGGGCGTGGTGGGGAGTTACCTACTGTTACTGATGCTAACGCAGTTTTGGGTCGTTTAACGACCGCCTTAGCAGGAGGTGATGTAAGCCTAGATTATGTAAGATCCGAAACTGCTATCAAAACGATTGCAGAACCTCTCGGTCTTAATTTGACGGATGCTGCTGATGGAATACTTCGGATTGCTATAGAAAATATGGCGGCTGGGATCAGGACAGTTTCAGTGAAACGAGGGAGAGATCCACGAGACTATGCTCTGATTGCATTTGGGGGCGCTGGACCTTTGCATGCATGCTACTTGGCGGATTGGCTAGGGATGAAAAAAGTGGTGATTCCCCCCAGTCCTGGAGTTACTTCAGCTTATGGGTTACTACTAACTGACGTAAGGATTGATGCTGTTCATACAGCGGTGCAACGAGAAGACAAATTTAGCGCGGCTGCTATTGAGCAGCATTTTTTGGAGCTACAGACTAGAGTAAAAGAGAACCTTTTCAGCGAAGGTTTCAACTCGGATAATATTGAGCTGCAGCACTTTGTCGACATGCGATATGGGGGCCAAGCTTATGAAGTAAGACTACCTTTTCTAAACGACATGAGCTCTACCGAAGATAAATTACAACAAGCCATCAGTGACTTTCATAGCTCTCACCAGGACTTGTATGGCTATTCGTATGAGGGCAGAGAGCTTGTGGAGCTCGTGAATGTGGGTGTCACAGGTCTAGGTTTGTTAGAAAGGCCCAAAATTCGGAAACAGAAAATTGCCGGAAAATCACCCGAACAAGCGATGCGTGGAAAATCTCAAGTCTATTTCCCGCAAACCCAAGGGCGTGTCGAGTGCCCTATTTTTTCCCGAGAGTTACTAGTGGCAGGCAATGAGATCATAGGCCCAGCAATTATAGAGCAATACGATTCGACTACGGTTCTTAACCCAGATTGGCTGGCGCAATTAGATGAATGGGGATGTCTAGTTTTAAGTCGTCACGAAGACTAGTTTAGAAGGAGTAATAGCATGGCATCTGAGCCAAATCTGCCGCAGTCTTATTTTGATAAAGAAGATGAGGAGATCGCCTTTGCTGACTATGCACCGTTTCGTTACGGTTTGGTAGAAGTAGATGCGTCTTATCTTTCTAAAATAAAAGTAACCCGAGAAACACTCGACCCAATTTTAGTAGATATTGTGGATGGCGGGATAGAGGCCGCAGTCATGGAGGCAGAAGCCGCAGTTGAACGAACTGCTCGGTCCACAATTATAAGAGAGCAGCATGACTATCGAGCCTCTCTAAATACTCTGGACTGTCTTTCTGTATCAAGAGTTTCATGGGCAGCGACAGCTGATCCCATACGAATGAAATTCTCCATAAGTGACATTAATGAAGGAGATGTTTTTATTTATAATGACGTCTATGAGTCCGCTGGGACGATTGGGCATTTACCGGATTATTGTGTGGTTACTCCAATCTTTGTGCAAGATCGTCTTATCGGATTTGCGCAGATTTTCGGCCACGTAAGCGATGTAGGAGGACGCATGGCCGGTTCATGGCCAAATACCTCTGAAAGTATTTTTGAAGAAGGCACGATGTGTCCGCCTGTTAAGCTTTATACGGCGGGTATGCTTAATGATGGAGTTTACGACATCATATTGCGTAATTCTCGTTTTCCTGAAGATTTACGCGGTGATATAGATGCATTTGTGGGCGCAAATGAAATCATTCGTCGTCGCGTCGTTGAGTTGTGTGAGCGATTCGGAACTGACGAAGTTGAAGGTGCGTTTTATGAAATCATTGAACGTTGCGCGGAAGTAGTGCGCGAAAAAGGGTTGCCTTTTTTTCCAGAGGGGGAATTCATTGGAGAAGATTTTATTGAGAATGATGGGCTGACACTGGATGAGCCGGTCAAGCTTAAAATTACAATGCGGAAATATAAACACAAGATGGTGCTTGATTTTGAAGGCACAAGTCCTCAGGCGAAAGGCCCTATTAATTGGCCACTTGATGGTCGACATTACTCCAAATGGCTAGGAGCGTTCTTCAAAGCTCAAATTCCTGGGATTATCATTAATGAAGGCGTTACTGATGTTTTTCGTTGCCGTATTCCAAAGCGAACCATTCTAAGCTCGGAATTCCCGGCACCTGTGGTATCCAGGATGACCTGTATGTTGCGAATGATAAGTGCCTATACGGTTGCTCTTGCGAAAGCATTTGATGGTCAAGTTGTCGCTGATATGCAGTGTATACAAATATATGGGCTCTATGGAACAGACCCGTCAGGGAAACTGTTTTTAATGCGCGAAATATTTGGTGCTGGATCGGGAGCTCGCCCTCAAGGGGATGGTACTGATGCAGTTGATTTGGTTCCTTATTCGAAAAATCTTCCAGCCGAGTTCATTGAACAGCGGTTTCCCGTAACAGTGGAGCGGGTCGGCTTAGCTATAGATTCGGGTGGCCCTGGAAAATATAGAGGAGGGCTTGGGTATGTTAAGGAGATTCGAACTCTGGTTGATGGACATTATACAACAGTGACGGAAAGGACTGCCTTCTCCTCCATTGGCATAAAAGGTGGTCTGGCCGGTCGGCCTGGTGGCTCCATGAAAAACCCAGGCACGGAGGAAGAAGAAAGCGTTTTTTTCAGTCGAGATGCGGTTCCTGTAAAAAGAAACGATCTTATTCGTTTGATCACTCCGGGCGGAGGCGGCTGGGGCGATCCGTTGGAGAGAGATGTGGAGCTTGTCAGGCTTGACGTGCTTAGGCGTCTGGTTTCTGCCGAGAGTGCTCACAGAGATTATGGAGTTGTTATCCAGACAGACACCGGAGAAGTCAATCATAAAGCTACGGAAATTTTGCGCAGGGATTTTGCTGAGGCGCGGGGACCCACAAAACTTATTAATCGAGGCGCCTATGCTCAGACGCTGATTGAAAAGGGGCACATTGCTGTCAGTGACCCCCATCTAGAAAGTTCTGATTTGGCTAATGATGATGTCTTGACGCACTACTGGAAAGATTTATATAAGTACTCTAATAAGCCCAGCGCATAGATTTTTGCGGTGAATTGCAATGCTATAATATAGCAGTATTACTGGATTAATGACTTGTCAAATTTCTTAATTTATTCAGCCTTGGAGAAACGATGATTAAAACGTCACTGTTTGATCTTTCTGGTAAAGTCGCTTTGGTTACTGGGTCAACTAAAGGTATCGGAAGATCAATGGCAACAGAACTGGCTAGGCACGGCGCAAAAGTGGTTATCTCTAGCAGAAAATCAGAGAACTGCGATGCCGTCTCTGCAAGTATCAATGATGAATTATCAGGACATCCTGGCGGTGCGGTTTCTATTCCGGCAAATATTAGCCGTAAGGCCGAACTTAATTCCTTAGTCAATTCTACTTATGAGAAACTAGGAGGAATTGATATTTTGGTTTGTAATGCTGCCGTCAATCCTGCCTATGGCCCAATGAGTGATTTGTCAGATTCTGCATTTGAAAAAATACTAACTGTAAATATCATGGCCAATCACTGGTTGGCTCAACTTGTTATCCCTCAGATGCGGCTAAAAAAGAGCGGCTCGATTGTAGTTATTTCATCGGTAGGTGGACTGAGAGGGCATGAGAAGCTGGGAGCTTACTGTATTTCAAAAGCTGCGGATTTACAGTTGGTTAGAAATTTGGCATTAGAAAATGGTCCGTACAATATTCGAGTGAATGCAGTTTCTCCAGGCTTAATTCGTACTGACTTTGCTAAAGCACTTTGGGAAGATCCTGACACGCTGGCGGTACGCACAGAAAATGATCCGTTGAGGCGGATAGGGGAGCCAGAGGAATTATCAGGCATTGCAGTTTACTTGGCATCTGATGCGAGTAGCTTTACTACGGGCCAAAACTTTGTTGTAGATGGCGGCAGTACGATAGTTTAAATTAGGCTTGGAATCCGTGAAATCAGCTTTATGTATCTGATTGCTCTTCTCTTTAGGTGGACTCGAAAGAGAACCCTTCATAATCGTTTGCTCTCACGGCCTCACACTTTTCTACGTATGTAGGAAAGCCAATATATGGCATGAATACTCTGGGCTTCCCAGGCACATTTGCGCCAAGATACCAAGAATTACAATTGTTGAGCAGGGTCGACCCAGCTACCTCATTGACATGACTTACCCACGAATTTTCGGCTTCGGGTGTCGCTTCCATCGCAACGGCATTTTTATTTTTCATATGAGTGATTGCCTCCCCTATGAAATCTACATTCTGTTCGATAGATGTGACCATACAACTCAAGACTGATGGGCTTCCCGGCCCAGATATAATAAATAAGTTTGGAAATCCGGCTGATTGTAATCCCAGATAGGTAAGTGGACCGGCCTCCCATTTTTCTTTTAAAGTGAGTCCATCACGACCAATAATTTTTATCCTATTTAAGCTTCCCGTCATAGCATCAAAGCCTGTTGCTGAAATTATTGCATCAAGCTTATGGTGGTCTTCGCCAACTTTTATGCCTTGGTCAGTAAAAGTGTCGATAGGGTGTTTTCTAAGGTCGACTAATGTTACGTTGTCTCTATTAAACGTTTCATAATAATTAGTGTCTGCACACAGGCGTTTACATCCAAAGACCGAATCAGGCATTAACATTTCTGCGGTCTGAGGGTCTTTGATTTTACGTTTTATTTTTTCACGCACAAAATCTCCAACAATATCGTTGGTTCTTTGATCAAGGATTATGTCTGAAAAAGCCCCGTACCAATTAAGTGCACCTAACTCCCAGCGGTTTTCGCATTCTTCTAATATTTCTTCATCAGATAGAGAGGCGCCTGGTTTTATATTTTGGTAAGTGTCGTAAGCGAGTATTTGTCCTTTCCCTCTTTCTCTAAACGCGCTGTAATTTGCTTTTATGGCCTTTTGTTTTTCAGGGGTCAATGGCTCATTTTGTGCAGGCACGGAAAAATTAGGTGTTCTTTGAAAGATAGTTAAATGTTGTGCTTGTTCTGCAATGATCGGAATTGCCTGGATAGAAGAAGACCCTGTTCCTATTATACCCACTCTTTTTTGACTGAATTCTGGGCTTTTTTTGGGCCATTCTCCAGTATGATAGATAGGACCTTTGAAAATTTCCTTTCCTATAAAGTCCGGCATGTTCGCGGAGGAAAGGCAACCTGTAGCCATAATGCAGAACTGGCTGTCATAAGTCTCCCCATCGGTATTAATAGTCCACCTGCTAGAGCTTTGGTCGTATTCAGCAGACATAACCCGAGTATTAAACAACATGTCGCAACCAAGCTCGTATCTCTCTATTACATGTTGAATGTATTTTAGTATTTCCGGCTGAGAGGCATATTTTTCACTCCATTCCCATTCTTGTTGGAGTGCATCATCGAATTGATAAGAATATTGCATACTCTCTATGTCGCAACGAGCACCAGGATATCGGTTCCAGTGCCAAGTGCCACCAGCTTCATCGCCGGCTTCCAAGAGTTTCGCTTTTAAGCCAATTTTTTTGGCTTTATAAAGCATATAGATACCTGCAAAGCCACCGCCGACTATAACTGCGTCATACTTATTCACAAAAATGTAAACTCCAATCTTTCTAATTGACTAGTTTATGCAGAAACTATGATACGGAAGGGATAGCGCATAAACATTAATCTTAATGAATTTTATCGTTACTTGCGCGCTCAAGCAAGATGGTTATTGTTGTGAGCCAATATGGACAATGGATGGGAAGTCGCTAATAACTCTCACATGTCTCGGTACTTAAGAGAATTCGAATCCCGTATAGTTGTTACGTGCGACACTTTCGCATTTTTCTACATAAGGAGGGAATCCTAAGTAAGGGAGAAAGGTTCTTTTTTTACCAGGAATATTTGCTCCTAGGTACCAAGAATTACACGTAGGAAAAATTGTCTGGCCCGCAACTTCATTGACATGCTCTGCCCAAGTTTCTTCTGCTTCTAGTGAAGCTTCTATAGAATCAAATCCCTTCGATTTTGTCCAATTAATACAGTCTGTTATCCAGTTTACATGCTGCTCAATAGAAGGAAGCATGTTCGTTAAAACTGAAGGACTTCCTGGTCCGTTTATTGTGAACAAATTAGGGAAACCTGAAATACCAAGACCAAGATAGGCTTTGGGGTTTTTGACCCATTTCTCTCGAAGAGAATTACCTTGTTTCCCAGTCACATCAATTCTTGAGATAGCCCCTGTCATGGCATCAAAGCCGGTAGCGAGCACCAGGTTATCAAATATCCATTCTCCATTCGAAGTAGTAAGACCCATAGATTGAAAGCTAGATATTGGATTGTTACTTATGTCAATCAAAGTAACGTTATCACGGTTAAAAGTGGAATAGTATCCACTATCTGCACATAGTCTTTTGCAGCCTACTTTATGATCTGGCATCAGCAGTGAAGCAACCTTCGGATTTTCCACAATAGAAGAGATTTTTTGTCGAATAAACTCGGCCGCAGTTTCATTCGCATCTTCATTAATTAGAAGATCGGAAAATGCGCCTAAGAACATTAACCCTCCATTTTTCCAGCGTTTTTCGTATTCTTCTAACCTCTCATTAGAGCTGACTTCAGCAGCGCCTTTTTCGTTTAAATGCATATCGTAGCCAGTAAATTTATTTGCACATTCTTTTCGAAACTCTGAGTATCGTGCTTTGATCTTGCTGGCCTCTTGCCGATTAGTTGGGCCATTTGCCGCCGGAACCGAAAAATTGGGTGTGCGTTGAAAGACATATAAGTGCTCAGCTTGTTCAGCAATGAGGGGTATAGACTGAATTGCTGACGATCCAGTGCCAAGTATTCCTACGGTCTTGCCCGTGAAATCAACCTCACTTTTGGGCCAGTTCCCAGTGTGAAACACTTCTCCGGCATATTCTTTTATTCCAGGGACATCGGGTGTATTAGTCGAGGACAGGCAGCCAGTTGCCATTACGCAGAAACGAGCAAAGGCTTCACCTTTGGAGGTTTTCACGTGCCATTGTTTTTCTTCTTCATTGTAAGTAGCTGACTCTACCCAAGTTTGTAGCTGAATGTCACGTCTGAGATCGAATCGGTCGGCTACATGGTTAATATACTTGAGGATATCAGGTTGCGACGAATATCTTTCAGGCCATTCCCACTCTTGTTGCAGTTGTTCGTCAAATTGGTAGGAGTATTGCATTGACGGGACGTCACACCGTGCGCCGGGGTACCGATTCCAAAACCAAGTCCCCCCACGTTATCACCACCTTCAAACACGACTGCTGACAACCCTTCTTTTCTTAATTTGTGCAGCATATAAAGACCTGGAAAACCGCCACCAACGACAATCACATCATATTTTGGCGAACTTTTTTTATCTACGTTTACCATTACTTAGTAGCTCCCTACTCAGATAATTTTTAGTATATACATGTCTACGATACCGCAATCCATTGAGCGTTTCTCGACTAATTTTTCCCCTACCAAATCAACTAGGTGTTACGTTTTAAAAAGCTTAAAATTGATTTGCTAAAAATGTCGTTTCGATCTCCTGCAACCATGTGGGCAGCATCAGTAATGTTGACGTATTCCGACTCTGGATGCAGAGAGAGAAAGTGTGCAGCGCCTTCTTCACTTAGTATGTCCGATAGGGCTCCTCTTACCAATAGAGTTGGCACGTTTAGTGCGCGCGTACATTCATTCAACCTCGCTTCACGGTTTTGAATCTCACTTCTCATTGTCATGAATCGTGGATCCCAATGCCAAGAGTATTTCCCCATAGAGTTCAGCCTTAGATTCTTGGCGAGGCCGCTCAAATTAGAAGTACTCTTTCGGTGAGGCTGGTAGGCACTGATCCAGTCGGCTGCCTCTTGCAAAGACTCAAATCCTTCGGGTTTGTGACCCATAAATTCGCCTATTCTCTTGACGCCACTTGGCTCTGTTTGTGGTGCGATGTCTACCATTACTAAGCCTTTTGCGTGGATATGACCTTCACCGATGGCCATGAGGCTGCTAATCCCTCCCATTGAAGCCCCCACTAGTATTGGGTTAGGGGTACCTAATGAAGCGAGCACGCAAGTTAGATCGGCTACCATTAAATCTTGCGAGTAGGCTCCATCAGCAGCCCAATCAGAGTCTCCATGCCCACGGGCATCTATAGCAACGGCATGATATCCAGCTTTAGCAAGTAGTTCTCCGGTCCCTTTCCAAGCATGTCTTGTTTGCCCCCCACCATGAAGGAGCATAACGGTCGTACTATTCCCTTTTCCCCACATGTCGCCCGCAATCAAATTTTTGTTGACTCCCTCCCAGAAGTACATTGGGACTGGTGTGCCATCTAGTTTTTCACCTGCGCTCATAGTTAGATTGCTCCTAGTTGCATTTAGTTTTCGTATTCCCCACTATTATCATAAATATTTCATGTTGTGCGCTTGGTGACGAACGTACCCTTATATTAAAGCAGAATCGAAGGAGTTTCTTGATGCACGTTGAACAAATATGGACAGGGAATGCTTATCGTAATTTTAATTACCTTATCGTATGCGAAGCAAGCGGAGAAGCACTAGCTGTGGATCCATTGGATTCAGATAAATGTTTGGCAGTGGCTAAAAAGCATGGTTGGGAAATCACTAAGGTTTTGAATACGCATGAGCACTTTGATCATACAGGCGGTAACGAAGCCGTAATAGCTGCCACTAAAGCAAAGTTATTCGCTCATGCTAAAGCATCTATTGAAGGGGTAGATGTTGGTCTAGGAGTTGGTGATGTAGTGAGCGTTGGCACATCTGTTGAGTTAGAGGCATTGGACACTCCTGGACATACAATGAGCCATATTTGTCTTTACGCACACAGCGACAACCCTGCTCTTTTTTGTGGAGATACACTTTTTAATGCTGGAGCAGGAAACTGCCATAACGGTGGTGATCCAGATGATATGTATATGACCTTTACACATCAGCTCTCCGTCCTGCCTGACAGCACCCGAATCTATCCAGGCCA
>CALKCL010000021.1 GCA_938082545.1 uncultured Gammaproteobacteria bacterium
CCCTGCTCTTTTTTGTGGAGATACACTTTTTAATGCTGGAGCAGGAAACTGCCATAACGGTGGTGATCCAGATGATATGTATATGACCTTTACACATCAGCTCTCCGTCCTGCCTGACAGCACCCGAATCTATCCAGGCCATGACTATATCGATAATAATCTGAGATTTACGTTAGACCGTGAGCCTGACAATGAGGCTGCACAACAAATTTTACAGAAAACAGAAATGCAAGACTTGGACAAAGCTTTAATATCCACCCTAGGTTTAGAAAAGGAAATCAACACATTTTTTCGTTTGCAAAATCCGACTGTTATAGCAAGATTGCGCGACAAATTTGAAGAACTTCCTGAGCAGGTCGACGCGAGAACTGTCTTTTTAAAGCTTAGAGAATTACGTAATACCTGGTAGTCCCAGCCATGTATAGTAAGATGGGGTTGCGGTGTGCAGAGATTACACTAGAGTGTCGTGTTTTTTAGCGTATAAGGACATGTTCCCACCTCGCGACAGTATAATAAAAACGTACAACACAATATGCAGAACAGAAGTAAAATTCACAATTAGTAGATAAAGAATGCCAGAGAAAAACTCGTCAATAATATCCGTGGAAAGTCTGAAGTCTGCGCACGCAAAAATATTGAATACGGCTGAGAAAAGGCTTTATGGACGACAAGGAGGAAGAGCAATCGTGAAAATGCTCAGTTCTTCTGTGGATACTTTTTTAATTGATCTTTGGTCTCAAGTGGGTGGCAGTGATCATGCTAATGTTGACCTTGTAGCAGTAGGCGGTTATGGCCGGTCAGAGCTTTGTCCTCACTCTGACTGGGATATTCTTTTCTTGGTAGCTGAAGGCCGCAACACTAATCTAAATCAAAGAATTCAGTCTTTCATTCAATGTATATGGGACTCTGGAGCAGTGTTGGGTCACGCCGTAAGGACGCCTAGAGAAGCACGTGAATTCAGTAAGACAGATCATCATAGCCGTACAGCATTGATGGAGAGCCGACTTCTTAGTGGTTCCGGCATGCTATATAAACAGCTACAAAACTCTATCCATCCCCAACATTGGAGTAAGAAACAACGATTGGACTTTTGCATCACAAAAATGGAAGAGTGCAAAGTTCGAAGACGCTCTCAGGGCGGGACTGCTTTTGTGATGGAGCCAGACTGCAAGAATGGTCAAGGTGGTTTGAGAGATGTCAACACAATTTTTTGGCTTGCTATGGGGTGGTATGGGGTGCCTAAAGCGAGAGAGTTATTGCGAAAAGGGTTGGTAGATGAAGCTGAGTTTAGCGGGTTTGTGAGTGGAAGAGATTTTTTATGGCGCGTACGCTCAGGTCTACATTTTCTTGCCGGTAGAGAGAACGATCGCTTGCTTTTTAGTTATCAACCAGAATTAGCTACGAGCTTTCGTTACCGTGATAGCGAAAAATCTAGTGCGGTCGAGCGTTTTCTTAAGAATTATTTTTTAAATGTAAGACGAATAGACGATCTTACCAGTTTGTTTCTACAACACTTCGAAGAGGAAATGTCTCCAGCTTCGAGATTTTCGCGGCGTATTTCTTTAGGACGGGGTATGCAACTCAGGAAGAATCAAGTCGGCGTTTCTGATGTAAGTGAGTTTACCGCAGACCCATTAAATCTCCTCAGTATCTTTAGTCTAGCACAAGAAAAAGAGAGATATTTAGATAGTAAGGCATTGCGTATCATTAAGAAAAATGCAGCGCTTGTAAATTCTGAAGTCCGTAACTCGCGAGAAGGGAATAGCATTTTTTTAAGCATTCTGCGTTCGGACAGGAATGTGACTGCGGCTCTGAGTCAAATGCACGAAACTGGAATTCTAGGACAATTTTGCCCGGAGTTTAAGAGAATTACCGGTCACGGGCAGTTTGACCGATACCACCATTACACTGTAGATGCTCACACTATCCGCGCTATAGATATCTTACGTGATTTTAGGACAGGGAGTGGTCAATATATCGAGATGCCGTTGGCTTCGCAGCTTATGAGAGAACTGGAACGTCCAGAATTACTCTATGTAGCTTTGTTATTTCATGACATAGCAAAAGGTCGAGGTGGAGATCACTCGGTTCTAGGTGAGAGCTTAGCTAAGAAATTTTGTAAAAGACTAAGACTGTCGAGTGATGATCAGGAGATTGTTGGTTGGCTAGTACTACATCACCTTCGTTTATCTAAAACTGCGCAACATTACGACCTTACTGATCAAGAGGTCATTGTCGATTTTAGCAACTTTGTGGGTGATCGAGAACGGCTCATCTATCTGTTTGTTCTGACTGTGGCGGATGTAACAGCTGTTGGCCCGGGTACTTGGACGGAATGGAAAGGACATCTTTTTACTCAACTATTTCGCGCTTCAGAATCTTATTTAAGGATGGGCGAGGCGGCGCCAATAGATGAATTAGAGCGATTGCGTATCAGAAAGGAAAGTGTTTTAAAAAACACAACCTCGGTTGAGAAAAAAATAGTTGGTAGAATATTAGACGTTTTGACTAATACGTTGGTTATGCGCTATACCCCTGCTTTTCTTTTGATATTATGCCGCCTGCTTGAGAAGGAATCTGGTGTTCATTTCATCTCTAATAAAGAGAGTGGATATACTCAGATACTGACATGGGGAATAGATAGATCAAGATTGTTTTTCGAGCTAACCTCAACACTTGCTGATGCCAGCACTATTGTCCTTGTGGCTCATGCGTATGCATTGCGAGATGGAAGAGTTTTAGATGAGTTTCAGATTACAGACGCAAAAGGTGCCGCAATTACCGAAAAAGGACAGTTAGAAAGGATTAAGCAGAGGGTTATCGATGCCCACTCTGGCAGGGTTTATCAGGTCTCTCAGGATTCAGTGAAGTTTGATGTGCTTATGGAGTCTGTACCAGTAAGTGTTAGATACCATAAAGCCGCCGCATCAAGCGTCACAGCGGTAGAAGTTGTCGCGGCTGACCGAAAAGGATTGTTGTCTCTACTGGCAAAAGCAATTTCTGATGTGGGCGTGAGTATTCGCGGTGCGAATATCACTACCTTCGGAGCACAAGCTGTTGATGTTTTTTTCTTAACCGATCAAGATGGCAAGAAGCTAGACAAGAGTACCTTGGCTAGCGTGATCACCAGTTTAGATTCTATCGCCCAGCTAGAAAGAACTTACCAGACGAAGCTAGAGGATTAGCCGAGTGATTATGGCTTTTGTTTGCGCATTGAGTTCTTGATTAATATTTTACCGTCTTTGAATGTGTAGACGTCACATCCTCTAGCTTTTACCTTTGTTCCATCTGTCTTTCTCGTGCCAGTAAAAATCCATTCGCTACAACCGCGGTCACCCAAAATTATGTCTTCTCCGACTGCTTCAAAGTGAGCATCTGGGTAACCAATCCAGAGACTCGCAAATCCCTCTCGTACTTTTTCAGTTCCCGTCCATAACGCGCCTTCAGTTTCTAAACCTACTGATGCCATAAATACGCAGTCGTCGGCCATATGACTCATTAATTTATCTATATCCTTGTCATTCCAGGCTTGTGTAAATGATGCGAGGAATTCTGGAGTGACTTGATTTTCTTGTGCCATGACGTGGTTGCTTTCCTTATTCGATTTAAAATAAAGTATGTAGCCAGAAGTATGGCTAAATCCTAGTGCTGTTCTGTTTGCTGATAGGTCTTCCCTAAGTATAAAATATTGTTGTGCGATCCAGCAAGGCAATTTCTTACAATCTTGGTGTGATTGGCAGCGTCTACAACGTCATAGTTAGAATAAGAGGATAAGGTTTATGACAGTAAAGCGACCGAATTTGGACGAGATACAAGCCATTGGTAAGCAAATACATATGCAGCTGGATTCGGAAGAAGCGAAAACTCTGAAAGGGCTGCTTGAGAGCAACCTCGCCGTTTACGATGTGTTAGATAGTATTCCAGAAGATGTGCCGCCGATACTCTATCCGAGAGATTCGGGTTTTGAACCAGATAAAGAAGACAACTCGTATAATGCCTGGTATTGGAAGACGGAGATACAAGGTGAATTAACAGGTCCGTTACGGGGTAAGCGGATTGCGTTCAAAGATAATATTATGGTGGCGTCCACTCCGATGATGAACGGCTCTTCGACCTTAGAAGGGTACATTCCTGAAGTAGATGCGACTGCAGTGACGCGAGTACTCGCATCTGGAGGCACAGTAGTAGGAAAGGCGCATTCAGAATATTTCTGCACTTCTGGAGGAAGCCACACGAATGCGAAAGGACCTGTGTTAAATCCGCATGACATCAGTCGTACTGCAGGAGGATCGTCGAGTGGTTGTGGGGCGCTGTTAGCAGCTGGTGAGATCGATATGGCAGTTGGTACCGATCATGGGGGTTCATGCCGAATTCCCGCTTCTTTCTGCGGTGTCGTGGGGCTGAAACCAACCTTTGGCTTGGTTCCATACACTGGAGTCATGCCTATCGACATGACCATTGACTACGTCGGGCCTATGACTAAAAGTGTTGAAGATAACGCTTTGCTTTTGGGTGTTCTGGCTGGTGCAGATGGCGTTGATAACAACCAGGCTAGAATCCAGGTCAGTAATTATTTAGATGGTTTGGACGAAGGGGTCAGCGGTTTGAGGATCGGTGTGGTGAGAGAGGGCTTTGGGCACGACAACTCTGATCCTCAGGTAGATCTATGTGTTCGCAATGCTGCCGCTAGATTGAAAAGTTTAGGAGCAGAGGTTGAAGAAATTTCAATTCCTATGCATTCGGTTAGCACGGCTATATGGACACCTATCTATATAGAAGGGTTAGTCGATTCTATGATGCATGATAATGGCTATGGTAAGAACAGAAGAGGTGGGTATGTGGCGAGTTTGATGTCCTACCATTCGAATTGGAGAACTCAAACTCATAAATTCGGTCCACAAACTAAGCTGGTTATGCTGACCGGTGAGTATATGAGCCAGACTTATGGTGGAAAGTATTATGCCAAAGCTCAGAACTTGCGTTCTCGTCTGACGGCAGCTTACGATGAAGCGCTTTCAAAATGTGATATTTTATTGATGCCAACACTGCCTATCACAGCACCACCTATCCCTGCGTCTTCGGCATCGCCCGAGGAGATCGTCTCTCGAGCTCTTGAAATGGTGCCTAATACCCCAGCGACAGATTTGACTGGACACCCATCCATTTCGATACCCTGCGGAGAAGTAGAGAACCTACCCGTTGGATTAATGTTGGTTGGGCGTCATTTTGAAGAGAAGTTGGTCTATAAAGCTGCCTACGCTTTTGAGCAATCCGAAAGTAATTAAAAAAAGAAGGATACTACAGTGATTTTAGGACACGAACTTTACGGCTCAGGATCAGAAGGTGTCATCGTAATGCATGACTTCTATGGTTGCCGAGACACTTGGGAATTTGCGCGTAATTTTTTTGATACCTCTAGATTCACTTATGCTTTTGTCGAGGTTCGAGGCTATGGAGAGTCCCGCAATATTCTAGGAGACTATACACCTGTGGAAGCGGCGGCCGATATTCTCGCTTTAGCTGACAATGTAGGATGGGAGAAATTCCATATAGTAGGACATTCGATGAGTGGGATGCTAGCTCAGAGAGTAGTATTAGACGGTGGCTCACGTATCAAATCCGCGATACTAAATACCCCTGTAGCTGCCTCTGGGTTAAGTTTTACTCCTGAAGGTTTTGAGATTATTAAAGGCTCGATTGTTAGCAATGAGATGTTAGAGCAAGCCTTCGATGCTTTGACTGGAGAGCGACTGTGTGATGAATGGATAGCATTTAAGGTTCGACAGACCCGCGCTTCTAGATTAATGAAGGCGCAACATGGCTACCTTGAAAGTCTTTCGAATCAGGGGTTTTTAGATGAAATTGAGGGGAATACCACTCCGATGTTAGTTATTGGAGGAGAGTATGATATGGAACCCTTTACACCAAAGATATTGGAAGAGACTTTTTTGAGTTGGTACCCTAACGCAGAACTTGTTATTTCTGGAAATGCTGCTCACTATCCGCAACAGGAGACTCCTGTTTACGTAGCTACGGTAATGAATGAGTTTCTTGCTCGGCAGATTTGAGGCTGAGATCTGACCGCAACATAGGAAGACGTTTCCCTAGGTATTTCGATGGCTTGAGATATTTCAGGCGGGTTTGAAAAAAGGAAGTGTCAACTCTTTATCTATAAGCTCGAAGCCTGCTCGTACAGGAAGTCCTAACCGAATATTGAGAGTAGTTGAATGTCTGAAGGGAGCTACTAGGCGAGGGCCTTCTTCAAGCTGAACTGTTAACAAGGTATATGGGGCATCGTCAGAAAATGCAGGGTGAAAAGTATGATGGCAGACTGTCCAGCTGTATATGAGACCTGCCCCAGAAACTTCCTTCCAATCGAACTGCATTGAGTGACAAGCATCACACATTGGTCGAGGATAATGCCGCAGGAGTAAGCAGCTCTTACAGCGCTGAATTAAAAGCTTATGAGATTTCAGACCTGTCCAATAGGGCTCGCTCAATGTTGTAATGAGTGGGCGTGGTCGGGAGGATATCGTGCTGTTCATTTTCTCTACCGATGTAATATGGCGATGGAGCCATCGCCTAGATCACCAAATCCAGTCACGAGCCCAACTTCTGCGCCTTTTATTTGGCGTTCACCACAGTGCCCCCTAAGTTGCCGAACAAGTTCATTTATATGGTTCATCCCGGCCATATGTGCCTCAGACAGCAGGCCACCGTGAGTATTTATCGGTAAACACCCGCTACGCTTTAGAGCTCCACTGGCAACAAAATCACCACCTTCTCCTTTTTTACAGAAACCTAAGTCTTCGAGCTGGCACAACACAATATAGGTGAAGCAGTCATAAATTTGGGCGACATCGATATCAGACAGTTCCACGCCAGCATTTTTAAATGCAATGGGCGCGGCTTTAGAAATCCCCAAAGTGGTCATCAAAGGACGTTGCGTAATCGCACTAGGAGAGTCTGGATGTCCCTCAGCAACCCCTCCTATATAAATTGGTATATGTTTCATGTCACGAGCAGACTCCGCACTACTTACTATGACCGCAGCTGCTCCAAAGCTCTCGAGAGAGCAATCAAATAGTCTCAGGGGATCGGCGATCATGCGTGAGTTCTGATGGTCATCTATTAGCATTGGCTTGCGCATGATTGCACGGTCGTTTAGTTGCGCGTTTGCTCTACAGACCATTGCTATTTCCGCAAAATGTTCGCTTTTTGTGCCGTATAATTCCATGTGGCGTCTCGCCATAGGAGCATAAAACTGTGCCGGAGCATTTGCTCCAACCGGCATTTCAAATTCTGCAACCACATGCATTTGTGGCATTTCCGCTAGACGCGAAGTTATCCGTCCTTCGTTGCCCATAGCGTTGCTTCGCCCTAGACATACCAGTACATTATTTGCCACACCAGTTGTTACAGCCATTGCCGCTGTTTGCAACGCGGCCACTGGACTGGCTCCTCCTAGTGGAGTTGTCGCAGAGTATCTTAGATCGTCGATTCCAAAATTTGTGGCGATAGCTTCGGCTGTGACTCCTTGAGAGCTGTAAGGAATAATGCCATCTATATCTTTAGGCGTTAAGCCCGCGTCATTTACCGCCGATAAAGAAGCCTCTAAAACCAGTTCCAGAGCACTTTTTTCAGTGGACTTATAATACAAGGTCTCTCCCACTCCCGTTATTGTCGAACTGTCTTTAAGAGAAGCCATTTTATGCTTTTATGATAGCCCGACGACTGGAATAAGTGCGCCATGAATGTCTTTCGCTTTGTCAGACGCTAAAAAGCACATAAGTTCTGCAACACTGACGGGCGAAACCCATGCGCTGAAATCGGCATCAGGCATATCAATTCGGTTTGTGGGGGTATCTATTATGCTAGGTAGTATTGCATTTACATTTACGTCAAATGACCGGACTTCTTGAGAAATAGTTTCTGTGAGTCGCATGACTGTATTTTTTGCTGTGATATATGCCCCCATCATTGCTTGCCCTTGAATAGCGGCGCTTGCCCCAATATTAATTATGGAGCCATTCCTGTTCTCAATCATCTGGGGAAGGGTTGCCGTCACCATGTTGCGCATAGTTTTAACATTCACATTATTCATGTGTTCCCATTCCTCTTCACTGGTCATCGCCACTGAGTTGCCCATACTAAAGGCTCCAGCGATATTAAAGATGGCATCAATTTTGCCTTGAGATGCAAGGCAGGTTTCTACAGCTGCTAAGTCAGTAAGATCAACACAAAATTGAGAAATGCTTTTGTTTGTAAAATCGATGTCTAATTCAACAACTGCCGCACCATAGCCTTTCGCAATTTGGGTTGCGGCTTTTCCAAGTGTTCCGTTAGCACCGGTTATTAATATATTTTTCCCGTCGAGCATGCCGTCTCTCTTTATTGTTTTTCTATTTGATGGTTGTATAAATCGTATTTTTTGCTTCCGAAAATATTTTTTTAACCATAGGAATAAATAGTTCGATGTCTAACAAGGGTTTTTCTGAGTCGAATGCAGGCCCATCGTATTTACTAATGAATTCTTCTGTATGGTCATAGTAGGGGGAGCTTTTATATCTGTCACGCATATTTCGGTCCATCCCTAGATGGTGGAAAAATTGGTACCCCTGAAAAATTCCATGATGTTTTACCATCCAATGATTCTTTTCCGAGACAAAAGGAAATAATATCGCAGCAGCAATATCTGGATGATTTGCGCTGCCAAGAGTATCCCCTATATCGTGGAGCAGTGCGCAAACCACATATTCTTCATCTCTCCCGTCATTCGCGGCAAGCTCAGCGGTTTGTAGGGAATGCTGCAGCCTATCAATGGGGAAACCTCCATAGTCATTCTGCAGTAGCATAAGATGATTTATGACCCGCTCTGGCAAACCAGCGAAAAATTTCCTGTGTTCTGCCCGTATGATTTCCCAATCATCGGCTGTACTTTTATCCATCGATTTGAAACGCGACTTACTAACATCAGCCGCCGGATGATTTAATGTGCTCATCAGTTAATTCCTTCTAGGTGGGTTTTTTCTCAAAACATGATCTCTCCACCTATTCAAAGATACCTATATTTGGACAAGAAATTAAGGCCTAAGTTGCTTTCACCTCTTTTTTTACAAGTAGGTGTCTTTATTTGGTTGCGTGGCATAATCATAGTTGGCTGGTTCCAGTAATTTCGATGGAGGTTAGATGAAGTTTAAAGACGGGGTAATTGTCGTGGTAAAAAAGGACTGTCCTACATGCCTGCTTATAGCTCCAGTACTTGAAGAGTTGGAACAGTCAGGTAAGGAAATAAGTGTCTATTATCAAGACACATCAGATTTTTTATCAGTTACCAATGTGATCGACGATCGAGAATTAGAGTTGTCTTATAGACTTAATATCGAGATAGTTCCGACACTACTAATGTTTTCCGGTGGGAAAGAATCCAGTCGTTTAACTGGATGGGAGCGAGAAGAGTGGCGAAGCTGCCTTGAGCTTGAGTCTTTGGGGGAAGATCTTCCTGATTGGCGACCTGGATGCGGTTCTCGTTCTGTAGAGCCTGAGATAATTGATGTTCTGGAAGCTAAGTTCGGGAACTTTGATTTTTCTGCGCGAAAAATTCCCTTGCCATTACTAGCTGACGACATTGAGTATTGCTTTGAGAATGGATGGACTGACGGATTTCCGGTAGTCCCACCGACTCAAGAGCGGGTGCTGCGAATGCTTAAAGGGACCTCACGAGCACCGAACGAAGTACTAGGGGTCTTACCGCCGTATTCCATTCAATGTACCGTATCTAAAGTTGCTATAAACGCGGTGTTAGCCGGGTGTAAGCCAGAATATTTTCCGGTTGTGCTTGCTGCAGTAGAAGCAGCATTAGAACCGGCATTTTGTTTACACGGGTTGTTAGCCACAACTTGGTTTTCTGGTCCTATGGCGATCGTAAACGGGCCAATACGCAGTGAGATTAATATGAACTGGAGTGGCAATGTGCTGGGCCAAGGTAGTAGGGCGAACTCTACTATCGGAAGGGCGCTGCAGTTAACCGTGCGTAATGTTGGAGGAGGCGAGCCTCAAAAAACTGATCAGTCTACTTTTGGCTCTCCTGTTAAATACGGATTTTGCTTTGCCGAAGATGAAAGTACTTCCTGGACCACGTTGTCTGAAGAACGCGGGTTAGATCGGGGTGTCTCCGCGGTGACACTATTTAGTGCTGATGGACCGATCGGTTGCGTTGACCAAAAGTCCCGAGAGCCAGAGGGTTTAATCTACTCACTTGCAGGGACATTAAAAGGCATCAATCATATCGATATGGCTAACGGTTCTGATGCTGTAGTCATTATTGGCCCAGAGCACGGAAGAGTATTTGACAATGCTGGGTGGAGCAAAGAAAGAACGGTTGATGCTCTCCAATCAGCTCTTTTGATACGCGGGGAAAGCCTTGGAATGGGCACAGACCTCGAAGTAGCGAGCAAAGAACAATCGAGCCAGTCTGAAAAAATTGCAAAGTTCCGTGAAGGTGGCTTGACTCTGGTTAGAGCAGGCGGACAAGCGGGTCTTTTTTCAGCAATAATTCCGGGATGGATCATGAAAGGTGCACCAGGGACAGACCCTATAACTAAGGAGATTAAACTATGACTTCTGTTTTACTCGACCCTACGGGCGAATTACAACCTATCGAAAGGTACCCCATAAAGAAAGTTAAGTCTCTATCGGGATTGAAACTTGCTCTTTTAGACATATCTAAAGCGCGTGGTGATGTGTTCTTAGATCGGCTGGACGGCCTATTTTCTGAGGCTGGAGCTACTGTTTTTAGATATAAAAAACCTACATTTGCAAGACCAGCGCCTATCGGCCTGATTCAAGAGATTGTTGGGAATGTAGATGCTGTTATAGAAGGTCTCGCTGACTGAGGTTCTTGTACGTCGTGCAGTTTGCAAGACATAAAAGAATTAGACAGTAGGGGTATTCCCGGAGGCTTTATTGCTTCTAGTGTTTTTGAAAATGCAGCGATAGCTCATGGTGAAGCTGTGGGCTTTGCGGCAGATAGCCTTTTCGTAGCCCATCCTATTCAAGATAGAACTGATGAGGAAATGAAGTTGTTGGCCGAGACTGCATTTGAGCGAGCAGTGGCCTTGATTTGTCATGGTTAGTTCGCTGGAAGAATATAGGGTTGGTCAGAGTTAAGTAAAAATAGGAAGTGGTTGGAATTTTCCTTTCAAGATGTCATCAGCTTTTTGTGACTCCAGCCAACCTTCAATCGCAGTCGCATATACGCGCCTGAAATCTGTGGTGAATTTTAAATTGTCTGTATCGTTAAGATCTGAAAGGTTAGGCGTTTTTCCGTAATGCCCTCCCTTTACAGGTTTGCCTGCGAAGAACATTGTGTTCGCTGTTCCGTGATCGGTACCTAGGTTGGCATTTTCGCCTGCGCGCCTGCCAAATTCAGAAAACATCATAAGGGAAACATTGTCAGCCATACCCAGACGTTCCATATCATCGAGAAAGCCTCTTACTGCATCGGCAGCATATGTTAATAACCGTTCATGGAGATTCACTTGATGCACATGAGTGTCGAAGGCATTGTTTCGAAAGGCGACATAATAAATCTGAGTAGGGAACTCTGCAGCGATACAAGCTGCAACTTTATCGAGTTGACTGGAGAATACGCCATAATCAACAGGAGAGCTATATTTTTCCCATGCTTTCCTGACTTTCAACGATGAGGCGGTAGCGCTTCTGGCTATATTATTTAAGAAGTTGAGTGATAGATTCGCTTGGCTACTTTCTATTTTTATCTCTGGGATTGCCGCGAGTTGCTCGTTTCGTATTATTCTTCGAAACTCCGACGGATCGTCGAACACAATCGGGGTGTGATATTTACTTTGCACAGCTAAAGATTGAGAAGAATCAATATTGATAATATAGTTTTCTGGCGCATGGGGCGCTAGGGCATCAGCTGTTCTACCAACCCAGCCATATGGATCTCCGCTGTTAGGAGCAGCCGTATGCCAATAAGCCATAGAAGTGAAGTGCGAATATGACGGTCTTTCATAACCACAACCATGTATGATCGCCAGATCCCCACGGTCCCAGATCTGTTTCATTCCCGCGAGTCCTGGATTCATTCCCCATTCATCATCAATTTTTAGTATTTTGTTTTTGGGTAGTGCAATTGAAGGGCGCAGCTTGTAATACTCATCATCCCTATAGGGGACAATTGTATTTAGCCCATCATTTCCTCCAGATAATTCGAATATCACGAGCACTCGCGGCTTGGGTGCGATGAGAGGCGCCCCGATCGACATCGCCGGCTGCAACGCGACTCCTGCGAGTGCTGCTGCCTGCTTTAGTAGTTGGCGTCTGTCCATAGTATATTATCCCAATTGATATTCTGGGAGGCTCAAAATAAGATGGAGTAACATCCTAAGAGGGTACTCCAAAGAGCCGGCCACTTGCGAAATTTGTCGAGTGCCAATTTCGTTTTGAAGAAATTCGCTTAGCGATTTTTGAGCAGACACGTCAAGATGAACGGACAGAAATCGGTCAACGAAGTAGCTAACCACTTCTTCAGTGTTTTCTATCCCGTTGTTTAAGATCATGTCGGTCAGGTTTATGTCTGGAAGATCCCGCTCTATGGGTTTAACTCTTTCTATCGCCATTTGCCAACCGCGATAACTTCCAAATCGAGTATTGAATTCTTCGTTTCTGTCTGGTTGATTTGAAAGCGCGGCCTCGCCGTAGTCGACATCTGCTTTAGTGGCGTCAGTTATCGTTAATCCTTCCCTGAGCTTTTTATGTACACTTAAGATACTGTAGCTATTATCCCCGTCCGGGTAACGATCCCATGGGATAAAGGCTATGTCAGGGAAAAGCATATCATGGATGAAATTGCTTCTTTGTATAATTAGGCTGGGTGTGATCCACGATCTTCCGTAACTCCAACCAGCGACAGTAGGAGGATGCATTAGCCTTTGCCCTAAGCGGCCTGTTGTGTAGTTGAAATCTGGAGTACCTGGCAGGTTATCCAGCCCAAGCTTACGGTATGTTGATACGACTAACTCAACTGGACTTTTTATGCGGGTTGCTACTACCGGGCTTGAATAAAATATTTGAGATGAAAGTATGTCCTTCAGAAAAGGTTTCAGTTCGTATTTTTTGCTTTTTAAAGAAACGCCTAATTCCGCTTTTAAATCATCAGTGATTTTTTGACTTGCGAGAAAACCATAGATTTTCCCAGCAATAAATTCAGAAGTTACTTTTTGTTCAAGGATGATGTCGATAACATCAATACCGTCCAGATTTCCGGAGTGACCCAAAAATGTCTTACTATCGTTATCGTGTTCTAAGGCATTAATCTCAAAATCCAGTCCCTTGAAATTCCAACCAGTAAAGGTTCTCGCAGCTTCTCTTACATCCTGTTCTGTGTAATGACCAACACCCATCGTAAAAATTTCAACAATCTCTCTTGCAAAATTCTCATTGGGAGCTGATTTTATATTGACTCCAGCATCCAGAAACATCAGCATTGCGGGGTTTTGCGATACAGCTATCATTAACGTTCTAAAATCGCCAAGCCCTTCACTTTGGAACAATTTTAACTGCTGAAGCATTTTGCGGTAGTCTCTTACTTTGTCTTCATTCGTTGCAAAGTGTCCGTGCCAAAAAAGAGCCATTTTTTCCTGTAAGGGATAGTCTGAAACCAGCATTCTTTGGCCCCACCACTGCGTCACCCTGTCGGTTTCAAGTCGACTAGCTCGTAGCCAATAGAAGAATTTGTCTACTATGGGTTGTAGCGGACGGTTGCCATCAGGCCTAACTTTTATACCTAAAGCTGCACCAGTTTCCTTGGCTAAATTGGTAGTAGCCGGCCTGCTGGGAGGGAAAGGATCTAACCCAACATCAAAAACGCCAGAATGCACAAAGTCGTCGAATTCTATCGAGCGGTTTTTTGGTCCATCTACGATTAGATCCACGGCATCTTTGAGAGAGAGTTGCGAGAATTGGTGAATTTCTTCAGGGGTGGGGCCGAATCCAGTGCGCTCGAGTAGGTGTTTTGCATTGCTGGCATTCCAGTTTTCTACTGTTAAGCGCTCGAGTGCCACTCCCTCATTAATAGTGCCGAGGAAAGCTAACAGCAGGACTGAAAATCTGTATTTAACCCTAGGCATCGCTGACCGCCAAATGAGCACCTATGGGGACTTCAACCCGATAAAGTTTCGCAGCATTTCCCCATAAGATTTTTTCTTTAACTTCTCGAGCACAGTCTCCCAGGCCCTCACTGATCCTATCGTTTATTTCAGAGCCAAAGAGGGAGGTGGGATGAGGAAAGTCTGTTTCAAATAAGATATTGTCAATGCCGACCTTATCTAACAGTCTTTTAGGAGCGACTTGCTCGAACCAGTAACAACTGTATACGTTCCTGCGAAAGTATTCGGATGGAAGCATATCAAGATCAGGCCGCTCGCTTTGCACGCTATTCCCCTCAAATTGATAATCTAAAGCCTCTAGCATAAACGGTATCCACCCTATTCCCGACTCTACCGATACAAACTTGATTGTAGGAAATTTGGCCAAGACTCCTGACAGGAGTAAGTCACTGAGTTGAACGCCGTTGCGCATAAAAAATTCCACTGAAAGCTCTGCAAATGCAGCCATTTTTCCGACAACAGCCGATTTCTCTTTAGTAAGACCGGTTTCCATATTTCCAGAGCCAATATGAAAACTAATTGGTAAGTGGTATTCACACGCGACTTCCCATAGCGGGTCCCAATGCGGGTCACCTAGGAAGGGGTGGCCAAATGATTGAGGGTCACCAGTGAATAAAATCCCTTTATGTCCAAGTTTGGCGCAACGATGTATTTCAGAGACCGAAGCTTCTACGTCCCAAAATGGGATAGATGTGATAGGTAGCAAGCGTCTCGAGTCAGCCGACGCCCATTCGGTTTGCCAATCATTATAGACTTTAACGCAAGTAAGCATGAGCTCAGGGTCTTTGAGTTTCAGAAATGCTTGGTTCCCAAAGCCTCCGACATTTGGGTACATTACCATGGCCCAGATATTGTACTTGTCCATATATTTGAGGCGCTCAGCAGCATCCCACGCACCCGGGTGCATATCATCATAGCCATTAGGTGGATTCAGCATACTGCCGACTCCGGCGGTGGCACTATAGCCGAGACGGGCAATAGGTGTCTTTCCTATGTACCAAAGATAGCGACCATGTTTGTCTTTTCTGACTGTTGGGACAGCATCTTTCATCTTTGCTGGGACTCGTTTGGTCCAGAGATCAGCACTTTCGGTAACATGAGTGTCTACGTCAATAATCGAATACTGTTGCACAGTGCTCCCCCTGCGTATAGCTTATATGAAGTTAGTAATAGACTAACCGGAGACAGAGGATATTGCCAAGTAAAATGTGTCGAATTTGGAGGGGATTTCATGACTTATGATTTATTAATTAAGAACGGTTTTGTAGTTGATGGAACGGGAGCATCAAGGTTTCGAGCGGATGTGGGTGTGAAAAATGGAAAAATCGCTCATATAGGGAAAATAAACGAGAGCGCGTTAGAGAGGATTGATGCCGAAGGACAAGTTGTTACCCCCGGCTTTGTTGATGGGCACACACATATGGATGCCCAAATTTTCTGGGATCCTTTAGGTCAGTGCTCCTGCTTCCATGGTGTGACTACAGTCATGATGGGTAATTGTGGATTCACACTTGCACCTTGTGCTGAAAAGGATGCTGATCTTGTTTTCAGAAATCTTGAAAGAGCGGAAGATTTGCCTCGCGATGCGATGAAGGAAGGAATCAATTGGCAGTGGGAGACTTTCCGAGAATACTTGGCGGTTATTGATGCACTACCAAAAGGAATTAACTATGGCAGTTATATCGGACATTCCGCCCTCAGAACCTATGCTATGGGCGAGCGCGCGTTTACAGAATTAGCTACGCCAGATGATCTGAAAAAAATGCAACTGGAACTCGAAGATGCTATGCGTGCCGGTGCTATTGGTTTTTCTACTTCCCGCACGGTCAATCACTTGACGGCAGACGATCGACCAGTCGCCAGCCGCATTGCAGACTGGGCAGAAGTAACGTCGCTCGTTAAAACAATGGGTAATGTGGGTGGCGGTATTTTTGAATTAGCCAGTGAAGAACCTGGTCGCAGCCCGCAGCGAAGAAAAGATTATTTTAATCGGCTAAAAAATTTGGCAGTTGAGTCTGGGTGCCCAGTTACTTACGGTATGCCAAGCATCCGAGTGGCGCCAGAGCTGTGGCCTGCTTTTTATGATTTGGGTGATGAAGTCGCTGAGGCGGGGGGCACTTTATTCATTCAAGCGCATAGTCGGTCCATCTCGACGATGCTGTCTTTTCGTTCACAGACGCCTTTTGACGCATGGGATGTGTGGCGTGATGTGCGAAACAAACCGATAGAAGAACAGATGGTTTTAATGCGCGATCCTGAAGTTAGACGCAAGCTAATTGACGTGGCTTCAAGGCCGTATGAAGGGCCGAAAGCAGCAGGTGCTGAGGCTAGACCTCCTGAATGGGATTGGGTCTATTTATTTAACGGTGTGGGTGATGAACAGTTGATGTCTGAAGTTGCCAAAGAGCGAGGAGTCCATCCGGTAGAAGCAATGATAGATATTGCCTTGGAGCGTAACTTTGATGTTTTTTTTCGTCAACCTTTGGCTAATGAAGACCAAGAGTCAGTGCTAAAAATGATGAAACATCCTAGAAGTGTGGTTACTTTCTCTGACTCTGGCGCACATGTTGCGCAGATAATGGATTCATCTTTACAAACACACTTATTGAGCCACTGGGTAAGAGAAAAAGAGGCTTTCACGCTTGAAGAAGCGGTAAAATTAATAACATCTGACACAGCAAAGGCTTGGGGATTAAAGGATAGAGGAGTCATTAAAGAAGGGATGAATGCCGATATATTGGTTTTCAATCCAGACACTATAATGCCTAACATGCCTGAACTTGTTAATGATTTGCCTGCCGGAGCGCAACGCTTAAAGCAGACATCGACTGGGATTTCAAACACTATTGTAAATGGTTCAATACTGCTGAAAAACGATAAGCCGACGGGTGCACTTCCAGGACGATTAGTTAAAGGGATGAGTGCTAAGCTATAGCATACGATTTCCTTGATCTTTTTCATTGAAGTTCGTATCTAAATCTTTAAAATACATACCGATAAAAGTCGTAGTAACGAATTAAAACTAGGTGAAATTTGAATGAGAAAGTATCTCCACATTGACGTAGATGATAAATCAACGAGGGAAGAACAGTTTGTTGGGGAACAGATAGCTAGAGCAGGCAGATATTTCATCGCTAAGACTTTGGTGGACTTAGATGTTGCAAAGGTTGACCCGTTGGGGCCCGACAATCCTCTTATATTTTCGGCAGGCCCTTTTGCGGGAAGTAATTTTTCTAATGCTAACCGGACCAGTGTCGGGTGTAAAAGCCCACTTACTGGAGGGATAAAAGAAGCCAATGCAGGCGGTTCCTTTGGATTGGCTATGGGACAGCTTGAAATTGCAGGCTTTACTCTTTATGGCATCAGTGAGGAATGGCAGGTCATTCATTTGAAAAAAGATGGTTCTATAGGATGGAGTTCTGCAGATGCCTTTTTGGGTAAAGGGACTGTTGAATGTGCGGCGATGTTACATGAGAAGTTTGGATCAAAAGTCAGCCTGGCAATTTGTGGCCCTGTTGGTGAGTATGGCGGATTAATTTCCGGTATTTCAATGAGCGACACAGATCAGCGCCCATCCAGAATTGCCGCGAGAGGCGGAGTGGGTGCCGTCATGGGTTCGAAGAAAATCAAGGCAATTGTGATTGACTTGCATAAAATGCCAGGTTTTGCTGATCGAAAAAGGCTGTTGAAAGGGATTAAAGAATATGGACGTATGATCCGAGAAGATGATGCCACTATGGCTCTTAAGGACTACGGCACCGCGATGATGGGCGATTACACCAATTATGTAGGTGGCCTGCCGACAAACAACTTTAGTGCAGGTAGTCAGGCTGCGGGTGAGGGCGACATATTCGAAATGGGTGGACAGCATATCCGCGAACGAAATATGGAAAGAGGAGGCGAAACGTCGCATGCATGTATGCCTGGATGTATGATCGAATGCAGTAATGTGTACGTGGATGAGAAAGGGGAAGAGATAACTTCGCCAGTCGAATACGAGACATTAGGGATCATGGGTACTAACTGTGGAATCACTGATCCTGATGATTTGGCTCGACTCAATTGGCATGCAAATGATCTCGGGATAGATACCATCGAGACCGGTGCTGCGATGGGTGTTCTTTTGGATGCTGGCCTAGCAGAGTTTGGCGATGTTGATTTCCTGACCTCAGTAATGCAAGAAATACGGGAAGGGACCGAAAATGGAAAGCTTTGGGCCCAAGGGACAGGCGCTGTGGGGAAACATTATAAGGTCCACAGAACTCCAGTCATCAAAAACCAAAGTATCAGCGCATATGATCCAAGAGTTATTGAGGTTACTGGGCTTTCAATGATGCTGACGGCGCAAGGAGCAGATCATACTACGGGAAACGCGGCAAAATATGAATGCAGTGGAAAAGGGGTGAAAGAGTTAGTAGCTGTAAGTATGGATGCCCAAGTAATATGCGCTACCGCGGACTCTCTCGGTTTATGCTTGTTTGGACGGTCGGTTACAAATACAAACGTAGAAATGATAGTTGGCTTGATTAACGACGCGCTAGGAACAGACCTTGAGCCTGAGTTCTTCTATGAGATCGGGAAAGAAACTTTGCTCTTGGAAGACGAATTCAATAAAGGAGCTGGTTTTACTGAGATTGATGATGAACTACCCGAGTTCTTTTATGAGGAAGCTCTAAGCCCGAGTAATCAAGTTGCCCGCTTCCATGCGCAGGAGGTTAATGAGGCACTGCGCGAGTGGTGGTCAGAAAACGCTGCATAAGCGAAATCCCCAGTGCTAAAGATCAAGGATAATAAATGGGTAGAGTGAAACTAGTCGTCTTGTTACTGACGGCATTTTTATTTCCTGCCGATATTTTGGCATCATTACCTGATACCCAAAAGAATTTCTCTCTAGAAAAATATATGGGAGATTGGTTTCAGATTGCTCTGATTCCAAATCGCTTTCAAAAGAAATGCGTAGGACAAGCGCGGGCCAACTATAGGCTTTTACTGTCTGGAGATGTGGCGATTGTGAATCAATGCATTGAAAGGGATTTGAAACTAAAACGCGCTGACGGGATTGCTAAGATCAATAAGACGTTTAATGATAATGCTCGGCTAATGGTGCGCTTCGCACCAAAATGGTTGTCTTTATTATCCTTTGTTTGGGGTGATTACTGGGTATTGGCTATCGAGTCAGATTACTCTGCAGTGCTCGTGGGTTCGCCTGACAGAAAGTATCTATGGGTTTTGGCCCGAACCCCCACGATTTCTAAAAAAGTCTATAGACGACTTACCAGTATTGGCTTGGCACAAGGATTCAATATATCGGAACTAGTACTGGAAGGCGCGCTTCTTGATTAGCTGAACACTGAAGTGACATGCTCTGTATCTAAGTATTCCCTTACGGCAATTATTTTTCCTTTATTGATGACCATCATGAAGTGATAAATATTCTTATAAGTCTTTCCATTACTTATTTCTCCATAAGATGTAGCTTCTGCTGAAACTCGATCATCTTCGGCGGTCATCAAGTTAGGCGTAACCGTTAATCCATTGGGTGCTAAAGGGACCACTTTCTCTAATAGGGTAGAAAATTCGCTTTTCGAATAAGTGCCTGACAGGCTTGTTGAGCCAGCAACCCACCAAGTAGCATCATGACTTAACATGTCGAGAGCTGAGGAATAATCGCCAGCAGAAAAATTTTCTCAGAACTGTAGGACTATCTTTTTGTTACTTTCAGCATCCATATCTCTATCCCTTTAAACACTAAACTTGAGCCTCTAGAGCTTAACTGAAAGGTACTTCATAGAATAGCCTTGTGAGTATTCACGCCCTACGTTGGTAGAGTAATCGCAACATTGATTTTTCTGTCTGAATAAACCAAGCTCTCACCCCAACATCTAAAATATTTGAAAGGACTGGAAGATGAGGCCGATAGACTACTTTGAACGGGGAGTTAGATTGGATCCCGACCGCACTTTTTTGGCGAGCGAGGATATTAAATACTCCTACCGGGATGCCAAAAAGTTGATTGATGCGGCTACTAAAGGTTTATATGCAGCTGGGTTTGAGATCGGAGACTCGATAGCCGTGTACTCTCATAACCATGCAAGTGCTGTTTTGGGAGTGTTCTCTAGTATGAACGCTGGCGGGGCATGGATTCCTGTAAATGTTCGCAACAGTGCTGCTACAAATGCTGAGTACATGTCGTATACACGAACGAAGTGGCTCTTCTACCACTCCCAAGTCTCTGAACAGGTTTCAGAATGTATTCCATTACTGCCAGAGCTTAAAGGGGTGATTTGTTTGGATAGGAAGGATAACGGTCACCCTTCCTTAGTAGATTTTTCTGATGCTGGGAAAATGGTTGATATCCCTGATTGGTCTGATCCGTTTGGAGCTCCAAATATGGTCTTTTCTCGTTGGCCGACAGGCGGGACTACAGGGCCTTCGAAAGGCGTAGAGATAAGTAATGCAAATATTTTGACGATGTTCGAACTAGGCTTGAAACACTATGTGGGCGAGGACACAAAAGATGTCGTCCATTTGGCTGTTGCGCCCATCACCCATGCAGCGGGTGTTATTATTGGTATCTTTTCTGCGGTCGCGGGAACTACTATTGTGCATCCGGTATTTGATCCTAAGAAAGTACTTGAGAGTATCACTCGTGACAAAGTGACACATATATTTCTTCCACCGACTGCTTATTACGCTCTACTTGAGTACCCTGATGTCAAATCATATGACTGTTCAAGTTTGAGGCAAATTTTGATCGCCGCCGCACCAGTTTCGCCTGATAAATTTCGAAGAGGGGTTGAGGTTTTTGGAGATGTGATATGTCAGTGTTATGGACAAGCAGAAGCTCCGATGTTGATTTCAATGCTGGCACCTGAGGTTGTGTCTGCCGCGGCCTCAGGATACAAACCGGAGCGACTGAAAAGTTGTGGGAAGGTGACTTCCTGTACTGAGGTAGCCATTTTAGATGACTCTGGTAATGTGTTGTCGGTTGGTGAGCGAGGAGAAATTTGTTGTCGTGGACCACTAGTTACTCTTGGATACTTTGAAAAGCCCGAAGCTACAGCAGAGGCGCGCTTATATGGCTGGCACCACACGGGTGATGTCGGTTATCTGGATGACGATGATTATCTTTACATAGTCGATCGCAAGAAAGACATGATCATCACTGGTGGATTTAATGTTTTCGCGACTGAGGTCGAATCGCCAATCTTAGAAATACCTGGCGTCTTAGAATGCGCTGTAATCGGCGTGCCCGACGAGCGTTGGGGAGAGTCTATTAAGGCAATAGTTGTGCTAAATCCGGGTATAGAGATGTTACCTGAACAAATAGTGGACAGCTGTAAAGACAAACTTGGAGGGGTAAAAACTCCTAAATCTGTCGAGGTCTGGGACGAGATCCCCAAAACAGCAGTCGGTAAAACTGATAAAAAAGCGATCAGAGCTAAATTTTGGGGTCAATCTGATCGGCTGGTAAATTAATGACCTCGCCCAAAACAGCAGTTATTACTGGCGCTGGAAGTGGTATCGGCAGACAAACCGCTCAGTCGTTCTTGGACAATGGCTATCGCGTGGCTCTATTAGGGCGAAGAGAAGACCAGCTCCGAGAAACAGCTGATGGGAGAGATGATATTATTCTTCTTCCTTGTGACGTGGGTCGCCCTGACTCCGTCGTAGCCGCTTTTGAAGAGGTTTATAGTCGATGGGGATATTTGAATGTTCTCTTCAACAATGCAGGTATAGGATCGCCGTCTAATTTAATCGATGAAACTTCAGTAGACACATGGCTTGCGATGGTCAATACAAATTTGACAGGTTCATTTTTGTGCGCGCGCGAGGCCTTTCGAATAATGCGTAATCAAAGACCACAAGGCGGTCGTATAATCAATAATGGGTCTATATCTGCACACACTCCTAGACCAGGGTCGGTACCTTACACGACTACAAAACACGCGATAACTGGATTGACAAAAAGCTTGTCGTTGGACGGACGTCCGTTTGATATTTGTTGCAGCCAGATTGATATAGGGAATGCTTTGACTGGGATGGCGACTCCAATGACACAAGGGGTTCCTCAAGCTGATGGCTCTGTAAGAGCGGAAGCGACAATGGATGTCACCCTAGTTGCAGATGCTGTGCTACAGATCGCAAATCTCCCGCTGCAGGCAAATATTCAATTTATGACACTTATGGCAAATAGAATGCCTTTTGTAGGCCGCGGATAAGGGCTGCATCAGTAGCGATAGTCTCGTATATTTCTTGCAATAAACCCTATTAGTGTTAATGTTTTTAGACATGGTTGTATTTCAGAATCTGTTCTAGAAGCCAAGTAGGGTAGCCGTTATGAGGTTTTCTGTCACGATTGACCCAAATATCAATGATTGGGATATAGTTCGATACGCTGAGGAACTTGGTTTTGATCGCGCCTGGGTCCCTGACTCACAAATGATCTGGTCCGATTGCTATGCTCTTATGGCCTTAGCTGCGACGAATACTAAACGAATCGAGATTGGCACAGGTGTAGCAATAGCGGGAACTCGTATTGCGCCCGTTACCGCGCATTCTATCGCGACGATTAATCAGTTAGCTCCTGGAAGAATATTTTTGGGCATCGGTACTGGTCATACAGCGATGCGGGTCATGGGGCAGAATCCGCTTCCTGTCGGAGAATTTAGAGAGTACTTGCGTGTGCTTCGAGGACTGTTGAGTGGTGAGGCAGTTGATTATACCTATCGAGGACGGACTAAAGAGATCCAGTTTTTACATCGAGACAGATATTACTTAAATTTAGACAATAAAATACCAATTTACGTTGCAGCTAATGGACCAAAAGCGTGCGAAGCTACGGGTGCGTATGGGGATGGTTGGATAACTATTGGTGATGCGGGAGATGAAATCTCAAGCCGACTGGAGCAGATTCATGGCGGAGCACAGGCTTCGGGTCGGACATTAGATGACAGCTTTCAAACATCATTTTTGACAGCACCATGTATTTTGCGAAACGGAGATAAGTTAACGGATGACCGAGTCATTAACGAAGTAGGATCATGGGTGACAACTGAGCTGCATTTCTTCTACGAGATCTGGAAAAAAGCAGGTAAGAAAAATGACATGATTCCCAAACATTTCGAGAACATATGGGACGATTACTTAGAGAGGGTAAATAAATTTAGTCTTCCTGAAAATGCTAGATTTCGGCAGGTCCATCTCGATCATGCTACTCACATCGTACCTGAAGAGCGTCGGTTTGTGACGCCTGAGGCGATCAAGGCTTGCTGTTTCGTTGGGACTCCTGACGAGATCATAGAGCGGATCAAGGAAAAGGAAAAAAATGGCGTGAAAGAAATCAACATCATGCCCTCGTCAGAATCTCAGCGGAAAGTTTATCGAGACTTTATGGAACTGGTGATACCCACGTTTAGATAAGATCACAACTAGGTCGTCAACCTTATACTTTATTGCTAATAAGGTTGGTATCAAAATATAATATGCTTTCTTGTAGAGTCATGTCTCTGTTGAAAGCTTTTATTAAAAGGAATTTTTTCATGAAATTTGCCGTTACTATCGATCCGAATATTAATCGTTGGGACCTCATTCGATATGCTGAGGAGTTGGGCTATGACCGCGCGTGGGTTCCAGATTCTCAGATGATTTGGTCTGATTGCTATGCAACCTTAGCGTTGGCCGCGGTGAATACCAAACGCATAGAAATTGGAACCGGTGTTGCGATTCCAGGTACTAGAATTGCACCAGTGACTGCTCACTCGATCGGTACGATAAATCAGTTGGCGCCTGGGCGCACATTTTTAGGGATAGGTACTGGTCACACTGCGATGCGTGTTATGGGTCAAGATCCCATGCCAGTGAAGGAGTTCCGAGAATACCTAAGAGTACTGCGTGCTTTGCTCGATGGGGATGCCGTTGATTATACCTATCGAGGAAGAACTCAAGAAATACAGTTCTTACATCGTGATCGTTATTACTTGAATTTAGATAACAAAATACCTATTTATGTGGCAGCTAATGGACCTAAAGCTCTTGAGGCGACGGGTGCTTACGGGGATGGTTGGATAACTATAGGAGGAGCTCCGACAGAGATCTCTGATAAGTTAGAACAAATCCATGGTGGCGCTTCTGCAGTTGAAAGGACTATCGGTGAAGATTTTCAAACTTCCGTTTTGACTGCAGGCTGCGTGCTCCGTCCAGGTGAAAAATTGACCGATGAGCGAGTGATTGATGAAGTTGGCTCGTGGGTAACATGTGAACTACATTTCTTTTATGAGATCTGGAAAAAATCTGGCGAAAATAATGAAATGGTTCCTGCCCATTTCGCTAACGTCTGGGATGAATATGTCGAACGAGTAAGTAAATACTCTCTTCCAGAGGATGCTAGATTTAGACAAATTCATGATGGGCACTGCACCTATATGCAGCCCGATGAAAGAAAATTTGTGACTCCAGAAGCTATCAAAGCCACATGCTTGGCTGGGACACCGGACGAGATTATCGAAGAGCTAAAGCAGAAAGAAAAATCGGGATTAAAGGAATTGAATATTCTTCCTGATGCAGACCAAGCGCACAAGGTATACAGAGATTTTGCCGAGTTGGTAATGCCTGCCTTTCGATAAAGTCTAATTGTGTTGGGTCGTCTTTTCCGTGGACGACCCAATAATCCTTTTATACATCTGGTTGCCAACCTTTCTCTTTTGCAATGAAAACCATTTCAGCTACCGCGCGAGCATCGGATAGGGCTTCATGATGGGAAAGCTGTATTCCTAAATAATGGCATAAAGTATTAAGTTTGTGATTAGGAACAATATTTGGTTTCGGCCAGATCTTGGCGGCAATATGTCTATAGGTGCATACCCAGGGTGTATCCGGCATGAGCAACCCGTAATGAGTGCAACAGGATTTTAAGACGGACTTATCAAATGAGGCATTATGCGCGGCAATAAAAGAAGCTTTGCTGAGTAAGGGTTGAATCCTTGGCCAGATCTGTAAGAAGGTTTCTTCATCTTTTACATCGTTCCAAGAGATCCCATGTATCTGCATGTTCTGAAAAGAAAACTCTGAGGTTGGAGGTTTAATTTTAATATGCATTGACTCTATAATTTCTGAGTCACAGCAAATAATAATTCCGAGTTCGCACGCGCTATTTCTTTTCGCGTTAGCAGTTTCGAAGTCTATAGCAACGAAAGTAACAGAATTTTTCAGAGGGTTAGGTACGTTCAATTACAATCCTTAGGGAGTTATTTTCTTCGCGCCTCCTTCTTCTGCAGGCTTGTCTAAAGAAACTTGAAAGCGGGGAGGCATAAGATGGATGTCAACCGCAGCATAGGTTCCTGCGATCGGATATTTAGTAGTCATTGCTTCATGACCAAGAGATTTCGAGTTAAAAATTTTCTCAGCTGGTTCGCCCCGTATAACGTTCTTGAAATCATAGTTAGCCTCAAACTGCACTAGTGTTGGCGCATCATTTATTAAGCAACCATTTAATGTCGGAGAGTATTTTATTATACCGCCTGCACCTACTAGAGGGGTGCAGTTCCCTATACTCATATCGACGATAACGACATCTTTAGTTTCAATTTTCCCATGCACTTGATCATAAGATTCTTTGCAAGTGACTTTAGCTGGGCAAATTGAGAATCCGTACCGTTGTTCAAGTATTGAGCTTGCTTGTGGATTATCGCAAAAAGCTTTCATGACTAGATGTCTAGGCTTGATACCGGTCCGGCAAGCAATTCCAGTATAGGCCAGAGTGAAATCACCCATTGAGCTATCATTGCCTCGAATGAAAGTTAGACTAAATAGGGCAGGAATACTTGGATGCAAGCTAGGAGGCAATATGCTCTCAGCAGCACTCATTTTCATTTCATAAAGCACGTAAAATATGTGAGCACCTTTCAGGGTAATTTCTGAGGTATCTTCCAAATTAAGTGGTATCTTACTAACAGCAATATCTTTCCCGTCTCCATGACCATAAAGCAATTCTATTTCGCTCATGCGTTTACTGCCACTGTTGATTCTTTCTGATTAAAATGAGGCATCACTTCTTTAGCAAACAGTCTCAGACTTTCAAGGACTTTTTCTTGCGGAAGATGTTCCCTAGCTTGTACCATGAAAATCATTTGGTCTGCGCCTGCCGCCTCCCATCTCGATATAGTGTCAATCAAGGTATCAGGATCGCCAAAGCAAAGGCCACTTGCCGGGGCTGCTTTTTTGTCTCCTGGAGCATTGGGGTCTTGTCTTAAAGATCCTAATAGTCCCAAAGCTTTGTAACTATTAGCTGGATAGGCTTCTGAAACCTCGACAGTTTGGCCCGCCATATATCCGAAGGTGTTTATCAGTTCGGAACCTTTTTGTTTCGCTAATTCTGCATCTTCGTGGCAGTACATCCAGTTTGCGATAGCGACTTGATCGTTAATAAATGATCCTACTGGGTCACAAGTTTTTATGTGTTCTCTGTATTCTTTAATACGGGGAATATTTCGTTCCACATCTGATATGGACAAGATGAGCGCACCCATTCCTCTGTCTGCTGCATCGAGTTCTGTGCCCGGAGCCGTTACCGCCACCCACATTGGTGGGTGAGGATCTTGGACCGGTTTAGGTAATATGCACCGTTCCGGCATACTAAAATAATTTCCCTCATACGAGAAGCGCTCTTGTGTCCACATCTTCGGTATGACTCTGCAGTACTCGTCCCAGCTTTTCTTTGTATCGTCTACGTTAGCATTGAAACCACCTAATTCATTCCATGTCGATGAACGACCGGTTCCAAATTCGACACGGCCATTGCTGAGCATATCGAGATAAGCCGCTTTTTCTGCCCATCGAATAGGCGAATGCATCGCGGGAACACAAGTGCCGATCCCAAAGCAAACTCTAATATCTTTAGTTTCCCTTGCTATTGCCGCCAGGAACATGTCTGGACAGCTTGAATGGCTATATTCTTCGAGGAAATGATGTTCAACACACCAAACGCTTGAGAAGCCCAACTTATCCGCGAGGACGGTTTGTTCGATCGCATTTTCGATAACCATTCTCTGATTCTCAGTACTGAAAGGTCGTGGTGTAGAAAGTTCGTAAAATAGACCAAATTTCATTCCATTTCCTCGCGTAATAAGGGTTTTCTAATCGTTCATCGCTTGATACACATCGTATTCCACTCTGCCTGGAAGTATTCTTCCTTGCCCAACACAGATAATGTTATTTACCCATTTGTATCTTGGATCGCCTGTTTGCATTCTCACTTGAGTGAAAAAATACTGATCGCCGATTTCTGTGGAGCCTTCACCAGTGGTAAGAGCTGCCTGCACTGCGGGGGTCATTTCCAACTTGCCTGTATACTCTACATATATATAAGCACCATCGTGTGTTTCGAAAGTAGCGCGTACGTCAAGATGTCCGAAATCATCACACACTGTTAACCAGTCCGCGCAACCAGATTTTCTTAATGTCCCTTTTAGCTTTGCCCCTTCAAACTCGCCGCCGTCTACTTCAACGATTAATCGTTTACCGAAAGGTCCTTCTCCTACATCGAGTCCTTCTTTTAAAATCGCGTGGTAGGATAGTAGTTTTTCCATCTTCATATTTGCTTTCCTAAAATTTGAATTGTCATAAATGATTTTCGACTGAACCTAAAGTAAGACGTTCGCCTGCGATATCTCGGTGCAGGGATGATTACGTTCGCGCCATACCTCGTTAGATCCCCTCTTCTCTAGCTTCTTTGGATTGTAAGGGACTTCTGCAATTATGCAATTTCTTTGAGGAGCTCACGCGCGATAATGACGCGTTGAATTTCACTGGTCCCTTCATAGATAGTCGTTACTCGGGCATCTCTCGCAAACCGCTCAAGTGGGTAGTCACTGGTATATCCTGCACCACCCATTAGTTGTAGCGCCGTGTAGCAAGCCTTGTTGGCTGCTTCTGTACAGAACAGTTTCGCCATAGATGCGTTCTTCATATAAGGGTGATTATTTTCTTTTTTCCATGCGGCATTAAGGACTAGTAGTTTGGCCGCTTCTAGCTCCGTATAGGTGTCCGCCATCATGAATTGTAAGCCTTGGAAATTACTAATTTTCTGGCCAAATTGCTCTCGTTCCGTCGTATATTGCCGAGCAAAATCGATAGCAGCGGTTCCTATGCCAAGAGCGAGTGATGCTATTCCTATACGGCCTCCAACTAATTCACTCACAGCAATTTTAAAGCCTGCATTTTCTTCTCCTAGCATTGCGTCATGTTTGACTCGACACTCTTCAAAAATAACAGAGTTTGTGCTGGAGGCTTTTTGCCCCATTTTTGTTTCTGCAGGACCAATCGATACCCCAGGATTATTCGCTTCGACAAGAAAGCAGCTAATTCCCTTGCCAGGTTTCGCTGTAGGATCTGTAACAGCCCAAACTACGAAAAATCCTGCATACTCTGCGCTACTGATCCACATTTTCGTGCCATTTATAACCCACTCGTTCCCATCTTTTTTAGCTTGCGTAGCTAGTCTTGACGGGTCTGATCCCGCGACTGTTTCAGACAAACAGAATGAAGCGCAGGAGAACTCGCCGCTGCAAAGCTTTGGAATATAATATTTTTTTTGCTGGTCAGTGCCAATAGATTGCACAACCTCGCCCACCAGATTGTTTACTGACATCGCCACCGCTGTGGATGCGCATGCTTTTGCAACTTCGGTAATGGCGAGACTAAAAGGAATGACTCCTGCCTCGGAGCCTCCAAACGTTGCATCTATATTGAGCCCCATGAAGCCAAGATCAGCGAGGCCTTTAAGATTTTTTAGATAAGTATCTCTTCCGCTCGGTTCTTCTATTAAGGAAGCTACTGGCGCAAGTTCGCTATCTGTAAACCTTCGGGCGGTTTCCTGTATGAGCGCTTGTTCTTCACTAAGACCAAATTCCATTCTATTTTCCCTCAAAAAATTTTTTTTGTGTGATGCGGGCACCTGACAAGAGTAGACCAACAACAATGGTCTATACTACATAACAAAAAGTGCCTAGTCCTCCATAAATGAGAGGCTATGCTGATGTCAGTTTATTGTTTTCTTCAAGGAGAGTGAATATTAAGAAGCATTTCAACTGTGATTCTACTTTTCGCGAGGTCGTCAGTAAAAATTTAGAGTCCTTCCAGCTGCAATCTGCAGCAAGTGATGGAGCCAGCTCGGCTTCGGTGGCGGTTACTATTGTGGACAGTGGGATGGGTTCAGCACTCAGTGGGATGCCTGAGTATCAGACGTGGCAAAAGTCGGCATCATTAATTTTGACGAGACGGTCGAGTCGTTTGAAAAACCACCCAGGACAGTGGGCTTTTCCAGGAGGGCGAATTGAAAATGGAGAGTCTCCTGAAGATGCTGCATCGAGAGAGATGGAAGAAGAAATAGGATTGGTGCTGGAGAGCAAGTCGATACTAGGTCGCTTAGATGATTTCGTTACACGCTCGGGATTTCATATCACGCCTGTTGTCTTTTGGGGAGGCGGGATAAGCGAGTTCTTCCCGAATCCTGATGAAGTTGATTCTGTCCACCGCATTCCAGTAATCGAGCTTTTAAGGGAAGATGCGCCGATTCTAGATCAAGGAGAGGGTCCCGAGCCAGTGCTTAAAATGCCCGTTGGCGACGACTGGATCGCCGCACCGACAGCGGCTATTCTCTACCAATTTAGGGAAGTTTGTCTGCTAGGGAAGGATACTCGTGTCGCCCACTTCGACCAGCCTAAATTTGCTTGGTCATAACACGCTTACTCTACTTTGAAGCAAGCTTTTCTCTTCTCAATGAATGCAGTCACGCCTTCTTTGAAATTTGGTTTTGAAGCACAGTCGGCAAACATTTCCGCCTCCATTTGAAGTTGCGCTTCGAATTCGTTGTCAAGAGAGCGGTAAAGCAGTTTTTTGGTATTGCCGTAAACGTTAGTGGGGCCGCTAGCCAGACGAGTCGCAAGTTTTTTTGTTTCATCCTCTAATGCTCCAGCCTCGGCGACAAAATTTACCATGCCTAGTCCTTGGGCCGTTCTCGCATCAAACCGGTCGCCCAGAAGAGCAATTTCCATTGCTTTTTTTGTGCCAACAATTCTGGGCAATTGGAAAGACGCGCCTCCATCTGGGCTAGTGCCGATGTGGCAGTATGCGAGAGTGAAAAAGCTATCAGGATCAGCGATTACTAGGTCGCATGCCAATGCCATACTAACGCCGGCTCCTGCAGCGGCTCCAGATACACTTGCTATGATAGGCTTTGGCATTTTTTGCATCGCTAGCATGATTGAGTTTATGCCTTCGTAGATTCTATTCTGAAAGTCGTTTCGAATCTCATCAGGCGCTTTATCTAGCATCGGCCCCATCGATTTTACGTCGCCTCCTGCCATAAAGTGATCTCCTGCCCCTTTTATGATGAGGCAGCGAACATTGTCATCTGTTGCAAGTTCCTGCATTGAAGTTCTCAGCAGTTCTCGCATTTCTGGGCTTAATGCATTGCGTGCTTCAGGTCGATTGAGAGTTAAAGTTGCAATATTGTCTTTAACTGAAACGAGTAAGTCTGGCATATGAGAGCTCCGTATAGCCTTGAGAGGCAATTAGAGTAATAAATCGCGCGGGTTCGTGTCTAGTTATATGTAGACTACCTTGTCCGAGCACAGGGTGTCATTATAGACTACTGGATTAAGACTTCTTTTTTCAAATAGAACATTTAAGGAACACGCATGCTGGAACGATACAGTAAGTACAAGGCTCTAAAGCTTGATAGCCCAAGCGATCGAATTTTACGTATTAGCTTGGATAACCCTAAGTCTCTCAATTCACTAGATGCCGAGGGGCATAGAGAGCTTACTTATATCTGGCGTGACATTGATGAGGATGACGAGATTAATGCGGTCATCTTGACAGGCAAAGGTCGTGCATTTTCTGCAGGCGGCGATTTCGGGCTGATAGAAGACATGATCGATGATCATAAAATTCGCGCTAAAACGTGGAAAGAAGCCCGCGATTTAGTTTACAACATAATCAATTGCTCTAAGCCAATTGTCTCGGCTATAAATGGCGTTGCTGTAGGTGCGGGGCTTGTTGCAGGGTTGTTGGCAGATATCTCGATTGCAGGTAAGTCTGCGAAGATAGTTGATGGCCATACGCGCTTAGGTGTTGCAGCTGGAGATTCGGCTGTCATCAACTGGCCACTTCTATGCGGTATGGCGAAAGCGAAGTATCACCTTTTACTGTGTGAGCCGATGGATGGCACGGAAGCTGAGCGAATTGGAATGGTCTCACTTTGTGTAGAAGATGATGAGCTCCAAGACAAAGCGCTGAATATCGCTGAACGGCTCAGGGATAGTGCTCCGGCGGCGACACGTTGGACAAAGTATGCTTTAAACAATTGGTACCGTATGGCAGGTCCTAGTTTCGATGCCTCGACTGCGTTAGAGATGTTGGGGTTTGCCTCTCCTGAAGCTGTTGAGGGAGTGAAGGCTCATCGAGAGAAGCGTGCGCCAAAATTCGATTTGGATTCGCCGACATAAAGTTTTGGATTGCGGTAAACTGGATAGATATAGTAGGAACTCAGAAAAGGGGAGACTAAATGAACAAGAATATTTTTTTAATTGCTAGTGCTGCTGTCGCTATGCTAGTGAGCCTATTGGCTTTTGCAGACTCAGTCGAATTAGAGTTTAGCTATACCGGCGAGCCTGTAAGTACCGAAGACCTGTTACAAGGGACGGATAAGACCGATGGGTGGTTAATGTATGGCGGTAACTACAATAACTGGCGTTATAGCCCTTTAGATGGAATTAACAAAGAAAACGTTGACAAGTTAACTCCAGTTTGGATGTTTCAGACAGGCCTAACAGGGCAATTATCAGGTTCCCCCATCGTTGCTGATGGAGTCATGTACGTCAGTGCTCCTTACAATAATTTATGGGCTTTGGATGCACGGACAGGCGAAGTGATATGGCACTTCGAGCACGATATGCCGAGCGATCTAATTTTATGTTGTGGTCCGTCTAACCGCGGCGTGGCTATAAAAGACGATTTACTTTTTATGGCTACTCTTGATGCAAAGCTTTTAGCTATTCAGCGCTCTAATGGTGAAGTTGCTTGGACTGTCAAACTAGAAGATTATAAAAAAGGTTACAGTGGAACAAGTTCTCCACTTATCGTCGGTGACATGGTGGTAACTGGCATAGCTGGTGGAGAATATGGCGCACGAGGATTTGTGGACGCATATGATACGGATACAGGCAAGATGTTGTGGCGCCGTTACACTGTTCCAAGTGAAGGCGAAAAAGGCGTAGAGACTTGGGCAGGTGATTCGTGGAAAACTGGCGGTGGTCCAACTTGGGCAATTGGTACTTACGATCCACAGTCCAACACACTCTACTGGCCTGTAGGGAATCCAAGTCCCGACTGGAATGGTGATGTGCGAGAGGGAGATAATCTATACACGAATTCAGTACTTGCCCTAGAGCCTGAGACAGGCGAGATGAAGTGGTATTTCCAATTTACGCCTCACGACATGTGGGACTACGATGCTACAAATGGTTTGATTATTGACGATATAGTCGTCGACGGGAAAACTGTTCGCGCTCTGATGCAGCCCAACCGCAATGGTTACGTATACGTTCTTGATGCTACGACAGGAGCTTATATCAAGGCCTTTCAGTACACTGATCGTTTGACCTGGAGTACAGGTTTAGACGGCGATGGTCGACCCCAAGTTAACCCTGAGGCTGTACCCAAAGCTGGTGCGGCTGGCGACCCAGTCTGTCCTGGTTTGAGTGGAGGTCACAATGGATCTTGGAGTTACTCGTACAGTAAATCATCGGAGCTTATGTATGTGCCTTCAGTTGAATCCTGTATGGGGGTATTCAAGGAAGATATGGTTTATATACAAGGGATTCCTTTTTGGGGTGGTGGTCCCACGACTCCTGAGACCGATGACGGATCCAGTTATGGTATTTTAGCTGCAATTGACCCAGTGGCAGGCGAGGTCAAATGGAAGTATCGCAGCGAGTATCCTTTTGTTGGAGGCGCGTTAGCAACCGCTGGAGGCGTCGTTTTTAGTGGCGATCAAGAAGGCTACGCATTTGCTCTTGATGATGCTACAGGCGATGAACTCTGGAAATTCCAAACGGGGTCTTCGGTACGTAGTCAGCCAATCACCTGGCAAATAGACGGCACACAGTATGTTGCGATAGGCAGTGGAATGGGAGGCTTGGTGCCTGGATTGTCGGGTGCTCCGGAAAAAGGGACTAATGGTAATACATTACTCGTTTTTGCTGTACCGGAAACGGAAACGAAATGGTTCTGGCAATAGCTTCCTACCCAAGGACACGTCTCTTACTGCTTTTGTTCGGGGCGCTTATATCCTTTGCAGCGCTTGCATTGGAGGGTGAGCGGCTTGCCATTTGTTTTTTAGAAGACAACATGCCTTACTCGGACCGAGCCTCGAGTAGTGGTTTCGATTATGAATTAGGCATGAGGGTAGCCGGACTACTAGAAAAAGAATTTAAGCCAGTTTGGATATCTAATAACACTCAGATCCAAGAGATTGAGAGTGACTATCCGTTCAAGCGTCTAGCTCGAGGAGAATGCAGTGTCATCTTAAGTGTGCCTGGTACCTCTGAGTCTTTTGAAGAAGATGGTGCGGCGATTGTGCTCGGGTCAGCATATTATGCAGCAGCCTTTGAATTAGTCTCGAATAAAACACAGACCAGTCGTAATTTGCGAAAACTCCGTGGGAAGGAAGTGGCTATTCAATCCCAAACCGTGGCGCATTTTGCATTAAAGATGCTCGGTGCAAAATCTACCACTTACTTCTCAACTATAGCTGCGGTAGATGGTGTCGCTCGTGGAGAAGCTGCTGCTGGTCTGTTGTGGGGCCCTACGGTGGGTTGGGTGCTACAAGGGCTGGAGGGAGAGAACAAACCAACGTTTGTTGATGATTATGAGCCGCCAGTTGCTTTGCGTTGGAACGTACACTTTGTGACTCGATCGGGTGATGAGAGTCTGCGAAAGCTTGTGACTGAAAGCTTAGCTACCATTGACGCTCAGGGCGAACTCAGTGCGTTGATGAAGAAATATAATCTTCCTGATAGGCGACCCTATGACAAGACCTACACTCTTGGAGCGCTTAACGAATTGCAGTTGGTGCGCTAATTAAGCGTGCAGCATAAACAACTATTGTGAGTGCCAGATTTACTTAGTTAAAACTTCAGGGGAGTGTCATGAGAACGAACTGTTTGGTCTTATTAATACTAGCTGCTTCAATTGTTGTCTGCTCTGCATCCGCTGAGGAGAACAGCCCTGTAACTACCGAGCGTCTCTTAGAGGGGACAGATAACACAAATGGCTGGACCATGTATGGCGGTAATTATGGCAACTGGCGGTATAGTCCTCTTGAAGATATAGATAAAAACAACGTTGATGAGCTAACACCTGCTTGGATGTTCCAAACAGGGATCGTCGGTCAGCTTTCCGGCTCTCCTATCGTGGTCGATGGCGTGATGTATATGAGCGCACCTTATAATAATTTGTGGGCTTTAGATGCTAAGACAGGCGCTGTGATCTGGCACTTTGAGCATGAGATGCCAAGTGATTTGATTCTCTGTTGTGGTCCATCAAACCGGGGAGTAGCGATTAAAGGTGACTTACTCTTCATGGCTACATTGGATGCCAAGATACTGGCGATCGATCGCGCGACAGGAGAGGTACGGTGGACTACAACGATGGAAGACTACAAGACAGGATATAGCGCGACCAGCGCGCCTTTGATTGTGGGTGATATGGTCATCAGTGGTATTGCTGGCGGAGAATATGGTGCGCGGGGGTTTATCGATGCATATGACACTATCACAGGAAGGAGGGTGTGGAGACGATATACCATCCCTGCTGCAGGAGAGGTCGGTATTGAGACGTGGGCTGGGGATTCATGGAAGACAGGTGGTGGTCCGAGCTGGTCAACTGGGACTTATGATCCACAAACGAATTTGCTTTATTGGCCGATAGGGAATCCGAGCCCTGACTGGAATGGTGACTTACGCTTAGGTGATAATCTTTATACGAATTCAGTGGTAGCGTTAGAGCCTGAAACGGGGGAAATGAAGTGGCACTTTCAATTTACGCCTCATGACGTATGGGATTACGATGCCACAAACGGTTTGGTGGTTGCCGATATTGATGTTGACGGGGAAACTGTTCGCGCTCTGATGCAGCCTAACCGCAATGGCTATGTTTACACGTTGGACGCGGCGACGGGGGCCTTTCTTAAAGGTTTCCAATATACCGACCGCTTGAATTGGTCTAAAGGTCTTGATACGAACGGCCGGCCTCAGGTTGATGAAAAGTACACACCAAAAGTTGGAGGCGCTGAAAAATTTATTTGTCCTGGCAATGTGGGCGGGAATAATGGGGCATGGACTTATGCGTGGAGTCAGGCAACAAAGTTGATGTATGTCCCTTCAGTTGAGTCTTGCGGGAAAATGGTGAAAGAGCATATGACTTTTATGCAGGGAGTACCATTTTGGGGCGGTGGTCCAGGAGAGACTGAGGGTCAGGTTGGAGATGCGTATGGCACGGTAACAGCTGTCGAGCCTACGACAGGTATCATTCGTTGGAGTTATAAAAATGATTATCCGATTCTGGCTGGAGCGTTAGCGACAGCGGGTGGTTTGGTTTTTAGCGGGGATCTAGAAGGACACGCGTTTGCATTAGATGATTTAACGGGTAAAGTATTGTGGAAATTTCAGACAGGCTCCTCGATACGAAGTCAGCCGATTACTTGGAAAGTAGATGGAGAGCAATTTGTTGCCGTTCCCAGTGGCGGAGGTGGCATTATCGGATCGATCGTTGGAGCTCCAGAGGGTGTTACCCATGGCAGTACAGTGGTAGTTTTTTCTGTACCCAAGTCGAAATGGTTTTGGGAATAAATTAGCTTCGGATAGGCCAAATGACTTCTTCGGTATTTTCGCCGATTTCAGGATGCAGAGTTACACTCTCAGTTTTTTCTCGAACTAAAGTGAATGATAACTTTAGACTGTCGTCGAAAAAAACTTGAAAGTGATCGTGCGATTCTATTTCTCGTAGAGAAGGATATTTCTGTAAAAGGTATCTTTCATTGAGCCCAATAGGGTTAAAACCGAGCACCAGCGTTCCCGGGTGCCGGGATATAATTTTTGATAACCTGAAGTCATGCAGGGCATAAAATTCAAGTTCGAGTCGCATTAAGCGATAAGTCCAGATGTCAGCAATGGTCTCTCGTTGGTCTACCCTTTTTTTTATCTTATCTGGTTTACCAAGAATTTTTTTGATCTCTGAGCGAGTATCTCCTAGCTTTGTATTGTCTATCCCCCAATAAGGAACCATCTCCATAGTTATTTCTGATCTTCTTCGATTGAATCCCAGTCACTTAGGATTTTTTTCACAGCCTGTATAAAACGAAATGGTTGATCAAGCATGATATGGTGATGTGAATCTTTGATTGTAATCATCGGAGATTCTGAACCCATTAAGTCGGACATGTACTGTGCAGTGACCTTGCTGACTATTGCGCTATTCTCAGCCACTATAAGTGCCGAACGACATTTCATGTTATGTAAATGCTCTGCAAATGGTTCTGCCCATCTTTTTGATCCCATTGCAGCGACATCAAATTTCCAAGTCCATCCAGATGTTGTTTCACGTAATGAGTGGCGCGCAATGAACTCTACAATAAATTGATTTTTACATTCTTGCGCAGGTAATAATCGAAAACGCTCCAAGCCTATTTCAAAAGTAGGGTAATGTCGTGACATACTAAGCGCTCGCCTAGGTGCTGCACTACTTTTTTCACTTTCCGGCAAAACAGGGCTATCCACAATAACGACACCAGCAACTTCTTCGCCATGATACGCCGCGAAGCGCATGGTCATTAATCCTCCAAAAGAGTGACCAATAATAATTGGGTTGGCTCCTAAATTAGCGTCTTTCAACACGGCTGAAATTTCTTTGGAGCGATGTTCCGCAGTGTATTCTTCTCGCGTGCCACTATCCCCCATTCCTGAGAGGTCAATGGCCGCAACTTTATGCGTCTCTAAAAAGCTCGGTGCAATAAATCGCCACCAATTTGCGTGTGCGCCTCCTCCATGAATAAGCAGCAAGCCAGGTTTTATTTTATCGACGGGCGAGCTTTTCGATTCCCATGTCAAATAATGGATAAGACAGTTATTAACATCAATATAGTGAGATGAGATAGGATGATTGATAGATGCTTTAAACCAATCAGGCGATTCTTCTCTTATCACGAGGTAGGGTTCATTCCAGTTTGGAGCTGTTCTGTTAATCATTCTTTTACTACTTTTTTATATCATCAAAATTGTACTAAAACTTAGTTAGATTCTTCATTAATAGTTGCCGATCTTTTTACTATGTGTAGACTGGTTTTTAAACAGTAGGGAGGATAGATACTATGGCAGTTGTTGATTATATCATTGATGGACATGTTGCTACGATTACAATTAATAGACCTAAGTCTAGAAATGCGATCAACTCTGAGGTTGCGGTGAGACTCACGGACGCCTGGCGAGATATCAGGGATAACAATAATATTCGAGTAGCTATATTGACTGGAACGGGGAGTGTGTTTTGTGCAGGGGCAGATCTAGGTCAACTAATTCCATTGATTGCGGGGAATCGAGGTGCAGAAAATGAATGGGATGAAAAATTTTTAGCAGACAAAACTATAATTGAATCTGCGCTTCTGAGAGAGTTTGATACTGAAAAGCCAGTTATTGCGGCAATAAATGGTCATGCAATTGCAGGTGGAATGGAAATTGTTCAAGGGACAGACATTAGAGTTTGTGTTCCGACAGCAAAATTTGGCGTTCAAGAAGTTAAACATGCCATATTTCCCGCTGGAGGATCGACTGTGCGCTTACCAACCCAGCTGCCTTTTGCTAAAGCTATGGAGCTTTTGTTAACGGGTGACTTAATTACTGCTGAAGAAGCTTTAGGTTTTGGATTCGTTAATTATGTGAGTGAAAATATTTTAGAGAAAGCTAACGAAATTGCTAACAAAATTGCTGCAAACGGACCGATTGCTGTGCAGGCAATCCGGAAATCAGCTAGAGCCTGTCTTGGTGTCCCTGAAATGGATGCTCTGAAAATCGAAACATTGATATCGGCACCGGTTTTTAAATCTGAAGATGCAGCGGAGGGGCCACGTGCTTTCATGGAGAAGAGGAAACCTATTTATAAAGGACGATAGACACTACTTTTAAATGACTAGTGAAAGTTATAGCAACTTTGCCAGCTCCCTGTAGTTGTACAATCTATTTTTTCCCATAAAAGGATAAATGCCCTGTCTAGGCTTTACGCGCCAGTTATTGTGTCTTGTACCATTCTTTTTTATTCTCAAATTAAGATTTAATGCTTGTATAGTAAAAGCCTCACCATCAGGCAGTGCTCAACTGTTCAAGCAGTGCTAGCCACAAGGGCCTTGCTGGGTTACAGTTCGAAAATAATATTTTAATGGGGCGCAGGGAGGCTCATACATCATGTCAGCAAACTTAGAAGAAAAACCAATATTGCGCTACGACCCTAAAACCTTCGGTTATAGCGTCATATCTGACGCACCAGAAGTTGACCAGACGCACAAGCCGGGAGAAGTTTATTTTTCTGAAGATGTGATGAAGACCGAGATAGAAGAGATTTTCATGAAAGAATGGCTCCTCGTTGGACGGGTAGAGGAAGTGGAGAAGTCTGGGGATTACTTTACTCATCAAGTAGCGGATGAACCGGTAGTTGTCGCTAGAGACAAAGCTGGGAACATTCAAGCTTTTGCAAACGTGTGCAGACATCGCGGAGTAAAGGTCGCCTGGGGGGAAGGCAATACCAAGTATTTCTCATGCCCATATCATGGTTGGGTTTATGGCACTAATGGGGAATTGGTAGATGCTCAGTATCTAGACAAATCTAAAAGCTTCGATAAAAAGAATTGTTCGCTCCCAAAAATCCGCACTGAAATGTGGGAAGGTTTCATCTTCATAAATTTTAATGATGATGCGCAACCACTCATGCATAGTTTGGAAGCGTGGGATTTTCCGAAGACGTATGAACCCTACCAAATGGGTAGATTGAAACTGGCAAACAAATTTGCGATGGACATTCCCAGTAATTGGAAATTCCTAAATGAAAATTTAACTGATATTTATCATATAGCTGTTCTCCATGCCGCAACTTTTGGGCCGGCTCAACCATTAGAAGGGTATAGATATAAAACTTTCGATGGCGGATACCATGGACGCTTTACGGGTGGTACCTTAGTTCCAGAGGGGAAATCCTTATTTGGTCCCATTCCATGGTTGCCGGAGGAACTTCATAGTGGTGGATTTTCCAGTCATCTCCCTCCAAATGTTGCTTGGTTCCCTCGCTTTGACTATGTGTCAATCGGTACGAATTGGCCTATATCGGCAGATAAGAGTGTGTCTATCACCTATCAATTATTCCCAGAAGACCATTTTTCTCAGCCTGACTTCAAGGAAAAAGCTCAGCAGTATGTTGATTTCTATAGAGCATTTATGGATGAGGATACGGAGATGATCGATGCCTTACAGAAAGGCATGAAATCCCGCTTCTACAAGCCCGGCCCTGTTTCTCCATTTGAAGCTGGGGTCATGGGTACTATCAAGCATGCTGTTGATGATCTTGGACACGGGTAGGAAATATAATGCCCCGAGTTACAGATTTGAGCCCAGAGCTATCTAGTTCGGCACTTATTCTGATGCGCGACATGATGTGTGTTGTTGCCTCTGAGCACGTGTTAATTACCGCTGACGTGAATACTGAAAAGAGGGCGCTCGATGCATTAGTCAATGCATCGCATAGTTTAGGGGCCAAAGTCGCGAGCATGATATTGGCGCCACCCTTGCCTTTTCAAGGAGGGCTTGCAGATCCGTACCTACCAGATCCTGTGATAGCCGCTGCGCAGAACTGTGATGCGTGGGTAGATCTTTGCATGCCCTACATGGCTGGTTCGGGCGTTTATGATGCAGCCATGAAGAATGGTCGCACGCGTTATTTCCTGGCTGCCGACATCGGTGCGGAAGGTATCATTCGGATCTTCAGCAAGGCTGATCTGGACCAGGTTTTCTTGGTGTCCGACCTCTTTAATCAGTTATTAGCAGATTCAGCTGGAAAGCATTGTCGGTTCACGACGAAGCTAGGTACTGATGTGAGTTTTACATTAGCAGATCCTGAGGGCTTGGCAATCGAGCGGGCTACTAAACCTGGTGGCTACTTTGTTCCTGGCACAGTGATGGTCATACCGGAGTTAGATAGTGTTAAGGGGACGGTTGTTTGTGAATCTACCTTTCATGAGTATTACACCGTGTTGAATGAGCCATATGTCTTCGAGGTGGATGGTAAAATTCAGGAAGTTACAGGTGGCGGTACCGAATTACGAGCTATACGCCGCTCGTTACGACGAGCTGGTAACGGCGACTATGGAAATATTGTGCATTTCACTTGTGGTTATCATCCTTCTGCGCGTTTTACAGGTAAGTCCTTTATCGAGGATCAGCGGGTAATTGGTTGCAATGCGGTGGGGCTTGGATTGCCTCAGTGGATTGATGGGGGTGGCGAAAATCATCCTGATTGCGTAATGACAAATCAGTCGTTTTGGATAGACGGGCAGCAGATTATTTCTGAAGGCGACATAGTCGGGCCTTTGGCTTTAGCAGAGGCCGTTACCCGATTACAACCGACATACGGATAGGTCTTCGAAGTATTTGATAACTAACATCCTCAATTATAAAGCCAACGCATATGATTCAAACTAGTTATACGGACTATCAGCCGGACAAATTTATACTGTCCTCTGGGGAGCCTTTGTTGCAGCCTCGACTAGCGTATACGACCTTTGGCGAGTTGAATCCGGAGGGAGACAATGCCGTCCTAGTACTGACGCACTTCGGGGGAACTCACGCTCAGAGTCAATACCTAATAGGATCGGAGTTGGCCCTTGACCCCGGGAAATACTTCATTGTAGTGGCCAATTTATTGGGAAATGGAATGTCCTACTCCCCCAGTGACGGTCTTCGCGCAAGGTTTCCTGTGGTTTCTATGACTGACAATGTTCATTTGCAATACCGACTTCTTACTGAGTCATTGGGAATAAAAAAACTGGCTTTGGTGACAGGGCATTCCATGGGAGGGGTAGCGACTTATCATTGGGCGGCTCTTTATCCTGAACTTGTTTTACGGGCAGCTCCCATTTGTGGCGCCGCTAGAATTTCTGATCATAACTGGGTGTTTTTAGAGGGCATGCGGTCTATCTTAACTTCTGATCCCGCTTGGAATGAGGGCAACTACGAGACGCCACCAATTCAAGGACTGAAGAATATCGCCCGAGCTTGGGCCGCCTGGCCACCATCGGCACACTTTTATAGGGATAAATTGTATACCTCTATCGGCTATGAGTCCTTGGAAGAGTATCTCGTGAGCTACTGGGAGACGACTTATTTGGGGATGGATGCGAACAACATCTTGGCTCAGATTGATACTTGGGAGTCGGCTAATATTTCCGACAATGCGCTATATGGGGGTGATTTTCACAAAGCATTGGCTTCCATTCAAGCGAAAGTCTATGTAATGCCGTCCACTAGTGATGCATATTTCCCTGTGGAGGACAGTAGCGTAGAGGTGAGCTTTATATCTGATGCGGAATTGAGACCGATAGATTCAAAATGGGGCCATTGGGCCGGTTCAGGAAGGAATATTGCGGATACAAATTTTATTAACAAGCAACTTGAAGAACTACTTAGATTATGAAGTTGGAAACTCTTACCGCATCCCAGGCCGCTAAGCTTTTAGAGAATAAAGAAGTTAGTTCTGTTGAATTAACGCAAGCATGTCTTGACAGGATTGAACTACGCAATGGCGAAGTGGGCGCATTTGCGCATATAGATCCGGAATTTTCTTTGAAGCAGGCAGCATTGGCCGATTCCGAGCCGCGCCGCTCTAGCTTCCAAGGGGTCCCTTTTGGAGTAAAAGATGTAATAGATACCAAAGACTTCTTGACTGAGCGAGGCACTCCTATACACGCGGGAAGACAGCCTGTAGCCGATGCAAAGTGTGTGCAATTAATGCGAGAAGCTGGTGCTGTTTTGTTAGGTAAACTAGTTAGCACTGAATATGCAATGTTCACTCCCAACGAGACGAGACATCCCTTAGATTTAACTCGAACAGCGGGTGGTTCTTCTAGCGGCACTGGAGCTGCGGTAGCTGATAATATGGTTCCTCTAGCTTTTGGAAACCAGACAGCCGGTTCATTGATTAGACCCGCGGCTTACTGCGGGGTTTACGGTCTCAAACCTACGCATGGAACAACGGATGGTGCAGGGATCCTGCCACTTCAGCTTTATTTCGATACTCTAGGTTACATGGCTAGAAGTGTTGAGGATCTTCAGTCTTTCTATTCGATAGTCAGCCAAGACCAGCAACGTCAGGTATGGAGTGAGAAAAAACGGCCAAAGATTGGGTTATGCCGAACGTTTCACTGGAGTTCTGCTGAGAAAGATAGCCAGGCCATGCTACTGAAGACGGGCGAACAATTTGAGCAGTTGGGCTATGAAGTGACCTCTTTTGAATTGCCAGAGTCATACTCTAATTTAGTGGCTGTACACCGGAGAATTCTTTACAAAGGGATCAGTGATTCCCTAGCAAAAGATTATGAGTCCTCGGCAGGAAAAATGAGTGAGGGGTTACTTGAAGTTGTTCGAGAAGGACAAAAGTGCACTGAAGAGGCTTTTATGACTGCTTTTCGTATAGCGGACGCATGTCGTACTGAGGTCAATGAAATGTTTGGAGATTTAGACGCTATCATTTGTCCCAGCACGCCTAGCGAAGCTCCGGAAGGGTGGGGTACAGGGAGTCCAATTTTCCAAGTAATGTGGACCTTGTTAGGGGTTCCATGTTTGAATTTGCCAGTCGGTTTTGGCCCTAACCAAATGCCCTTAGGCGTTCAATTGATTGGCAGAAGATATGACGATGCTAACTTGCTTGCTCTGGGCGATTATTTAATGAGAAATTTTAAAAGTATTCAAATAGAGAGTTTTTCAAATGCAAAAAGTTAGTTTATTCCCAACCTCGGAACTATCTGAAAATGAAGTCAGGTTGGTTGAAATTGATGGTTACCCACCGATAGCAATTTATAATTTAGCTGGGGATTTTTTCGCCACTGACGATACATGCACGCACGGGAATGCATCTATGTCGGAGGGAGATATAGATGGTGACGAGATCTATTGTCCATTTCATATGGGTGCTTTCGACATTAGAACGGGAGAAGCTACTGTGCCGCCATGCGCGACTCCTTTGAAAACTTACCAAACCGAAGTGGTTGATCAGATGGTTTCTATTTTGTTGGAAAAAGCATGAATAAGCGCACTTATCGGATTGGACAGATAGTTCCTAGCTCAAATATTACCATGGAGACCGAGGTCCCCCTGATGCTATCTAGGGCTGTTGTTCCTAATGATGTTACTTTTACTTTTCACTCATCTAGGGCTCCGATGAAAAATGTTTCAGCACCAGAGCTAGCGGCAATGAATGGGCATATGGAACGCTGCGCGCGGGAGCTAAGCGATGCACGGATGGATATTATCGCATCGGCATGTTTGGTGGCGATTATGTCACAAGGAGCAGGATACCATAGGAAGACTCAAGCAGAGCTTGAAGCCGTTTGTCATGTTGAGGCTCCTGATACTCAGGTGATTACAAGTGCAGGTGCATTAGTAGATTCTTTGAAAGCGATAGGTGCAAAACGTGTTTCATTTATCACTCCGTATATGAAAGGTTTGACGGAACTAGTAGCTGGATATATAGAGAATGAGGGGATTAAGGTAAAAGATACGATCTCTTTGGAGATTCCAAACAATCTTGATGTAGGTGCTCAGGATCCCAAAAATCTGATAGAAATAGTTAAAAGATTAGATACTTCTAAAGTCGACGCAGTTGTTTTGTCCGCGTGCGTTCAAATGCCGTCTCTATCCGCATTAGCGGAAGTACAGAAAAGTTTTGATGTCCCTGTTCTTTCAACGGCGGCGGCTACAGTCTTTCAAATACTCAAGGCATTAAACTTGCCCACTGTCGTGCCTGACGCGGGAGAACTGCTGTCTGGGAAATACTAGTAGCCAGTATCAACACACCATTAGTTATTAAAACATAAGGTATCTCATGTCTCTTTCTCCAAACGTCTACTCACGACGATCCTCGCGATATTACGCTTTAGGCTTGTTGACTTTGGTGTACACGTTTAATTTTGTGGATCGCCAACTACTGGCTATTTTGCAGGAGTCGATCAAAGCAGACCTTCTCCTTTCTGACTCTCAATTGGGTTTACTTACTGGGTTTGCCTTCGCGGTTTTCTATGTGCTCGCTGGTATTCCGATTGCCCGTTGGGCAGATAGATCAAATAGAAAAAATATTATTGCTCTTGCTATCGGTTGTTGGAGTTTTATGACAGCAATAAGTGGGTTAGTCCAGAGCTATACTCAGTTACTGTTGGCACGGATTGGTGTCGGCGTTGGAGAGGCCGGAGGCAGTCCGCCAGCACATTCGATTATTTCTGATATTTTTCCTCCTGAGAATCGAGCAAGCGCGCTTGCATTCTATTGTACCGGTATAAATATAGGAGTCTTGGTGGGCTTTTTGTTTGGAGGTTGGCTAAACGAAGTTTTTAGCTGGAGAGTAGCATTTTTTGTAGTCGGAGCTCCCGGTTTAATAATAGCCTTAATCGTTGGCTTTACATTACGCGAGCCTATTAGAGGATTTTCTGAAAATAAATCTACTCCTACCGGTCCACAAGTGTCTTATGGCGTGGTATTTAGTACGCTATGGAATCGCAGATCATTTAGGCATATAGCCGCAGGTGCGGCATTAAATGCTTTCGCTACATATTCAACGAGTAGTTGGATCGCCTCTTTTATGATTAGAAGCCACGGATTGAGCACTGGGGAGATAGGCACCTGGCTGGCCGCTATTATGGGGCTAGGAGGTGCATTTGGCGTTTTCTTTGGTGGTTATATAGCAGAGCGATTGGCATTAAAAGATGTTCGATGGTACGTTTGGCTACCTAGCCTCACCGGCGTCGTGTGTATTCCTTTCTTAGTAGCAACATATTTGGTAAGTGATCCATATCACTCATTTTACCTCCAAATTATTCCAGGTATACTTTTTAACGTTTATATAGGAAATGCTTTAGCGATGACGCACGGCCTGGTCGGACTAAGGATGCGTGCTCTATCTTCTGCCATTTTGTTTTTTATATTAAATATTATTGGTTTAGGCTTGGGGCCTTGGCTTGTGGGAGTTTTAAGTGATGCACTTGCGCCGACTTTTGGAATCGAGTCTCTTCGTTACGCGATGGTGTTTTTGATCCCTCCAGTTATGTGTTGGTCAGCCTTACATTTTTATTTAGGGGCAAACTCCCTCGCTTCTGACCTTAAGCAAGCTCCTGACTAGGGAATTACTTTACTTATTTTTATTAACAAGAACCAATAACATTTTATCGTTGAACCTGACTTATATTGAGGGTCAGTTTTATCTCTAAAATCTGATTGAAGGTGTGACTTCTAAGTTTATCCATGTCTTCTCTTCTAATTAGAGAGTCCTAGAAATTATTTCTTTCATGATTTCACTTGAACCGCCGGCGATCCGTGCGATCCGTTGGCCAGCCCACATTCTAGCAATCGGATATTCCCACATATAGCCGTAGCCTCCATACATCTGGAGGCAATCATCCAGCACTTTGCACATCGTTTCTGTAGCGAAAAGCTTTGCCATAGCCGCATCGTTAGCATCCAGTGATTGCATCATATGAAGGCTAGTACATTGATCGATGAAGCTACGGACTACTGTAGCGTTGGTTTTCGCTTCCGCAAGTTTGAATCTTGTGTTTTGGAATGAAAATAATGGTTTTCCAAAGGCTTCTCTACCTTTGGTATATTTTATAGTTTCCTCCAGGGCTGCTTCGATGGTGGTAGCTGCTCTGATAGCAACAATGAGCCGCTCTTGGGCTAGCTCCTGCATCAAGTAGGTGAAACCCTTGTTTTCTTCTCCAATCATCCGATCGACAGTTACTTCTACGTCGCTATAGAAAAGTTCTGCAGTGTCTTGTGCATGCCAGCCGATTTTTTCTAAGTTTCGCCCTCTTGAAAAGCCTTCGTCGTCTCTGAGTACTACTAGTAAGCTGATGCCTTTAGCACCTACATCCGGAGTTGTCTTACAGGCGGTTATTACGAGATCGGAAATATGTCCATTTGATATAAACGTTTTTTGTCCATTAATGAGAAACTTGTCTTTGTTCTGTTTAGCCGAAGTTTTGATGTTTGCCAGATCACTTCCTGCACCTGGTTCGGTCATGGCAATAGCACCGATGATCGTTCCGGAGCACATTCCCGGTAACCAGGCACGTTTTTGCTTTTCGGTTCCATGATTGAGGATATATGGAGCCACAATGCCCGAGTGCAAATGAAAAGCGACGCCACTCGCATCGACCCTCGCGAGCTCTTCTGTGACGATGGCGGTGTGCAGAAAGTCTCCTCCTGGCCCACCGTATTCTTCAGGGACAAAAGAGCAAAGAAACCCATTGTCGCCGGCGGCTTTCCAAACCGCTCTACTCACTATTCCATCACGCTCCCACTGCGCATGCTGAGGTACTATTTCTTGTTCAACGAACTTCCGAACACTTGCCCTAAATATTTCATAGTCATCAGAGTAAAGCGTTCTACTAATCATTTTTGTTTCCTAAGGCTTCGAGCTAAATCACGAACCAATTAAGTGTGCAGTTCAAAGGTTGAGTATATAACCCAAATTGTAAATGCTTATTAGGGTGGGGGCTAATCCATTATTAATATCTGAGCTAATCACAGGCTTGCTGAGAGATACACATCGAGTATATGGCCACCCTATTTATAATCTACCTTTATTCCTCCGCAAGCGTTATGATTTGTTTTTAAATCTAGAGGGGACTAAGAGATGGAACTTGGTAAATATGGTGTATTTACGTTCACCGACATTTTAGATGAAGAAGCGTTGAGTGAATTGGCTAGGCGTGTCGAAGGATTGGGATATTCTACGTTATGGTACCCTGAAGCGTTTAATTATGAGACTTTTGCCTTGGGTGGGTTTCTCCTGAGTAATAGCAAGAAATTAATCGTTGCGAGTGGTATCGCAAACATGTACGCCCGAGATCCTGCAGCCTCTGTTATGGGCTGTAATAGTTTGAATGCCCTTTATGGTGGACGATTTGTTCTGGGTCTTGGCGTGTCCCACGCTCCACTAGTTTCTGATGTACGCGGACATGAATATAAGAAGCCCGTTGCGACGATGCGTAAGTACTTAGAGGATATGGACCTCGCATGGACTGCTTTGGGAGGAGCGCCGCCTGAAAAACAGACGATGCTAGCCGCACTTGGCCCGAATATGTCAGCTCTCGCAGCTGAGAAAACAATGGGAACATTCCCCTACAACATAACTCCTGCGCAGGTGGCACTGAGTCGTGCTGCAATGGGCCCAGAAGGTAAGATTGTTTGCGAGCAAAAAGTTTGTTTGACAACAGATCCCGTCATGGCGCGTGCCGCTGCCAGAGGTGCGTTAGCGCCCTACCTGCCGCTACCGAATTATTTCAAGAACTGGTTTCGATTAGGTTTTAATGAAAGCGATCTTGAAAATGGAGGTAGTGACCGGTTGATGGATGCTATGGTGGTTTGGGGATCTTCAGAACAGATAGCCGAAACATTGTCTAAGTATTTAGAAAACGGCGCAGACCAAGTGGTTATTCAACCTATTCGTCCGGACGGGCAACCAGGCATTGATTGGGAAGCGTTAGAAGCGCTCGCTAAATAGCTAGGAAGCTTATTAGAAATGTATCTGGTCTAATTTTGGACAAAAATGGCAGAACTAACAGTTCTGTCATTACGGTCTTACTTTAAGGAAATATAGTGTGTTTAGTTATGTGGATAGCTCAATAAGAGAGAGCTTAGAAAGCGAAAATTTAATTAGAACCTTAGATAGAAACGGCGCTATTGTTAACTCTAGTGGAGATCAAGCATACATCTCTATTTTAGGGCCTGTACCCATGCCTAGAGTAATTGATGGCGAAGAAGTAACTTTGCATTGGTTCCCTTTTGTCCGAAGGACTGAATTGTCAACTGTACTTGATTCAGCAGCTGGAGTGGTGCATGGCGGGGAGGAAGCTTTTCGTGATCTGGTGAACAGTTCAATGCAGGTGAACTCGGTCTTTGCCTTTCCTGGTTTTGATAAAGCTGAAGAACCATTAGTAAGAGTGCATTCATGCTGCATGACTGGAGATGTAGCTGGATCGCTTCGTTGCGACTGCGGCCCTCAGCTTGACGTCGCTTTCGAAACAATTAATTCTTCAGGTAATGGCGCAGTAGTATATATGGCTGGTCATGAAGGCAGAGGAATAGGGTTATGGGCGAAAGCCGTCACGTACCTACTTCAAGATCGTGGACATGATACGTATGAGGCGAATACCGCATTAGGCTTACCCGAAGACTCGCGTGATTTTAGTGATGCGGCCTTTGTTTTAAAATTTCTACTACAAGGACGACCCATAAAACTACTGTCTAATAATCCTGAGAAGAAAGTCCAACTGGAGCAAAACGGTCAAAAGGTGTCCGAACAAGTATCGTTAATCGCGGGTATTTGCCAGCATAACAAACGATATCTTGAAGCAAAAAAAGATAGAGGGCATAAAATTGATTAGGGAACCTAGTCTCATCGCTTGTTTAGGGGACTATTGCCAGTTGGCATTAGGAGCCTTTTGAAGAGTAGAATAGCAGATAACGATAACTGGACCGGTTTGGTGTCAGATAACTTGGTACTAACGTCATGGGGCGAAGAAAATTTATAGAGGTTTGATTATGAAATATCTTGGAAAACGTTGGGTACTGTCTGTCGTCTTAATTGCAGTTGCGTGCTTTATGAGTTCGGTAAATGCAGGCCATCATGAAGAGAAAACCACCAAGCTTTATCAAGTGACGAGTGGTTATCTGCAACTTGATAAAGGTTGGCTGACCGCCATGAAAGATGTTGGTACATTAATAAACGTTCCTGTGGCGATGTACATCATTGATCACCCGCGTGGATTGGTCTTATATGATACCGGTATTAATGTCGCAACGGCTGATGGTAACTGCGAAAGCTATTGGGGAAAGTTGTGCGGCTATTTCTTACCTGATCAAAAGCGTAACCAAGTTATTGATAAATGGTTAGAGAAGTTTGGTTATACCGTTGCAGATGTTAAATATGTAGTCAGCTCTCATATGCATTTAGATCATGCGGGTAATATCGAGATGTTTCCGGATGCTACGCATGTCGTCCAAAAAGCTGAATTGAAAACCGCATGGTGGCCTGAGAAGTGGCAACGAGCTGCTTTCGTAATGGGTGATTATGACGACACTCGTGACTTTGATTTCTTAGAACTAGATGGTGACTATGATTTATTCGGAGATGGTTCTCTCGTCATCCTTGATACTAAAGGCCACACCCAAGGTCACCAGTCCGTTATGGTACAGCTAGAAAATACTGGCACCCTCTTTTTGGCGGGTGATGCGGTCTACACACCAGAAAATGAGAACGGTTCCATTCCCGGTATCACCTGGAATACGCAGGAATCAATGAACTCTATAGCGAAGCTCAAAATGCTTCGTGATACGCACCAAGGACAAATTTGGTATTCTCATGGCAGAGCGCAATATAAGTCTCACAAACATGACAGCGCCTACGACTAATTGTATTAGCCTGTAGCTGGGTGCAAATTGAGAAAAAATCCGAAGCGCTTTTTGAGATAAAAGGTGTCAAGAAACGGTTCGGCCGTTACTCCGTCCTAGACTCTATTAATTTGGCGATTCAGCCAGGAGAAATTGTGGGCCTTTTAGGCCCCAACGGCTGCGGTAAAACTACTACGTTAAGAATTGCTGCAGGGTTCGCTTGGCCAGATACCGGACAAGTGATCTTGAACGGTTCCCCCATTAGTCCAGATCAACCAAAGAGCCGCAGATCTATTGGCTACCTACCTGAACGCTCGCCTGTCTATGATTCTTTTAACGTTACCCGTTATCTTTTGTTTGTGGCATCCGCTCATAATATGGATCGGGTACAGGCCTCTGACTCGATTGAATATGTCCTTAACGCATTTGATCTGGAGTTGGTTAAAGACAGAACGATCGGGCATCTCTCTAAGGGATATAAGCAACGTATTGGATTGGCACAGGCTCTGATATCCAAACCCAAAGTGCTTTTACTGGATGAGCCAACTAATGGTTTAGATCCTAGACAGCTAATTGAAGCGAGGAAAATGATTAAATTAGCAGCCCAAGATAAAGCGGTGATTTTCTCGACTCATATTGTGCAAGAGATTGAAGCGCTATGCACTCGTGTGGTGTACTTAGATAAAGGGATCTTGCATCCAGTCCCTTTAAAAAAATCTCTGCCTCGAGATTGTGTATCAATAACAGTAGACATTGTTTGCGCAAAGATTGAAGTTCTTCGCAAGCTCTTACCTCCTCTCAGCCGTGAGTCCAAAGTCACTATTGTTCCCTTGGGTGACGAGAAGTTTAATGTTTCGATGACTATTAGGAAGGAAAAACAATCTGACTTGATCCATCTTTTTTCAAAGCACAGCTTATTGGAGTCACTCCAAGTTGATGGAAGCAGCTTAGAAGAGACGCTAATAGAGTTGATAGGCGAGGGCGGTAAGCTGTGATCGGGTTTTGGTCAGTTTTTGTACGCGAATTACAACATTATTTTGTCACGCCAATTGCGTATGTCGTGATTTCAACTTTTTGGTTACTTAGCGGGTTCTTTTTTAGTTTTAACCAGCTGTTTGTCAGCGCTATAGATATGGTAAGTGCCTTCCATAATATGAGTTTGCTTTTAATGCTGATGATCCCTTTATTGACAATGCGATCCTTTGCCGAAGAGAAACAAGCGGGAACGTTAGAGCTCCTTATGACTCTTCCAATTAGTGACGGGGCTATTATCTTGGCGAAGTATTTATCCTTAATGATGCTTGTTTTTTTTATGTTACTGGGTAGTTCTGTAGCAGTCATGGTCTTAATTTATTTTGGCGAACCTGATTTAGGTCCGATCGTTGGAGGGTATACGGGAATATTTCTGCTAGCCTCGAGCTTTAGTGCTCTTGGTCTTTTGATATCAAGCCTCTCTGCCAATCAAGTCGTTGCAGCGACTGCTACATGGTCACTGCTTTTAGTATTATGGTTTATCGATTATGCCTCGGCCTTATTCCCTGCAAGCGACTTAATTAATTTGTTTCAGCATATTTCTTTCTCTGTGCAGTACCTCGATATTATTAGAGGGGTGGTAACCGGAGGTGGATTCATTTACTTCTTTGGCTTGGTCTTATTTTGTCTTGTGAGTGCAACTCAAGTTTTGCGGATGAAACGGTTTTGAAGATGGATAGTTCTCGTCAAAAGAAATATTGGTCGATCTTTCTTCCAATAATGTCAACATTTATAATTGTGTTCGCACTTAATCTGTGGATTCTAGAGAACCCACATCGGGTCGATTTAACTGCGGAACGTGTCTATAGTCCTGATGAAAAAGCCATAGCAATCTTAAATGCTCTAAAGGAACCGATTACGATCACTTTTTTTTATGATGCTCGCAGTCGTATGATGCAAGATGCCAAATATCTACTGACACAATATAGTCAAATATCTCCATTCATTACTTTCAATTCTTACGACCCTGCCCTAGAGCCATCGGTTGCAGAAAAATACCAAGTCAAGTTTGCAGGTAGTGCGATATTCCAAACGAAAGACAGAAAGATTTTAGTGAACAAACCGAATGAAACAGAATTTCTTAATGCTATTATTCGCGTCGCCAGCGATGCGATGGGTACCGTTTGTTTCTCAGACGGTCACGTAGAAAGCAACCCACTTAGCTTGCAATCTCACGATCACTACGAGAATCAAGCTCATGGGCATGATCATGCTAGCGGAGGAAAGCTGCTATTGCTTCACGAGAGGCATGGTATGGGCATGGCCCGAAATGCATTAGAAGTGCTGGGTTATAGTGTTGAGCAACGTCAATTAACGCGACAGTCAAATTCGTTAGAACAATGTTCTCTAGTAGTGGTGGCTTCTCCTCAGACTGCATTTTCAGAAAAAGAACGGGTGCAATTAGAAAATTTTTCTGAAGAAGGCGGGGCACTGTTGCTTCTCCTCGAACCAGGTGTCACTACTGGTTTAGAACCTATGCTGGCGGCGCGTGGTATAGCAATTAGCAAGGCTCGCGTGATCGACCCAGAACGATACTATTGGACTGACAAAGCGACGCCGGCTATTAGTGACTATGAGCGGCACAGGATAACTAGAAACCTGCCTATGACCTTTTTTCCTGGGGTGGCCGAATTATCTCCTCTTCCAAGGACTAAGAATACAATAAATGCTACTACACCTTTGGCTTTCACGAGCAGCTCAGGAGTTCTCGAATTGTCCTCAAGTTCTGAAGGAAAGCGTCGCGCATTAGCAGTGCTCGCAAGTAATGCTGATAAACACGGAAATATGGTTGTGGTTGGCGACGGCGATTTTGCAACAAATTCTTTTTATGGAGCGGTAGGTAACAGTCAGTTTTTTTTGAATATAGTGAGTGAGCTCTTAGCTCATGAAAATTTAGTCAATCTTTCTCCCCGAAATTATCAGGTTGCTACTTTGAGGCTGACCAATAATCAAATGCAAATAGTATTTTTTATGACCACGGTTCTGGGGCCATTATGTTTAATGTTGATTGGGTTGCTGATCTGGCGCAGTCGTCGCTGATATGAAATATTTTTGGCTGGCGGTCTTGTCAATTGGTTTGATTCTATTAGCCATTCTTTTTGTAAATAAAGATAAGCGAAGCCAAGAAAATGTTATAGAAGAAGAGCAAGTGACATATCTATTAGGGGGAAAATCAGCCTCATTAAGTAAGCTATCAATTATTGATAATGCAAAACAAATTGATATTACAAAAATAAATGACATTTGGTTTCATGAGAGTTTAGAAAGTGGTCTCGCTCAACCCAATGAAAAATTATCTAAGCAGATATCTATGTTGATGATCGCAAAAATAGAAAGGGAATTTTTGGTGGCTAGTGAGACTCTTTCTGATTATGGAGTATCCGCTGATTCAAGTAAAATCCTGTTAACTTTTCAGGATGGTGACGAAAAGCTCGAGTTTCTTATAGGTGCCATCGCTCCTGATAGCTTCGGGCAATATCTTTACCAAGAGAAAAGAAAGAGGATTATTATTATTCCTACTTTTCAAGCAGAGAATATACTATCTATGGGAAGCCCTACGCTGCGGTGAAATTGAAATAATCGTTGTTGTAATAAATAGGTCAAGTCTCTAGGCTAGAAGAATGCGCAACACTACTTTGACACACAAGTTAAAAATGATTTCTCATCGTCTTTTTTCTCATGGCATCACGATAGCATTAATTGCAGTCGCACCACTTGAGGCTCGCGAATTTTCTGACCGAGACGGTCGCTCTATTACAGCTGAAATACAATTTTTAGGGGGGCTCCAGTACGGGACAGGCATCAACTTTGGTTATGGAGCGATAGATACACCAGGAGAGACTAAAAGAGCCACGCTATCAGTTGCCGCAAAGCCAAAGATAGGATTGAGTTGGGAGTTAGACGCATTAGAGCTCTATAGCGATTTTTCTATGGTCGCTGCAACAACTACGCTCGATGGTGAGCTGTCTGGTGCAATCGTTCGATCTGGGGATCAAGCGGTGGAGACAGACTCGACGAAAATCGGACTGCGTTATGGTGTTTTTGACTTCTCCGTGGGAGGGCAGGAATTCACGGTAGGTGATGGATTTGTCATTGGAGATGGGAATTTCAACAAAGGTGGCGCTGACGGGCAGTACTGGATAGGGGCATTCTCAGCTTGGCGTAATAGTGCTGTTTTGCGGGTTGACACAAGCCCAATAAAAGCAGATTTCTTCTGGTTGAGAACAGACGATGACCTTGGTGACGCTCGGGTCGCTGGTATTAATATTGAAACCTCCGCACAAGTGTCTCGAAGAGGAACTCTAGGATTGATGTATGCCTCTATTTTCGATGAAGAGGGTTTGTCCCTAGAGGGGATGAAGGTCTTTAGCGTAAGAGGCGCTGATATTCGAATACCAGGTGTACGCCATATGAAGTTTTTTGGCGAATATGTAATGGAGCGTGGTCGTAGTGATCTGACTGGAAAGAAAAATCAGGGGAATGCGTGGTACATCGAAGGCAATTACCAGTGGGCGAATTTTTCTTGGCGTCCTACTCTTTTCTATCGTTATTCTCGCTTTTCTGGAGAGAAATCGGAGACGAATGCTACTGAGGAATATCGAGGTTTGTTTTTTACTATCTTTAAAAGAGATTGGGATACTTGGTATCAAGGCGAAGTGGCTGGTGAATTCCACCTTTTCAACCAGAACCAAATCAGCCAGATGGCTAAAGTTAAAGTTTTTCCTAGATCTGATCTGTCTTTAGGCTTTTGGTATTACTCCCATGACTTAGATACTCCGCATTATTTTGGAAAAAATGTGTCAGATACCGATTGGTCAGATGAGATAAATTTAGCTGTGGAGTACTTTCCGACTAAAAATTTATACACATATCTAGGATTTGCCTGGGCTCGACCGCATCAAGCTGCAACTGAGGTTTTTGAATCTGACGACGATACTTTTGTTATACAGACTTATATATCTTTCACCTATCAATGAGAGCTAAAGGTAGTCTTTGAAATTCGCGCACCCAATGGATGTCATTAGGTGCACGAATAAGAATACTCGCTTATAGTTAAACTGACATGCAGAGGTACTTCATTTCAAGATAATCTTCGATGCCGTGGTGGCTACCTTCACGTCCCAGTCCTGATTGTTTGACGCCACCAAATGGCGCGACTTCGGTTGAGATTAGTCCGGTGTTTATACCTACCATCCCATACTCTAGTGCCTCAGCGACTTTATAAACACGGGAAAGATTGTTTGCATAAAAGTAGCTTGCCAGACCGAAGATTGTATCGTTAGCTAGAGCAATCACTTCATCCTCGTCTTTGAATCTAAATAAAGGAGCAAAAGGTCCGAAGGTTTCCTCGCTTGAGCAAGCCATATCTTTAGTAGCACCGGTTATAATAGTAGGTTTCAAGAAGTTCCCTGAATCTTCTTCAGCAGTGTCGCCTAAGACAACGATTGCTCCTTTAGCCTTAGCATCAGCTATATGCTCATGCACTTTCACCACTGCATCATGATTAATCAATGGTCCAAGCACCGTGCCCTCTTCTAATCCATCACCAACTTTCATTTCTTTCACAGCAGCAATCAGCTTTTGGGTGAACTCTTCATATACACCATCTTGTATATAGATTCGATTGGCACACACACAAGTCTGACCATTGTTACGGAATTTACACATGATGGCACCCTCAACAGCAGCATCCAAGTCTGCATCATCGAAGACGATGAACGGTGCATTACCACCCAACTCCATGGAGCATTTCATAACCTGAGCTGCTGCTTGACGCAATAAGATTCGACCCACTTCTGTGGAGCCGGTAAAGGTTAATTTACGGACTATAGGATTCTCGCAGAATTCTTTACCGATTTCAGAGGCTTTAGATGAAGGGATGAACGACAAAACACCTTTTGGAATTCCTGCCCTGTCAGCTAGTACACCCATTGCTAACGCTGACAGCGGCGTTTCAGTAGCTGGTCGGGCAACGAAAGCACATCCTGCAGCAAGTGCTGGAGCGGCTTTACGGGTTATCATAGTATTCGGGAAGTTCCACGGCGTAATTGACGCAGCGACTCCTATGGGTTGCTTAATAACTGTGATCCTCTTATCAGGCAGATGACCAGGGATGGTTTCTCCATATATACGTTTGGCTTCTTCCGCATAAAATTCTATAAAAGACGCTCCGTAGTCAATTTCGCCTCTTGCTTCTGCTAGTGGTTTGCCTTGCTCTGTAGTTAGGATGATGGCTAGATCTTCCCGATTCTCCATCATGAGATCAAACCATCTTCTTAAGATCTTGGCACGATCTTTCCCTGTGAGTTTGGCCCACAATTTTTGGGCGTCATTCGCTTTTTCGATTGCTTGATTTGCCTGCGCACGACTCATGTCGGCTACTTTGGCGATGACATCACCTTTTGATGGATTTATAACATCAAAAGTTGCGTTATTTTGGCCGTCAGTCCATTCCCCTGCTAGATAGCCTTTCGTGACGAGCAAACTTGGATCTTTTAACTTTGATTGCAAGTTTGCCAGTTTAGTCATTTCGCGGTTGCTCCTAACTTCGAGATCGTCGGTATGGAGGGCACAGTAATTGCCTTTAGCCACTAGACGACTCGAGTTTTTGTAAAGCCATTACCCAGAGGAATGGACGTTTTGATTATAAAATTTAAGGTATATCTGTATTTGCGCGCACATATCACCATAGGATTTGTTGTTTGGCAACTGATATTTAATACGATAGAAAACTGGTGTGAACGACAGCGATGGACTCACCTCCAGCCTGGCGTTTTCATATCTAGTGCAATTAATTTATAGCGAGGGAATATTTTTCGAAAAATGTTTTAACTATCCTATCAATAGAGGACAAGAAACATACTTCGCTAGTAGGTTCTACGTCTTGTAATTTCTATTCTTGGAATATTTTGCCATCAACTGCAACAGCTAATCCATGATTTAGACGGTCGCCTAACCCTGGAAATTACAGCTCTAACGTCTTAACTATTTCCCGTATACCGGTCCCAGCTATGTTGCGCAGTCTTTTATCTCTGTAACAAATGTTCTTTATGACATATGATGCGCCGTTGAGATCACAACGGACGCTGACAGCAATGCCATTTCATAAAGACAGACACGAGAGCCGAAAATCCCTCCTGTTATTAACCCTCGCTTTTCTTTTACTGTTTGGGGGATATGCGGAAGCGCGCGTATGGGCAACAGCAGCCGCATGTGGAAAAGTTATCACAGGCGGTGCTGGTGGGATGTGTCAGCTAACCCCCGAAGCTTATTACACTACTATTTATGAAATGTCAGTATGCACGCTTGATCCAATGGATGAAGATGTTTTGGACAGAAGCACGTGCGAATTGATATGGAGTAAAACGGCTGGCCAAGAAGTCGATCCCGTCGCGATGAGGTCTGGGGCGCAAACGTTGCCTGGAACGGTGTCTAGGCCAAAGAACGGAACATACGGATTTATGATGGCGGTGTTGAGTAAAAAAATTGGAACTAAGTTCTCCTTAGAGATAGAAGGCTCATCTGGAACAGATGGAACATACTATACTACTGCCACTAAGTTTCGAGATAATGGTTTGGGGACAACGGATGTGGCCAGCTATGCAACGACCACAGATGATGTTTATAATTTTGATCAGACCAGCGATAAAGTGTGCGACCCCAAGATCGAAGTTGATATGGGAGCTCTCGGCTATGTAACAGCATGGCTAGTGGATAGTTCTTTGGCGGTCACGGAGACTTTTGAAGAGGTAGAAATAATAGGGAATGCTGCAGAAGGCACATACACTGCGCACCGCTGCGCAAACGCAGCGAAGTTACTTGGTGTTACAGAGCTTAAAAAGGCAATTACCGTTTCCAATAAAACCTCGTCAATTAACCTTGCATTGAAAGTTACCGACAACGCAGGACTAGCAATAGATACCGATGGGGATGGAGATCCCGATGCACTACAGACAGGACCCTGGGTAGGATATATCACGGCAACTGAGGAATAATTACTGTCGAGCTAGGTAGTTTCGGCTGCAAGAAAAAGCATCTCTGGGATGCCTGCTTGGGTAGAACTGTCAGGAATGTTTGTCCGATAGAAGAATCACCGTTGACTAATTATCCTCCTTCTATAGCAGGCAAGAAATATACTTCGCTATCGGTTTCCACTTCTTGTAATAGCCAGTCTTGGAATATTTCACCGTCAATCGCGACAGCCAGACCTTGATTCAATCGTTCCCTAAGCCCAGGGAATTGCAATTCTAGCTTCTTCACTATCTCGCGGATATCGCTTCCAGAGACATCGTGGCCTCTCTCGCCATGGCAATGTGAGCGAGCGACCTCGATGGGAAGAGTTACTTTGGCCATACGCGCTGCTCGCCGTTAATCAGCTGCGTCTATAGTGGCCAGTATTTTTGGTGGGGACATCGGAAGATCTGCCATCCGGATCCCGATTGCATGTGATACTGCATTCGCCACCGCGCCTAGAGGAGGTACGATAGGTACCTCGCCGACACCTCTGACTCCATAAGGATGCCCTGGGTTGGGGACCTCAACTATAACGGTATCTATCATTGGCATGTCAGAAGCCACGGGAACCCTGTAATCAAGAAACCCAGTATTTTGGAGTTGCCCATCTTTACTGTAGACATACTCCTCATTAAGCGCCCAGCCTATCCCTTGTACTGCACCACCTTGCATTTGACCTTCTACGTAGGCTGGGTGTATTGCAGTTCCCACATCTTGGACCGCTGTATATCGGAGAACCTGGACATAGCCAGTTTCTGGGTCGACCTCTACGTCACAAATATGCGTCGCGAAGGCTGCTCCAGCACCTTTTGCATTGATATTTGCTTTACCACTAATTGCACCGCCGGTTTTCCCAGCCATTGCCGCAATTTCAGCAATGGTCATCGGCTTGTGAATATCAGTCTCAATACAAGTCGCAATACCATCCTTCCACTCTACCTGATCTATATCCACGTCCCAGACTTTAGCAGCCCGGCGCTTCATATCGTTAACGGCATCTTCTGCAGCCTCGACGACAGCTTTTCCCGTAGCAAACGTGACTCGACTTCCGCCTGTCAGATCTGAGAAGGGGACCGATTCTGTATCGGCGACTAAGGGTTTTATGTTGTCGTAATCTATGCCTAGTACTTCAGCTGCCATCAGTGCCATCGATGCTCTTGAGCCGCCAATGTCAGGGCTGCCGGTTGCAACAATGACGGTACCATCGGGGTTCACCATTACGGATGCTGAAGATTGTCCACCTATATTGAACCAAAACCCTGATGCGACTCCTCGTCCCTGATTGGGACCTAGTGGCATATTGTAGTGCTCGGTCGCCTTCGCTTGACGTAACGTCTCAAGGCAACCTATTTTAGGAAATTTGACGCCATAAGGTGCTTGTGTCCCTTCTACAGCGGCATTTTTTATCCTGAGTTCAAGCGGATCGATACCTAGTGTGTCCGCCAATTCGTCCATAGCAGATTCTACTGCGAAAGCGGCAACGGGTGCACCCGGAGCGCGGTATGCGGCTGCTTGTGGACGATTAACTACGACGTCCCAACCAATGCATGAGACATGCTTTAAGTTGTAAGGTGCGAATCCAGTCATACAACCTAGTTTGACCGGTGAGCCTGCGAAGGCTCCGGCTTCATATTCCATTTCAAGTTCAGCGGCTACAAGTGTGCCATCTTTTTTAGCACCAATTTTTGCTCGAGCATGGCCACCTGATGTCGGGCCAGTTGCCCGAAGGACTTCTTCACGAGTCATCACCATTTTAACTGGTCGACCAGATTGTCGAGATAAGAGTAGGGCAAGAGGTTCGAGGTAAACTTTAGTTTTTCCGCCAAATCCGCCACCAATTTCTGAAGGTATTACTTTGATTTTGGATGCATTCATTGCGCATAGCTTGGCCACGAATGCTCGTACCATAAATTGTCCTTGGCTAGAACTCCAAATAGTCGCCATACCATCTGCTGAAACTTCTGCAACACAGGCATGAGGTTCTATATAGCCTTGGTGAACTGTTTGAGCTGTATAGTCACGCTCTACAATCACATCTGCATCTTTGAATGCTTCTGCAGCATTCCCCAGTTTAAGTTCGGCTCTACTGGCTACATTTGAAGACCGTTTAGGAACGGGATCCATGCCTTCTGTTTTCATTCCTTTGTGCAAAACAGGGGCATTTTTTTTCATGGCGTCAATTACGGTCATTACAGCTGGCAACACTTCGTATTCGATTTCGATTAATGCTGCAGCCTCCTCAGCAATTTTTATAGAGGTTGCCGCTACTGCCGCGACCGCATGGCCGTCGTAGAAAACTTTGTCGCGTGCAATTACATTCTGTGACATGTCATAAAAGCTAACAACGACTTCGCCTACCACTTTGTCAGACGGATCAATTTTCGGGAAATCTTGTCCCGTCACGATTGCTTTTACGCCCTTCATTTTCAAGGCTTTTTCTATGTTGATACTTTTGATTTTTGCGTGGGCATGAGAGCTTCTAACGACTCGTCCGTGTATCATCCCATTCGCAGTAAAATCTGCACCAAAATTAGCACGACCTGTCACTTTGTCGACGCCATCAGGGCGAATCGGGGATGTGCCGATGTAGCGGAATTTTTCCTTTCCTTCTATTGCTTCCAAGTGGTCCTTTTCGTTGCCCATTTAGGATTCTCCTCTCATTTCTGCGGCCGCTTTTTGTACAGCTGTAATTATTTTATCGTAACCTGTGCATCGACATAGATTTCCCGCTAACCAGTATCGTATTTCAGTCTCAGTCGGGTGTGGATTTTCTTTAAGTAGCGCTTTAGCTGCGACGATAAACCCTGGGGTACATATGCCACATTGTAGCGCTGCTTCTTGGAGGAAATGTTTTTGCAAAGGGTGGAGATCATCCCCTTTAGCCACTCCTTCAATGGTTTCAACTTTCTTTCCATTCACTTCAACTCCGAGCACGAGACAAGCACAGACAAGTCGTCCATCAAGTATGACGCTACATGCTCCACAGTCTCCTGACGAGCAGCCTTCTTTACTCCCTGTCAAACTTAATTCATCTCGAAGACAGTCTAGGAGTGTTTGTTCAGTTCCGCACAAGAACTCGGCAGGGTCTCCGTTTATTATTGCTTCTACATGATGTTTAGCCATTTAATTTTTCCTCGCGCGCTTAAGTGCGATAACGGTGGCTCGTCGCGCGAGCACCCCCGCAACTTTAGTTCTATATTTGATGGTTCCTCTCTTATCATCGATTGGATTGCAGGCTGAACTAGCTGCCTCAGAAAGCGCGTTCAGGGCATCTTCATCGATATTGGTACCAATAAGAGCATTGGCGCAATTCTTTACCAAGAGCGCCGTCGGCGCTACTGCACCTAACGAAACGCGAGCATCGGTGCACATCCCCTTTTTATCTAAGGTTAGACTCACCCCAACGCCTACCACTGCGATGTCCATTTCAGTTCTCGGGATGAACCGCAGATAAGCATCTCCAGATTTTTTAGGCCTATTGGGCAGAAAGAAACTAACGAGAAACTCCCCTGACTTTAGTGATGTTCTTCCTGGACTAACGACTATCTTTTCAACTGGTACAGTCCGTGTTCCTTTAGGACCAGCAATTAAGCAGGTCGCTCCTGCTGCAATCATTCCTGGTACGCCATCTGCAGCGGGAGAGCCATTACATAGGTTACCACCTAGTGAGGCTCTGCCTTGAATTTGAGTTGAACCAATTAATTCCAGACCTTCTACTACTCCTGGCCAAGCCTTGTTGACTGCCTTATGGGCACCGAGCTCGGCTCCTGAGACTGCAGCTCCAATAGTGAAGCCATTTTTTTCTTTTTTGATAGTACGCAGCTCAGAGATATTTTTCACGTCAACTATTGTTGATGCCTTAAGCCTGCCGGCCCTTAATTGAACGAGGAGATCTGTTCCCCCAGCCATTACTTTCGCTTTCCCTTTGGCTGTAGTAAGAATTTTGACCACTTCTTTAACTGAAGATGGTGAGCTGTAATCAAGGTTGGCCATATTGCCCCCTAAAGTTTAAATTCGAAATCGTCTTTAAACACTAGTTTACCCTTGTTCTTCGCTCAGGTGGAGCGTTCTATAGCTTTTTTTTACACCGTTTCAACGACTGTCTTGTTTCAGCAATCCAACGAGCCTATTTACTGGGTAATTTCAGCACTCCTTTGGCAATAATATTTCTTTGAATTTCATTCGAACCACCATAAATCGTTGCTGGACGTGCATTATAGAATTGGCTCATCACATCAATTTCAACATCTTGAAAAGGGATCTTTCCAATTATAGCGCCTTGCGGGCCTGCCACCTCTACCATGAGCTCTGAGAGCCGAGCGAAGGTTTCGGTTCCCCAGATCTTTAGTAAAGATACGTCTGGACCTAGAGTATCACCACGTTTAACGATCTCAGCGAAACTTTGATAGGTTGACTCGAGGTCGAGGACGTTGAGCTTGAGGCGGGTGAGCTTGTCCCAGAATATGGCATTTTCGGACAAGTTTGTATTTGATGCCAGTAACTCGAGCCGTTTGAGCACATATTGCGACTGCTTAGGACTACCGATGAAAATACGCTCAAAACTTAATAAAGCTTTTGCAATTCCCCAGCCTTCATTTATTTCTCCGACTAGACAGTCAGCTGGGACAGTGACGTTTTCCAGAAAAACCTCGCAAAACTCTTCATCTCCGGCTAAGTTCTTTATCGGCCTGATCGTAATCCCTGGTTGATCGAGATCAATTAAGAAAAAGCTAATTCCAGCCTGTGGTTTACCCTCTTTGGATGTTCTGGCTAGGCAGAACATGTGCGTAGCATCTTGGGCTAAAGTAGTCCAAGTTTTTTGTCCGTTAATAACGAATTCGTCACCAGTAAGTAGTGCTTCTGTTTTCAAGCTGGCCAGATCTGATCCAGCATTAGGCTCTGAATACCCCTGGCACCAAACCTCTTCTCCTGCCAGGATTTTAGGTAGATACCGAGACCTTTGCTCTTCAGTCCCATGCTTGATGAGCAGAGGACCGACCATTTGTATTCCCATATCGGGCGATCTGCCGATACCACAGCTTTCCTGCTCATCTATAAAGATCAGCATTTTCGCAGGAGACAATCCCATTCCGCCGTGCTCCGTTGGCCATGCAGGGGCTACCCAACCTTTTTCAGATAAACGTAGGTACCAGAATTTAATTTCTTTCCATCGTGGTCGTTTAGATGGGTAACGCATTTCAGTGGGATACTCTGTTTCAAAAAAATGGCGAACCATTTTTCGGAAGTCATCATCTCCCATGTCGTTCCAGTTCCCATCATGTTCTTCACCTACGAGAGATGGAGTTTTCTGATGATTATCACTAGTGGCTATTGGACGGAACACTAGCTCTGATTGACCGAATCGTGCAGCATGATATGAGCTTGTCCCTAAGCGACTTACCATCACTAAGGCTCTATTAAGGAAAAGCCCTACATTACATTCTTCTGTATAACCCATTCCACCGTGCATCTGCACAGCTTCTTTGCCTAAAAGAAGGGCTGCTTCGTTCGCCCGATATTTTGCTCTGCAACTTAAGTGATGCCTAACTGCTTCAGAATTTTCCTGATCGAAATTCTTTAAAGTTTCATCTAAGACAGACACGGCAATTGTTTTTTGGATGAATAGATCAACAGCTCGGTGTTGCAGTGCTTGGAAGCTTCCAATAGCTTGACCAAATTGTGTTCGGGTTTTGAGGTAATCAAGAGTGGTGTCAAAAACACTCTCTGATAAACCTACCAGATAGGAGCTAATGGAAATTCTAGTTAGGTCTCTAGCATAGTTGAGAGCCTGGTCAGCTTCTTCGCCGGAGCTCAGAAAATCACTGGCAGAAACGACAACATTAGAAAGAGTCACTGTGGATTGGTTAGAGCCATCCGCTAAGGTTGCAGTTGAAATTTCAAGGGCTTCTTTTGGCACTAGAAATAGGGCGGTGTGCCCTTTGAGATTAGCGGACAAGATAAATTGGTCCATGTCTGCGGCACAACTGATTCCGCGAACACTCCCGTTAAGTAAATAACCCTTGGGATCCTCTGTTGAGTTGAGCGAAGGGAGCTTTTCTCCAAGATACTCTTCCGCTTCCGTCAACGCGACTGAGACAAGGATGCCACCATCAATAATTGAGGCTAATAGTGATTTTTTCTTGTCCAGTCTGGACAGGAGAGCGACTGCAGCACCTACTTCTATGAGAGGCTCGGGCGCTACTACACGACCAAGTTCACGGCAAATGGTACCAAAGCATCTAGCTCCTAAGCCAAGACCACCTGATTCTTCCTTAGCCAGAAGACCGGCCCAGCCAAGGTCGCACATTTCTCGCCATAAGCTAGCGTCGAAGTTTTGTCCACCCTCTCTCATAGGCCGTAGTCTTGCGATATCTAGACTTCTAGTACAAAAATCGGTAGCGCTATCTTTCAGTAATTCTAGTATTTCCTCATCTTCTTGGGGCTGCAATGAAACTTGGCTCATCAATTGTTTCCTTCGTCTATCAATATTACGGACATAGTCTTACAAGTATGGACAATATAATAGACTGAAAAGTGACGTTTGGCATAGCTTGTAGGTAGAGAAGACTCTATATTAACCTCTGTAAAATACATTTTTAAGGGTGAAACATGAATACTCAGGTCGTTACGCTTGAAGTTAATAAAGAGGGGGTTGCTATTGTTTCCCTGGCTAATCCACCGGTGAATGCCCACAGCCAACTACTACTCTCTGAAGTTGCATGGACTTTTGATACGATTTCCGATCGTGAGGACATAAAAGTTGCGATTCTAACAGGAGCTGGTAAATGTTTTTGCGCGGGCGCGGATATAAAAGAAAGAATGGCAACCGATCCTCAACCAGGTGATCATTGGCAGAACAGCCGGCGAGCGAGAGAAGCCTACCACAGCATCATGGAATGCCAAAAGCCTGTTATTGCCGCCCTAAATGGACCGGCGTTAGGGGGTGGGCTAGCGTTGGCTGCCTCTTGTGATATTTTGCTAGCAAGTGAGCTGGGATGCCTAGGCTTGCCGGAGATTAACGTAGGATTACTTGGTGGCGGCCGCCATGCTCAGAGGCTGTTTAGCCATTCTAGATTGCGTCGTATGATGCTCACGGGTCTTCGCGTATTTGGACCGGAATTATATCGGCTCGGTGTGGTTGAGCAATGTGTGTCTCCAGATGAACTTATGGAAGTAACCCTAGATTTGGCACGAGAAATAGCCCAGAAAAGTCCCGTTGCTATAAAACTGGCTAAGCAAGGGCTGAATCAAATAGAGGAGATGACTCTTAGGGATGGTTATCGATTCGAACAGAATATGACGGCAGAAGTGCGTAAGTCGGCCGATTCTAAGGAAGCGATGCAGGCCTTCATCGAGAAGCGTAAACCTATATTTACGGGCAAGTAGTATTATCGTGACTTGCTAGTCGTGCAACTATCTTTGAGTCAAGAGAGCTAGTATTGTTCGAGTTAAAGAATACGAAGGAGAAATAGGCGAGTGAGTAGTTTGTATAGCCACAGCGTGGTCCCGGTCCGCCCTGATTTAGAGGCTGTTCACGAGACGGCGATGTCTTCTTTTTCTGATACAGGGACCTGGTTCAACGGTTCGGAGCGAAAAGAAATTGTGGCCTTAGCGAGGCGTATACGTCACAGAGAAGGCCTCGAGCTGACCGGATTCGTAGACGAGGTCGCAGATATTCCTTTACCGTCTGCAGTTATCGAGTTAACTCAACGAGTTGCATGTGATGCGGAAAAAATTGGTAAAGACTTCTATGAGAAGATTATTTCTGAAGGTCTTTCAGTAGAACAATATGTTGAAGTTGTAGGCCTTGTGGGTCGAGCTGTCGCTATTGATACTTTTTGTCGTGCACTCGGGTTTCCTATGAACGCTTTAGATGTGTCTCGCCCTGGTGAGCCATCTAGCATGCGACCTAAAACGGCGACTGTTCAACATGCGTGGGTACCAACCATTCCTACTGGGAAACAAGGCGGAACAGATGCAGCCACTCTATATGGAGATGCAGATTTCGTTGCTAACATTTATAGCGCTCTAAGCTTGGTACCTAAAGAAGCCAGCCTAGTGATGCAGATGGGTCAGGTACAATATCTGGGCGCCGATGATTTTATGAATTTTGAATTTCGTCGTACTGAGCAATTCAGCCGAGCTCAATTAGAGCTGGTCGCGGCCAGAATATCAGCCTTAAATAATTGCTTTTACTGAACCACCTGGCATACACAGCTACTTCGTGCAAGTGGCAAATCGATGGGAAAAGTATTCAATCTCGGTGGAGTGGTTGATCCTAAAACAGAGACAGAGGTCGAACATGGAAAAGCTCTGTTGGCATATGCGGATGCGATTTATGAAAATGATTCTATTGCGCTTACTAACAAGCGTGAACAAGTACTCAAGGCCATTGGTCCTAGCGGGCTTGTGGAAGCGGCAGCAACGGCTGCGAACTTTAGTATGCTTGATAGAATCGCAAATGCGGCAGGTATCCAAATTGAAGCGATGGTTGTTGGTCAGACTGAAGACTTCCGCGCTGATCTTGGAATTAATGACTACGTTTCTGCAGCAAACACATTGGGCAACTAACACGGGATTTTTATTCAGGAGTTTTGTGCGTGAAAAATGAACTCCACACTACAAAGTTCAGAGCTTTACCATCTGTAGATAGACTTTTGCAATGTGATTATGGTGTCGTCATCGCTGCAGAGTATGGTAGTCAGATTGTTACAGAAACTTTGCGTAATGAGTTAAAGAATTGCCGAGAATTGATTAAGGCAAACCCCCTTGAATATAAATCTTTCTCCGATGAAAAATACATCCTACGAAAAGCTGAAAGTTCTCTAGAGAATTTGCATCGCTCCTTACTTCGTCCAGTATTTAATCTAACCGGAACGGTTTTGCATACCAATCTTGGTCGTGCGCCGCTGCCTCAAGAAGCTATCGACGAAGTTAAGGCAGTCATGCAGAGCGCAAGTAACGTAGAATTTAATTTGTCCAACGGCAAACGTGGTGATCGCGATGATTTAGTGGAGAGTTGGCTAACTCGGCTCACTGGCGCCGAGGCCGCGACGGTCGTTAATAATAATGCCGCTGCTGTGCTTCTCGTCTTGAATAGTTTGGCTCGCCGTAAAGAGGTCCCTGTCTCTCGAGGAGAGTTAGTAGAAATTGGTGGGTCTTTCCGAATACCTGACGTGATGGCTCGTGCGGGTAGTAAGCTAGTAGAAGTGGGGACAACAAACCGTACTCATCTCGCAGATTTTGCAGATGCAATGTCAACTAAAACAGGGCTCATAATGAAAATCCATACCAGTAATTATGTTGTTCAAGGTTTTACTGCATCTGTTTCAGATAGCGACTTGTCACGACTTGCGAGGGAGCACGATGTGCCTTTCGTTAATGACTTAGGAAGCGGCACGCTTTTAGACTTTTCTAAGTATGGCCTGCCCAAAGAGCAGACTGCTTTCGAGGCCATACAGGCAGGAGCGGATCTGATTACTTTTAGTGGCGACAAGTTACTCGGAGGTCCTCAATGTGGGATTATTGCGGGAAAGGCTGACCTAATAAAAAAAATCAAACGTAACGCTCTTAAACGAGCATTACGGGTAGATAAGCTTACCTTGGCTGCTCTGAATGCGGTGCTAAAGCTTTATGGCAATCCCGATACGTTGGCTCTGAAATTGCCATCACTTAGATTGTTGTCACGCTCACAGAAAGATATTCAAAAAGTTGCTGAGGATTTAGCTAAACCACTGCAAGAGTACTTTAGAGATGGTGCAGTAGTATCTTTCTCTGACTGCAAGAGCCAAATTGGAAGCGGTGCCATGCCGATTGACATTCTTTCAAGTTGTGCTGTCAAAATAAGCCTAGCCAGTTCAAGTGGTAAGAAGCTAGTACTGCTTGCTAAAGCTTTTCGAGAGTTACCTATTCCAGTAGTGGGCCGCATTCATCAAGATGCATTTTTTTTAGACATGCGCTGCCTTGAAAGAGAGGATGAAGAACGGTTTGTCGGGCAGATTGCCCAGTTAAATTTTCGTTTTTGAACTTATGATTATTGCAACAGCAGGTCACATCGATCATGGAAAAACTAGCCTCATTAAAGCACTCACTGGCGTGGAGACAGATCGTCTGCCTGAAGAGCGAAAGCGTGGATTGACTATTGATCTAGGCTTTGCGTACCACGATTTAGGCAATGGAGAGCTAACTGGTTTCATCGACGTGCCGGGCCATGAACGCTTCATCCGTACAATGATTGCAGGCGCCGTAGGTATTGATGCTGTTTTATTTATTATTGCTGCAGACGATGGACCGATGCAGCAATCTGCAGAGCATTTGGCTATTTTAGAACTGTTAGGGGTAGTGCATGGAGTGGTTGCTCTAACTAAGATAGACCGCGTGAGCGAGGAGCGGCTTGCCGAAGTACAACGAGAGTGCCGCGAACTTTTTGCAGTGACGAGCTTGTCTCACGTCCCGATTATTCCTGTCTCCGCGACTGAAAATATCGGTATAGATACTCTTAGAACACAACTGGTTTCTACGGTTGATGGATTGCCGCAGAGAAAAAAAAATGGAAATTTCAGACTAGCAGTCGATCGCAGCTTCCTTTTAAAAGGTGCAGGTCGGATTGTCACAGGTACTGTTTTTTCAGGGAGCGTGTCTGTAGATGATGAACTATGTCATGTCCCTTTCGGGAGTAACTTACGTGTTCGATCGCTGCATGCGCAAAATACTCAAGCGGATTCTGCAGGCCCTGGCCAGCGAGCTGCATTAAACGTAGTCGGTGCCAGAAAATCAACCTCGCTGATACATCGAGGCGATTGGATGGTCAGTCCTCTGAGTGCGATTACAGCGACAAGATTAGATATTCGCATAAGAGTTTTAGGAACTGCTGACAGACCCGTGATAAACCGGATCCCTGTTCATGTGCATATTGGTGCGGCAGACGTCACAGGGCGCTTGATCGTTATCAACGGGAAGTCGATTTTGCCGGGGGAATCAGCGTATGGACATTTAATTCTCGATAACCCTATCCATACTGTTAAAGGTGATAGGGTGATTTTAAGAGATCAAAGTGCACGAGAAACATTAGCCGGAGGGTATATAGTTGATGTGTCTCCCCCTGTCTATAGAAGTCGCTTTAGCGCCGCTCGAGATATTTATCTTGATGCTTTAAATCAGAGTTCGATTGTAGACTCTTTCTCGAAATTATTGAGCTTGTCGCCTGTAGGTTTAGATCTTAAAGTTTTTGGTCAAAATTCTAATTTAACGGCCAGCGAGCTTTTAGATCTGCAAGAAAAAGCTGACAATCTTTTGATTGTTGGAGAGCTCAGCCATCTTGGTTTTGACAAGAAGCGATGGCATGCGTTGCAGGGAAAAATCCTCAGTGCAGTCAAGTCAATCCACGAAAAACAGTCTGGGCAAGCGACCTTGTCAGAGTCACATATCGGTCAGCAGCTTGATGAAAGAATAGCTCCGCGAATCGTTAAGGCTGTCGTGGATAGTTTGATAGCGATAGGTGCCATCGAGCGGGTTACTGGTGCCATACGGCTACCTACTTTCAAGGCTAAAAGATCTGAGGTCGACGAGCGACTATGGAAACGACTGGAGCCTTTGCTGTCGGTTGATGATTTTAAAGTTCCCGTGCTCCATGATCTTCACACGTTATTAAAAATAGATCTAAAAATTTTAGAAGCTTTTCTTATGCGCAGTGCACGAGAGGGTTTCCTTGAGAAAATAAGTAAGAAAAGGTTCTTACTCCCAAGCTCAGTCGTGCAACTGAAAGATATTGCTCTTGCTGTCGCTGCGGCTAGTCTAGATGGAAAATTCTCGGTTGCCGACTTTAGAAACCATTCTGGTATTGGGCGTAATGCCGTTGTTGAAATTTTAGAATATTTTGATCGAATAAAATTTACTTACCGAGATAACGAGGCTAGAAAGATAATAGGAAAATAAAGCAGACAAGGATGAGCATATGAAAAAGATAGATATAGAAACTAAGGCTGGAGGTGTTCACGGATTCGTCGACGAGCGTTTTTCTGACTTAGCTGACGTGTTCATAGAAAATTTCACTTCAAGAGACGAAGTTGGGGCCAGCTGTTCCTTATCCATTGAAGGGCGGACTATCGCAGAGCTTTGGGGAGGTCGAAAGACGCGTGAAGGCCAGGCCTGGGAAAAAGATACGGTCTGCACAGTTTTTTCTGCAACAAAAGGCGCTATGTCATTATGCGCACATATTTTGGTAGACAGAGGTATTTTGGATCTGGATGCCTTAGTCACTGACTACTGGCCAGAGTTCGGAGCGGGGGGCAAAGAATCCGCAACGGTTAAGATGGCTTTAGATCATAGCCTTGGGGTGCCACATATTCGCAGCGCATTGAAGGAAGGAGCATTTTATGATTACGATTATATGGTAAAAAAAGTGGAGCAAGAAAAGACATTTTGGATCCCGGGGACTCGATCGGGTTACCACGCCTTGACCATGGCATGGACGGTTGGAGAAATTGTGCACCGTGCAGCAAAAGAAAGGATGGGTAGTTTTTTTAATAGAGAGGTGTCACAGTTTCTGAATACCGATTTTTGGATAGGCGCACCAGTTAGTGCCGCTAGTCGGATATCTCCAATGATCGCAGCGGAGCCGGATGAAGCATGGATGCAAACGCGATTTGTTCAACAGGCGCTTGCCGGCGGAGAGACTCCCACCCATTTATTTATGAGAGATTTTCCTTTAATGGACCCCAACGAGCCAGCTTGCCACCAAGCTGAAATAGGCTCTGCAAATGGGATTACAAATGCTCAAGGTCTTGCTGCAATGTATACGCCACTAGCCTGTGGAGGGCTGGTCGATGGCAAACGTTTAGTGAGTAATGACACTTTAGCTAGAATGTCACGAACCAGCACAGCATCACATGAAGATGCAACATTATTGATAGCCACACGCTTTGGCTTAGGCTTTATGAAAAGCACTGATAACAGAAAGCAAGCGAATGCAGTGAACTCAAGCCTTATTATTGGTGACGCTGCTTTTGGGCATGTGGGTGCCGGTGGATCGGTTGGATTTGCAGATCCGGAATGTAAGTTAAGCTTTGGTTACGCAATGAACCGTATGGGGACCGGTATTCTTATGAACCCGCGGGGGCAGAGCTTAATAGATTCTGTATATCAAACTTTGGGGTATCAAAGCTCTGATAGCGGTGCTTGGCTCTCGAACTAAGATTGAATAGCTAGCTTTATCTGGTAGGATGATCAACGGAAGAGCGTTGTCCCCGGTGGGGTGCGCGGCCTTCAAAGCCGTTGAGCTGCTGATAAGGCGGCTGGTGGGTTCGACTCCTACCTCTTCCGCCATTTCTTAGTTTAAAGAAGTCCAAAAACGTCCCTAAATTACTAAAAAGTATAGACTTTTACTGTTATACTGTCTCCAATGGTTTCCAACCAGATCCATAGAGATACCAACAATTTGTTGGTACTTTTGTTGGTACTTTTCTGATACGAAAGTCAGGTACCAACAATTCGGGGAGAGGGTGTTGTGCATCGATTATCTGCTACCGCTATTAAGCAAGCTCAACCACGCGATCGGAACTACAGCTTAGTCGACGGTGGTGGCTTATATCTATTAGTAAAAGCCACAGGTAAGTACTGGCG
>CALKCL010000022.1 GCA_938082545.1 uncultured Gammaproteobacteria bacterium
CACGAGGTTCTGGATCTTAAACAGAGATTGTCACGCACTCGATTTTCTCCCGATTTCTCAAATGAGAAATGGGAATATGGAACTAATGGAAAATATTTAGAAGAACTTATCCAATATTGGATTGATGATTTTGATTGGCGTGAGCAAGAGAGCAAAATAAATGAATTTCACCACTACAAAACTAATATTCGTGATAATCCAGTTCATTTTATCTACGAGAAAGGAAAAGGCCCAAATCCTACCCCATTAATACTGACTCATGGATGGCCATGGACTTTTTGGGATTGGCAAAAAGTTATCAAACCACTCACAAATCCCGAAGCCTTTGGCGGAGACCCTGAAAATTCCTTCGACGTGATAATACCCTCGCTGCCTGGCTTTGGATTTTCTAGTCCCCTAATTTGCTCGGGAATGAATTTTTGGGAAACAGCTGATCTCTGGGTGAGCCTAATGCGTGATGTTCTCGGATATGACAAATTTGCGGCGGCCGGCGGAGACTGGGGTGCTCTCGTGACCGCGCAACTCGGTCATAAGTACCCCGAACATCTAATCGGAGTTTACATACATTTAATGGCCCCTCTAGATGTGTTTGCTGGATCTTTGCCTGAGAGAAGTTTATATAGTGAGGAGGAAAAAGGTTTATATGAAAAAAATGAGGCCTTCTTTTCCAGCGGAAGTGGATACTCCGCGATTCAAACCACAAAGCCTCAGACCCTTGCTTTTGGGCTTAATGATTCTCCCGTTGGATTATGTTCGTGGATTTTAGAAAAGCGAAGAGCATGGAGCGACTGCAATGGAGATGTCGAAAGTAGGTTCAGTAAAGATGACCTGTTAACAACAATTTGTATCTATTGGTTCACGCAAACATACGGTACATCTGCTCGTTATTATTACGAATGTGTGCATAATCCGTGGACACCATCCCATTCTTCCTTGCCTGTAGTAAAGGCTCCGACCGGGATAGGCGTATTTAGCAAAGAGGTCATGATTTTTCCTCGAAAATGGGCGGAGACATATTACAATCTAAGTCATTGGACCGAAATGGATTCCGGGGGACATTTCGCCCCGATGGAAGAACCGGACGCACTCGTCATGGACATACGAAAGTTTTTTCAACAGCTTGACTGTGATGACAAGTTCTTGGGCAGCTAGGCCCGCCTCTCAAGTATAAAAGTGGGTGATTATATATACCGTTACCGAATATAAGTCCCCCGCCCCCTTCGGTATTTAAGTGGTCAGTCTTATCCTATCTGAGAATTGTTTTCACAGCGCTGAGAGCGTGAAACTGACTTTGAAATGATAAATAGAGATTTTTAGAGAGTTAATTAGGTTAGATTTTTATTTTTTCTTGAAGTTTTTTAAGAACCCTCCCTGTTCTCTCGTAGAACTCGTCATAAGATTTCATCCCACACCCGTTTAGTCACGCGAAATTTGTATTGTTCAATATATAGATTTTACTGCTAATCTCATAAGGGTGCCTCTGATCAGAATAGCTTTAGTTGATTGGGTTTTGGTTTTTGGCTTTTCAATTTGGCTGCGCGCTTGCGACTACCATGCCTAATGTACACAGCGTTCTTATTCATAAAGAAGGCTTCACTTTTGCGCACTGCCGCAAGTTTGTCTTTTGCGGCTTTTGCAGAAAGCGTCAGGTCAACGATTGGTGTGGGGTAGGTGGCCTCTTTTTGGTCGCTCTTAGCCCTGAAAAGCGTTTGCTCCTGCAGCCAAGGTTGGTGAATTGCCTCGCCTTTGACATGCCGTAGTTCGGGAACCCATTTACTCACAAAAACCCCCTTTGGATCTTGGTCCAAGCCTTGCTTTATAGGGTTATAGACACGGATCGCATTGATACCTGTTACGCCAGATTGCATTTGAAGCTGGCTGTAGTGGATACCTGGTTCATAATCAGTAAATAAACCAGCGAGGTAGGGTGCTGTTTTACGCCAGTCGAGCCAAAGTTGGTAACTCGCAAAGCTAACCAGCATCGCACGCATGCGAAAAGTAATCCAACCAGTGCTGATCAAACTACGCATACATGCGTCGACAAATGGAATGCCTGTTTGGCCCGCTTTCCACGCCTCAAAATAGTCCTCGCGGTGTTCTTTTTCACGCAGCCCTTCAAACGCTAGGTGCATGCAATGTGTTTCGATACTTGGCTGATCTTCGAGCTTCTGAATGAAGTGACATCGCCACGCAAGTCGTGATCCAAAAGCGCTTAGGTTGCGCGCAAACTTAGTTTTATCAATTGGGCTAAGTTGTTTGCGCCGTCTATCTAATGCTTGGACAACTTCGCGCGTGGACAATGCCCCAAATGCCAAATGCGCGGAAAGACGTGAACAGGAAAACTCGGACGCGCCGGGTGCTGAAATATGCCTTAGATAGTTTGATGATCGCTCTTCTAAAAAACTCTGTAAATCTTCGATAGCTCTATGACGCCCGCCTTTTTGTGTGGTTCCAGTCAATTGTGCACCAAACATCGGGTGGTCTTTGGCTGGTAGAGTCACACCCTCGACATTGGCTACAGGTAGTAATTTTTTCAACTTTGGAAAAACTGTGGTTGAAACTCGTTGGTTTCGAATAACGCTCCAATTGTCGCGGCTTTTCAGTCTGCGGATCACACCGTTTGTTGGAAACTCCTGGACTTGAATGCCTAGGTTTGTGCAAGTTTCCCAAACCGCCTTGTCTCGCTCAAAGGTCCAAAGATCAGCAGTTTCTTCATGTGCCCAAAGTTTTTCTACTCCGCACTGACAATGTAGTTCTTTAATAACCTCACAAGCCTCGCCCACACGCACAATTAAAGGTTGGCCAAGCTGGCGAAGCCCTTTTTCTAAATCGGTCAAACAGTCATGGATGAAATTCCAATGGCGGCGAGAGGCGAAAGGTTGGTTCCAGTAATTGGGTTCAACAATATACAATGGGATAATTGGTGCGTTTTGTTGGGAAGCATTCCAAAGGGGGGCGTGATCATGTAGGCGCAGATCACGTTTAAACCAGACGATATGGGGGACTGCAATTTTCCCTTCAGCCAATGTTCAAAGCCTCAAGGATGTTAGGAATTTTCTTTTTTAACATAAAAAAACCTTTTGCCGCGTTTGGCCAGACCTGAAGGTCATATTGTCGAATGGACATGGTCAATTGAATCCCATGCCCTTTCAAGTTATTTTTAGCAACAACCATGCCATCAGAGACATGGCCGACTGGAATGTACGAAGTCACGACATTTGTAGTCTGCATATTCTTGGCTGCACGAGCGATCTCCGTGCTCCAGTGGTGGCCAACATAAGTGTGTCCTCCAAGGTCGGCGACGGTGTTTTGAACAGCCCGTTGAGCGAAATGTGTGGCATCGGGTGAAACCAGCCCCAAAATGCCTGAACACAAAGGATGAGTTTTTACTCCTGCAAGACAATCTTCTTCGGTGATGACCAATAGGTGTGATTTGTTGGGCTTGTTTTGTGGTTGAGCCAAGGGGACCATTAAATGCTCTTCGGCCTCTACAAGCGGAGCAGGGGCCTGCGCCAACTGCCCTGTTGGGCAGAACTTTCCGTCGGTGAATTTTTCTATGTTGTCAGCCGTTGCGACATAATTTTTACCTTTGGTATGCAAGCCGGCCACCCAACGCCAACTAAGTGTGTTTGATGCAGGATCGCCATCATGAAGATGTTCAAGGAACAAGGCCGCCCCCAATTCCCAAGGTAGTCTGAGAGTAAAAATCCAGATTGATGCGAACCACAAGCGGGCGTGATTATGCAGGTAGCCTTGGTCTTTCAAAGTATTACACCAGTGGTCAAAGCACAGAATTCCAGTTTGGCCTGCAACAGCTTCGGCGTAGTCATGGTTTTGGTTTTGTTGGGCTTTGGCCAGTTGCGCCTTGTAGCTCATCCAAACCGTTGGATGCTGTTCTAACCAACCATTGAAATAACCGCGCCAAAACACTTGCTGAACGTATGGAATTGCAGTTTGAAAATTGTGCTGTTCAAGGACTGAGGTCAGCACCTCTTGTTCTGATATGAGATGATGGCGCAACCAAGGTGACAATTGTGAAACTGCTGAGATTTGAGCTTCACCAAGGTCGAAGTTCCGGCGCTCTTGATACGACTTGCCTGCCCTCGGAACAAAGGCTGCCATACGCGCCAAACCTTCAGCTCGTGTTGGTTCAAACAGCATCTTTGTCTTTCTTTAAATTGTTTTGGCTTCGATTTCTTCGACAGGCGTCAGAACAATAGCGAACTTCGTCCCAAACGGTTTTCCACTTTTTACGCCATAAAAAAGGGCGGTCGCAAACCGCACATATTTTTTCGGGTAAGTCGGATTTTCGCATTGTTATTTTCCCAAGAGCTACAGGGACTATGAAATCTCCTGCTGTGCCACTTAACATTGTAGGAAAGTTACGCGTACCTGTGTAATTCGGATCAAAAAAACAGCTTTGCGGATTCAGGTAACTTTCGGCTTTTTGTTCAGTCCATCGCGCTCGAAATATTAATTACAAATAAAGATACTCCTTCCCTCGATAATTTCCTTTCAGTCGCTAACCTTCTTTCCGTTTTTAAATATTCCTGACCTCCCGCTGTTAACAGTTCCATCCTTTCGATAGTCAACCCACTCACCTTCTTTCTGCCCGTTCTTGTAACTTCCTTTCCCGTATAACTGTCCATTGTCGTGATAAAAAATCCACTCACCTTCTCTCAGTCCGTTCTTATAACTTCCTTTGTAACGGAACTGTCCATTTTCGAAATAGTGAACCCACTTACCTACTCGTACTCCACCCCTCCATTCCTCTTGGTTTTCCCTTCTTACTTTCCCTGTGAATAGAGTTTTCATCTAATCGCTAATCTTCTTTCCGTTTCTTGATAGTCTTCGGTATTCTTTGGATTACAAAGGGATTGGGACGAGAATGCTGTTGAGTACAGCTTCACTATCTTTGACTTTCAAATTTATCTCGTATTTTTCATCTATTTTTCCCCTGAAAAGGCTATTCCATAAATCTACTCTTCTTAATGGCGTCTCTCAAGTACAAGGGTGGGTGAGTGTGACTTTACTCAGTAGATATTGTGAGTTGAAAAGGGCCGCTTCCAAAATACATTATGCCTTCACTACCGTCGACTGACATTCCCTCACCTACATTAAATGATATATCTATATTTGTTGTTTCCTGTGTGATGTTGACCGGAGTCGCTAATTCTACTACCCCAATCAAAGTATCGACATCAGCATCGTTTGTGCTTAAGAATTCATTACTATCTACTAGATAAGCGGTGATGTTTGCACCAGTTCCAGCTATGTTATTTGCTGTACCTACTGCCGAAAAAAAAGGCGCGTCAAAAGAAGTGAGAAATTCGGTATAAGTGCCAGCAGTAATCGTGGTATCTCCACAAATAGTTCTATCATCAGAGGTGAAGTAACTGCTACTTATTCCGGCACCATCATTGGTCGCACAATATACTCCTTTTCCTGAAACTTGGCCGTTATAGGCAACCTCAAACTCTCTCTTAGCGGTTATTGCGAAAGTGTTATTCATATGTACTATACCGTGAGTATATGTACCAGTTGCTGGCCTAGTCATTGCGCCGCCATCTAAATTCACAGCTCCGCCCGTAGATAAAGTTGCATTGCTGCCAGAGGAGTTTTCGAAAGAAGTCACACACTCAGATAATCCTATGCTTGCAGCTGTTGTTGGAGCTTGGGGCGAGACAGAACAAAGAGAGAGTTTATAAATAGTTATTCCGTAACCTGTAGGCTCAGACTCACAAGAATTGTTAGCGCTAGTCTCAGTAATCACGTCAGAAGCTTCAGCGCATGCTTCAGCCCTAATTTCGTCAGTAGGAAGAATATTAATTGTCAGCCCCAGAAAGAATAAAACGGCTGCTTTTTTCATACATACTACCTAATTGAATTGTAATAATTATTGTAATTATATTTTACAATTTAAGCTATAACGGTTTAAAGTTCCTAAGTAGTCTCAATAAAAAAACAGCAAAAGCGTGACTGATCCGAAAACAATCAACTGAGGGAGGTTTAAATTTCAGGAGTCGCTATGTTGATTGTGTCAGTCGAATATAAACATTCCACTGTGCGGAATATTATCGCTGAAAAAAAGACAACTTGAGCTCTAGCGCCTCTCCTATCCAACGTGCTCCTATTGTATGATTTCGCAACTCGTCCTCACCTTGATTTTCGTGCAGCAAAATACTTAGGCCCCCATGATGTGAATATAGATAGTCCTCAATGTCGGCTTTTATTTTATCGTTATATCCAACCTGGTACATAGGCAATGGATGAGGGCCTACGGCCTCATCTCTAATTCTACCAAGACTGCAACCGTTGTCATGCAGAAAAATTCTCAGTTCTAATGCTTTTGCTTTTTCTTCTTTAGTATTCCAACAAATATGCGCGTGGTAATTCATGGTTTTCCTTATTAAAAATAAGTAATTAGACGATATGGCTTTGGTTAAATACCATCGATAACTGAATGGGCATCAGCGATAACTTTTGATTCGTTTCGGCCTATCCCACTGCTATCGATGATGGTGACATCCTTGATACCGATAAAACCTAAAATGTGATGCATGTACTCGGAGTACATAATCTATATTACTGCCTAACTGTGTGCCGCCAGAACTTAGTATCACATAAGATTTTTTATCTTTCAGCAAACCTTCGGGACCATTATCACCATAGCGAAAAGTAATCTTTGCTCTGGCGATTTGATCAATCCACGCTTTAAAAGCAGCTGGCACATTGAAATTATAAATAGGTAAGCCTATCACCAGTGTGTCAGCACTTTTTAATTCGCTGATTAACGCGTCAGAGCATGATAGTACCGACCGTTGCTCTGCGGTGCGCTCGGCGATGTCGGTAAAATTTGCTCCTATCCAGGTTTCGTCGATATTGGGAATGCCATCGGCTAGATCTCGCACTTTTACAGTCGATAGGGACTGACTCTTTAGCTGCGCGATTAATCTATCGCCGAGTGCACGACTGTAGGAACCGTTTTTGCGCATACTGGCATCTATTCTTAATATTTGCTGTGACATATTTATCTCTCTTTTGGCTTTGTTACAGGACCATTAGCGGCGAGGAGCAGAAAGCCCCCTGCGATGGCCAAATTTTTCATGAACATTGTCGCTTGCGTCTGATCTGAAAAGTCGTAATGGAACAGAACACCTGAGGAAACACAGAACACGGCTAATGCCAACGCTGTCAGACGTGTATTCCATCCCACAATAACGAACAAACCTCCAAAAATTTCGAGCAGTATGACAAACGGAAGCAATGCACCGGGTATACCCATAGCGTCCATGTATGCACCCGTCGCCTCATAACTAAACAATTTATTTAGACCCGCCATAATAAATAGGCTAGACATTAAAATACGTCCTGGTAATGCCGCGTGTTTGAATACTTTTTCCATTTCATTTCCTCATTAAGATTGTTGTGACTATGCAGAAGTAAAAGATTAATTAGGTACCTCTTTAAAACATGCGCTCACTATAGTTGTTGCTTTAATCATTAAAAAGAGAATTTTATTCAATATACTTTTGCGTTTTATGCAAATATAATCCAATCATGAATGAATTGACTCAGATCAAAAGCTTTGTGGCACTAGTAGAGAGCGGTTCCATCAGCAAGGCGGCTGAGCGAATGGATATTGCGGTCTCGGCTGTGAGCCGCCGTTTAAAAGAGTTGGAATCTAGCTTAGGGGTGCAATTGGTACAGCGCACCACGCGAAAAATGCATATCACTGAGGCAGGCGAAAAGTTTTATCGTCGATGTGGGCGCCTGCTGGATGATTTAGAGGAGGCGAAACACGAGGCCACTAATACTGCAACAGCTCTAAGCGGTACCTTAAGAATCGCCACCCCGTTGAGTTTTGGTGTGGCGCATCTCTCTCCGGCCATCGCCGCGTTTATGCATTTACACCCACAAATCAAAATCGAGATGGATATGAGTGACCGGCGTGTCGATTTGGTGGAAGAAGGGTTGGACCTAGCCATTCGCGTCGGTGCACTGGAGGATTCCTCATTAATGGCGCGCAAGTTAGCCTCAGTGCGCCACGTGGTGTGTGCCTCCCCCGATTTCTTAAACCGACATGGCATACCCAGAACTCCGCAGGACTTATCGACACTCCCAGCCCTGTGTTATGGCAACCACAGCCAGCCAGGTACTTGGCATTATCACGATAAAGACGGTAAGCCTGGCCAAGTAAAAGTACCCATGCGGATGCGCGCCAACAACGGCGATGCACTGGTAGAGGCGGCCATCGCCGGTCTGGGTGTATTGTGTGAACCCAGCTTTATTGCGCACGGATCGGTGGAGCGCGGCGTGTTAACGCCGTTACTCACAGATTATCAATGGTATTCGATGAATATCTTTGCGGTGTATCCACAAACAAAACATATGCCGACACGAGTTCGGGCCTTTATCGACTTTCTAGTTGCTAGCTTTGGAGATACGCCTTATTGGGAGCACTTTCTGACGGAGGGGAACGATTAAGGCGTTACCGTATGAAAGCGGATGAAATGACAGGAGTTATGCTATCTAACCCAAAAGGTCGTAGGATCAATGAACTAGAAAAAGAAATAGCTCAGTTGCGCGCAATTCAAGGACACACTTAACCCATGCGGCTATTCTAGAACAGACTAGCAATAAGCCTATATAAGACAGTCTTTAAAGATCATCAACTTGGTGTTTGCTCGCCCAAGGAGGTATTAATTCGTATCCGGGAAAGCCATCCATAAGCTCGCTGTAGCATTTCTCGTTGTAACGTTTAAACCCTCCACAATAGACCATAAAAACTCTAGGTTTTCCGGGAATATTGGCACCGGAATACCAGCTTTTTGTACTAAGGGCACCAGGTCGACGTTTAGCGTAACTGAGTGTTTCTGCTCTCCAATAGCTTTGTGACTCAGTTGAAGGGTGGAGCAAGGGGCGCCCATGATTTTCAAGCCAGTCAATCGAGTCAAAAATAAAGTCAATTTGCTGCTCAGCAAGTGTCGCCATATTTGAAAGTACTGAAGGAGACATCGCGCTAGAAGGAAGGAAGAGGTTAGGAAACCCATGAACCATTGTTCCCAGATAATTAGCTGGACCGTCCTCCCAAGCTTCCGTGATCGATTTTCCTGATATCCCAGAAATATCTATGGCGAAAAGCGGCCCAGAGATAGCGTCAAAGCCGGTAGCGTAGACAATAACATCCAGAGCTATTAATTCCTCAGTAGTCTTAATGCCATCGATAGTAATGTGTTCGATGGGTGTTTCTGATAAAGGCACAAGATGAACGTGCGGCAGATTGTAGGTCTGTAGGTAAACATTACTCATGCAGGGTCGTTTTCCGCCGAATGGATGATCCCATGGGACTAGGTGGTTAGCAGTCCAAGAATCATTAACCTGCTCCAGCATCTTCTCTCGAATGAAATCAGATATGGCCGCGTTTGCTTCGGGTAGATAGGCGTCTCTGAATGCCAAGGGCACATATGTTCCATCCCATGCTTCGGATAAGGCACGTTCGCGTCCGGCTTTGTCGAGTTCCAAGAAGCGTTCTTTACCAATATCTAATGGTGTGTGGCCACCATACGTTTCACGAGAAGCTTGTCGGACAGCGTGTGGATCTTTTCGTAGCTTAGCCACTAAGTCAGGATCCATTGGACCAGATCGCGTTGGTGTCACATAGTTAGCAGTCCGCTGAAATACATGTACCTCGCTCGCCGTTTTTGCAATTTCGGGAATCGCTTGCACTCCGGATGAGCCGGTCCCGATAATCCCCACGCGCTTTCCAGTCAGGTCTACAGTATGATCTTTAGGCCAATTAGAAGTGAAGTAGGTATCTCCAGAAAAGGTATCGACCCCATCGATATCAGGTGTTTTAGGCTCTGAAAGCGCTCCAATTGCGAGGACAAGGTATCGGCAGACGATGCTTTCTTTGTGAGAGGTAGTAACTGTCCATAAGCCGCTTTCTTCATTAAGGACTGCCGAAACTATTTTAGTGTCGAAGGAAATATCGTTCAGGACGTCGCAACGTTCTGCGACGAATCTAAGATAGCGTTGAATTTCCTCTTGGCCCGCGCACGCATCAGACCAATCCCAATCGCGCACAATATCTTTGTCGAAGAAATAGGCATAGTTGTAGCTCTCTACGTCGCACCGCGCTCCGGGGTAAGTATTCCAGTACCAGGTGCCACCGACATCTGAACCGCGTTCAAATCCACGTAAACTTAGCCCCCGCTGTCGAGCCTGCCATAGCGCGTAGATTCCGGCAAAGCCTGAGCCCACCACGATAACGTCGCAATCTGAGTCTAGCTCGGAGGTCGGTTTTTCTGAATTCACGTTTTCTCCCTAATAATCTGCGTTTGGCGTTGCGTTGCCCCTTTAGACCTATTATTCAGGATCTATGATACCGATCATAAATAGGTCACTACATCTTTAGCTGGTTTAGTCTGTCCCACTCATCATGCATTTATTTATTTACGTTTTCAGCATCACTTAGGCGCTTTTCAATATCAATTAGTTTTAGCTAACTTGTTTTATTGCAACCTTTCCCTAATAGTAAACTAAAAAATCTTTCCCATTTTCTTTTATAATCACTCCTATTGACAACCCATTCAACATGCTCTGATGGGCTTTTTGATGGTTCAATTTTTATGCCCCATAAACCATCAACTTCATTTGGTACTGCAGAATACCTTACATCGATAATAATATTTTTCGACTGTCCTACACCTAAATAACCTTGAGAAAACCAGTCGAATCTTTTTATATCTAAATATTGCTGACTATTTTTATTTAGATCCATAAAGTCAGTTAAATTATCTAATTTCTTAATCTTAGTGCCTTCACAATATTCTTTTGCACCAAATAACCTCACAGCATCAACATAATAAAAACCCTTATCTTCATAGATTGTTTTCCATAAAAATAAATTTCCTAAGCTCGGCTTCACGGTCAACCTTTTACTTTCATGACCTCGCATTAAAGCGATCGATTTACCAACTTCTTCTGCTCTATTTTCTTGGATGAAACCAAAACCTAGATAAACAAATATGTAGGAAACACCTAAAAAGGGTATGAGTTTATTTTTACTTACTATTGTAGTGATGACGAAAGTTATAACTGGGATAGTCAGGAGTGGATCTATCACTGAGATATTATTCCAAGAAATTCTTACATCAGAAAATGGCCACAAAAGTTGCGTTCCATAACTTGTGCAAGCATCAAGTAAGCCATGCGTGGCGTAACCTAATAAACAAAAAAAGTAAGTTTCTGTCCAACTCAAATGATTTTTAAAAAGAACTCTTAAAAATAAGGTTACTAATAATGCCCCTATAGGAATAAAAACTAAGGCATGTGTAAATTGTCTATGAAATTCTAATTTTAGTAATGGGTCTGTACTAGACCTAATGAATATATCTAAGTCTGGGGCAAGCCCAGCAATACAGCCGAATATCGATCCAACTAATAGTTTTTTTTTATTAGCAATTGTTTGAGCAAAAATTGCTCCAAACGCGCCTTGGCTTAAAGGATCCATAAAAAAACCTTAAGATTAATATAATTTTTGAGGAATAAATGTTTATTTAAGCAATCTAATCAGTCGGAAAATCCCATAAGCACCTAGGATGGCCGCCCGAATAGGCCATACATAAACTATGACATATCCCTGCTCCAAAAAGAATCGCGCCAATATTCTATAATTAAAGACAAAGCTACCTCATTTCGGTAATCTGGAACAAGAAACTTAGTCACCATGCCAATTTTCTACTATCAAACACATTAATGTCACGGGAATATCTATGTCACAACATAAAGCGCTAGCAATGTTCGGTCGTTCTGGAAACCCATCACTAAATGCAGCGACCTTCACGTCCGAAAGTTATGGACAAGGTCGAGTGATGACTTTACAAGGAACAGTGAACAAAACAGGAATCTTACTGGCTTTGCTCGTTTTAGCCGCCGTTTACCCATGGAATTTGTATTTTCAGAGCGGTAATCCCGCCCTAGTGATGCCTTTTGCACTCGGTGGGGCTATCGGAGGATTCATTTTTGCGCTTGTGACAACATTTAAAAAAACATGGGCTGCAATTACTGCTCCTATATATGCCTTGTTACAAGGACTCTTTCTTGGTTCTGTCTCTGCCCTATTCGAAGCTCAATATCCCGGAATTGTAATTCAAGCAACCGGGTTAACTTTCGGCACTCTGGCTTCGTTACTAATGCTATATAAATTAGGAATCATTAAGCCGACGGAAAATTTCAAGCTAATGATTGTATCTGCGACAATGGGAATAGGAGTTCTCTACTTCATCAGCTTCATCATGAATATGTTTAGTTCCACCGGCATTGGATTTATCCATTCCAATGGTATTTTTGGCATTGGCTTCAGTCTTTTTGTTGTTGCGATTGCGGCATTAAATCTCGTTCTGGATTTCGATTTTATTGAGCAAGGGTCTGAACAGGGAGCGCCCAAATATATGGAGTGGTACGGAGCGTTTTCGCTAATGGTCACTTTAGTATGGCTGTATCTAGAAATCCTAAGATTGCTCGCGAAATTAAGAAGTCGTTGATGGACTTAAACACGCTTTTCTTCGGTGGAATGACTCTTTTATCACTTGCCGTCTTCTTTTACTTCGGACGATTTAGAGCGTCTTCAAAACAAAGGGACAGAGAGGATAGGATAGACTGGAGTAAAAACAGGTTCGGGTCTCTAAGAATCTTGCTGTTAGCAATGCTCTGCGTATTGGGTATCGCCCTACTAATTCGAATGTTTGCCTACTAATAGAATTACTAATTAAGTGAGTCGCGACTCCACTCAAGTACAAGAGTAGGTGACTAGAGATAGCACTATCGGGTATAAGGTCCCCGCACCTCGGTATTTAAGTGGTCCACAGTTATAGAGAAAGCTTTGTGTCTGGATGCAAATGAAATAAATTACTCTAAGTTGATTTTTTGCATACTGCTTCGGTCAACTCTTTTTAGCTTTTATTAGGCGTTCCGCGTACCATTTACAATCTTCAAACAACTGGTTTTTTCTGCTTATAGAGCAAAAATATGAAAAATATTGCGATTATCGGCGCGGGGCTCTCAGGCCTCATCGCTGCGAGACAATTGGGCAACGCAGCAAACGTAACTATATTTGAAAAATCAAAGGGCGTTGGCGGACGGATAGCTACTCGTCGATCAGGGCTATATTCATTTGATCATGGAGCACAATTTTTCACTCCTAAAACTGAATTGTTCAAAGACTTTCTCAAGCCAATGATCTTAGAAGGCCATATAAAGCGCTGGGATGGCGATTTTGTAGAAATAATAAATAGAGAATTCAGTTTTAAGCATAAATGGGACGCCTCTCTGCCTCACTATGTTGGGGCTCCCAGTATGAATAGCTTCGCAAAACGACTAAGTGTAGGAACGGATATAAGACAAAACACTCTCGTGAATTCGATCGTACGAAAAAACGAATATTGGCAAATTTATGATATCAATCAAAGATTACTGGGCGAGTATGATTGGGTAATCGTATCCACACCTCCTGAGCAAGCTCTTCAATTACTGCCTCAATTCCCTACATTCTGCAGTGAGCTTGTAACACCCAAAATGAAAGCTTGTTTTTCTATTATGCTGGGATTTGATGCTGACCTCTCGTTATCATTCGATGCTGCCTTGCCATTAGGCGAAGATATTAGCTGGATTTCCGTAGATAGTTCTAAGCCAGATAGAGGTCAGGCGCACTGTCTCCTAATCCACTCAACTAATGATTGGGCCGATCAACATTTAGAAGATGACCGAAATAAAGTTCTAGAATACATGATAGAAGAAACCAGTAATATCTTAGATCGGGATCTAAATTGTGCCTCACATAAAGATGTCCATGGTTGGCGCTTCGCAAATATAGAGCGACAAGTAGGTAAGAATTATTTTCTAGATACAACACACAATGTCGCACTGTGTGGTGATTGGTTTATAAAAGGACGGATTGAAGCAGCATTTACTAGCGGCTATGAGGTAGCTCGCGCTATGGAGACAGCATTATAAAAACACTAAGAATCTATTGCTAAGGCGGATGATAGTAAAATTAGCTACAGTTCGATAGTTCCCGCACAAGGCCCACTGGGCCGTAAGAAAAATACCTCTTTAGGCCCTACCCCTCTTTCAAACAGAGACCTCTATAATCCATCCTAAGCTCTCCGCAAGGCTCACTACGGGTTTTGCAATATATGTGATTTCCATTGATGGAATACGAGATTCTAGCTCTTAGAGAACCTTATATTAGCTCCACTCAAGTTAGGTTGGTTTAACATTTTTACCCGCGTTTAATACAGTTAAATCAATAATTTATCCATTAAAAGTATGATCCCATAATTTAGAATATTTTATCTTTCTTGGATTTTTTTACAGGTTTCCCCTGTGCTCTAATAGAGCTCGTCAGCCGTTATTATTTGTCAACATTCCAAGGTATTTCCTCCAACCAAATCCTTTATTTAGAGTATCGCTATGGAAGTGGAGATATAAGTCACTTCCGAGTTTCAAATTTAATTGGCAATGCTCTCAGGGGTTTCATAAACATCACCTTGAATTTTCTTCTTAGTTATTTTATGTTGGTTGAACTTTAGTAAGTAACAATATGTGCTGATATTTAACAACGTTAAAAGAATCTAAATATGTTTGCTCTGTAAAGGACCCGGGGGGGGGAAGATAATGTTGGCTGTAAACGAACCAAATATTTCTATGATCTGCGTTAGATGGACTTTCTTAGTGCTCATATCCTTACTTTTAAATGTCGATCACTTAAGTGGTATCTATCTCTATTGACCGCTCTAATTTTGAGGAAGCATCCCGTACTTTTGTAGAGCAACCTAACTCAAGGTCATTTACCGAACAATAGGCTTAATTAGCTGATCAGAACTGTATTTGATCTAAAAAGCTTATTACTTTTTCTCATTTCCACTGCCATTTGAAAAGGCTTTTACCCAGAAACCTCTACTCTGAGATGCCTATCTAACGGCTGCATATCGAAATTTATCTCACAGTTCAGAAGAAAGTATCACTTTAAGGACTGCATCTTCCAGACAGTGGTCAATGAAAAACAGGAGTTTTAAGCAGGTAAATTAGATCGCCAAGAACGCTAACATGAGTTTTGGTCAGGTTATTGTATTAAAAGATCCTCACAGACGTAGTAAAAAAATTCAATATTGCCAAGTCAAGTAGATACTAAATGAACAACAGATGGAAAATTATTGTCGTGGTTATCGGAATAATTCTTATTAGCGCAATCGCGGTAGGATCAATTATGAGTCGAGTGGAAACACCTGCTTATGAAGTGATTAGCTCTCAAGGCAAGATTGAGATCAGGCAATTCGGGCCGATGTTCGTAGCAGAAGTACAAGTGCAAGGGGAACGCGCGGATGCCATCAGTAAAGGGTTTCCACTGCTGGCTGACTATATCTTTGGTAACAGCACCACGCGACAGAATATAGCCATGACTGCACCGATACAACAACAATCCACCAAGGATTCTTGGCTGGTGAATTTTATCATGCCGTCGGAATATAGTATAGAGTCGCTTCCTAAGCCAAAAAACGATCGTGTCGCCCTCAAAAAAATTCCTCCTCAGCAATTCATCGTGATTACATTTTCTGGAACTAGCTTTGATGAGAATTTGAGAGAGCACGAAGAAGAGCTAATAGAATTAATTAAATCAAAAAACATATCAGTCACTGGTACATCTAAATACGCTTTTTATAATCCACCATGGACACCACCTCTAATGCGTTGCAACGAGGTTATGATTGAAATACATTAGCAATAAAAAAATTAATAGGTGTGCGGAATTAGTCGCATAAAGCAGATCAAAAAAAATAACCGCTTATCGTAACCGGATGATTAGGTTTCAACTCAATTTGAACAGCTAAATCTGCCCCTATAGAAGTCTATATATCCTTATATTCAGTTCTTTTATCCGAAGTGTTTACTTACTTACCTGGCTTCATAAAAATTTCCCATTTTATAAGCACACTATTACCTTCACGATTACTTTTGTTACAGGCAAGACCATATTTGAGCTCTTTAGACGGTGGTGAGGGTACTTCAATTGATGCAAAGTTCTTCTTTCAACTATCCGCTTCCGTTTAATGCCCTAAACACTCTCCAAATGTACTCTAAGCTCCTATGGAGTTCTTTTTATCTATTTGAGTGTGTATTCAGAAAAATTGAAAAGTACAGTAGGACTTTTATAGAGAAATCATAGGAAAAGAGAATTAACTTAAAAAGTTATTTTAAATCAATTACGTGCTGTTGCTAATATGAAACCAGTATTTTTAATATTTTATAAGATCAATTTCTCCAGAACACACTTCTCGCGGATCAGTCTATGCTATTACTAACCGGTTAATTGAAGTGCTTACTCACTGAGTTCTTGACTACTTTCTTCGAGTAATTGGGGGGCAGGCTCCTCTTCAGCCGGTTGGATTTCACAGTCAATCGAATCAGATAAGGTGTCATAATCGAGTTTCAACTTCTTCGGCAAATACTTCAGACTCCGCTTAGTCTCAGCAAGTAACTGGCACGCTTCATCAGGCCGATTGGAGTCACGACGTAAACTAGAACGACTAATCATCCCTTCCCACCAGATGGGCATTGTCGGTATGGCTTTATCGGTAATAGCTTTCCACGCACGATCGGATTCGAACGGCTTGCCTATAACCCCGGCGGCTTTAGCAAACAGTCGCCACCCATCTCCAGAGGTCACATGATCTTTTGTAAATACTTTGGCTCTACGGTAGGCCTCATCAATATCTCCGTTATCGAGCATTCCTTCAATAATAACCACTCGGAAACGACGATCCATCGAAGGCTGACGCTTAACGGAGTCATGAACCAATCTTGCTAAAATAAGTCGTTCAGTGACATTCTCTCGATCGGCGATAAAAGGAAAGAGAAACTCAATTTGCCAACTCGGTATCCCTTTAGCTGCTAAGCCTTCTACAAATTTGCGGATCTGTTCAAAGTCGTCAAGCCGATTGTATAGTTGAAGTCTAGACCAGATCAGTGCGCGTCTAATATCTAGAGTCACATGAGCCTCAATTGAGATCTCAAGTTCGGCAGCTTCCTTTGCCATTTTCAGCTCAATAGCATCAAGCGCTTTCAAGACGTCTTTGGGTTTTGGATCAATGAGCGCGCGCATCTCCATAAGCACAGCAAAATTATACGCGTTAGTCTTATCAGACTTTGGCAAGCTTCTAAAAGCACTCACACCTTGTACCGCGAGGGCAGAAGCTTCTTTAATTTTCGACCGGGTGACTTTTGCGCTAAATTCTTTAGCAATCAAGTAAAATGCAGTCCTCTCGACCTCGCCTTTAAATTTCTGAGAAGACTTGATAGATTTTAACGATTGCAATGCGACAGACGCATTGGCGGCAGTCTGTGCCACCATCAAACGGGCGGCATCTGTATCCTTATCTTCAGGGCTTTTTCGGATAAATCGTTGAGCAGCTTTACGTAACTGTTTTTTGTTTGCCTTATCACCCCCCCCTTTCTCTCGCGCAGCGTAGACCGCATAGAGTAACTTAGCGACTGCTTTATCGAGTTCAGGTTCGAGGTTTTGTATGCGAACGAGTTTTTCCAACAGATCTGCAGCAGGCTGGTATATTTTTGCGTTATAGGCAGCTAATGCCCATCGATACCGATATCTAGCCAAGTTCACATTAGGAGGAACGATAACATGGGCGAAAAAAGCTTCGTATTTCTGCATAGCGTTGTAATAATGATCATAGTTCAGTGCAAATTCTGCTCCTGCGAGATCGGTATACACCCCGACAGAAACACCTGACAACTCTTGACTATAGACCATCATGTCATCAATCAATGCTTGGTCTACTCGGCCTGAGTCTATGAGTGTACGGAGTCGCTCAGCGGCTTCAATCGGTCGGCCACCGCTTTTTCTACTGGCCTGAAGTAAGCCAAATGCTTCGGCTCTTTGAATTTTCGCCTCATCATCATCAAAAACATCCGACCGCTGGTCAGCATCAACGTTACCAGTGAGTGCATCAAGAATACGCAGTTCGAATTTAACCGTTTCAAGAATTGGCGAATCTTCTTCTGCCGCCAAAGCCCGCTCTAAATTTTTGAAAATCGCATGGGCATGCTCGTATCGTCCCCGTTCAATCTCAACATAACCACGTCCTAGCCAACCACCGTACACCAAGCCTGGTCGAAACAGCTGCATCGATGCCGCACGAAAACCATTTTGAGCTGGCAGCAAGGCTGTACCTTTTAAATTATCGATATCTCTATCATCAACGACCTGACGTGCGATCTCTAAATCTATCCATGCTCGCCAATAAGGAAATGCTGCCAGAGCAAAGCTAATATCGTCCCAATCTTGAGACCTGAATAGTCGTTCAAGCTCCGCCTCGCTGTCATCAGCTTGCATTTCAATATCAAATACTCTTTTCTCAACGATGGCTTTCATCTCATCCAAGAGCGAACGAAAACCTTCAAGTTCGGTTGAACTAAGCTCGGCCGCACGGACTCGATCGATTAAAGGGCCTATTCCATTGGCAAGATCAAAGATATCCTTGGCCAATTCTGCCTTTTTAAGGGTGATTAAATAACCATTCCCCTCAGTCAAAAGCTGGTCGTAATTATTGGCTTGAGCGGTTAGATGGCATGAGATACAGGCAATTAAAACTAATATGATGGGGTGGCCCAAGAAGCTTTTATAGAAATAATTTTTAATCATAAGACGTCCAACAGAGCTTTCATTTGACTGGCGAATTTGTCGCCTAAAATGAGTTTAATAAGTCTTCGCGTCAATTTGAGTTCGCCATCTAAAGTCGCAGTATCTCCGCCGCCAGCTTCCCCGATAACTAAAAAAGCATGCATAGGCGCGCTTCTATATAGTGAGTGAGCAACTTTTCTACCAACTTTTGCCTCCAACAGATGAGGGTTGGCTTGATCACTTACGTCTAAAGTCGATATAGTTCCCTCAGATCTTCTGAATTGTTCCGCTAATCCAACTACCCCTCTTAACTGGCTCTCTCGTATCGGAGCATCTCCAATCAGGATAATTAAACGACGGGCTCCTATTCTCCAACCAGATTCTTCGATGGCTACTCGTAACCCTTCATCTATCGCCTCAAACCAGTCCCCACCGCCTTCGGCCTCTAGAGAGGATAAAAATAGTTTTAGCTTATTAGTACTGTACGTCAGTGGCTCAATGCGGGTCACAAACTCTGGATCTTTCTTGTCACGGAAAGCCACAAAGCCGAAGCGCGCGATCGGCACCAGTGAGCGCACGACTGCAGAAATATCTTCTATGCGGTCTTTCACCTCATCCAGGACCCAACCCATAGAACCTGTAGCATCGACGACAAATACTACATCGAGACCTGCCTCACGCAATCCCGCAATATATGATGCAAACTGAGACGTTCCATCCCCTAAACCATTGCCAATACCCGTCTTAAAACCGCCAATACCCGAGCCCTCACTCAGCGGCACCGCCGTCAGGCCGGCAGTTACATCGACGCCTTTAAAACCCCCTGCTTGTGCTCTCAGAGTCGCTGCTATGTCAGGAGGAGGAGGAGCCACCGATTTGGGGGCGATGAGTATTTCAGGCGGTTCAAAATCTAGCTCCTCATCAAACTCTAGCTGTTCCTCAGGGGGCTTAGTTTTTTCAATCACTGAATCAGGGGTTTGATCGATGACAATCATTTCTTCTTCAGGAGGCGAGATAACGTTAGCCGGTGATATCTGTCCGCCAATTTGACCCGAAACCAAAGCGTGAACTGCAGTCGAGACGACGATCAAAACAGTCCATACTATGACGGGCCGTGACGGCTTACGCATATCATTAACCCCCAGTTCGCTGCTGGGTAATGAGGATGAATTTAAGTACGCCCGCTTCCGAGGCTGCTTTCATGATTTTAGAGACAACTAGCGCACTGACCTTGGCATCTGCATATATTTTCAGCTTATCTATCCCCGCAATCGCAGCAAGCTCTGCCTTCAAAGCCAGCGAGGTTACAGGCCGCCCCTCAAATCGTAACGACCCATCTTGGTCTACCGCCACGGTTGCGACTTCAGGAGATGGCACAGCTTGTCGTGTCGAGGCCGGGGGCACTATGTCGTAATCAGGTTGAAGGTTTCCAACAATCATGAAATATAGGAGCAGTAAAAATATGATGTTGATCATCGGGATGACGTTCTCCTCCTGACCGCTTCTCTTCCCCATGATTCTGTCTTTCAATCCAGCTGAAATTGTGTTTTTTCTGCGCCGCGAAGATCTTAACTGCCCACTCATTGTGCGAATCTCTGGGTGGCAGACACTGAAATATTATGCACATCAAATTGATTGAAGAGGTCCATCACGTCAACGGCTGCCTGGAGTAAAACCTCTTCGTCGACTGCAAGCATTACTCTGGTTTGAGCGGGTGCAATTAAACCTGCCGCATATTCCTTTAAGCCATCTAGTGAGCTTTCTTTGCTGTTGAGCCAAAGGCTTCCGTTTTCATGTACCTCAACTACTACCATCGTCGAGTCATTCTCAATTTTAGCGCTGCCCGTAGCTTGAGAAAACTCCATTGCTCGCGGCTTCATGAAATTAGTCTGGAGCATAAAAAAGACCAGCAGTATGAACACGCAATCAATCAAGGGAGTTAAAGACATTCGACCTGCCTTGCGCCGTCGAGGAGACAGCACTGTATCGCTTAAAAGGCTCACTAGCTAGTTTCGGAGAATGTCAAAATTCGAGTGACGAGATCGGAGACTTGATCAGTTAACATCTCTAGCTTAGCTTCCAATACTGCATGCATAACCGCGAAGGGTATAGCAATAGACAAGCCTACCGCAGTTGTAAGCAAAGCTTCCCAAATACCACTCGCCAAGGCCGAGGATTCACCCGATGCGCCAGCACTCACAGCTAGACCTCGGAACGCATCAATCATCCCAAGCACAGTGCCTAGTAGACCCATAACGGGTGCAAGGTAGTAAATCAGCTCGATAAGCCTAAGGTTTTGGGAATACCCTCTCAGGTAAGTTGAGGCTCGCCGTAACAGTTCATCGTGTAGAAGGTCTGGGTTCATTGTTCCATGTTTTTCGAGACCGAATCTAATATCTGTGGCTACCGTTAACTCGGATTCAATTAAAAGTTCGCGGGCCTCTTTTTGCTCACCTTTGTGCCACAACCCTACTGCACGGTCTAGCTCAGATACAGCAGCGGGTGAGGCGCGTCGGAATTGCAAAAACTTTTGACCGGCCAAAGCCAGGCCAAAAATCGACGCGAGGAGTAGGATGCCTACGACCACGCCACCGAGTTTCAGCAGCGTCCCTGCCCCCATTATAATGCTCATTAGAAAGCCTACTTCAGTGCTCGGATCCATAATAATCAATTCCCCTCGTTTTTCTTTGCGTGTCCATTGTATTAAGTTTTGCGATAGATTTACTGGTATACGCGGTGGTACGCACGTAGACCCAATTTCGATCTTTTATTCGCAGGCGTTAATCTAGGATTTTTTTAGTCATGTAAGCTGAACATCCGATTGCCTGCACTGTGGGACATCGGTGGAGTTTGGCTAACCTAGTTACACTATCAGATTGTGAACAAATGTTCGATGGTTTATTTACAAGCCGGCTTTGTATTAAACACGCTAAAAAAAAAGCCGGCATAAGCCGGCTTTTTCAGTATTCACAATTATATCTCTTTAGAAGAAATAAGTAGCTCTCATGAATACTTCATCAGCGTAATCGATTGTTTCCATAATGGTGTCGTTGTCACCTCCAGGAGCGTCGATGATATTCGCATATAGATCCCACTGCCAGTTTGCGGCAGGGCGATATCGAACGCCTGGTTGAACTAAGTAGCCACCAGCTACATCCACTAATATAGCCATGTCAACCCGCCATACTAAGTTGGGGAAGGGCTGTTGGAACGCGAACACTACATAGTTTGCATTGTCGTTACCAACGGGTTTAGCGCCCTGGAACGCTCTTGCTTTATCGTTAAAACGACCAGTCGTTTTATTGATATAGGCACCGAGATCTTTCGCACCACCGTTACCAGCTAGATCACGGCCGAACATATCGGTAGCAGTCCTATGCATCCACTGAGCAACCATATAGGTTGCAGGGAATGCATCAGAGATCCGGTGATATTTCTCAAAAACTAACGCTGAGACAATATCGTCTTTCTCTGTTGGATCAAAACTCAATCCTAAGTCGGTCAGTTTCTTATCATGGGTATAAGATACTTCACCACGTATAATTAACTGGTCGAAAAAGGAGTCAGCACCTGCGTTGACAACGTAGTTACCACCAAGAACGAATACGTTCTCTCTGGCAAACTCTCTAGTCGCCCATGCTCGGAATGAACCAAACGAACTATGGAAACCTTCAATAGTACGTTGTGCGTCAACGACTGTGTATTCGTCACCGAATCCAAACATTTCGCGCGTTGCCCACCAGTCAGCTGGCCATTCGTTGACAACGACTCTCAACGCTTTCAACGGATCCAATCGGCCCGCAGCCACATTATGCCAGTACTCAGTCGAGTTATTCGCATGAGGATCTGGTGATAATGGTGATCCACAGTGGTTTAACGTTTTATGACCACCACCTAGAATTGTAGGCATTTTAGCGTAAGAGTCTTCGAGCCCTCTCATACCAAGGTTGCCTACCAAGTTATTCGTGTCATTGTACTCGTTAGCACAGAACCTATTCGCGTTTGCAGCTGAGGCCGAGTAGCCACCCGCCGCGCCCGCACCGACTCCTGCAAGACCTGCAGAGTTCGCACCTTGATGATAAGCTGGCGCTTCCGCGTAGCGAACATAGCCATTAGGATCTCTGCGGTTAACCCAAGCAAACATTGCTGTGAATTGGTCTGTCAGCGGAGCAGTTAGCTTGAAACCGTAGTTGATAGAATTTGCAGCATCGTCGAACTCATCGTTTTCAACTAATGTCACGTTGTGAGGCACTACACTGTATGCGGTGTTTTGTCCTGGAAGAATAGTAGGACTCCACATTTGCGCGAAGGCATCAACTTCCCAACCATTGTCAAATGTGTAACTTACTCGCACGCCTGGGCTTGCTACACGACTATCTTGGTACTCTTCAGCACCTGGTCCAAGACTTAAATGTCTACGAAGGTCGAGGCCGTTGGCAACGTCCATTACACGGAAGAAATACGCTTCACCCCATGCGATGGTCTGTACACCGGCACGAATCCATAACGGGCCATCGTTCCAATCGACATAAGCCGCAGGAAGATCAATCATGAAATCATCACTGCTATATATCTCTGTAGGAGACCCATTGCCACCGTACCAATATTCGTTCTGGCTAAAATTATCGCCGCCGGTTACATCACTGCCATTGAGCATGCTTGTCCCGTCAAAGTAAGCACGTACTTTAACGTACGCTGCCCAGTTGCGATTAATCTTCGCTTGTATATCGATTTCGGCTCGTGAGTTGAACATGTTCCAATCACGGTCTTCGTTCAGCGCAGCGCCTTGTGCACTTCGCACGTCAGCGTGATTCGCATCAGTTGTACTTCCAGCGAGGTTACCGCCAGTGGCCAGCATATTCGATCCTAAACTGCCGTCAGCACCACACACTACACCAATGAAATCATTGGTCCCGTAAAGACCGGTAGAACCCGCCGCTACAGCATTAAGTGCGCCATAACGACAGTTAACTGCAGAGTTTGTGTTATTACCCGCTGCGTGAATGTTTATGTTGTTAGCCTTCCATTGCGCTTCGGTCAATGACTCAGACGTGTTTCTTTTATGTGACCAATTCTCGCCAAAGCCACTATTGATTGTGGCGGCTCGTTTAAGTGCGGCAGCGGTGGGGGCTGCAACTCCTGCAGCTGCACCAGTTCCAAATAAGCCTACGGCGCCATTTGTTGGACTGACATAGACGCTCGTACCGTCTAGCGCATTCAGTGGATGGTATGCAGCATGCGTGGTTTGCCCAACGATCTTATCGTTATAGGGATCTCCACCAATGTTATTGACGTTCTTCTGACTTGAAATGCCATAAGCAATTTCCTGTCTGACGAACCCTGTTATGTTCCAATCGATTGCTGACGCTACGCCTGCAAACAAGAAACTGCCGATGACAGTACTTGCGATTGAAATGCGTGTGATTGCGTGTCTTATCACTGCCGCTCTCCCCTTTATTTAGTTATTAAGTAAGTAATTTAGTTATTAATAAGTAACCGCCTAACTCAGACAGTCTCCAGTTAAACTGTATGTTGTTTCCTTGTCACAGGTAGATTACATTTCAGTAATCTTCTTGTAACTTTTTACGTATTCGTTATTACCACCCATTTTTCAACCTATGTCAACGCTTTTCACGCATCACAAGAGTGAATATGGAGCAGTTTTCCGCCCCAACTGTGGTAGAATAACAACTCATTAGCGCGGATATTTTCGTAAACAATTGTTTTTCAACATAAATTTACTCTCAGAATACCGCCTTCTATCCTGAAATATATTTTCTTTTTGTAAGGCTTCAGTATAGTACCTTAGCTACATTGCCACCGTTACCAACAATAAAGATCTGTTGCTCTCTAATCAAACTTTTTCTACCTGTTTCTGTCTCTGTTGCTGTCTCAGAGACACCTGCACTCACTCCTTGGTACCAAGTCCGGCCGATTTGTGCATCGGCAGAAAAAGAAGTGAACGACTTACCGTCATCATTCGATCTTAACAAGTCACGTATCGCGGTCACGACGACTTCGCCGTTTCCTGACCACACGCCGAGCAAATTAGAATTCGTATCAATAGCAACAGACGACCAGGTTGATCCCGCGTCTAATGTTTTTAAGACAAGACCTTCCTGCCCGACCGCATAACCACTGCCGGAGCCGTCTTTGGCAAAATGCACAGCGAACACACCCTCGTCCCCGCCGTGTACTTGTTTGAAGGTCTGTCCCCGGTCGGTCGACATCATTATCAACCCAAACTCACCTGCAACAAATATAGTCCCGTCATTCTTAACTACCGTGCTGTAGAGATGAGGTTCATAGCCTTCCTCGTTAACACTTTCCCAGTCTTTAGTCACCACTGTCCAGGTAAGACCGGCATCCTCAGACTTCGCCATGAAGCCAAATTCACCCACGATATATCCCAAACCTGAATCATTGAGATCCACATCCATTATTCGCTGTGTTAATCCTGCCTCCACCTGTTTCCAGTCAGCACCCTCAATACGTCGAAAGATTGTTCCCTGTTGACCAACAACAATTTGAGTATCTCCTGCAGCAGTCACACCGAGCAACGCTTTATTCGTCAGTGGGTCGGCTGTAGTCCAAGTCTCTCCCCCATCTGCCGTTTCCCGCATTAAACCATACGAACCAACCGCTAACCCCCAACTGCCTTTCATGTCTATAGCAAACAACTTATCGTGAGGGATCCCTGATTCAAGTACTTCGACTATTGCGTCGCCTTCCTGTGCAAGCACGGCAGAGCCAAAACCGGCGAGGCAACATAAGACCGCCATAATAGAGAAGTATCGTTTTATATTTTTCATATTATTTCCATCCAAACTTTTGTTTTGTGTGCATCGCGCAGTCATTCTTAATCTGCCGCCATATGGTCGGCGATATCGATACGCTCTGATGTGATGAGATGCTCTCGTTCGATAAACTTTGGTTTGAACAAGTAAACCAGAAGTGGAAGAACAACTAGCGCAATCACCATGTTGATCAACATAATCGCTACCAATAGCAGTCCCATATCAGCCAAGAACTTCAGTTCAGACAAAAAGTACCACGGGAGAATACCTATTAAGACAATCGTCGCCGTAAAGAATATAGCTTTACCCGTAGTTGTCACAGCTGCCTGTATCGCGGCTCCATGATCCTTACTGTCACTAAATTCTTCACAAATACGACTCAGCAAATAGATACCGTAGTCGATACCCACGCCGATACCAATCGCGGCAATTGGCAAACTATTAACGTCTAGGCCAATCCCCATGAGTACCATGACAGATCCAAGGAGGACGTTTGAAAAGTTGACTGGGATGAGAAGCAAGATCCCCGCCGCAACAGATCGATATGCCCAAGAGCAAGTAATCAGTATCACCAGATTAAGCGCAGCTAAAATGATCCATTGATAATAGTCTACGGTATCATTGACCGACTGCTGCAGGGCAATCGCGCCCGTCCCGAGTCGAACATTAAACTCGTCATGCTCAATGCCAATCAGATCTAATCCACGGCGAGCCTGTTCTAAAGCCACATCGACAGTTTCTTGCTTGTTGTCTTTGTACCAAAGAGACACTGTACCATTAGCCATAGTGAAGTCACTTACGTGCGAATACGCTTTAGGACTTGATCCGACCATTAGAGCGTTTACCGCAGCGTTTACCGCAGCATTCGTGTGATCAAGTGGTGCCCATTTAGGATTACCCCCAGAGAAGAGCCGGTTTGCTTCTGGAAGATAGTCTCCATATGACAATGTCGCTTCGGGAGGTGGATCTTGTGCTTCCAAAAAGCGCTGTAACTGAACCATCGATGACAAGGCATCCTCAGAATGCCGCAGAATGCGAACGTCACTGCCTTTTTTCACCTCGAAAACAATTTCTAACGTCATTAAACCAGGGAAATTAGCGTTTACTGCCCTTACGGCTGTATTAAAATCAGAGTCTTCCTTGAGTAAATTACTCCCTTCTACAGGATTACCCACTTTGATTTGCAGCATTAACGACACGCCGATTACCGCAAGAATAGAAGTCACAATTGCTGTGTATTTAGCTGTCGGCCCATGCGACAAGCGCCCGACGAAACCTAGCAGGGTTTGAATTTTGGTGTGCCACGTAACCTTATCGGATTTCCCAATCAGTACAGCGACATTCTTAGGCGTTGGGAGCCAGGATAAGAGCACAGGAGTAAGGAACATGTTGCAGGGAACTAAAATCATTGCCCAAAAACCACAAAACAACGCGAACCTTTCCATAACGGGTATCGGGGCCACCATAATCAAAAAGAGACCTGCCGCATCGGTTACAATACCTAGCACGCCTGGTGCCATCATAACGCCAAGGGACAGCTCTGCAGCTTTCTTCCGATCATTGATCTCGTAATAAATCTCATAATAGCGTTCGATGAATTGAACGCAGTGACTAAAAGAGCGAGCCACCAGCAATAGCGGGACGACCATAATGAGTGGCTCTATCGGATCGCCAATCCAACCAACAAACCCAAATCCCCAAATTGCCGCCACGACACTTACCACAATAGGTGTCACTACGCCGGGAAGATTCCCCATATAAAGAAGTAGTGAGATGAGGAGCGCTGAGGCTGTAATGGCAAAAATAGAAAGCATTTGGGCTTGATACTCGTAGACCCACCCCGTTAAAATAGGCTGCCCTGCAACATAGAGGTCATGTGCATCATCTTGCTCAGCCGCCACCATGTCTTGGATATAATGAAACGTTTTTCCATAGTCTAGTGAATGTTCAATAAACGTCGCTTGCACGATAGCCGCGCTTTCATCTTCTGATATGAAAAACTTTTGAACGTTAGGCGCCTTGTCAACCGCATCAATGAATGCCTGAATTTCTTCAGCTGTCTGGGGGACAGTATCCTCCATAAGTGGTCGGGAGTTAATTCCGAAAGGGGTCGCCTCTGTGAAACGCGCCTTCTCCGTGGTTATAGACACGATTTGGTCGTGATCTACTGACGGGGCTAAATCGATAGCCCTAGTCAAACGCCATACCTTATCAAGCGTAGCGGTATTGTAGATGGTCCCCTCTTTCGCCTTAACCATTACAGTAACAGTCAAAGGGTTACCGAAATTCGGGTGTGCCTGATAGGTTTGCACAAAAGGGTGGTTTTTAGGGAACAAGTCGGAAAAAATTGTCTTTAATTCCACTTTGGAAAGCCCAACGGCAAAAAAGGCAGTAATGGCAATCATGCCAAGAAGTACTAATCCTCGATGCTTCATAGTCGCATGTGCTAGCGTGAACCGAAAACCTTTCATCAACAACTTCTCCCCTCAAAATAGTATTTATTTAAATTACTCACTAGCGCTTTCGTCTAATTTCTTACCGCGAATATGCACTTGTGATTAGTCTGTTAACCAACAACCTAAAATCATCCCCAGATGAAAAACCTGTCTCAACCTAGCTAAGCCGCACTGCAAATAAACAGTCCACTGCTTTTCACCCCAAAAAAAGGAACATAGTGGTGCAAAAAAATTATTCTGTCCCAGATTCTGCCCTAGAAGAGGACAAATCCCTTACCCCAAAAAAATCTGCAAGAGCAAATATACGTGCGTCCGACTCCGCATGTCAAACCAACTTTCATTAACGCCGCTGAGAGATCTGATAAAAGACATCTGTGAGTCAGAAAATATTTCGACTCAGCAGACACTATCAGTGGCCTTACATCGTTTATCCTCAGCACTGGCAATACATTTCGATAAGTATTACCGCGCACCGAAAGTCTCATTCTAACTAGTATATAAGCTAATCCTGTTCAAAATTTATTTTTCCGTTTAGCGAGAAAGTTTAAAATAGTATCTACTCTCCACTCAGGCAAGTCTCAGAAAGGGCACAGGAACGGAGAGGTCACAGCACTGGGGTATACGCATACGGACATATGATATCCCCTGGGCAGCGGCCTGCACCAAGAGACATAGGGTGCTTATACTGGGAGGAATTGGTGCCGGCTGAGGGAATCGAACTCTCGACCTGATGCTTACAAGGCAACTGCTCTACCATCTGAGCTAAGCCGGCAATAAAAGTGTCACCCATCTAGCTATTTTCATGTCAGCTGAAATGGTGTGCAAATGTTAACC
>CALKCL010000023.1 GCA_938082545.1 uncultured Gammaproteobacteria bacterium
GCAGACTAATTTTGAATTGACAAGTTCATTGTGACACTTACGTATCCAATTCGCTCATCAGGGTTAACTGATGATACTAATCATATCGTAAGCGCCCACACAAATTACTTTAATGGACATATTTTTAAAGAACATCGAAGAAGTTACTCCCCGAGAGAGCGCGTATTATACGCAGCCGGAACTAATCGTCAACCCATAAACCACATTTATTGAACATTAATTATTATCTTCCGATAATTACGGACTGCTGGATAGAATAATCCTGTTTTGTCAATAAGTTATACCTAAGGATTAAACAACAGTCACCCGTCCAAACCGGCGCTTGCCGGCTTGGATTAGAGTTTCAGTGTTCGCGATTAGACTACAGTCAATATTCTCTACTACCTGGCCATCTAACTTTACCGCTCCCTGCGTGATTAACCTGCGAGCTTCGGAGGTGCTGGCACACAACCCTATTTCTTTCATAGTAGATACGAGGCTACATAGACCATTCTCTGACCCCACCTGATGTTCCGGCACGTCTTCGGGAATCAAACCTTTGCTAAACTGCCGCACAAATGCCTCATGGCAATCCTTAGCTTGTTTTTGGCTATGAAAGCGAGCGACTAACTCACTTGCCAATTCAAACTTTACATCCCGTGGATTTCTCCCATTCAGAGTACTTTCCCTCAAGTTACTGACCTCAGATAGTTTTTTAAAACTTAATAACTCAAAGTATCGCCACATGAGATCATCAGATATACCCATAATCTTTCCAAACATTTGGTGAGCCGGCTCATTAATTGCTATAAAATTATTCAAGGACTTAGACATTTTATTGATGCCGTCAGTTCCTTCAAGTAAAGGCATTGTTATAACAACCTGCGACTTCAGTCCATAAGACTGTTGCAATTGTCGACCAAGCAGCAAGTTAAACTTCTGGTCAGTCCCTCCTAACTCAACGTCAGCACGCAAGGCTACCGAATCATAAGCCTGAATTAAAGGGTACAAAAACTCGTGAATTGCTATCGGTTGTTCTTGTTTGTAGCGCTTTTGAAAATCATCGCGTTCAAGCATACGAGCTACGGTCTGATTAGATACAATCTTGACTAGCTCTGCCGAACTTACCTTATTCATCCATTCTGAATTGAATCGCACACTCGTCAGCTGAGGATCTAAAACTTTGAACACTTGTTCCTTATAAGTGGTCGCGTTTTCAGTGACCTCTTCGGACGTGAGAGCTGGCCTTGTAGAAGTTTTACCAGAAGGATCGCCGATCATCCCGGTGAAATCCCCTATTAAAAAGCAAATTTCATGACCTAAATCTTGAAAATGACGCATTTTGTTTAAAAGAACGGTATGCCCCAGATGCAGATCTGGAGCCGTAGGATCGAAGCCAGCCTTAACTGTTAGAACTTTCTTCTTGGCAAGATACTCTAAAAGCTCTTCTTCTCTTAAAATATCGACAGTACCTCTTGCTATAAGGTCCATTTGCTCGTTGGTTTGAGACGTCAAATCTTTGTCCTTTTAGGTAAATCGACTTTAGTGAATTCTAAGTTAGATTCAAGTGATATTATACAGACGCAAATGTGAAGAGTTACATAAAGATATGACAACAGTCTCAAGGCACGGAAATCAATGACAAATTCTTATAGAAATCTCATACATTTTTCCACCCTCCTACAATATAAAACATTGTTTCCTATTGGCATTTTTTTGCTTGCCATCAGTCTTTCAATAGCACTCCTGCGTGGAGAAAGTAATCGATTACAACGAGTCCACCCCTTACACGAAATGACAGGAAGTTTACCAGAGGAATGGCCATTTGAGCCCTTAGTCTACAAGAACTTGAATATCTTAGAAGGGACGACCGACACGGTACTTAACATTGTAGAGATAGTTAAAAGGGGTGATAGCCTCTCTCGAATCTTTAAGCGACATGGGATTTCTCAGCATGACCTCGCAAACCTGTTAGCTAGCAATAAGAAATCAAAGCAGCTTAGGTATTTAAAACCTACGCAGAAAATCACTCTTAAAGTTAAAAACGGACACCTGGTACGGCTGCAAATCCAACTCACATCTCTAAACTCAGTAATCTTTAATCTCACTGAAAGCGGAGATTATACGTTTTTGAAAGAAACGCTCACACCACAGACCAAACTCACGGCAGTCAGAACGACTATCAACCGCTCTCTTTATCTGGACGGAAAAGCTATCGGTCTAAGCGATAAAACATTAATGCAGCTAACCTCCATATTTGCATGGGATATAGATTTTTCCCAGGATATAAGAGCCGGCGATACTTTTAGCCTTATCTATGAAGTCCTGCTTCACGAGGCAGAAATCCTCAGAGAAGGAAGGATTCTAGCTGCTGAATTCACAAACCGCGGTCAGACTATAAGAGCAATACTGAACATAGACGATTTGGGTCACGAGTCCTATTTCTCAGGCAACGGAAATGCAATGCACAAGGCTTTTTTAAGAAACCCCGTGCATTTTTCTCGAATAAGCTCAAAGTTCAATTTAAATAGAAAACACCCTGTTTTAAATAAGATCAGAGCTCATAAGGGCGTAGATTACGCCGCTCCTGCGGGAACAGCGATAAAATCGACTGCAGACGGTAAAATTAGCTTTCTGGGCACCAAAGGAGGCTATGGAAATACTATTGAAATAGAGCATGGTGGAAAATACAGTACGTTATATGCGCATCTATCGAAGTTTAGCAGGAGGTTAAAAATAGGGGCCCTCGTAAAGCAGGGCGAAGTAATCGGTGAGGTTGGTCAATCAGGCCTGGCAACAGGTCCTCATTTACATTATGAATTCCGAATAAATGGACTGCACATTAACCCCCTAACAGTAAAGCTGCCACAAGCCCGACCAATAGAGCCTAGGTACTTAAGGCAATTTAAAAATCAATCTACTTTATTAGGGAACATGTTAACTTCTATGACTAAAAGTAGTGTAATCAAAACATCTGATAAACTGCAACCAGCTAACCACAGAGAAATATTAGACTTGTATCAAGAGAAATGAATACTCTACCAGAAAGCACGGCTTTAGTTGATGGGATCTATATAGGCCTAATGTCAGGCACTAGTATGGACGGTGTAGATGTTGCAGTAGTAAGTTTTTTCCAAGAAAAAATTGCTTTTATTCATGCAGAAACGTTCGAATACCCCGCGTCGATCAGGGATCGTCTATACAAAATAACAGGTAATAAAATACTACATGACCTAGCTGATATCGGTCAACTAGACGCTGATATAGGAATATTTTTTGGGCAATGCATTAATGATAGTATCGGGAAAAGTAACCTCAACTCGAGCGACGTACTCGCCATAGGAAGTCATGGACAGACTATATGGCACTCACCATTAGGATCAGCACCATACAGCTGGCAAATCGGAAATCCCTCGATAATAACTGCCAGAACGCTTATTAGTACGGTGTCTGATTTTCGTAATTTAGACATGGCATTTGGAGGACAAGGAGCGCCTTTAGTCCCTGCTTTTCACTCAGCATTTCTAGGGGAAAGCAATAGAAGTCGGATAGTACTTAACATCGGTGGAATTGCGAATATCTCAATCCTAGACAAAGAATCTTCCATGGCTATGGGCTATGACACTGGCCCCGGAAACTGTCTTATGGATCTATGGCACCAATTACATACAGGAGAGGCATATGATAAAGGGGGGGCGTCGGCCAGAACCGGGGAAATCTTACCCGAACTTTTAGAGCGTTTTTTAGAAGAAGATTTCTTCCGGAAAGAAGGCCCGAAAAGCACTGGACGGGAAACATTCAATCTTGATTATATAAACAGCGCTATCAAATCTGTTAGCAATAGAGAGAATTTCTCTACTGAGGATATACAGGCCACCCTGCTAGAACTAACGGTAGTTTCGATTGCGAGCAATATACATTTACTTAAACCTCACAACATTAAGGACATCTACTTGTGTGGGGGCGGCGGTGCAAACATATTTTTAGTAGAACAATTAAAGAAAGCTCTGGATGGTTGTGTAGTGAAAAGTACAGCTGACCTGGGTATAGACCCTGACCATGTGGAGTCTTGTGCTTTTGCATGGCTTGCTCAACAAAGGATCAGTGACCGACCGGTTACTCTAAGCACCGGAGGAGAAAGGAAGCAGTTGGTTCTAGGTGCGCTTTACCAAGCACCCTAAAAGGGTCTCCCTATAATCGATTTCTTAGTTACACTGAAAAAGAAGAGCCACAGCCACAAGTAGTCGTAGCATTAGGGTTTCTAATCACAAATTGAGAGCCTTCAAGCCCGTCGCTGTAATCTATCTCTGCCCCTAAAAGGTATTGCACACTCATAGGGTCTACCAGAAGCTTGACGTCACCGTTTGAAACTACCGTATCGCCATCACCTTCTTCCTGGTCAAATGTAAAGCCATATTGAAAGCCAGAACATCCGCCACCAGAAATAAATACCCTCAGCATAAGACTCTCGTCACCTTCTTCATCGATTAAAGTTTTGACTTTAGAGGCCGCTGCGTCGGTGAATACAAGTTCAGGTTGGTTATCTTCCATAGAATCGTCCGTTAAGGAATTGTCTGTTAAAGGATTTTAGCATGTAATACTATACCGTTTTATCCTATTTAGAAACATGATCAATCTTCTTGGGGAGGTACACCACCAAAATCTAACGAAAGTTCAGGCCGATCATCTTCAGAGATCCGCACTAACTTACCGTTAACTTCAGCGCCAATAGCCATTTCCATCAAACCATAGTAGACGTCCCCTTCCACACGTGCGCTTGAAGCAAGCTCAACCCGTTCTGTGGAGTACACATCGCCTTTGACTAAACCATTTAAAAATATGCGGGCCACGCGAACTTGTCCTTCAATGGTTCCATGTTCGCTCACAGTTAACGAGCTGAGACTTTCAACCTCCCCCGAAACAGCGCCCCTGATAACACCATCCACATGCAGACCACCGCTGAAGCTTATGTCGCCGGTAACACAGCTATTTTTTCCTACCAGCGAGTCAAGCTTACTCGCCTTATGCTTTTTTATCTTTCGTAGCATGTGCCTTTCCTCTATATCACTATCAGTGAGGTATTTTTCACCACATGAGGCGTGCCCCGATAGCAAAAATAATTGTCTAATTTAAAGCTCCTGCCTGCAGAAGACTATAGCTTTATTTTTAATGAAGCAAGCCTCTCTAAAACACGACTGCAGAACATTTTTAGTGATACGATGTCACGAGTAATTCAGCTTTACTGCCTATTATCAAACTTCTAGCTAACGGAACATTATGTACTTTTTCATAAAAGCACTGCATATAATCTTCATGGTAACTTGGTTTGCTGGCCTATTCTACCTGCCGCGACTATTTGTATACCACGCAGAGAGCCACGATGCTCTCAGTATCGATAGATTTAAAATCATGGAAAGAAAGCTTTATCTGGGGATAATGTGCCCAAGTATGGCACTGACTCTACTAAGCGGTTTCGCCCTCATTATATTCCAAGGAGCTGAATGGCTCCTTGAGACGCGCTGGATGCACTTGAAATTAGGCGTAATAATACTGTTGATTATTTATCACTTTTACTTAGGAAGCCTTAGGCGCACTTTTGAGAACAACGGCAACAAATACTCGCATGTTTTTTACCGATGGATAAACGAACTCCCTGTACTAGGGTTAATTACTATCGTTATGCTCGCAATACTTAAGCCTTGGACTTAAGCTTTAAAAAATGACACAGTCCAGTTACAAACCACCTATCGTCTTAGTCATTGGGGGTCATGACCCTAGTGGTGCCGGAATTCAGGCAGACATAGAAACATGTAACGCGATGAAATGTTACCCTGTCAGTATTGTTACTTGCACTACTAATCAAAACCTTAAGAACCTTATTCGTGTATCGAACTGCCTTACAAGCGAAGTACTGGCAACGATAGATACTGCTTTGGAAGAATTCAGCCCGAGTGCTTGTAAATTAGGCATGATCGGCTCTTCAGACCTAGTTATAGGACTAGGTAATCTGATACAAAAAAAACTAAAAAAAATCCCGATCGTCGTAGACCCCATACTAGCTGCAGGCTCGGGTAAAAATGTAGCTGATCAAGAGCTAATCGATGCTTATTTGGAATACATATTTCCTCAAGCCACAATAGCAACGCCA
>CALKCL010000024.1 GCA_938082545.1 uncultured Gammaproteobacteria bacterium
CTGATACAAAAAAAACTAAAAAAAATCCCGATCGTCGTAGACCCCATACTAGCTGCAGGCTCGGGTAAAAATGTAGCTGATCAAGAGCTAATCGATGCTTATTTGGAATACATATTTCCTCAAGCCACAATAGCAACGCCAAACTTTGACGAACTCTGTAAATTAGGAGGTTCATCAGATTCTAAAAAATCTATATCGTCTATCTTAGAATCGGGCTGTCAAGCTTTGCTGGCTACGGACATAAAACCACAACAACCTAAGATAACTAACTATCTTTATAGAAGTGAAAAAAAATCACTCTGTTATGAGATGGCAAGGTATCAGGGTTTATATCATGGGACGGGTTGCACTTTATCGAGCGGAATTGCGGCCCAAATGGCCCTTGGAGAGAACATTGAAACTGCAATTGAGAAAGCTCAAGAATTTACACACCTAGCTGTAAAAAGAGCAATAGATTTCGGCTTTTCTCAGCAAATTCCGAATAGATTGAATTAACACTTATGCATAAGTCACTAAGGCTCCAACACGGAGTTTATGCCATAACACCTGATAGCGGACAAACAACCGGAGATCTGCTTTCTTTAACCGAGCACGTAATGAAAGGCGGAATAAAGATACTTCAATACCGATCGAAAATTAGTGATGCCAATCTGCGTGTTAGACAGGCAAAAAAAATTAAGACTTTGTGTCGAGACTATAAGGTTCCCCTTATCATAAATGACGACGTTGCACTTGCTATATCTATAGATGCCGATGGGATACATCTCGGTAAAAACGACACTCCCTGCTCTGTGGTTAGAAAAGTACTGGAGGAAGGGAAAATTATTGGGATCTCTTGTTACGACTCGGTCTCTCTGGCACAAAATGCAGAAAGAGATGGAGCTGATTATGTCGCTTTTGGAAGTTTCTACCCCTCTAAATCAAAACCGAATGCTCCTTTATGCTCAATTGAAACTCTAAAAACGGCATCTGCAATACTAAATATCCCTATTGTCGCAATTGGTGGAATACAGTTTGAGAATGCAAAGAAGCTAGTAGATAATGGCGCTGACTATCTGGCGGTCATAGACCAACTATTTAACCATCCCTCGCCAACTTTGGCGGCTAACAAACTATCAATGCTATTTTGAAAATCAAATGACTAAAAAATCTAAACTACTTTTCGATGCAGCCCTTGAAGTCATGCCAGGTGGGGTAAACTCGCCAGTGCGAGCCTTCACTGATGTAGGCAATCATCCTATTTACTTTTCTGAGGGTCATGGTGCATGGCTAACCGATGTAGATGGGAAACGATACATTGACTACGTCGGTAGCTGGGGGCCAGCTATTGCTGGGCATTCCAATCCTCTTGTGATTTCAGCTGTTGAAAAGCAACTAAAATCAGGGCTGAGTTTCGGAGCTCCCACAGAGGTCGAGACTCAACTCGCAGAGAAAATTATCGGACTTATCCCTTCTGTTGAAAAGATAAGAATGACAAGCTCTGGAACAGAAGCCGCTATGAGCGCAATTAGACTGGCACGCGGCTACACCGGACGAGAAAAAATTGTGAAATTCGAAGGCTGCTATCATGGGCATAGTGACTCTCTCCTTGTTAAAGCAGGGTCTGGTGCCCTCGCCATGGGTGTCCCCAGTTCTCCTGGAGTACCCAAATCTCTAGCTAACCTTACTGTTACGCTGGACTACAACGACGAACAACAAGTCCTAGAGTTCTTCAACCATTCCGGACATGAAATTGCGGCAGTTATTGTTGAGCCGATTGCAGGAAACATGGGTTGTATATTGCCTAGGCCTGAGTTTTTGGAAACACTACGTCATGTGACAGAAGAAAGCGGCGCCTTACTTATTTTTGATGAAGTCATGACTGGTTTTAGAGTAGCTCCTGGTGGAGCTCAACAATTATTTAGCATTAAACCTGACCTCACGATCCTTGGGAAAGTTATAGGCGGCGGGCTACCGGTGGGGGCAATCGGTGGCCCTAAACCTCTGCTCGATCAGTTCGCACCTTCAGGCCCAATTTATCAAGCAGGCACGCTTTCCGGTAATCCTCTTGCAATGGCCAGTGGCTTAGCAACGCTAGAAATAATAGCCGATCCTGCATTCCACTCAAGCCTAAATACCATGACGGATATTTTATGCGAGAGAATACAAGTAGCTGCAGAAGAATCTGGAGTCAGTATCGTAGTTAACAAAGTTTGCGGGATGTTTAGCGTATTCTTTTCATCCGATTCAGAAGTAGAGACTTTCACTCAAGTGAGTAAATGTAATGCGCAACATTTCAACCGCTTTTTTTCTAGCATGCTCGCTGATGGAATCAGTCTGGCTCCTTCTAGGTTTGAGGCAAGCTTTATATCATCAGCGCATGGCGAAAGAGAAATCGAGGCGACTGTTGCTGCCGCCTATAGAGCATTCAAAGGGATCCGGGACATATCTTGAAAAGCTATTGCATTTGTTCCTCGGTGAACAGCCCAACACGTAGACTATTACCTTCATAAATTTTCTTTCCATCTACCTCCATTACTGCGTCAGCTATACCCATCACCAGGCCTCGAGAAATTACACGTTTGATATCTATGGTATAGCTTATTAATTTTTGATCGGGAGTGACCTGCCCAGTAAACTTTATGTCAGCTCCTCCAAGAGCTCTGCCACGGCCTATCCCGCCTCGCCACGCAAGATAAAAACCAACTAACTGCCACATTGCATCGAGACCTAAACAACCCGGCATCACTGGATCTCCTTCAAAATGGCAGCCAAAAAACCATAGATCTGGGCGTATATCAAGCTCAGCTTTTACTACCCCACGGTTATATTTACCGGAAGAGCTCGAGATCTGAGTAACACGATCAAACATTAGCATGGGTGGTAAAGGAAGCTGAGCGTTACCCGAACCGAACAATCCTCCCTTACCGCACTCAATCAACTCTGAATTGTCGAATGCTGACTGATATCCTTTGGAGAGGACAATGGGAGCCTCTGGATTTAGCGGTGCATAGTCGATTTCAAGCATAGATAAGAAATTCCAGTTTTTAAAACGCGAACAAGATAATGCCCACAGGCATCACCTACTATCAATGATATATTATCCCATAATCGACCGACAGTTAGTAGGTAACCAGTACTTATCCACCAGCAGTCTTGAGTCGGGTTCTGTCTAAAGTTAACTTTCTTTTATTTGAAAAGGCTGAGAATTAGTCACTGCAGGAATCATTTCCCGCACCAACCCAACCGTAGAAGGATCTACGTCGGATATAATAAATCCTTCAGAATCGCCTCCATCAGCTAGGACCTTTCCCCATGGGTCTATGATTAATGAGTGTCCATATGTACGACGACCCCATTTTCTTTCGCCACACTGACCCGGGGCAAAAATATAACATCCAGTTTCGATCGCTCTTGCCTTCAATAAGGTATGCCAGTGAGCTGCGCCTGTTTTAGCTGTAAACGCAGCCGGCACAGAAATAAAATGAGCTCCATTTCTTGCCAAAGTGTGGTAGAGGTTAGGGAAACGTACATCGTAACAAATCGTCAATCCAAGCTTACCCCATGGAGTCTGAGCCAGAACAGCTTCAGTTCCTGCTTGTACGGTATTGGATTCTCGGTATTCTTGCCCATCTTTAATCGCAACATCGAATAGATGGATCTTGTTGTACGACTCTTCAACCGTTCCATCTGGCCGCATTAAGATACTTTGGTTGAAAATCTTTCCACCCATCGCTTTAACTGGAATAGAACCCAGCAGCAACCAACAGCCACAGGCGCTTACCAACTCTTGCGCATTCTGAAATGCAGGGTGATCAGATACAGAGCATGCCTTTTCAAGATAAGACAAATCTGTTTTCTCAATTAGAGAATAATATTCAGGCAAGCAAATTAAGTCAGCGTTTTCACGAGCAGCTTTTAGGACGAGAGCACCAACTTTTTCAAGATTTGTAGAAATATTGGCGCCGGCGCAATTCTGTACACAGGCTACTCGAAATGACACGAAGATATCTCCACCTTATGCTCTCCAGATTAGTAGATAACTAGTTTACAGCTCTGATTCCGATAACACTATTCCATCAGCATCAGCCCACATCCAACAGCCAGGCTTTATTACTGCATCAGCAAAACGTAAAACCACTCCCGAGGCACCCTCACCTTTTTTTACGCTCTTTCTAGGGTTAGTAGTGAGTGCTTTTAAACCAATATCAATGCATGAGATCTGCTCAGAATCACGAATACAACCAAACACAATAATCCCAGCCCAATTATTTTTTTGACCCAGTAAGGCTAGATTGTCACCCACTAGAGCGCACCTCAATGAGCCTCCTCCATCGACAACCAATATACGTCCTAATCCAGCCATTTCTAACGTGTCACGAACCAAACTATTGTCTTCATATACTTTTAAAGTAGCTACAGCACCGCAAAAGTTAGTTCGACCACCAAAGTCTCTAAAGATCGGGGCTAGGACCGTTAAAACTTCACCATACTCGTCATATAAATCAGCAGTCATTTTCATCGTCGATTCCTACATATTAGTTCCCACAGGCGATACTAAAAACTATTTCTTCCTAGGTCTTTCCCATCCGGGGATACTTTTTTGTTGACCTCGTCTAAGGGCTAAGTCCCCTTTGGCGACATCCTTGGTTATTGTAGTACCAGCAGCAGTAGTAGCGTTTTCACCAATGCTAACGGGTGCTACAAGAATCGACCCACTACCAATAAACGCATCGTCACCAATCACTGTTTTGTGCTTATTCGCTCCGTCGTAGTTACAAGTAATAGTACCTGCACCTAGATTCGCATTCTTCCCTACTTCTGAATCTCCAACGTAGCTCAAATGGCCAGTCTTGCTACCTGCTCCTAGAGTAGAATTTTTAATTTCTACAAAATTACCGACTTTCACTGTGTTTTCTAAATGGGTTCCAGGCCTTAAGTGCGCAAATGGACCTACTAGTGCGTTTTCTCCAACCTTAGCTCCATTTATCACACATGACCCGAAAACCTCTGACCCTTTTCCAATAATTGAATCGGTAATCAGACAGTTAGGCCCAATTCTTACATTGTCTCCAAGAATCACAGACCCCTCAAATACTGAATTAAGGTCTATGGACACATTCTTTCCGCACTTAATGTTACCTCTAACATCAATCCGATCCGGATCACTAATTGTGACACCGGATCTCATGAGAGTGACAGCATTACGCCGCTGATAGATCCTTTCTGCCTGCGCGCGTTGGACCTGATCATTAATTCCAAATGCCTCCGAAGGGTCTATTAATTCATGCGTGCCTAAGGGAATCCTTAAATCACGCGCTAGTTTGGCGCAATCTGTCAAATAATACTCTTTCTGACTGTTGTCATCTGCAAGTAACGGAATCATTTGAGCGAGGGCGGCACACGATGCCACTGCAATCCCTGTATTTATTTCAGATATTAGTAATTGTTTTTCTGTAGCATCTTGATCTTCTACAATCCCGACAAAATTGCTTGTAGAGTCTCTTAGAATTCTTCCATATCCACTGGGATCGGTTACTTTTGAAGTCATAAAAGACAGTTCTGATAGACCCAAGCAGCCAACCATCTTCATAAGTGTTTCCACTCGTAGTAAGGGCACATCTCCATACAAAACAACAACAGTATCTTCTTTTGAGATATGTTTTAGTGCTTGTGCCACCGCATGCCCGGTGCCTAATCTCTCTTTTTGATCGACCCAAGTTATATTTTTAGAGGGAAATTTTGCCCTGATCTCATCCCCTTGATAACCAGTCACAACGATAGGGGGTAATTCAGAGAGGTTTTGTGCTAACTCAATGACATGGCTAATAATCGGCCTTCCAGCCAGTAGATGCAGCACCTTAGGAAGGTCTGAACGCATCCGCTTCCCTTCGCCCGCCGCCAAAACAATTACAGCTAATCCCATAATTAAATCTCACTCACGCCTTAGCCAAAGGGCCATGATAGTGTCCTAAGCAGGTCTCGACAATAAAATTTTCGAATGACGGACTAGATAGTAACCTAGCGACCACTTCTGCGGCGAAGTCTTTGAATAGTTTGCAGTTGAGCTATAGTTTCAGCCAGCTCAACCCTGGCCTTGGTGAAGTCCATAGTGGAACTCGTGTCTGAAAGTGCGGCTTCAGCAGCTTCTTTAGCTTTCACCAAAAGAGCCTCATCAAGGTCTTCTGCTCGTTCTGCAGTGTCAGACAAAATAGTCACCGTGCTAGGCTGAACTTCTAACATTCCCCCTGATACGTAGAAAGCGAGCTCAGATCCGACAGCGAGCTTCACCCTAACTTCTCCAGGTCCTAAGCGAGACAACAACGGAGCATGACCAGGAGCGATGCCCACTTCACCCTGTATCGCGGGCGCAAAAACCATTTCAGCCTCACCAGAAAAAATCTCTTTTTCTGCACTAACTATATCAACATGGACTGTCATAATCTTACATACCTTTAGCTTTCTCTACGGCCTCATCAATAGAACCGACCATGTAGAAAGCCTGCTCGGGAAGGTGATCATACTCACCATTCACAATAGCTTGAAATCCGGCAATCGTGTCTTTTAACGATACATATTTGCCTGGGCTTCCCGTAAAAACCTCTGCGACAAAAAATGGTTGAGACAAGAATCTCTGAATTTTACGCGCCCGACCGACGGTTAATTTATCTTCCTCGGAAAGCTCATCCATTCCAAGAATAGCGATAATATCTCTCAATTCTTTATAACGCTGCAAGGTGTTCTGAACATCTCGAGCGGTATCATAATGGTCTTGACCTACAACGAGCGGATCAAGTTGTCTCGAAGTAGAATCTAGAGGATCGACAGCCGGATAAATACCTAATTCCGCAATCTGACGAGAAAGCACAACCGTGGCGTCTAAATGAGCAAACGTCGTTGCTGGAGAAGGATCTGTTAAGTCGTCTGCTGGAACGTAAACAGCCTGTATAGAAGTGATAGATCCTGTTTTAGTCGAAGTTATCCTTTCTTGGAGCCGACCCATTTCCTCAGCCAAAGTAGGCTGATAACCAACAGCAGACGGCATACGACCAAGCAACGCTGAGACTTCAACTCCTGCGAGTGTAAATCGATATATATTATCAATAAACAGCAGGACATCTCGTCCTTCGTCACGAAATTTCTCTGCCATGGTTAGCCCCGTCAATGCAACCCTCAACCTGTTTCCTGGAGGCTCATTCATTTGACCGTAAACTAAAGATACTTTGTTTAAAACATCTGACTCTTTCATTTCATGATAAAAGTCATTGCCCTCACGAGTCCGCTCACCAACTCCTGTGAAAACAGAATAACCGCTATGTTCGATCGCGATATTACGAATAAGCTCCATCATATTGACAGTCTTTCCGACGCCAGCACCACCAAACAAGCCCACTTTTCCGCCTTTTGCGAAAGGGCAGATTAGATCAATCACCTTGATGCCTGTCTCAAGCAACTCAGTCGCTGGAGATAAATCGATGAAAGCAGGTGCATCTCGGTGAATCACCATTCGCTCTTCTTCCCCAATAGGTCCTTTCTCATCTATAGGGTCACCGAGTACATTCATGATACGACCTAGCGTCTTTTCACCGACTGGGACTTTCAATCCTTCCCCCGTATTCACGGCCACCATACCTCTGCGCAGCCCATCGCTGGAACCTAGCGCAATCGTTCTCACCACACTGTCGCCAATCTGCTGCTGGACCTCTAGGGTGACATCGCTATCACTTATCTTAAGAGCATCATAAATCTTTGGTACCTCTCCATTGGGAAATTTTACATCTACCACGGCACCGATAACTTGAACTACCTGACCAGAACTCATTGTTAAGTTCCTCTTATTCGCTAAAAATTTTTAATAAAATAGTCAGTGCATTGGCTTAAACTGCCGCCGCACCACCAACAATCTCTGAAAGCTCCTGCGTAATCGCAGCTTGACGAGCTTTATTATAGATAAGTTCCAACTCATCTATCGCTTTCCCGGCGTTATCTGACGCCGATTTCATTGCCACCATTCTGGCGGCCTGTTCGCAGGCTATATTTTCAACCACACCCTGATAAACTAAAGACTCGATATAACGACCCAGAAGCTGGTCCATGACCTCAGGCGCTTCAGGCTCGTAAAGATAGTCCCAATGGTGACCTAACTCAGTAGACTCTCCGCGCTGAAGCGGCAATAGTTGCTCGAACTTCGGGATTTGAGTCATTCGGTTCACAAATTCGTTATACACAATATAAAGCTTATCAATACGTTTCTCATGGTACGCATCGAGCATTATCTTTACAGTCCCTATTAAATCCTCTAATTTCGGAGCATCACCAAGTTGTCCAACTTGTCCTGTTACATTGCCTCCAATACGCGAGAAAAAACCTGCACCTTTCGTCCCGATCACACACAATTCTAGCTCAGTCCCGTCAGATTCCCACTCTTGGAAACGCTTGATAGATTGACGAAACAAATTTCCATTTAATCCACCGCAAAGTCCTCTATCCGTGGTCACAAGTATCAGGCCGATACGACTTACATCTCTTTCAGCCAAAAAGGGGTGTCGGTATTCCGAATTAGCATTGGCGATATGTGAAACCACTTGCCTCATTTTTTCCGCATAGGGCCGAGCAGCAGTCATCCGCTCCTGAGCTTTCCTCATTTTGCTCGCCGCAACCATTTCCATCGCCTTAGTGATTTTCTGCGTGTTTTTAACACTTGCGATTTTGGTGCGTATTTCCTTTGCTGCCATTACTTTAGAATTCCTTAACAGTGCTTACCAAGAATGACTTTCAGAAAAAGACTCAAGGGCGGCTTTGAGGCCAGATTTAATCTCATCTCCAAAGTCACCAGTGTCGTTAATTTTAGCCATGAGATCGGCATGACTAGAATTCATATAGCCAACTAATTCGCTCTCGTACTTCCCAACGTCGACAATAGGAACTTCATCTATATAGCTATTTTCAACTGCATATAAGCTCACAGCCATTTCAGCCACACTCAAAGGAGAATATTGTTTCTGCTTCATGAGCTCCATTACACGCTGGCCCCGCTCTAACTGCTTTCTCGTTGCTTCATCAAGATCTGATGCAAATTGAGAGAATGCTGCCAACTCACGGTACTGAGCCAGCGCTAAACGAACACCGCCTCCTAACTTCTTAACAATTGAAGTCTGAGCTGCGCCACCGACTCGAGAAACAGACAGACCAGCATTTATTGCCGGACGAAACCCGGAGTTAAAAAGGTCTGTTTCTAGATAAATCTGTCCATCCGTTATAGATATCACATTGGTTGGTACAAATGCGGATACATCGCCCGCCTGGGTTTCAATTATAGGCAACGCAGTAAGAGAACCCGTCTTGCCTTTAACTTCACCATTTGTAGCTTTTTCAACATATTCAGCATTCACTCTGGAAGCTCTCTCCAGCAAGCGAGAATGTAAATAAAACACATCTCCTGGATATGCTTCACGCCCAGGAGGACGTCTCAGCAACAGAGAGACTTGTCTGTAGGCCCATGCTTGTTTAGTCAGATCGTCATAAATGATCAAAGCATCCTCGCCCCGATCACGAAAGTATTCACCCATAGAACAGCCAGCGTATGGCGCAATATATTGCATAGCGGCAGAATCTGATGCTGTGGCCGCTACTATAATAGTGTGCTCCAACGCGTCATGCTCTTCTAGTTTACGGATCACAGCGGCAATAGAAGACGCTTTCTGCCCAATCGCGACGTATATGCATTTAATCCCAGTTCCTTTCTGGTTAATAATTGCATCTATCGCAACTGCTGTCTTACCGGTTTGCCTATCACCAATAATTAATTCACGCTGGCCGCGTCCAACAGGTACCATCGCGTCTATCGATTTAAGCCCAGTTTGCACCGGTTGGTCGACTGACTGACGCTCGATTACACCGGGAGCTATTTTCTCAATAGGTTCGGTCCGAGAGGCATTCAAGTCGCCTTTTCCATCAATCGGTTGTCCAAGCGAGTTCACAACTCGACCAAGTAACTCCTCACCAACAGGAACTTCTAGAATTCTACCGGTACACCGGCAGGTATCTCCTTCAGAAAGATGCTCGTAAGATCCTAGTACAACAGCGCCTACGGAGTCCTGCTCTAAGTTGAGAGCAAGCCCAAACACTCCTCCAGGAAACTCAATCATTTCGCCTTGCATCACATCACTTAGGCCGTGTATCCGAGCAATACCATCAGATAAACTGACGATAGTACCTTCGGTACGAGCTTCTGTGTCTAAATCAAGACCTTCAATTCTTTTTTTGATCAGTTCGCTGATCTCGGTTGCGCTGATACTCATTGCAATCCTCTGACTCTACTTCGTTAAATTAAAAAAAATGTATATAAACCAATTTATCCCAACTCACTTTCCAATGCCGCCAGGCGACCACGGAGAGATAAGTCAATTACTGAATCACCAATTTTTATGACTGCACCGCCAATCAGCGACACGTCAGTCTTTCCGGTAATTTGGCAGTTTTTACCCAAGCGGTTACCAATAGCGAGTTTTATTTGGCTAGACTCTTCCGAAGTCAAATCAAAAGCTGATGTTACTTCGATATTCACTAGGCCCGCCATCTCCGCGCATCGACTATTAAATAATTCAGAAACTTCCTGGACTAATTGAAGACGATCGCCGTTAATCAGCAAAGTAACAAAGTTGACTTTTTGTTTATCGAGCTTATTCCCAAACATATCAACAATAATCGAAAGCATCACAGTTTTAGAAATTTTCGGATGCCCAATCAACGGGCCAAGATCAGGATGTTGCACTGTCTCGAGGAGGCCGAGAAGAAACTTCGCCCAATCTTCGGTTACACCGTTCTCTCTGGCGTACTCGAAAGCAGCTTCCGTGTAAGGTCGAGCAATTGTGAGTCTATCTTGCATGGAGGACCTCTAGAGTGCGCCTGCGAGCTTAGTGAGCACATCTCGATGTGATTTCTCATCAATTTCTCGCATTAAGATCTGCTCAGCTCCCTGCAGCGCCAGGCTGCCAACCTGTTTTCTAAGCCCATCTAATGCTTGATTGCGCTCTTGTTCTATTTCGGCTGCAGCGGAGGCAATTATCTTAACTTTTTCGTCTACCGCCTCATTTTTAGCGCGCTCATGTATCTCATCGGCTCTTTTTTGGGCCTGAGAGACAAGATTTTGAGCCTTCTCCTTCCCGTCGGAAAGTATTTCCTTGACACGCTTTTCAGCATTTTCAAGTTCATATTTCCCTTGCTCAGCAGAAGCCAAGCCGTCAGCTATTTGTGCTTCACGTGCTTCCAGCGCAGCTATAATTGGAGGCCAAACATACTTCAAACAAAACCAGACGAATATCGCAAAGGATATAGCCTGACCTAGAAGAGTTAAATTCATGTTCATCGCAGATGTTCCAACCTTTTATCTTCAGTTAATTTTTCAGCTTACCCAAGCAGAGCCGCAAGTTGCGCGGTAAAAGGGTTTGCGAACATAAGTAAAGCAGCAAAAGCTATCGCAATAATAGGCACCGCATCGGTTAAGCCTAGCATCAAGAACATTCGAGCCTGTAACATTGGCACAAGCTCGGGTTGTCGAGCCGCACCTTCTAAAAATTTGCTTCCTAAGATACCAATACCAACTCCTGCGCCTAAAGCACCTAAGCCAATCATTATTCCTGCACCTAAAGCAGAAAATGCTAAAATAGATTCCATTTTTTATCTCCTATAAATAATCTAACTACTTCGACCTAGTGATGCACTTCGTGCGCTTGACCCAAGTAAACAATCGTCAACATCATAAAAATATATGCCTGCAAGGTGATAACCAATATATGAAAAATCGCCCATGGCACTGCTAAAATAAACTGTAGGTAAAACGGGACCAGCGCTGCTATCAACACAAACACCAGTTCTCCGGCAAACATGTTACCAAACAACCTAAGAGATAAGGATAACGGCTTGGCAATCATTGAAACACTTTCTAGAATAAGGTTCACAGGTAAAAAAGCTTTTCCAAAAGGGTGAAATGCAAGCTCGGCTGCGAAACCACCAATCCCTTTCATTTTTATACCGTAGTAGATCATCAGCGCAAATATTGATAATGACATCCCAAATGTTGCGTTGACATCGGTCGTTGGAACCATTTTCATATGGCTTAATCCAGCCAATTGAGTAGCATATGGGATGAAATCTACTGGCACTAGATCCATCAAGTTCATCAAGAAGATCCACACAAATATAGTCAGCGAAAGCGGAGCTATTATAGCATTTTTACCGGTAAACGCGTCTTTAACGCTGCCCCAAACCATTTCCACAACTAGCTCTACACAAAGCTGCCATTTTGAGGGACTACCTATAGAAGCATTAGCCGCAGCTACCCTAAACAAGCAGCAAAAAAGGATCCCCGTAAACAGAGACCAAAACATTGTGTCCACATTAATGGCCACAAACCCCATCTGAGCAGCCTCTTGAGCCGTGTGCGCAAAACCCCATGTACCATCTTGGTGCTCACCATAAGTAAGGTTTTGAATGTGGTGGCTGATATACTCAGCAGGAGAAGCACCCGACATTTAAAAAGTCCCAATCATTTAATAATATTATTAATAACAGTCAATCAAGTTATTTAGCCGACTCGGAAAGGTCCATAAAAACAAGGCCAAACCAGTTAGTTAAAACGACTGCAAAGTACGTTGAGATTAAAATTAAAAAATTAATCTCTAAACTAAAAATCACCAATACAAATAAGGCTACGGTATAAACTATTTTTATAACCGACCCTACATAATTATTGCGAAGACTATCAACAGCTGATAGCGCTTCACGTCGAGACAACATCCTATTAGCTAAGTAATAGCTAGGCAACACCGCGATGAGGCCTCCTACTAAAGCAGACTTCCCAGCCATGGCAGACGCGAACAAGACCATAACTAATCCCAACCCGAGAGTCAGCAGCAACTGATATAAAACTAGCTGCATTATTTTTCGTCGCCATCGGTCGGCTTTATTTCTTTGCGCCACGACTTTCGTACAGTTGACTAAGTAATTTTAGCCGTCGCATTATAACGGCTCTAATCATAATTCGGCAAGAGTTTCGCGACATTTGATTAAAATAATATCTAAGCTAAGTTCATCTAAACATCACAAAAAAGGACATATCCTCGTAACACTTAATGTATGCGGCGTAAAATCCCATCTAACTCATCCAAAGAATGATAACCAACTTCAATTTTCCCCCCGCCGTCAGAGCGATGCTTTATAGCTACTGAGGCACCAATACGTTCGGATAAATTGTTCTCTAAAGTCTTTATGTTCGGGTCAATAGACCGTTTCGTACCGGTACTAAGCTCAGGTTGAAGCCGAGCAGCTTTTACAAGAGTTTCTGTGGCACGGACGCTTAGTTTTTTGCTAGCCACATCAGCTGCCAACTTTGTCTGCTGCCCGCCCTTAAGTCCTAATAATGCTCTAGCGTGACCCATTTCCAATTGCCCGTTCTCTAACAGACTTCTGGTTTTCGATTCTAAGTCTAGTAAACGCATCAAATTGCTTACAGTAGCTCGTGACTTACCTACTGCCTCAGCAACTTTCTCATGCGTCATACCGAACTCAGACACTAATCGACCGAAGGCCACAGCCTCCTCAACAGGGTTCAATTGCTCTCTCTGTATGTTCTCAATCAAAGCAATACTCATGGCATCTTGATTAGCAACGTTTTTAATTATAGCTGGAATAGTCGTAAGCCCTGCCAACTGGCATGCACGCCATCTCCGTTCACCAGCGATCAGTTCGTACTGCTCTGCACCTTGAATAGGTCTTAAAACTATTGGTTGCAGAATGCCATGAACCCTGATGGAATCAGCAAGCTCTTTTACACTATCCTCTCTTATGGTTGTCCTTGGCTGATACTTTCCTCTGACAATAAGCTCCACATTAATAGATCTTAAGCTTTCTTGACTTGACTCTTCGTTACCAGCCGAGTTGCCACTAGAGGTCAACAGCGCATCTAGACCTCGTCCCAAACTACGTTTTTTATTACTCATTCTTCGCTCTCCAAAAAGTCTTTTGTTCGCATAAATCAATTGCTTTCTTTGCGCAACATCTCTCCTGCCAGGGCAAGATAGGCAGCTGCACCGGAAGATGATCGATCGTATAAAAGAGCTGGTAATCCATGACTCGGAGCCTCAGCCAACTTAATGTTTCTGGGAATTACTGTCCGATACACTAAATCACCAAAGTGGTCCGTAAGTTGTTTTGACACCTCTAGCGCCAAGTTATTGCGCGGGTCAAACATAGTCCTCAACAATCCATCAATTTTTAAAGACGGGTTAAGAGAAACCTTAATCGTCTCAATTGTGCTCATTAAAGAAGACAGTCCCTCTAAGGCGTAATACTCACACTGAGCAGGAATCAAGAGACTATCTGCAGAAACTAATGCATTGATAGTCAACATGTTCAATGAAGGGGGGCAGTCAATAAAAATATATGAATAGTCAGCCTCAATAGAACGAAGCGCTTTTTCTAACAAATACTCACGATCTGGTATGTCCAACAAGGCAACTTCCGCACCTGTAAGGTCACTATTAGAAGGGATTAAATCATATCCTGCCGCCACATCTGGGAGGATGCAACTTCTTATGCCTTGGGTCTCAACCAACAAATCATAAATAGATAACTCGACATTTTCTTTGTCTACGCCACTTCCACTAGTCGCATTCCCCTGAGGATCGAGGTCCACCAAGAGCGTTTTCCGTTTAGTCGCCGATAATGAGGCGGCGATGTTTACGCTTGTAGTTGTTTTGCCTACGCCCCCTTTCTGATTCACCACTGCGATAATACGAGCCATTATTTAAGTACTGCATTTTAGTTAATCGAAAAAAAGATAAGCGTAAGCTTGTTGCCTCGATTATGTCACAAGTGGAGAAGTGACGGCATCACTATCTATGGCTTTACGCTGAAAAAAGACCAGATGCCTATCTGAAAATCCGGGGACCTCTATGCGCACCGCCTTTGCAGGACTCCCCCAAAGAGCTTCTGCTGATCTTATTTCCCCTTCATTCAAAACGCCTTTCATTGTAATAAGCTTTGTCTTATCAGTCGCCAAACCACCAGCTTTCTCTATAAACTGAGAGGCAGAGCCAAATGCTCGGGTAACAATATAAGAAAACTCGATTGTGCTCTCAAACTCTTCAATACGTTTTGCAACGACATCGAGAGCATTAAGATCTAACTCAATGCGCATTGATGACAAAAATCGAGCACGCTTTCCCCGTGGCTCGACCAAAACCACATGAATACTTGGAATAATTATTTTTAAAACAAGACCAGGTAAACCAGCTCCACTACCTAAGTCTAACAAAGGTCCAGTATTAATATGCGGTGCTAAAGCTAGACAGTCCACGATGTGACCAGAGATAAACTGTCGTAAAGAAGAAGCTCCCGTTAGATTAAAACGCTTGTTCCATTTGAGAACTGCTTTGGCATAAATGAGTAAATCATGGACTTGACCCTCCTTGATTTCACAACCTACCATCCGACCTGATTGCAAAATCAAATCCGTCAGTTCATGGTCGCTATCACTCAAGGTTGATCAAGCTGACTGAGCAGAGGGGCTAGCCACTCTTTTCAAATAGACGAGCAATAATGATATAGCAGCAGGGGTCACCCCTGATATCCGAGCAGCCTGTCCCACCGTGCTTGGAGTCGCCTCTGCAAGCTTCTGAGTAACTTCATTTGAAAGTCCGTTTATTTGCCGGTAGTCGAAGTCTTTGGGGATTGGTGTACTTTCCTGCTTTTGATTTCTTAGCACTTCATCTTGTTGTCGCTCTATGTATCCACTGTATAGAGCACTGTTCTCTAACTGCTCAATCACTCTCTCGTCATTCACTCCTGGCCCTACAGTTGGGAGACCCATCAGCGCTTTGTAGTCTAATTCCGGTCGTTTTAATAAATCTACTAGTCTCTGGTCCTTCCTCAACGGTTGCCCCAAAAGAACTGCTAGCTGACTACCATCCTCCGTGTTAGGAGAAACCCAGGTATCCTCTAGCCGTTTTTTTTCTTTATCAACTGAGTCGCGCATAATGCAAAATCTGCTCCATCGCAAATCAGTTATGAGCCCCAACTCATGTCCAATCGGAGTTAGTCGAAGATCGGCATTATCTTCCCTTAACATTAGCCGATACTCAGCACGGCTAGTGAACATTCTATAGGGTTCATTCGTCCCTCGCGTAACCAAATCATCAACTAACACACCTAGATATGCCTCGTTGCGCTTGGGGTACCATTCGGTTTTCCCCTGAATTTTCAATGACGCATTGATACCTGCTAATAAACCTTGTGCAGCGGCTTCTTCATAGCCGGTAGTGCCGTTGATTTGCCCGGCAAAAAAAAGATTCGGTACAGCTTTTGTCTCTAACCAAGGATGGAGCCCCCGAGGATCAAAAAAATCGTACTCAATAGCATAACCGGGACGAGTAACAACCGCCTGCTCAAATCCGACAATGGACCTTACCAAGGCAACCTGGATATCGAAAGGCAGGCTAGTCGAGATACCATTTGGATAGATCTCATGCGTTTTCAATCCTTCGGGCTCGACAAAAATTTGATGCTGGTCACGGTCCGCGAACCTAACAACCTTATCCTCTATAGATGGACAATATCTCGGACCCGTGCTCTCGATATTCCCATTAAACATTGGAGAGCGATCAAGTCCTGAACGAATTATCTCGTGAGTTTTGTTATTAGAATACGTTATGTGACAGTTAGTTTGCTCAGGATGTTGCTCGCGATCTCCCAGAAACGAGAATACGGGACAGGGTTTATCACCGGGTTGGACTTCGAGTCTCGTAAAATCTATCGTTCTCCCGTCTATCCGGGGAGGGGTTCCCGTCTTTAGCCGGCCAACAGTGAAATCATAACTCCGTAATCGTTTAGAAAGCATATTTGAAGCGGGGTCACCTGCGCGACCACCACCGTAATTTTTCTCACCTACATGGATAATCCCACCTAAAAAAGTGCCTACTGTTAAAACTACGGTTTGAGCTCGAAAAACTAATCCCATCTGAGTTACAACGCCAGTAAGTTTGTCGTTATCAAACAAAAGGTCGTCAACAGACTGTTGGAACAGAGTCAGGCAATCTTGATTCTCTAAGACTCCTCGGGTGACAGTTCGATATAGCTGCCGATCGATTTGTGCTCTCGTGGCTCTTACCGCGGGGCCTTTACTCGCATTAAGCGTTCGAAAATGGATGCCGCAAAGATCTGCCCCGTAAGCCATATACCCACCCAGAGCATCTATCTCCTTAACTAAATGGCCTTTCCCTATGCCTCCTATCGCAGGGTTACAAGACATTTGCCCTAAGGTCTCAATGTTTTGAGTCAACAGAAGAGTATTGGCACCCATTCTTGCCGATGCCAAAGCCGCTTCTGTCCCTGCATGCCCGCCACCAACTACTATGACTTCATATATTTCTGAGCTTTCCATTAGTGTATGATAGCCCATTACGATGAAAGAATAGAATGAGCCGAAGTAATCCTCTTATTGATACCCTGAAATTTGGACCGGCAAATCCTGACGCAAACAAAAAGACGATTGAAAATTCAGGGGGCATGAGAAACGATGTATTCCTGACTATTTATGGTTTTCGTCTGACCAAGGTAAAATGGACGGGAAAAGCAATATAAACGTTCAGCACAAATTTGAAGTTAAAATATCTGAGGGAACCAACATTGAAAGATACTTTGTTAGAAGTGACTGGACTTAGTAAATCGTTCGGTGGCCTCAAAGCCGTGAATAACATATCTCTGTCCGTTGAGAGAGGGGAAGTTCTAGGGTTTCTTGGGCCAAATGGTGCGGGCAAATCGACAACGATGAAAATGATCACCGGTTTTCTGACCCCGTCTGAAGGGAACATTTCCGTGGCAGGCTGCAATATCAAAGAAATGCCCTTACTTGCAAAAAGGCGCATAGGCTACCTTCCGGAAGGTGCCCCAGCCTACGGAGAAATGACTCCAATGGGGTTTCTGGATTTCATTGCTGATATCCGTGATATTCCTCGAGCGCATAAGAAAGCGAGAATTAACGAAGTTTTGGAAAAAATTCACCTCACACAGGTAGCTAACCAGCCGATAGAAACACTTTCTAAAGGGTACAAAAGAAGAGTGGGTATCGCTCAGGCAATCATCCATGACCCAGAAATACTCATAATGGATGAGCCCACTGATGGACTAGACCCTAATCAAAAACATGAAATAAGGCAGCTGATAAAAGAGATGGCTGCTGAAAAAGCAATACTCATTTCCACTCACATTCTCGAAGAAGTCGACTCTGTCTGCACCAGAGCCATTATAATTGCTAGAGGAGACGTCATATTCAGCGGGACCCCTCTTGAGCTCGCGTCAAAATCTAGCTATCACAATGCCGTAACGATAATGGTAGATGCTGGCCTAGAAAAGGAAATTCAGCTTATGCTTGAAGAGATCATAGAAATAAAAGATTTTGAGATTACACCGCAAAAAGACTTCACAAGAATGACAATGAAGCCAAAAGCAGGTGTGACTGATCTCAGACAGAGTATCCAAACAAAGCTGGACTCCACCGACTATGGGATCCATCAATTGTATGTAGAGGAAGGGCGGCTAGACGAGGTTTTCAGAACCATGACAAGAAAACACGAGAGCGGAGGTATCCACCGAACATGAAAGGTCTAAAAGCAATTTTTAAACGTGAGCTAGGCTCATACTTTGACACGCCGGTCGCCTATGTCTTTATTGTTATCTTTTTAGTACTAAATGGAATATTCACTTTCTATGTCGGTGGTTTCTTCGAGCGTGGACAAGCTGATTTAGCCCCATTCTTTGAATTTCATCCGTGGCTATATATGTTCTTGATTCCTGCTATTTCAATGCGACTCTGGTCTGAAGAAAGAAAATCTGGAACTTTGGAGCTAATATTAACGTTACCTGTTTCGTTAACAGCAAGTGTAGTAGGTAAATTTTTAGCTGCTTGGGTTTTTACTGCCTTGGCACTGCTCGGTACCATTCCGATCTGGGTAACCGTAAATTACCTAGGCGACCCTGATAATACCGTGATTGCAATCAGCTATATAGGAAGTCTGCTGATGGCAGGGGGGTTTCTTTCTATCGGGTCTTGTGTTTCCGCTTTGACAAAAAATCAGGTAATTGCTTTCGTCGTAAGCTTCATTATATGCCTAGCATTCAATCTTAGTGGATTTCCTATGGTTCTCGATGTTTTCAATGCATGGGCACCTCAATTCGTAGTAGAGGTAATCGGCTCTTTCAGCTTTCTCACACATTTTGATTCAATCCAAAAAGGTGTAATTGACATCAGAGATCTAATTTTCTTTGCAAGCTTAATTGGATTTTGGTTATTCGCTAATGTGTTGGCAATCGAGTTCAACAAAGGTGATTAACCGACAAAGACGCTTGTGAATACACTTTAAATGATTAAGAGCAGTGATATATGAATGGTAAATTAATTTCTTTGAGTGGTCTGATAGGGGCACTACTCCTATTTCTAAGCGTCAACATTATCAGCAACCAAACCTTGACTTCAGCACGCATAGATTTAACAGAGAATAATCTTTATACGTTATCGCTGGGAACGAAAAACATACTTTCTCAATTAGAGGAACCCGTCACTTTAAAGCTCTATTTTTCTTCAAAACAACTTTCAGGTCTTCCGCAGTTACTCAACTACGGAAACCGGGTACGTGATCTCTTGGAGGAATATGAGGCAAATAGTGATGGAAAAATACGCTTCATAGTTATAAACCCTGCACCATTTTCGGAAGCGGAAGATGAAGCCGTAAGCTTTGGCATTCGCCAACTACCTTTAAATGCTAACGGCAATATCGCATATCTGGGCCTCGTAGGTTCAAATACAGTCGATGATCGCAAAGTTATGGAGGTGCTCAGTCCAGAGCAAGAAGATGGCCTCGAGTATGAGTTGACTAAAATGATTTATCAGCTCTCAAACCCTGAAAAGAGGCTAGTAGGGGTGCTATCAAGCTTATCAGTTTTTGCTCCACCAGCGGACCCTAGAACAGGACAAGCTCAGGGTGCAGATTGGACGGCAATTACTTTATTAAAAGAGTTCCATGAGGTACGTGAAATCTCATCTGTAGCTGAAGCTATCGATCCTCAAATCGATACTTTAGTTGTGATACATCCAAAAGATCTTAGCGAATTAACTCAATTTGCAATCGAACAATTCCTCCTTGCTGGTGGGAAAGCAGTGTTTTTTATCGATCCCCTTGCTGAGGAGGATAGGACTCTTCCTAACCCTGAAACACCCGGAGTGATGCCCCAATTGAGCTCGAATCCAGAAAAACTTCTTGCTAGCTGGGGGATCTCCCTTGACACCACTAAAGTAGTAGGTGATCCATCTACTGCTGTTCGCGTGAATTTCAACACATCTAGAGGTCCGCAAGAGGTTGAATATCTTCCTTGGATCCAGCTACAAGGTGACAGCTTGAACAGAGATGATTTCACTACAAATCAACTCAACTCGGTTAACTTTGGAACGGCAGGCTCGCTGAAAGTTGAAGAAAAGAATGGGCTCCAATACACTACTTTAATCAAGGCTAGCAAGGGGTCTGGGTTAATAGATAGTGACGCTATAATATCCGCTACTGAACCATCTAGTCTTGCGGAGCAGTTTGTTGAAGATGAATTCCAGCATATCCTCGCTCTTAAAGTAACAGGCGAAATTACTTCTGTATTTTTAACAAATGAGTCGGCTGCGGAAAAGACTAAAACGGCGGCTGCACTAAAAAAATCTTCTACCGAAACAACGATTATCGTAATTGCGGATACTGATGTTTTAGCAGACCGGTTTTGGGTAAGGTATGGCAATTTCAGTGGTGTCAGAATGCCTGAAGCCTTTGGCAATAATGGTGATTTCTTAATTAATGCGATCGATACCTTAAGTGGTAACAACGATCTTATCAGCTTGAGGAGCCGAGGGACCTACACTCGTCCATTCAAAGTTGTTCAGAAAATACAACGGGAGGCGGAAGGTGAATTCCGTGAGAGAGAACAAGAACTACTCCAAAAACTACAAACAGCGGAAGAAAATCTAGCACGCCTGCAAAGTCAGGATACTGATGGTGAGTTCATCTTAACTGAGGAACAGAAATCTGAAATAGAGGCCTTTAGAGAGGAACAGATAAAAACGCGCAAAGATCTTCGAAGCGTCCAACACGACTTGCAAGGTAGTATTGATAAACTCCACTCAACTTTAACTTTCCTCAATACGGCAATGGTTCCAATACTTCTGTCACTACTTGTCGCTTTTGCCAGCTATAGACGAACAAGAAAACGAGGGATTAGCTAAATCTGTCATGAAAAATAAAGTAATATTGTTTTTAGTCAGCACTTGCGTCCTGATAGGGTTCGCTTGGAAAATAAGTGAAGACAGAATACCTCAAACTGAACTGGCGCGAGCTTACTTCTATCCGGCACTATTAGATCAGTCGAATGATATTACTTCAGTCACAATAAACCAGAAAAAAAAATCTACAATCCTTTCAAAACAACCACCAGAATGGGAAGTAACAAACAAAGACGGCTTCATCGCAAATAGCAGGCAAGTTAGGCAACTCATTTTACAAATTGCAGATCTAAGAATTGTCGAGCCAAAAACCTCTTTGGTATCACACCACAAAAAGTTAGGCCTACAAGAGATTAAAACAAAAGGTGGGTCCGGCACACTTATCACCCTATCATCGGAAGACGGCAACTTAGTCTCTCTTATTGTCGGAAAAAAACCTGCAGGTACACTTAGCTCTCAGCATTACGTCAGACGAAGTGGAGAAGATGAAACTTGGTTGGTCCAAGGGAAGCTTGATGCTCCTGCTGATCCAATTAAGTGGACCGACTCTTCGATTATGAGTATAGACACTAAAAATATTGAAGAGGTCACGATTACTCGCCCTAAAGAAACAGCAATTACCATTGCAAAAAAAAATGCGAAGGACGAATTTTTTTCACTGAACGAATTGCCAGATGGTTTTAGAACCAAGTCAGAAGCAACACTTTCGAGTATAGGAGCAATTCTGCTCAACTTGAGATTCAACGATGTGAGGTCGGTCAAGCTAGTTTCTAATCTTAAGGCATCACAAGAAACGACGGTGCGTACCTTCGACCAAATCACTATCCGTATGGTCGATTATGAGATAGGTGAAAAACTATTTACAAAATTTATATTTGGGTTTCCTGATGGGCTACCAAAAGAAATTAATGCCAAGTTTGTAACGCTCGCTGAGAAAACCAGCCATTGGATATATCAAATACCTGGATATAAACGACGTATGATTGCTCGGCAATTCTCTGATTTAATCGAAAAAATATCAGAATAAGGGGAAATACTTGCCCCGAGGAAACATATGTCTACGAATACCTCACGCGACTGCTTATAATAACTTAATAATAAAATGCTGAGTCCGAATTATGGCTTCTGATACTAGTCCTCCCGAGACATTTCAAGGTTTGATATTCTCTTTACAGAAGTTTTGGGGAGAGCATGGCTGCGTGATTCTTCAGCCCTATGACTTAGAAATGGGTGCAGGGACTTTTCATCCGGCGACTTTCCTTAGAGCCATTGGCCCAGAGCCTTGGCGGGCGGCATATGTCCAACCGTCGCGTCGCCCGACCGACGGTCGGTATGGGGAGAATCCTAATAGGCTACAACACTATTATCAATTTCAAGTACTTCTGAAGCCTTCCCCCAAAGAAATACAAAGCCTTTACCTTTCTTCCCTAGAAATGCTTGGGCTCGACCTCGAAACTCATGACGTTCGATTCGTAGAAGATAATTGGGAGTCACCAACTTTAGGAGCATGGGGTCTCGGTTGGGAAGTTTGGTTGAATGGGATGGAGATTACCCAATTCACCTACTTCCAGCAAATAGGTGGACTGGACTGTAAACCGGTTTCTGGAGAGATAACATATGGTCTAGAGCGAATTGCGATGTATCTGCAAGGAGTAGATTCAGTTTATGACCTAGTCTGGAATTCCTCTAACGGCGTTAACGTAACTTACGGTGATATTTTCAGACAAAATGAATTTGAAATGTCGACCTATAATTTTGAGCAAGCGGATACTGTGTCGCTGTTTTCTTGGTTTGATATATGTGAAAGCGAGGCCATACGGTTAACGGAACTAAACCTCTCACTCCCTGCATATGAACAGATGGTGAAAGCATCACATACCTTCAATTTACTAGATGCTCGGAAAGCGATTTCTGTGACTGAGCGGCAACGCTATATTTTAAGAGTCAGGACTGTAGCCAGAAAAATTGCAGAATCTTACTATGCTGCGCGAGAAGCGCTAGGATTTCCGCTAGCTCCTCAATCTGGAGATTGCCTACCATGACCACCAGTACGCTTTTAATCGAAATAGGGACGGAGGAGCTTCCTCCGACAGGATTACTAAAGCTATCGAAAGCATTTGCAGAAAATATAAACCGCCAACTTTGTGAAATTGGCATCTCCTGTGGGCGATTAAAAATCTTCTCAACTCCGCGGCGGCTTGCCTTAACGATAGAAGAGATCCCGGAAGTATTAGAAGGACGATTGGAAGTGCGGCGTGGGCCTTCGACCCAAGCAGCGTTTAATGCCCAAAATCAACCGACTAAAGCTGCTCTAGGGTTTGCTAGATCTTGCCAAGTCTCCTTGTCAGAGCTCGGAAGAACATCTACGTCAGACGGTGAATGGCTTTGTTTCGAGAAGAAAACGGAAGACCGCTTTATTAAAGAAATTTTACCCAACATAATATTAAAGAGCTTGAACGATTTACCTATTGCTAAAAAAATGCGGTGGGGAGACGGTGAACACGAATTTGTAAGACCAATAGAATGGATCACAGTTATGTTGGGAACACGTTTTTTCAATATGACGATCTTGGGTATCAATAGTGGTAACTTTACAAAAGGGCATAGATTCCATACGGCAGAAAATATTACGCTAACAGATGCAAATTCTTACGAACAAATATTGGAAACTAGGGGACATGTCATTCCTTGCTTCAGAAAAAGGCAAGAGACAATTTTAACTCAGATCGCAAATAACAAAGTTAGTATTAGCGGTACCGTTGACGTGACACCTGCTCTCTTAGAAGAAGTTACTGCCTTGGTAGAATGGCCAAACTTGATATCTGGAAAATTTGACAGACATTTCCTTGGGCTACCAGACGAAGTCCTCATAAGCTCTATGCAAAAACACCAAAAGTACTTTCCCGTGCGCGACAATCAAGGAACCCTAACAAATACCTTTGTCACTATCAGCAATATAGAAAGTAAAGATGCAACGGTTATACAGAAAGGTAACGAAAGAGTTATCAGGCCCAGGCTATCGGATGCCCAGTTCTTTTTTAAAACGGATACCGCTGTAGCATTAGCGTCACACGGAGACCGACTAGCACTAATGCTATTCGAAAAACGGCTCGGTTCTCTGCAAGACAAGACCCACAGAGTGCGCCATATCGCTGTCCAGATCTGCACGTTATTTGATGCACCGCAAAAGCTTGTGGAAGAAGCAGCGCTACTTTCACGATGCGACCTCTTAACCGATATGGTAGGTGAATTCCCCGATCTTCAAGGTATGATAGGGGGGCACTACGCATCTCTAGAAGGCTTGGACAAGGAAGTATGCAATGCGCTCACTGATTTCTATCGGCCACGGTTCTCAGGAGACGGGATACCGACCACAGGTATTGGTCAATGTATTTCATTAGCAGACAAAGTAGACACTTTAGTAGGGATTTTTGGATTAGGATTAAAGCCCACTGGTGACAAGGATCCCTACGCACTTAGGAGAGCTGCACTGGGACTTATTAGAATAGTACTAGAAGCCAAAATAGCGATAGACCTCCAGATGCTAATCAGATTAGCTATCGAACAATATTCCTCTATGAAATTAGACTCCAAGACAGAACAAGATCTAATTACATTCATACTAGAAAGAATGCGCGTTTACGAGCTAAATAAGGGCGTTCTTTCTGACGTATATGATACGGTTAAGAGTAAAAAATTATCTCAACCTCTTGATATAAAGGAGCGGCTCCATGCAGTTACCCAATTTTCTAAACTTTCGTCAGCAATAAGCTTGGCAGCTGCTAATAAGAGAATCGCCAATATCCTCAAAAAAGCACCCTTCGTGACGACTAGCGATATTGATAAAACTCTACTGATAGACAAAGCAGAACTGGCCTTAGTCACAAAGATGTCTGAGCTTTCTCCTACTCTAGAACAGCTATACTCCGACGGACAATATGTCTCTTATTTCTCTTTACTAGAAGAGCTATCTCAGCCGGTTGAACTTTTTTTCAAGGAAGTTATGGTAATGTGTGATGATGACTCTATTCGCAATAACAGGTTGCAGCTGCTGGGCGCTGTCCATAAATTATTTACACAAGTCGCTGATATTGGCCAACTCAAGAATTAGGAAAATCTAGAATTCCATAAAATGCGTTATTCCTCCGGAAAAAAAAGATAAAACACCTATGTGGATTCGCTCTGTCATTTTCTATGCTGGCCTTATACCGTTAACAATTTTTTTCTCTTTCATAAGTCTTCTCATTATTCCTGCACGTCGGCATGTTCGATACGACATAATTTCTCTTTGGGCTGTCTGCACTATTCACTGGCTAAAGATCACCTGCAATCTAACCTATGAAGTAAAAGGCCTTAAAAACATTCCAAAGACTGCTGGTGTAATTCTATGTAAACATCAATCTGCTTGGGAGACAATCGCTATGCAGTTGATCTTCCCTCGACAGTCACAGGTGCTAAAAAAAGAATTGTTTTATCTACCATTTTTTGGCTGGGGATTAGCTTCGCTTAACCCCATAGCCATTAATAGAAAATTAGGAACTCGAGCAATTAAAATAATTTTACGACTTGGTGCAGCTCGTATAAGAGAAGGTTGGTGGGTCCTGCTCTTCCCTGAGGGGACAAGAGTTCCTTACGGCTCTATAGGGAAATACACACAAACCGGAGCTGCGCTGGCATTAGAGATGAAATGCCCTGTAATCCCTGTTGCTCATAATGCAGGTGCTTTTTGGTCAAAGGAAAGTTTCATCAAACGCCCTGGAAGTATTACAGTAGTGATAGGCGAGAGCCTCCCGACCTGTGGGAAGAACAGGAAACAGATAATGGTGGAAGCAGAAACATGGATAGAAAGTACTTGCGAAAAGCTATAGCCTGTCATACAGGTATAGTTAAAAAATATCATGTGAAAGGGTAACGAATAAGCCCTATGAATCGTTTGTCTTCTGCACCCATTTTGTCCACACCGAAAGTCAAGTCCTTAGCCTTAACATTCGAGCATCCTTGATAAGTACGGAATATTTTGTCCCAGAAAGAAAATATTGTTCCAAAGTTTCTATTACTTTCAAAAAAATCGATTGAATGATGTAGCCAATGTAGATCAGGCGTTATGAAGACTTTGGAAATGATACGTTTGGGCTGCTCCGAAATTTTAATATTGCTGTGAGTGATCAAAGAAAAAGCACTTAAGAGAGACTCATAAAAAATGACCATAAGTGGTGAAGCACCTAAGAAAAGTATGATTAGCCATTTATAGCATAAAGAAAATAATAGTTCGCCAGGGTGGAAACGAAAGCCTGTGGTCAGATCGATCTTTTCATCAGAGTGATGTACAGAGTGATAGCGCCATAGAAAAGGTACCTTATGCATAGCGATATGCTGCAAATAAAGAGTCAGATCGAGCAGAAAAAGACACACAACAAACGAGAACATGAGCGGAAAATCTATCCAGTTCATGACACCAATCTTATACATCTCTGCGAAAACAGCTGCTCCAATAGCAACCAAAGGAGGAAAAATACGCGTTATCACAATCCCCGCAACTAAAAAAAGATAATTATGCAGTCGGCGACACGAATTATGAGAAACAGAATTCTTTAAAGGATAGGTTCTTTCTAAGAAAAAACAAACTAGAAAAATCGTGACAAAAAATACAAGGCGAATTGTAGCTTCATTATACATTTAGCTTTTCCCCTCAAGGCTTTTTCTTATATCGAGTTCTAAGGGTCAACCAAGTTAACTATGTTATTATTCTTCGAATAATGCATTTGATGGCTGAGAATAATTATAGTGGATGAGAAGTAATATGACACAATTTCCAAATATTAGCTTTCCAACCAGTAGACCACGAAGATTACGTGATAAAAACTTTATTCGGCGACTAGTGCGCGAATCTAGTTTAAGTGTTGACGACCTAATCGCACCTATATTTTTACTCCCTGGAAAAGACAAACGCCTACCAGTCAAATCTATGCCTGGTGTAGACAGGCTGAGTATAGATCTTGCAAAAAAACATGCCTTACATTTACACGATTTAGGCATACCTGCAATCGCGCTTTTTCCGGTGCTACCTGACCGACTAAAAACTCCCAACGGGTCAGAGGCTTACAACGAAAAAGGATTGATCCAATTAGCGATTGAAGAAATAAAGACTGCGGTGCCTGATCTAGGAATCATTAGTGACGTTGCGCTCGACCCCTATACCACCCATGGGCATGATGGGGTAGTTGACAGCAGCGGGTATGTCATCAACGACGAAACAGTAAAAATCTTAGTTAAACAGTCGCTCTCACTTGCAATAGCGGGTGTCGACGTAGTCGCTCCTTCCGACATGATGGATGGACGTGTCGGTGCGATCAGAAAAGCCTTAGATGCCAAAGGCTATCAAAATGTTAAAATACTCGCTTATTCTGCAAAGTATGCTTCTGCTTTTTATGGACCATTCCGTGACGCAATTGGATCGGCAGGAAGCCTCATGAAGGGGGATAAAAAATCGTATCAAATGGATCCTGGGAACAGCGACGAGGCAATAAGGGAGGCTGGTCTAGATATAGCTGAAGGGGCGGACATGATAATGGTTAAGCCTGGAATGCCTTACCTGGATGTTTTACAAAGAATAAAAGCTGAATTCTCAGTACCTACTTTTGCGTACCAGGTAAGTGGAGAGTACTCTATGATTCAAGCAGCGGTGGAGCGTGGTTGGCTAGATCGGCAATCAGCAGCAACAGAATCTTTATTAGCTTTCAAAAGAGCTGGCGCCGATGGAATACTGACATATTTCGCGCCGATGATCGCCGAGTCGCTTAAAAGGAAATAGCCAAAAACTCTAACCGTTCAATTCATATTCTTTTATCTTGCGGGTCAAAGTATTGCGACCCCAACCAAGTAACCGAGCAGCTTCTTGCCGCCTACCAGAAGTCTTTGCCAGAGCCGCCCTTATCAGAACCAATTCAAAACGTGGCACAAGATCGGACATCAATGGCGAAAAGTCAGTTTGTTCCAGGTGCTCTGTGGCCTGACGTCTGAGAGCCTCCTCCCAAGAAACCAAACTATGCTCACCGTCTTTATCGCTTTGGTCTGCTTTTAGCTCATCAGGAAGGTCGTCTACATCAATCTCATGCGTGCTACCCATTACCATTACACGTCGGCAAATATTTTCCAACTGCCTAACGTTGCCTGGCCACCTGTAACTTTGCATGACTTTAAGCGCATCGCTACTAAATATTTTTACATTAGTATGCAGTTCCGCAGCTATATTTTTAAAGAAATGATTGGATAGTTCATCTATGTCATCTGTCCTGTCCCTTAGAGCTGGCAGCTCTAAGCGAATCACGTTCAACCGGTGGAAGAGATCTTCTCGAAAGCGACCAGTTTCGACTAGGCACTCTAGATCTTGATGCGTTGCCGCTATTACTCTAACATCGACACTTACTGCCTGAGTCCCTCCAACTCTATAAAATTTCCCGTCAGCTAAAACTCGAAGTAGTCGAGTCTGCAAGTCAGAAGGCATATCACCAATTTCATCCAAAAATAAAGTCCCATTATCAGCCTGTTCAAAACGGCCAATCCTTTTGCCAGTCGCGCCAGTAAAAGAGCCTTTCTCATGGCCAAATAGTTCAGACTCGAGCAGCTCGCCAGGTATCGCTGCAGTATTCAAGGCAATAAAAGACATTCCTGCCCTAGGACTATGCCGATGCAGCGCCCTCGCAACGAGCTCTTTTCCCGAACCAGATTCACCCGTAATCATAACCGTCATGTGAGAGTTCGATAGGCGCCCAATAGTTTTAAATACCTGTTGAATCGCAATACTAGAACCAACAATACCTGAAACCTCTGGGGACGTATCTACCGCAGGCTCTTGATTCGATTTTTCTTCACCTTTCCTTATTGCTCTTCGGACAATCGAAATGACATCATCGATATCAAAAGGCTTAGGCATATACTCAAAAGCACCTCCTTGAAAAGCTGCTACTGCATGATCTAAATCACCGTAAGCAGTCATTACAATCACAGGGACATGAGGAAACTTCTGTTGCAGCGTTTTAAGCAAAGCGAGGCCATCCGTACCGGGCATTCTAATGTCAGTAATGACTACAGCGGGTTGACTTTGCATGAGGGCAGATAACACGGTATCAGCTGTCTCGAAGCTTCGAGTCGAAAATTCTTCTTTACTCAGTGCGCGCTCCAGTACCCACCTTATAGCTCGATCATCGTCAACAATCCAAACATCGTCAGACATAATCATTTATCCTCTCCTAAAGGAAGCCAAACAGTAAAAATAGTTTTACCTGGCTCACTTTCAAAACCAATCATCCCGCCCTGCCGCTTAATCATAGACTGGGCAAGTGACAAACCTAATCCGGTACCCTCAGCGCGACCCGATACCAGAGGGTAAAATATACTAGACCGCAGGTGAGGATCGATTCCAGGCCCGTCGTCGATAATTTGGATCGCAAGCACTAATCGATGTAACACAGATCCGATAGTAAACCGTCCTTGTACGCGCGTTCGCAAAGTAATTGTGCCCCCTTCTGAACTGAGCGCCTGAGCTGCATTTCTCATCAAATTCATAAAAGCTTGGATCAATTTATCTCTATCAGCACTCAAATCCGGTATGCTTGGATCATAATCGTCTTGAATTGATATATCCTCACCATGCTCTGTGGTGACGATAAGTCGGACATGCTCTAACACCTCGTGGACGTTAACCTTCGTTATCTCTAAAATAACTAGAGGCTCGCTGATTCTATCAACTAAGCCACGAAGCCTGTCGGCCTCTCCAATAATGACTTGGGTGTATTCTGCAAGGCTCTTGTCCGCTAGTTCTTTCTCCAGCAATTGCGCTGCACCTCTGATACCACCCAAAGGGTTCTTTACTTCATGGGCTAGACCTTGCAATAACGCACTAGCTGCATTATTTTGTTGTAACAAGTCACCATCATGGCGGATGCTCTGTAGTCGCGCGAAATTAAAAATCTCTAGCAGCACGAATGACGGCTCTGATTCACTAAGCCAAATAGGGGCAAAATTGCAGTCTACGAATAATTTTTCTCGATCCGGAAAACTGAATCTTAGATCTCTTTCAACAAATGACTTTTCTTCAGTCAGCGCGCGAAGCGATGCCTCATGAAGTGCCGGCAGAGTGGGAAAGCATTCAGCAAGCAAACGTCCTTTCAGCTTCATTTCGCTTACAGCAAATAATGCCTGAGCAGCGGCATTCACCAAGACAATCCGAAGCGATCTATCCAATAGCACCACAGAAGTCGATAGTGCATTGATAAGGTCGAGTGTCTGTGCGGACTCTTTATTGACTACTTTCGTCATGCCGCACTATTTTGGTGCATAGAGACCAGAAAAGTCCAGCACTTCTTCACAACATTCCTTTTATTCCCCGGCATTTTCCGCCTCTGTCTTAAATAAAGCCTTACTAGATATACAAGCAAGAATCAGACCAAGTAAGAAATACACGCTTAATAATAAAGAAGCCCCCAACTAGGGGGCTTTCAGCTTCCGAGATTATAGCTTTTAAAGGCTATAGTACATCGCGAATTCTGCAGGATGGGTCGACATTCTCATAGTCGTTACCTCCTCCATTTTCAATGTAATATAAGCATCAATTGCAGCATCAGAAAAGACGTTTCCGGCCTTTAAAAAGTCTCGGTCACCATCTAGAGCGATTAAAGCCTCGTGTAAGGAAAAACAAACCGTCGGAATCGTATCGTCGATGGGCAGACCGGTCAATTTATTCGTCTCAACAACGTACAAATCTTTATCCTGAGGTTCACCAGGATGTATTTTATTCTTTATCCCATCAAGACCAGCCATAAGCAAAGCTGTAAACGCGAAGTATGGGTTCCCGGCAGAGTCGGGAAATCTGACTTCAATTCTTCTAGCTTTCTCGCTATCAACCCAAGGTATCCTAACTGCGGCCGACCTGTTTCGCGCAGAATATGCTAGGAAAGTTGGTGCCTCGAATCCAGGAACTAGTCTCTTGTAGCTATTCGTACTGGCGTTAGTGAAAGCATTAATAGCACGTGCATGTTTTATAATGCCACCAATATAATATAATGCTGTCTCAGACAGGTTACCGTATTCAACTCCCGAAAATAGATTTGTTCCGTCTTTACTTATAGATTGGTGCACATGCATGCCATTCCCATTATCACCAACTAGTGGCTTAGGCATAAAAGTCGCGGTTTTCCCGTAGCCATGGGCTACATTGTGAACACAATATTTGAATATTTGATTTGCATCGGCTCGTTTCACAAGCGTATCAAATTTAGTGCCTATCTCACATTGTCCCGCTGTGGCGACCTCATGGTGATGAACTTCAACCTCCACACCCATTTCTTCCATCACTGAGCACATTGTAGATCTCATATCATGAAGGGAGTCAACTGGAGGAACTGGAAAGTAGCCTCCTTTGACGCCAGGACGATGTCCTGTATTACCGCCCTCAAATGATTTGTTAGAATTCCAACCAGCTTCATCAGAATCAATGCTAAATCCTGATCCTTTCATCTCGTTTGTCCATTTCACGTCGTCAAAGACAAAAAATTCAGGCTCGGGACCAAAATACGCAGTATCTCCAATACCTGACGTGTTTAGATACTCCTCGGCTCTTTTCGCGATTGACCTCGGGCAACGGTCGTAACCCTCTCCAGTTGAAGGCTCAACTACATCGCATCGAATATTGTAGGTTTTCTCCTCAAAAAAAGGATCCAGCACCCCGGTCGAAGGATCTGGCATCAGAATCATGTCTGACTCATTTATGTCTTTCCAACCGGCAATAGACGAGCCATCAAACATCTTTCCAGATTTAAAAAAGTCCTCGTCCACCTCATGCGTGGGTACAGTGACATGCTGCTCTTTACCTTTTGTATCTGTAAATCGGATATCGACGAAACGATAATCCTCATCACTCAACGTTTTCAGGACACTCTCTACTGACATTCTATTTTTCTCCAACTTACTACATTAATGTTTTTAATCTACATCGCACAAAACTGATTTCATCTAATTAACTCGCAATACTTACAAGCATGCAAAAATTATGCCAAAATTGAGTCACCATACGAGCGCATGATAGAATTTGTGTAATATTTTTTGCGCTTTAATAGTGCGCATCAAAGACTCTAATGCGCCATAAAGGTGCATACCTATTCAGGTATCAGATATTCTCGTTCTATTTTCACCATATCTTCAAAGCTCTGCCTAGCTTTAATTATTTCAAAGGAATCGTTCTGAACCAACACCTCAGCACATTTAAGTCTAGCATTATAGTTTGAACCCATCACAGCACCGTATGCTCCTGCATCCAATACACCGATTAAATCTCCCTCGAGGACACTTAATTTTCGTCCTGTTGCCAATGTATCACCAGTCTCGCATACGGGTCCAACCACATCACATAAAGATGCACCCTCTATCTCATCTGCGGATTTCTCATCGCAGGTCACTATGTCATGCCAAGCACTATAGAGCGAAGGTCTCAGGAGATCGTTCATCGCGGCATCTACGATAACGAAACGACTATATGCCGTCTGTTTTACCAACTCTACCCTCGTCAAAAGAATGCCAGTATGCCCAACTATGGATCTTCCAGGCTCTAATGCGATCTTAAAGTTAGCGGGGACCGCCCCCAGTAAAGCTGACACAAAACTACTGATTTTCGGGGGTTGTTCGTCTTTATAACTGATGCCTAGTCCACCACCCACATCAATTGTTTTGATTTTGATACCTAACGCCTCAAGTCCTGAAGCCAGCAAAACTATCTGTTTTACTGCCTCTAATATTGGCTCTACGTCCACTATCTGCGATCCTATATGGCATGCAATACCTGTTGCGGTTATCCAGCGGGACGTTGCAATACGCTTATATAGCTCAAGAGCATCCTCGATAGGTACTCCAAACTTGTTGTTTTTAAGGCCGGTGGAGATATATGGATGTGTTTTGGGATCAACATCGGGGTTAACTCTAACGGCTACGTTTACCGACATTCCGAGCTCATTGGTAACAGCTTCAATTCTCTCAAATTCTTCCAAAGACTCAATGTTTATGGTCCCAACATCGAGTTTAATAGCTCTTGAAATTTCCTGGACACTTTTCCCTACACCTGAGAAAACCACACGACTTGCGTCCACCCCAACATCTAGAACTCTTAATAGCTCGCCAATAGAAACCACATCGAAGCTAGAACCTAGCAAATGCAACGTCTTGATGATGGACAGGTTATCGTTCGCTTTAACGGCGTAAAACACTTCATGCATTCGATCGTTGAAGGCATCATCGTATTCTAACCAAGCTGCTTCAATCGCTGTCCTGGAATAGACATAACATGGGGTACCAACTTGTCGCGCGATAGCGTGGAGGTCAGCTGACTCAGCATGTAGCTTACCATCCTGGTAATTAAAAATTTGAGATTTGCGCATAGGTAAATCTATTTAGGTTGCTGGACAGTAGAGTCCGGAATAAATAATTCACCTTTCTGCCCGCAACCAACACTAAGACAACTGATGATAAGCATGAATGGCAATAGTATATGTTTTATCGTTCGATTTTTTTCCATGACAAGGCCTCCAAGATTACAGACATAATAATAGAAAATGAGGCTTTTAACATGCAACTATCGGTTTCGCCCGTACCTTAGGCCCCAGAGCTTCTTCTTCGCGGTTTCCTACGATCGCTTGACGCTCTAGTTTCGTCGTATGGTGGTTTGGTAACTTTTGGTAACAAATTTTCTGTGACAGGCTCCACCGGTATTTTGTTCTCGACGTAAGACTCGATGCTTTCTAGTGAAAAAACATATTCCTCACAAGCAAAACTAATCGCCTCTCCACTCTCTCCGGCTCTCGCGGTCCGACCAATCCGGTGGACATAATCTTCACAGTTGTGAGGTAGGTCAAAGTTAAAAACGTGACTCACATCTGGAATATGCAGACCTCTAGCAGCGACATCAGTCGCTACAACTATAGATACAGTCCCAGATTTAAAATCACCTATCAAACGCTGACGCTTAGACTGTTCTACATCTCCCGATAAAGCTCTAGCTCGGTAACCATTACTGTTCAAGTACGACACCACCAGCGCTACTACTCGCTTCGTATTGGCGAAAACTATAGCTCTCTTTGGCTCATGCTGCCTGAAAAGCCCTATCAGCAATCGGATTTTTTCATCCGAACTAACGTGATAGAGCAGCTGTGTAACCTTATCTGCAGTCGGGGCCAGAGCTAAAACTTCAACTAGCTCTGGAGTATTCATATACTCGTAACCCAGTTCGTTTACTCGGTGAGATAGTGTCGCAGAATACAGCATGTTTAGTCGCTTTTCAGGCTGCGGCATCCGTCGAAGCAAGAATCGAATGTCTTTGATGAAGCCCAGGTCAAACATACGGTCAGCTTCATCGAGAACGAGAGCCTGAATCTTATCTAAAGTAAAGACTTCTTGTTTAAAGAAGTCAATGATTCGCCCTGGAGTACCTATAATAATATCTACACCGCCTTCCAATATCTTGCGCTGCTTATCATAATCGACTCCTCCGTATATCAAACCTAGACTAAGTCCGCTATGCCCGCCTAGAGTCAAAGCATCTTGATGAATTTGAATCGCCAATTCTCTGGTGGGTGCCAGTATTATACCGCGCGGGGCAAAACCGCCACTAGCCCGTTCAACCCGCTCATCACCCAACAAGATAGTGTTCATCGTAGCCAAGAGGTACGCCGCAGTCTTACCCGTTCCTGTTTGAGCTTGCCCAGCAACGTCTCGGCCTAGTAACAAAGCTGGCAAAGATTTCGCCTGGATAGGCGTGCAGAACTCAAACCCAGCGTCCTTCACGCCTTCTAGTAATATCTCCTGAAGACCCAAGCTATCAAATCTTATATCCGTTACGGCGTCACTATTTATTGCCTTGACCGAACTGCTGGTCACAGAATCTTTTTTTGGAGTTTGTTTTTTTGAAGGTTGATTAACAGGAGTCTCTTTTTTTACCTTCGTAGGTCTCTTCCTACGTTTTACATTCTTACGATCTATAGTCTTAGATTTCCGACCTCCAGATCTGCGTATTTTGGAAATAAAGAACTTCAATAGCATTGAAAAAACGACAACAGAAACGAAGACGATAAGTAATTCTAGCGGAGTATATAAATTCATATGGTCAAAATAGCCCTATGCTCGTTTAATTTCGAGCTTGCATTTTTAATTCAGTTCAGTCGACAATAGATCATCATAATAAATCTAAGGAATACTAAAGTTACGATGAGCGACAAAATATTACACGTTACTGACGACTCTTTCGACATAGATGTAGTTCAATCCGCGACACCAGTATTAGTCGACTATTGGGCAGAATGGTGTGGACCCTGCAAGATGATTGCACCCATTCTAGACGAGGTTGGGCCGGATTACTCTGATAAATTGAAAATAGCAAAGCTAGATGTTGATCAGAATGGTGAAACCGCTCAGAAATATGGGGTTAGAGGCATTCCGTGTTTGATGATTTTCAAAGATGGAAACGTAGTTGCTACCCAAGTCGGC
>CALKCL010000025.1 GCA_938082545.1 uncultured Gammaproteobacteria bacterium
TCTAGGTCGTGTCTGAGATCCATTGCGGTAGCCCCAAATGCCGATGCAACTCCCGCAGCCGCGGGGACAATGATTTTAGGAACATTAATAGATTCTGCAATCAAGAAGGCATGCATTGCACCCGCCCCTCCAAAGCTAGCCAAAATAAAGTCTCGAGGATCACGTCCTCGTCCTGTGATGACTTTCTTAACCGCCTGCGCCATATTTTCACAACCAATCCGAACCATTCCATCTGCTGCTTCAATAGTAGATAGACCAACCCGTTCTCCAACCTTACTTACCGCAGCCTCGGCAGCGGCAACGTCTAACATCATTTTTCCACCAAGTGATGGTTCTATCCTTCCCAATAGTAAATTAGCATCAGTGATAGTGGGCTCCGTTCCTCCTAATCCGTATGAGGCTGGGCCAGGACTAGAGCCGGCAGATTGGGGGCCCACTCTAAGGCTATTCCCGTCATCTACCCATCCAATGGACCCACCACCTGCACCGACGCTATGGATATCTAACATAGGGACTATTACAGGAACTTCCCACTCTATCTCATGATCACGGGTAACTAGCCCTTTTCCATTTTCAACGATAGATACATCAAAACTAGTACCCCCAACGTCAGTATGTATGATATTCGGGCAGTCACCTTTTACCTCGTTTAAGTAAGCAGCATAGGCAACTCCTCCCGCGGGACCAGATTCAATCAACTCTTCAGGGTGGTCCTTGGCATATCCCACCCCTGTAATACCCCCGCTCGATTTAAGGATCATTAACCTTCCGTGAAATCCCGCACTCTCAAGACTAGCTTCCAAATGACCGAAATACTGTTCCATAACAGGCATCGTCGCTGCTCGTATTGCTGCAGTGACAAATCTCCCATGCTCTCTGAATAAGGCACGAGTATCCGACGAGGTGATGCAATAAATGTCTGGGTTTTCTTCAAGAATAATATCCCGCATTTTATCTTCATGCCGGGGACTCACATAAGAATTAATAAAAGCCACGGCGACTGATTGGATATCATGAATACGAATTTTTTTTGCTATATTTCTAGCTGCCTGCAGGTCAAGTGGTCGAACCACTTCACCGTTCACATCAATTCTCTCATCTAACGTGTAGCGATAACGTCTTTTGATAATCGGACGTGGCTTCGTTTGGTAAGGGTTATAAAGCTCTGCGCGATGCTGGCGACCAATTTCAATAGTATCTCGAAACCCATTGGTCGTTACCATTGCAACCTCCGGATAATCCCGCGTAATAAGTGCATTAGTTGCCGTCGTAGTGCCGTGCATCAAATGCGATACGTCTCTCGCTTCTATACCTGCTTCCTTCAGAGCATTCATTACGCCCAAAGATCTATCGGGCTTAGTCGTCAGAACTTTAGAAGAGATTTGTCGATTGTCCTGCTCGTCCCATGCAAATAGATCCGTAAAAGTTCCGCCGACATCAATCCCTACTCGCCACATGAAAATTCCCTCTATAGATATTTAGATTCTTTAGTTGACGGTTTTATCTCACAACTAGAAAGAAAAAGAAAGTACCCGCCATAAAGGTGGGTTACTTTATCGAATCATAAAGCATAATAGAAATTTGAGCGCCATAATATTCTCTGCCTCAAGTCAATTAGATAACTGATTACCTGAATGGAACCAAGATCAAAGTTACGAATTTTCTGCAGAAAAAACCTGACCGTATTACAGCGGTCTCTCTCGAGAGGAGGCTTGTGAATCAGGAAAATGACAGAACCTATAGAAAATCGGTTTCTTTCTGCGGACAGTCTCAAAAACCAATACTTCTTCAGCTAAGCTTTTCTCAACTGAAGCAGTCGCTGAGAGCGGACTTGACTATTGTCGGATCAGACCGGCGAGCATAATCGTCTGCTTGGTCTTTCCAAAGCCACAACACCACTCTCGTCAACAAGTAAGCTGGTTAGGACAGGCAACCCTGGCCTCCCAGGCAGTCGGAAGTTATTTATATTTTTGTTGAGCAGACCAAAAAGCGGAATGACTTTAAGCTTAGGATCTGCAAGCATAGTTCCTTTAAGGCCATGCATTCCTCTTCCCAATCTGATTTCTGTAGCCGTGTCAGTAGAGACTGTAACCACTGTGACACCTGCTTCATCTAGCTCAGGTCTTAATTCTTCCCATCGCCGTAACTCGGCGACACAATAAGGTCACCAATGTGCTCTAAAAAACTTAATCAGTATTCTGGACCCTGCCAGATCAGAGCTACCAAATAACTTCTTACCATCTGTTTCCGCGGTGAACGCGGGAATAATATCGCCAACGCCTATCCCTTCTTTATCTACTTTTTGCTTACCCGTGAAAGTCAATACTAGTAGTAATGTAGAAATACCTATAGCCGATAGGCCGGCTAAACCTATGCCTGTATTCGTCGAGGCAATGCCTAACAAAAAACTTAAAAACCAAAAGCTCTGAAACACACAGCGCGTTTTAGGGAGATTTACTTTCCACGCTTTCGGAAACCAAAAAAAGTGACTGTGAGTGCCACAAAAAGCGCCGCTGTGCCCAGATAGTCCATGATATTTTCTCCGAACGTTTGTTTTTCACTTTCGCGCAAATGATCAGTTACACTAAAACTATACAATCTAAAATAAAAAAGACACCTGAGAATCCTTAAAAAGCAATTGAACGCTCGAAGCGCTGTTCGATTCCTAGAGCTATTTCCTTCATAAGAGAAGTAGTTAGCGAATAGATATCGACGCCAAAAACTGAGGGAGTTGAGATATGATTAAGTTAGTTTATTGTCTGAGAAAAAAAGCAAACATTTCACAGGAAGAGTTTCATCGATATTGGCGAGAAGAACATGCGCCGCTAGTAACAAGCGTTGCAAGTGAATCTAAATGTATAAAATATATCCAAAGTCATACTATCGATACCCCTCTCAACGATTTGTTCGTTGAATCAAGAGGGCTGGCCGAAGCTTATGACGGGATTACTGAATGTTGGTGGGAATCGGAGGAAGCGCTAGTCAATGCCGCCAAAACTGAAGGAGGCATAAAAGTATTTCAGGCCATGCTCGAGGACGAAAAGAGTTTTATAGACTTTAGCCAATCACGTGTTTTTATCACCAAAGAAAATTTGATTTTTGACGAGGCGCTTAATATTCCTTATGACGGATCGCCGAAATAGCGCATAGTTCATACCTCAAAACAGGAAGGTGGCATAACGAAACTATATTGCACCTATGCGTCGCCCAATCTCTGCGTAGCGATCTAGCCATCTCAGTACCGTATCTTTGTCTTCTGTGGGGCATCGAGGGATCGCTCTTTCTATGCACCCCATGTCGGCGTACCTCTTAAGATCGTCTTCGGACGTCTCGTAAATATCGAACATCGAAATAGGCGCATCTTCCGGTTTACGTCCATTCTCACGTAAACGCGCGTGCAGATCAGCAATGCTGTCGTCTAAACTTGTCATTAAACCATCTATTGGGATCCAGCCTTCTGCATAATCGGCAACCCTTTGGCAACCCCATTTTGATCCAAATGTACCAATAATGACTGGTGGGTGAGGCTTTTGCACAGGCTTAGGATAAGACCAAACTTTCTCGAAATTCACCCAATCACCCTTGAAACTAGCCTCTTCCTGAGTCCAAAGTGCTTTCATAGCTTTTACTCGCTCTTCAAGTACTTTCCAGCGCTTAGAATAAGGAGTTCCGTGATTCTCCATCTCTTCCGCGTTCCACCCCGCACCTACCCCCAAAATAAATCTTCCATTAGATAAGCGGTCAATCGTAGCCACAGTTTTGGCAAGAGCCAAAGGGTCGTGTTCAATGACAAGACACACACCTGTCCCAATTTTTATTGTTTTGGTAACCACAGCGGCAGCAGCAGCACTTGTAAACGGATCACTCATATGGATATATTCTTTTGGAAGCGGTCCTCCTCCGGGATATGCAGTCTCTCTGCTGGCAGGAATGTGAGTATGTTCAGGGAACCAGATCGATTCGAAACCACGCTCCTCAGCTGCAATAGCCAACTCATCGGCACGTATCGTGTACTCCGTATTGAAACTAAAGACCCCAAGCTTCATAGCAACTCCTATATCTACAAAATCCAAGAATGAAGAAAATTAGTGACCGAGAAGCTAGCTGCCCCAACGGTTGTAATAGCAAACATCTTCAAGTGGTAAACGTTTCGCTTTCCCCAGATCGCCTCCCTTGAGCCAAGCAATAGGCAATAATGCTGTCTGGGTGATATCTGCAGGGATGCCCAAAAGCTGAGCGGCTTCCTGCTCGTAAATTAGATGTAAACTTGTCCATGCGGAGGCAATCCTACGCGCACGAAGCGCTAACATCAGTGACCATGTCGCAGGTAAAATCGAACCATACATAGAGGCTTGAGTAAAGACATCCTCTTTTTCAAATCGGCTCTCAATACACGGAACAATTAAAGCAGGCGCTCTTTGCATGTTTTCCATGAGATAGCCGGCCGACTTCAGAACCCCGTCTTTTTGTTTGCTTCGAAGATCGTCTGGTTCGAACTCTCGAGTAGCACTAACACCGGTACGCGTCAGAGCTGTTGCATCAGCCACATATTTTTCTGCACCTTTACGATAACAATCAGCTAACCCTAATTTTAGATCAGGATCAGTAACTACCATGAATCGCCAAGTCTGTGTATTTGCACCAGTAGGTGCCTGAAGGGCAATGGTCAGCGCCTCGTCAATTATTTTTCGAGGAACTTCCTTCTCGAAATCTAATCGTAAGCGAACACTGCGTGTCGTATTGAGCACATGATCGACGCTCTCCAAGTCAATCGGTCTAACATTATCCTTCATTTATCTCCCCCCGAGATTTATAGTCTTGATTATTCGGCTGTGAAAGCAAGTAAAACATTTCCTCCATGAGCGCCAAATTTAGCATATCCAGAAGTCACAAAGACGGTCCCGTCAACAATCACCGTACCCGGTCCATCTAAGGCGCCCCCTCGCGCTTTCGCCCCACTGACTGACGTATAGTCTCTAAGCGTGTCATATTCCCAAATTATCTCACCCGTTTCGGTATCATAGGCCTTTAAAACACCGCTCAAGGCACCCGAGAAAACAGCGCCAGGAATAACAGTAACACCAGCATTTTGAGCTGGGCTACATTTATTAGGACTTTCGACTCGACCCTCACAGCTCCCGGGAGGTGCTTCCCAAATTATATTGCCTGTCGCCGGATCGACAGCAAACATCCCACCACCAGTTTCAGGATTTAATTCAGTGTCTGCAGAAAGAAATTTCTGATCTCGCCAAGTTGCATCTGCTGCTGCAACGTAAATCTGCCGCCCATCATTTGCAGGCCCCCACTCAATGCCACCCAAAATCCCACCTTCAGCTAATTTTTTCTGCCATAGCAATTTCCCATTATCATCTGGATCCATTGCGTGAAGAACGCCGGTTTTTTGCCCTGCTGCCAAGATTCTTTTGCCAGAAGGTAATTCCATCAACATAGGAGAAGAGCCCATATCCTCATCGGGTCCAGCATCATCAGGACAATTCTCACCTGTCCCATTTTGGCAAGAGGCATTCCATGCATCGCCCGCTAATCCTTGATAAACCCACTCGATTTTCCCAGTTTCCATGGACAGAGCCACGATGGAGTCAGACGAGTCAGTAGCAGGTGCAGAATAATTGTCGCTGGTCGCGGCATAAATCCGATTTAGCTTTTTATCAATCGTTACCGCTGACCATACTGTCGCACCAGATGGTCCGACCATAGCTTGACCTCGAGTGGTCTCACCTTGAGCGACGGGCTGTTCGTCTATTGTATAGGTCTGCCAAATAGTCCGACCTGTCCCAGCATCAATCTTTAAGATAGTCCCTCTGAAAGAACAACATTTATAGGTCGGATCAATAGCAAGTCCTTCTTCTAGCGAAGTAATCCCAACATATAACGCGCCCTCGTGATGTTGGAACCCACCTACAATGCGCGCCGCGGGATGGGTGTCACCACGGATCTTCCAAATCAGCTCACTAGTCACTGCATCTATTGCATAGATCCAACCTCCAATATCCCCAAAAAAAGCAACCAACCGTTTTTCAGGGCCAACTTCTTTTAGTAATGCAGCATTTTTTATACTGTTATCCGCCTGAAACGTCCAATAGGTGCAACCAGTGTCAGCATCTAAAACATACATTTTTCCAGTCTTACTTCCGATATAGATCCGCCCATCAACTACAGTAGGCTGACTTTCCACATTGGACTCACCTGGAAAAGCAAAAGCCCATTTAAGCTTTAGCTTTCCAACGTCATCTTTAGTCAGACCCGCACTCGAAGCGTCTTGATAGCGCATATTCTCATCACTATTACCCCAACCATTCCAATGCGCCTTACCGAAAGTATCGGCTGATGTCTTAATGGGGCTTTCACAAATGTTGGTTTTCCCCCCCTGCCAATTCGCGGTATATTTTTCCCCAGACAAATACTCCGCTACAGCCACGCGTTGCGGCCCATCCATATTCCATTGTCCAATCACTCGCATCACACCAGTTTCCATCGCAGTAACAATAGCTCCTGCAGAAAGGTCATTTAGCATTTTTTTAGTCGGTGTCCTGCCCGCCGCATTGTCGTGACAGCTGGCGCACTGTTTGTCATAAATATCAGAACCCGTCTCTGCGGACACACTCCCCCCAGCTAAACTAAAGCTCAAATATAAGACCAAAAAAGCTGAAATCCTAATAGATTGACGAATCATGAACACTCCCCTAGATTAAACATCTAGCTAATATAAATGAGCCGATGTTATTTGTCATGGCCGCATTTAAATCAAGCTATCCTGCAACTTGACGTTTGCGCATAATTTGCGGTATCTCAAGTGTGACGATAAGCTCTCCCTTTTGGTTTTCTCCTGTATAGCGCATGCGCACAATTCCCCGATCATTTCTAGATTTAGATGGAATTAGCTCCAATACTTCCCCTGTCCCATATAAAGTGTCTCCTGGGCGTAATGGCGTGTGCCATATAACTTTATCCATTCCTGGGGCACCCATACCACACTCTGACATCACACCCGTGTCCCAGAATGATCGAAATGTCAGTGCGATGGTCTGAAGCCCACTTGCAATTAACCCTCCAAAGACACCTGATTCAGAGGCATGCGTATCGATATGAATGGGTTGCGGATCGTACTGAAGCGCAAAATCAATAATATTTGCCTCGGTAAAGGTTATACCTTTACCTTTAAACCGTTCACCAATTTTGAAATCTTCAAAAAAATAGGCGTCCATCAAACGTCTCCTTTGTTTGTTTCGTACTATTTGCCGAGATAGGCGGTTGCCTTGATCTCAAACTCAAGACCAGGTGTCGACAAGGCAGTCACGCCTATGCCTGTCCACGCAGGATAACGACCTGTGAAATAGCGATCTTTAACTTTCACGACCAAAGCTAAGTCTCTCATGTCGGTGTGGTAGGTTACTATTTCCACCACATCGTCAAAGTCAGCAGAAGCCGCTTTCAATACAGTTTTCAAATTCTCAAAAGCCTGCACGAGTTGGGCTTCTTTCCCTACTACTACATTCATATCAGCGTCTCTTCCGACCTGACCTGCCACATACAGAGTGTCGCCCGCCCTGACTGCAGGCGAATAATGATAGCGTTCATTGATGATTTTCATCGATGGAGGAACAATGTCAATCCTAATCGCTTGCATCGCCGATAAATCGCTTTGCGGGAACAAAAGTATCAAGATGGAAAAAAAACCAGCAAAATATCGAGGCTTAAAAACATTCATTCTTTGTATCTCCTAAATTAGCGTGAATCAACTTTAACTCGGCGTCTGTATTCCATAGTCGATGATAATATAGCCTAAAGAACGACCGTCAAACCTTCAGCGTCTTTACCTCAGCGTCGAGAAAACTTATATTGTCCCAATGAATTATAGACGCAATAGCTTTACCATATTAAAGCTTGGCAGTGCATGCTGGGTAGGTACAATATCCATAATGCTGATTGTGCAATTATTCGTCGGAAGTTCGATAACCGATCTGACCTACTTGATGGCCATCATACTGCTCCCTCCAGTAGGCCTATTCATCATATGGGCGTCAATATTCACAGTTATCGATCTATTTTCGAAAAACTGGCGTTCTTGAGCATGCTCATCAGACTCATTGCCATATCACTGCTCTTGCTACTTTTATCTAAGCTTTTAAAACCTGCAATGCCGAGATTCAGTCAGGCGATCCTTATTGGTCTTGGTATCACTCTTGTAGGAAGTTTTTTGTTATTTATCTACGCTTTTATGACGTAGTCTGAGACAACATGGCATTGCTTTATCTGAACTAAGGAGCCTATACTTCATTCTTTATAGTATTGATGGTAGGACGCGAAAAACTTGATTTTTTTTCAAGTCTCGACTTTTAACCCACTGAGAAATACATCGCACCGAGCTCATAAAATTAGGAAATCACTATGACGGATTCGAACGAATATACACCACCTGAAGTTTGGACGTGGGACACGGAAAGCGGAGGGAAATTCGCAAGTATTAACCGTCCTATTTCGGGAGCAACCAACGAGAAAGATCTACCTGTTGGAGAACACCCCTTGCAATTATATTCAATGGGTACACCTAACGGAGTCAAAGTGACTATCATGCTTGAAGAGCTCTTAGCGTTAGGTATAAAAGAAGCTGAGTATGATGCTTTCTATATTGATATCAGCGAAGGAGATCAATTCAGCAGCGGTTTTGTCGACATCAATCCAAACTCAAAAATTCCTGCTCTTTTCGATCGGAGCACCTCCCCCGGTACAAGAGTTTTTGAATCTGCAGCAATTTTATTCTACCTGGCAGAAAAATTCGGACAATTCATACCAACCGATCCTGCCGAACGCGCAGAGTGTATGAGTTGGCTGTTTTGGCAAATGGGCAGCGCTCCATATCTAGGTGGCGGATTCGGGCATTTTTACGCCTATGCGCCGTCTAAAATGGAATACCCAATAAATCGTTTTGCGATGGAAGTGAAACGTCAGCTAGATGTACTCGACAAGAACCTCATGTCAAAGCCATTCCTATCTGGATCTGAATACAATATTTCTGACATGGCGACATTCTCTTGGTACGGATGGCTTGTCATGGATAATCTTTACGAGGCTAGAGAATTTCTTGATGTAGCCTCGTATAAAAATGTAAACAGATGGGCCAATGAAATAAATGACCGGCCTGCTGTGCAACGCGGCCGAAAAGTTAATAGAACTTGGGGACCGGAAGAAGGGCAATTAAAAGAAAGACATCATTCGAGCGATTTAGACTAGCTGTAAAAGCCAAGCGATCCGTATCGCAACAGCTTGCTGAGCAAAATGCTCAGAAAAATCAACCTAGCTTCATACTGAGCTCATCTTTTAGTTTAAGTTTGTTGATTTTACCCGTTGACGTTAGCGGCAAATTAATTTCCTGGTAAAAAATAATGCTTTCGGGCACTTTGTATGAAGCGAGTTCTTCTCTACAAAATTCCCGTAAATTTTTCTCTGACTCTTGCTCGCCTTCTTCATACACGACTACAGCAACAACTTTCTCTTCTTTGACATGATCAAAGACTCCGACAACATATGCTTGTTTTACCATCGGATGCGCCACCAGAATCCCTTCGACCTCAAGTGGTGCGACGTTAATACCACCTGTTTTGATCATCTCCTTGAAGCGTCCTTTGAAATAGAGGCGCCCATCTTGATCGAGGCAACCTAGATCTCCCGACAAAAAGAAATCATTATGGAAAGTCGATACAGTCATTTCTGGCTCTAGATAGTAACCAACCGTCACGTGGCCTTTGATAGCAATCTCGCCTATAACACCAGAGGGAAGAATTTCTCTCGTGTCACGATCTAATATTTGTACATCCATACCCGGAAGAGGCATGCCTTGGGAATTCAGTCGCTGTTCTAGAGAATCAAAGGCATCACAGACCGTAGCGTTACCGTAAGTCTCTGTTGACCCATAAACGTTACATAGCTCATGGGCATTTAATGTCTCTATTATAAATGCAACATCTTCAGGAAGTCCTATCGTCAAACCTGTGCGCATAGTCTCAACCGCATCTTTGGACCAGTAGCTACTCGCCTTCAGAGCTCTTACCATGTTCGCCATTCCGTAGAAAATCGTACAACACTGCAATCTAATAGTAGTAAGCGCCTGATCAGCTTCAAAGCTTTCCTGCAGAACAATCGTGCCGCCATGCGTCATTATTGCAGGTAAGGCGTTAGCTGATCCGAAAGACCAGAATAATGGGACAGCAAGCCATAACCGATCAGACTCAGTAAGGTGCTGCCGTTCGCCTATATCAAATCCATTTTCTATGACCCCTTTGTGTGCAAGCATCACTCCCTTAGGACTAGCAGTTGAACCGGATGTGTATAATATGTAACAAATATCTTCAGGATTTACAGATGCTTGAGCATCTAAGAGAACCTCCTCGTTATATAGAGAATTTCGATTCATAAAGTCAGACCAGCTTACGATCGCACCCTCAGTCTCCCCATCGATAGTAATGACGGTCTTTAACTCCGGTAAAGCTGGAGAATCAAAAGCAAATGGTTGTTGTTCTGATAGCTCTGGACAGTCAGCTCGAATTCCAGCCAGAAAATCCTGGCCTCGGATCTTCGATAACATAATCAAAGCTGCGGCACCTGATTGATTCAAACACCAGTTCAATTCTCTACTTGTCGAAAATGTACTGACGGCAGTCATCACTGCCCCTATCTTTGCTATCGCAAAAGCAGCGATTAGCCATTCAGGCCGGTTACCCGCCAATACCGCAACTCTATCGCCATGTTTTATGCCTACAGATAGTAGCGACCTAGCAAACTTATCTACCTCTTTTCTCCACACGGAGAAGCTGATGTTTACATCTCCAAAGATAAGCGCTGTCTGCGAGCCTCTGGTGACAGACATCTCGTCAAGAAGGTCGCCTAGCGTTTTACTTTTAGGACGAATCATAATTACTAACGTCCCAATTAATAATTTGGTTTACGTTTTTCAAGGAACGCCGCTACTCCTTCCTTAAAATCATCACTTGCGCGGACTTCCTCTCCTAAACGTTGCTCAAGTAATTCTCTACTTTGCACATGAGCAGAGATAGTATCGCTCACTTGCTTTTTAACTGCCTGAACAGCCTTAGGTCCGTTACGTGCGATGGTTCTCGCTTTCTTTAGCGCCCAAACCATAAGCTCGTCATGGCTTTCAAAAATTTCATTTATGATATCTAACTCCACGCTTCTCTCAGCGTCAATGAGCTCTCCTGTCAGGAGGAGATCCATTGCATGTATATAGCCGATTTGCTCTACAAGCTTTAATGTTGCGCCCCCAAAAGGATAAACAGACCATTTAACTTCGGGCAAACCAAAGCGTGCGCTCGCTACACAACCTCGTATATCTGTGGAGAGCAAAAGCTCAAGACCGCCCCCAATACAATCTCCGTTAACTGCAGAAATAATTGGTTTCGAATATGAATCACATTTCAGCAAAGAATGATTAACAATTGTTGCCATCTCTTCCGAGCCGGTCAGGTCGCCACTGAGATCTGCCCCCACACAAAAACCTCGCTCTCCCGCACCTGTCACAATAATACAACGCGTGGTATCTGCTTCTAATTCATCCCATACAGTACCTAGCTCACGCATCATATCTCGTGTCATGGCATTCAAACGAAGCTGATTATCTATGGTTACCATCGCAACATATTTATCAGGTCGTTCTAAGGTTATCTTCACGTAGTCTCCTAAAAAAAATCTAGCGAAAAGCAGGCATTACATGCTCAGCGAAATCTTTCAGTACTTTCCTCTCGCAGTCCATCGGTGGCCACAACGCAATTTCTTTGATCCCTGCGGATTCAAGTTTTCGAACATGTTCGATAATTTGGTCTGGCTCGCCAACCAATGTCCCAGCCTCTATTGCTCCAGGAGTGATATATCCGCGTTCAGCCGGCTGTAAATAAACCAAGTGGCCCTCATGTATTTGACGAAAACGCGCTCTTTCAGGAAGACTCATATTAGCGACTCTCTTGAGATAGTCTCCCCAAATTGGTTGGAAATATTCAGGGATAATCGCATCGTTTTCGCCGCTGTCTTTCCATAACTCATAGTAAAAATGCAACTCACAGGCCACCCAACTTCCTGTTTCATCAATGACACGGTCATCTGTAAGCTTATCACCGGGCTGTAAGACACAGCTACTCGTGATAAAAGCGGTATGGAAATCCTCTGGCAGCTGTCGTCCAACTTTAGCAGCCCCGGCATAAATAGCATCCACCTTAGGTGTAAATACCTCAGGCTCGCCTCCAACGGTCATGAACCCATCGCCAAAGCGTCCTGCAGCTGCTAATGCCATGGGGCCATTCGCTGCCACATAAATTGGGATAGGATCTTCAAGATTCAAAAACCCTCTATCCTGATGCATGAACTGTATCTCTCGAGTTTCGCTATCATAGGTATAGTCAACAGCGTCTCCCTTCAATAAGTTTCTGACAGTTTCCAAATAGGAGCTAAATGCCTTTGCTCGCATCGGATTTTGTCCCATTGTGCGCATCGCGGTATGTCCTGTGCCTAATCCTAAGAATGTGCGACCCGGAGCAATGGCATTGATAGTACCGATCGAATGTGCTGTCACTGGGGCGATACGAGTTCCAGTTATAGCAACGCCGGTCCCCAACTTTATACGGCTCGTGTTGTGGGCGGCTAAAGCCAAAGTTGCATAACAGTCCGACCATATCATTTGTGAATCGCCTACCCACGCTCGATCAAAACCAAGTTCTTCTGCGTACTGAATAAACTTCCAGTTATTTATATGCGTGCTTACCCCAATGCCGAATTCCATTTTTTTTCCTTATAAAAAATTAAAACATTCCTAGTTGAACTATTGTCATTAAAACGCTTCTCTACGGGCGAGACTGCTCATAGAACTCGTTGGCAAGATCTGAAGAAGTCATGACCCGACCAAAATAAGGCAACAGCTTCTGCATGGTCTGTTCGCTATAATCACCCAGCATTCTATCGGTACAATCCGATAGAATGACTACGCCGTAGTCTCTTTCGTTGGCGCTACGTGCTGTCATCTCAATACCAAAGTTCGTCGCTAATCCTGCCAAAATTAGAATCGTTCGGCCAGAATTTCTAAGTAGCACCTCAAATTCGCTACAAGTGAACGGATCTACTTTCGCATTATCAACTTCATATTCAAAAGATCCGACCTCAGGTTTAAGTTCGTCTAGCGTTTGCGCACCCCAGGAACCTCGAACGGCCATATTATTCTCTGGCACCTGCAAAACCCTTCCTGATCCTCTAACGTAACCATTTCGCCGAATACTCAACTCTGGGTGACCGGGCCGAAAGGTTTCGTTATGAAAAATAATAGGAACTTTATTTGAACGACATTGATGTACTAAAGAAACGATGCGTTCCTTTGTGTCAGGAAACGGCAGAGTGTCTTTAGTAAAATGATAACCACTGCCTTCAGGGTGCCAGAAATCATTCTGCAAATGAGTCAGAACCAGAAGTGCTTCATTCATAGAAACAGGTGGAAACTCGACCATAGTATTATCCCCTTAATACAACCGACTAGACACAACCACTATACTCACAGGCAACTGCTCTCTTCAACCGCTAGATCTATTACGTAGCAATAAAAAAAGCGGTGTTAGCATAATCTCGAGAAGTAATGAGCAAGTAGCCTCCAGTAGACATTTCTACAGAATATCCTACCGGTACTACAATAGTTGTGTCCTTCGCAACTAACAGTACTGGACCACTAACCATTTCGTTTTCTAGTATTCGGTTGGGTATGGAGTGACCTCCGACTGAAACCGCCATTTCAACTGCAGCGGAAGAATTTCCCCGCTTATAGTTTGGCGAGACGTAGTTCTTTAGAGTAAAGAACTAGTTCAATGTTTCTGAAATACCTTAGTGCTGCTCGGGTATTTCAACGGCAAAGTTAGGTAAGCATTTTAAGATTATATTGCACATTTATTGTCTAGCTATTCAAAATAACATCGGCATCTACGAAACCATCTGCACCTTTAACAAAGCCTTTCCATACCTTCATATATTCAACAAACGTATCACTCAATCCTTCGTTTCGGAGATAATCTGCAGAGACAGGTAATGTTGCCGGCACGAAGTTGGGGTTTTTCTTCAATTGATTGGGATAATCGTGATGAAGTATCCCGGCTTTACCCAGCATGACCCAATCAATCCCCATACCCATAACTTTCTCAACATCGTCTGGTGTCATTATTTTACCCGCCACTCCCAGCCTAACATCGCCCCGCTCTAATTGAGAAAAGTACGACAATAAACTTTGTCCTTTATATTCTTCAGCTTCTGCTTCCTTGAACACATCCCACAGAGACATATCTAAAAATTCTATTAATCCGTCTTTCATTAGCTTCTGAGCAGTCTCAATGACTTCACCTAAGTCCATACCAAACCGTTCAGGAGAAAGTCTCATCCCTATCATGAAATCATCTCCACACACAGATCGGATTCCTTCGATAATTTCAAACATAGGGGCGGAGCGGTTAGCCAAAGATCCACCAAAACGATCGGTTCTCTTATTAACTTCCGGAGATAGAAATTGGGCTAGTAGATATCCATGTGCGCCATGAAGCTCAACACCATCAAACCCAGCTTTCTCAGCTCGAGCAGCAGCGGTAACGAAAGCACCAATCATGGTCTCAACTTCCTGAGTAGTCATTGCTCGAGCCCCCCACTTTTCGCTATCGGATGAAGACACAGGCTGCATACCAATGACATCAGAAGGGCATCGCATACCTCCATGGTACAACTGCGCTATCGCTATACTTTCATGCTCCTTAATCTTTGATGCCAGCCGAGTCAGTCCAGGTAGCTGATCATCCGAAAAGATACCTAGTTGGCCTGGAAACCCCTTCCCTTCTATCTGCACATGAGCGGCACAAGTCATTGTCAGACCAAATCCACCTTCGGCACGCTTGGTCAACCAATGAAATTCATCATCAGACAAGCTGCCATCCTCATGACTTTGTGAGTTGGTCAAAGGTGCCAACATAAAGCGATTTTTCATCGCTGGACCACGCTTAAAGCTAAGACTGGAGTACAAATCATTCATCGTGAAACTCTATATATGCTTAAAGAAGTAATGGAGGATAATGTGTCTTACAACAAAAGCCAAGTAGATAAATGTTCAGTCTTAGGTCTCAGATCAGATGTTCAATTTCGGACAACGTTATAAGCTGTATGAGCCCTACAATATCGTTTTTCCAAAGAGGGCTATAACTAGTCAGCTTAAGTGCTTTGGGGCATAAATTAGCCGCTGCCTCCGAAAGCCAAGCCTCCGTAACCGCACCACGTATCCTAAGGATAGGCGTCCCATCGACTAAGTCTTGACTTATATCTAGTTTACAAACATTTTCAAGATTAGCTGTTAAGTCTTCAGAGTATCGTTTGTTCTTTTTCTTTACTTCAAGATATAGAGATAAGTCTTCCTCGTATGAATCCCGCCCCAAAGCTTCGAAATTATCGCTCCTAATAGAAAACACAACATCTGCGTACTGTGCCTGCGGTCGAACAAAGTCAATCGAATCCGCTTCACGTCGCTCAAAAGTCGCAATAACTTTGTCTAACTGATGCCCTCTCTCTCGAACATCTCGTTTGATTTTAAATTTCCGCCTAATATCCTCATCTACGTCCAAGTAAATTTGCAAGTCGTACTGGGACCTCATTTCCACCGAATACAAAGCGTGCAAGCCCTGAGCCACTATGATTTGTCGGGCCTCGACTACTGAAAGTTCGCTACTACGGCCCAAAGAATGATCATATTCATGTACTTCAACGCTATCCCCTGCTGCAAGCGCAGAGAGGTCACGAGCATACCGGGACAAGTCATTAGCCATAGGATTAAGATGGGTAACCACTTCCCATGCCGGTTTCTCCCGATCCCAGAAATGATAATTGTCGCCTGAAAGGACAGTCACTGCCTCAGAACCTAACAGCTGGACGACAGCATCCGCAAATGTATCTTTGCCAGAAGCTGAATCTCCGGCTACGCCAATACATATAGATTTTTTTTCGAAATTCTTTGTTGCCATAAAATATTCTAATAAAAAGCCCTGTTGGACAATTATACACTCTGTTAGTGCTGAGACTGCACAATATCCTCCCGACAGGGTAAGGATGTGGGTCTACACCACCCATGATTGGTTCATAAAATATCTTAACGTCGAATCAAACCATTCGTACCACTAAATCATTTACTGATCTTTCCAGACAGGCTTACGCTTTTCGAGGAAGGCTGCAAGCCCCTCCCTCCCATCATGGGTTTGAAAAACATTACAAAGAGTTTCAATTTGATTCTCAATATTTCTACGATAATCAAGATCATTAGCACGTACGAAGGATTGCCGACCTAGGGCCATAATAGTTGGTGACTTTTCTCCAAAAGATGCCGCCATTTTAAAAGATTCATGCATCAGTTCTGCTCGGGGAACCGCTTTGTTTACTATGCCTAAATTTTGCGCCTCGAATGCCGAAATAGGCTTCCCTAAGAAAAGAAGTTCAAACGCTTTATGCCGACTTATTTGCTGAGGCAAGTGTACATAATGTATGGCTGGTAACAAGCCAATATCAACTTCTGGATAGCCCAAGTCAATATCATCTGATGCCAAAATGAGATCGCAAGAAATAGACAACGTCATACCAGCTCCTCGAGCGGGCCCATTGATAGCGGCTATAGTAGGCTTTCGCATGGAGTATTGAATATCTAAAGTTTTCATATAGAACTTGTATACAAACTCTCTTAACTCTTTCACTCCGCCTTCAGCGATCATTCTAAGATCCATTCCGCCGCAAAACATTTGGTGAAGACTGCTTGTGATAATTACTGCATGAACATTATTATCTGCGTCAGCTGAAAGGAGAGCATCGTGAATTTCATCAATCATTTCGTGATCGATGGCATTTACCGGAGTTCTATTCATAGATATGATAGCCGCACCACTATCAACCGAATATTCGACTCTTTCCATATAAAAACACCTTTAGACTCGATAACACTGGGGCTTATATTAACGAAGTAATATGAGCAAGGCTTGCCTTAAATAATTCTCATGCACGCTTTGTAAATTTAATTGGTAGAGCCTTAAGTGGTCTAAAGTTAAGACTATAGACATAAGCCGGCTCTGGAAAATCTGCATCAATAGAAAAATTCTCCAGACGCTCCAATAGCACCCTTATCCCTATGAGAATTTCCTGTCTGGCTAGCTGTTGACCTAGGCAGGCATGAATGCCTCCCCCAAAAGACAGATGTGCATGAGCATTTTTTCTCTCAATATCAAACTTCCTCGGACATTCAAATTTTTCCGGATCCTGATTTGCCGCTCCAAATCTTAGAATCAACGTGTCACCTGCTTTCAACGCTACCCCTCGAAGTACCGTATCTTTCGTTACCGACCTCATAATCCCTTGCACCGGACTCTCTAACCGTAAAGTTTCATCTACGAACCGTTTCAACAATTCAGGCTTTTCGCGAAGCTTTTCATACTGCTCTGGATGCTGTATCAGCAGCCACAACCCGTGGGCAATGGCACTTGTCGTGGTTTCATAACCTCCCGTAATCAGCTGGTTCAAAAGATTTTGTAACTCATGTTCTGTAAACGGGTCCTCACCATCTTCGGCAACATGAACCAAATCAGAAATCAAATCTCCTGTAGGTGTATTGCGTCTGTCCTCAAAAACTTTCGCCAAATAATGTTGGGCATCTAGTTCTATATCAGCAATTTCACGCAATCTATCATCTGACATAATCTCATTACTGGTAGCAAGCATTGCTAGAGCCCATTTTTGAAATCGGGCGAACTGCGTCTTGTCCAGTCCTAATTGCTCACCCAGGATCATTCCCGGAAGCGGTAAAGCGAAATCTTTTATGAGATCACAAGAGCCTTTTTCAACAAATTTATCGATCAACTCATGCGCTAAAGCTTCAACTTCCGGGACAAGATCTCGAACACGCGCGGCAGTGAAAACACGATCAACTAGCTTGCGATGTCCAGCATGCTTCGGTGGATCAGTTCGGTGCAGGACGTGCACATGTTCCCAACCCTTCTCTTTTAACATTTCCTGATAACGCCGACCGTTATCCCCCTGTAATGCTTCCATCGCTAAAATTACATTTGAAAACGTCTCTGTATCCCTCATTATACTGGCGACATCTTCATGCTTAGTGACGACATAAATACCCGTCTCCGGCATTTTATACACGGGACATTCGGCATGTAGTTGGGCATAAAATTCCCAAGGATCTGCCAGTATTTTCTCATCAAGCAAACTTGTACTTTCTATAGAAACGGGGCAAGTTCTAGACGAAGTGGAATCATCCATGATCATTGCCTGAAGAAGGAACTAGAGACGGCTCATAGGCTGAGGTTCTTAAAATTCTACCCGGCAGAGCTCCAGTGCAATCTCCATCAATAAAGGTAACCTCTCCGTTGACTATCATGTATCTATAGCCGTTTGCTTTTTCTACCAGTCTCTTTCCGCCACCTATTATTGTTTCGTAATAGGGCCGGTCTGGTGTAACTTCTAGTTTATCGAGATCATAGATCATGATGTCAGCAGGCATACCTTTTTCCAAGGTACCAAGCCCCTCTATTCCGATAGCTGAGGCGGACATATAAGACATCCTCCAGTGAGCCTCCTCCAACGACATAACTTTGTCATCGCGGACTAGCTTAGACAGCACTACCGTCGCATATTTCCCCATAGACAAGAACTGTGTGTGGGCACCACCATCGGACAATCCAGGGATGATGTATTGATTTTTCATGATTTCTGCATTAGCGTCAGGATCATCTCCCAACTGATCTTCGATATAAAAATATGTCTCTAATTTTTCAGCCACAGCAATCTCACAGAACATATCTAAGGGCGATTTGTTCTCCTCTTCTGCGATTTCACTAATAAATCGATCGTTATATTTTTCAATAGTTGTTTCATAGACCTTCATCCGGTCCCAACGACCTGACCACACCCTATCTAAAACAGTATCAATGTCATTCTGAAGTTTTACCCTAATAGATGGGTCTGATAGGTTTTTAATACGTTCCTCAACAGGACAAGCCAAAGCCGCATTCCAAGCAGGCATGTCATCAAACAAGTTGTACTCAAGCAAGTTAAATAGAGAACCTATTTGGTGCACCGCAGCCAAACCATAAATACGGTGTCCTGTTTGGTTAGATGCTTCAATACGTTCTAGGGTATCTTTCCATTTATCTGGGATATGGTTTGAATGGATCACGACACTGTGGATCACTGGTCGTCCGCTGGCATCTGAGTATCTTTCAAGGAGACGCTGCTCCGGCTCGCCTAAGTGTAAGTTATGGGGCGTCACTTCTGCAGATCCTACATTGAATTCGCGTGCTACAGAAAGTAGTGCAATCAACTCCTCCTCTTTTGCTATTCCGCTAGGAAGAAGGCTTCCATCATGATCCCGGTCAATCAAGTTGTGATCGGTCGATAACCCTAAAGCTCCTGCACGATAACCGTCCCTCATCAACTCCTTCATTTGCTCTAACTCGTCGTCAGTCAGTTCTGCGCGTTTCGAATCTTCCTCTCCAAGAACATAACCTCTCAATACAGAATGAGGGATGTAACTCGCAACGTTTACTCCCAATCCATGTGTTTCCAAGGAATCAAGGAACTCTCTTTGCGTCTCCCAGTCCCAGCGAAGGCCTTCTTTCATGGACTCATAGGGGATCGCTTCAACTCGAGTCATGCGTTTCATGGCTCTTTCTCTATCCTCAGGCCTAACAGGCGCAAATCCAAATCCACAAAGACAAACGACTACACTAGTTACACCATGCCAACACGACTGTGAAGCATAGGGATCCCAATTGAGTTGAGCGTCGTAATGGGTGTGAACGTCAATCACACCGGGGGCGACCACAAGACCTGTGGCATCAATTTCTTTTTTCCCCTTGCCAACTACAGACCCACTGTCAACAACTTTTCCGTCTCTAATTGCTACGTCACCCACAAATGATGGCAGTCTAGTGCCATCAATTACACGCCCTCCTCTAATAACCAGATCAAACTCTTCGCTCATTTCGCCCCCTAAAATGCATCACGCTAACTGAAAGATATAAATTTGTACGTACTAGTTAACTAAGCTAAACTCCATAGCATGAAAAAACAAGAACGTACGTTCGGAAACAATTAGCATTCAATTAACTAGAGCACGAATAGCCTAGCGATCAGCAGTCATCCTGAGCTCTACTTTAAGATGCTTGTATTTCCATTCCCCATCGATTTTGATGTACTCATCGTCATAACGTAGAGCCATCCATGTCTCGTTATTTCCTTCAGTCTGAGTCCATGGCCCCATGATGTACCATATACCGGTCGCATTATTCCCATTGACCTCAATAATCGGATTCATCATGTTGTGCTGAGAGAAACTAAACATTTTCTCGAACCCGCGGAATAGCTCTTCAATCTCAGCATGCCCTTTCGCTACGCCAAAAGCCTCGCTCTCCCATATTCCATCTGAAGCAAAGACGGAAGCAATGTTCTTTGGATTGTGCATGTCATCACAAATATGGCTGTATCGAAACTTTAACTGTTTGATAGCCTCGATATCTTCTAAGCGTGTGATCCGTTCTTCAAGTGTCATTGTAACCATGATGTAGTCTCCTTTTTCTCTTCATTAAGATGGTCGTTAGATGATTCTAAGGTTTTTATATTAGCCTCAAGTTTTTCTATGCCGTTTAAAATACTTTAGACCTACAAACGACAGGATTTCAAGCACCATACCTGATTATTATCAAACGACCGTCATTTCAAAACAGGCAGCAAAGATATGCTTTTGCATTAGTCAAAATCTCTGCCGGCACTCACAAGTCTAGATATGTATCTTGATAACCTGAATATCCGTCTAATCGAATACCCTTGTCAGGAAGTCACTATACCCTTGCCTGCGGACCTCGAATTAGTTGGCCAGGAAGATTTCCGGTTGCAACGCCATCTAGATAGGTAATCTGGCCTGACTGAATAGTCGCTTTATACCCATCCACTTTTTGAATCAATCGTCTACCTGACGCAGGGAGGTCTTTAACAGCTTGCGGAGCATGCAAAGTAAGCTTTTCCAGATCGATCAAATTAACGTCGGCTTTCATTCCTTTCTTTAAAACACCCCTATCCAAAAGCCCGTAGGCCTCCGCGGTGTTTTGAGTCTGCATTTTTATCACCACTTCTAACGGTAGTCGATCTCCTCTGGTACGGTCGCGTACCCAATGGGTCAACATATAGCTTGGCGAGCTTGCATCACAAATCACCCCACAATGAGCCCCTCCATCAGAGAGACTAAGAAGAGCCTGAGGATGGATGAGCATTTCGCGAATAGCATCAAAATTCGAATCTGCGTAGTTGATGATAGGGTAGTAAATAAACCCTTTACCTTCGTTCGCAAGCAGGGCGTCGAGCAATACTTCCTGTGGGTTTTTGCCCTCACGTTGAGCTAAAGCTGAAATACTCTGTTCAGGCGTCGGCTCGTAATTAGGAGGATCGCCGAGAGGATACATGTTGTCAAAGTGGGTGACGAAGAAACTATCAAACTTCCCTTTTAACGTGCTGGATTCCTCCACCAACTGCTTTCGAGTCATTGGAACAGACAGAGCTTTTACCTTATCTTCCAGACTCAAGGCAGCAACTTTCAAATAAGTAGGGTGGCCCTTAAATGGATGCATCGGATTGTCAAAATTCATCAACATGCCGGCAGGACGCGCCGCAACCTGAGCCCTTAAGTTGGCACCGGCGGATACCGCTTGCTCGGTCCAACGGAGTATTTCTCGCCACTCATCGGGGTGATGGCTTGCCTGCGCTAGAATAAAGCTGATAGGCAAACCTGTCTCCTTCGACAACGCGCTCATCCAATCGACATCTTCACGAAACCGACCGTGCATCCCACCCAATCCGAAGTCACTCGATATTTCAAAAACGCCGTGTCCAGCTCGACCGCATGCTCGTCCTAAGCTCATCAATTCGTCATGACCCGCAAAAGTACCGGGCACAGGCTCGCCGTCTTTGGCTCTATGTAGCATAGTTCTAGAAGACGTAAATCCTAGCGCCCCAGCTCCCAAAGCTTCCTCAACTATCAACGACATCTTTTCAATATCGTCAGGAGTCGCTACTTGATCGCTGCGTTCCCCCATCACATAGGCACGCACAGCTCCATGAGGAATTTGAGTCCCAATATCAATCGATCGGTCAAATTTCTCCAACGCATCCAAATATTCTGGGAACGTTTCCCAGTCCCAGTTAATACCCTCAGCTAAAGCGCTGCCTGGAATATCCTCGACCCCTTCCATAAGCTGGATTAGCCAATCATGTTGATCAGGTCTTGCTGGCGCAAACCCAACCCCGCAATTACCCATAACAACAGTCGTCACCCCATGCCAACCAGTTGGAGTCAAATGCTGATCCCACGTTGCCTGACCATCATAATGAGTATGAACATCAACGAAACCAGGAGTTACTAACAATCCACCGGCATCTAGCTCCTTTTCACCAGGACCAATGTCGCCTCCTACCTGAACTATTTTCTCTTTCTCAATCGCCAAATCACCAACAAAAGATGCGTCGCCCGTGCCGTCGACAATTGTTCCGCCACGAATAACTAGATCGTACATGTATGTCCCCAAAAGTAGATGCTGTTGATGCTATTAAAGCTCAGAACTAATTAAAAGCCAACATGAAGCACATTATCTTGTGTCTGAGCAATAAATTGCGGAGCTCTTTCTGATGCAATTACACAAATATACTTCCCAGTTGAACATTGCTATCGTAGTCTCTTCCGTTAATACGAAGCTAAGGACACACCGCTATGATTTTCAAAGAATATGGTAATTATGACGGGATGGGACTCGCGGAACTTGTAAAGCGAAAACAGATTTCTCCTACCAGCTTAATTGATACTGCCATCGATGGGATCGAACAGGTCAACCCACAATTAAATTGTGTGGTACAGACTTTGCGTAAACAAGCGATGTCTGATCTGAAAGTCGCACCAAAATCGTCACCTTTTTATGGGGTTCCTTTTCTCGTAAAAGAATTTGGCATGCATTTTAAAGGTATGACTTCCTCCGCTGGCTCTAGATTGGCAGAGGGAATAAAATTTCAGTCTGATTCAGAACTAATGACCCGTTGCCGCAATGCCGGCCTCTTAACTGTCGGCACTACCACAACGCCCGAAATGGCGTTTAACGCAAATTCCGAGTCTGTACTTTACGGATCGACCTGTAATCCTTGGAACCTTAGCCACTCTGCGGGAGGCTCATCTGGAGGGTCAGGGGCCGCTGTTGCATCGGGTATTGTTCCTATTGCACACGCTAATGATGGAGGCGGATCTATAAGAATACCTGCAGCCTGCAACGGGCTCGTTGGCATGAAACCTACGAGGGGGCGCACTCCTACTGGGCCGGATGGCGGAATTTTTCTCTGGGGATTAGCGGTAGAGTTTGCGCTGACTCGAAGTGTACGAGACTCAGCAGCTCTACTAGATGCAGTCGCAGGGCCAGATGATGGGTACTTTTACACAGCAGAGCCTCCCAAAAGTAGCTTTTTGTCGGCGGCAATGTCACATCCAGGGAGCCTACGTGTAGGTATCGTTGAACAACTGCCAGGATGCGCGAAACCGAAAAAAGAAAGTAGAGATAAACTTAATAAAACTCGGACTCTACTCGAAGATCTCGGGCACAAATGTGAGACAGTAAAGTTAAATTACAGCGCGGAGGAACTCAATGAATCTACAATACGATTATGGGCGACGACTCTGGGCTTTTATATGGAACAGTTCTCGAGAATGACCGGAAAAAAGATCAACTCTAAAACTGTTGAAGCGGTAACGTTAGAAACTTATCGTTACGCGAAAAAACTAAACGCCATGGAACTAGAATGGGCGATGAGTGCACAAAACACTATTTCTCGATCTATCGGGAAGACTATGCGTGATTATGATGTCTTGCTATCACCGGTGCTCGCGCGCGATGTTGCCAAACTTGGAGAGCTAAATCAAAATGCGAAAGGTGTCGATCTACTGTCATGGTGGAACCAACTGATGAAAGATTACTGCATATATACACCTCTATTTAATACCACTGGCCAACCAGCCATCGTCCTTCCCTTGTGGCAATCAAGAAGCGGATTGCCACTCGGGATGCAGTTTGTGGGACGACTTGGCGGCGAAGAGACTCTTTATAGCTTGGCCAATCAGCTAGAGACGGCACTTCCTTGGACAAACCGCAAGCCACTAATTTATGTTGGAGACAAGTCTGAGCCATAACCGACTATTTACAATCGAAAAAGGACTCGGGTACTTAACCTAGTCTACAAAGCTCAGGAGTCTTCTGTGGATGATGTCATTTGCTTCCAACATAATTCCATCAATTAATTGACGACACGTCGGAATATCATGAATTAATCCTGCCACCATGCCGCAACTCCATGCGCCTGCATCCATAGCACCATCTTGCATTATTTTAGGATAAATACCTGCGACTTCATCAATTATATCGTCAATTTTCAAGTTGCTCCCCATCTGTTTTTCTTTCTCTATGACCCTATCAACAGCAGCGTTCTTTAACACACGCTCTGTATTGCGCAGAGGCCTCATAATAAGTCGTGTATCTAACTCAGACGCCTCAACCAAAGCATCTTTTACGTTCTGGTGTATGGGCGCTTCTTGGGTGGCCATAAACCTCGTTCCCATATTAATTCCGTCAGCGCCTAACGCTAGTGCTGCGACCAGCTGTTTTGCATTTCCAATACCTCCGGAGGCCACAAAAGGGATAGTAAGCTCTTCTGCTGCTCGGGGTAAGAGAATCATATTAGGGATATCATCCTCTCCAGGATGCCCCCCGCACTCAAATCCATCAACGCTTACTGCATCACAGCCTATTCGCTCAGCCTTGAGTGAATGGCGAACTGACGTACACTTGTGAATTACTTTGATATCAGCCGCTTTCATCGCTGGCATGTAAGCTTCAGGACTACGACCTGCGGTTTCCACTATCTTCACCCCCCCATCAACGATAGCTGCAATATATTCATTATACGGCGGGTTCTCAAAGCCTGGCAGAAAGGTAAGATTAACTCCGAAAGGCTTATCTGTCATATCGTGACAACGAGCAATTTCAGCCGCCAGATCGGCAGGTGTTTTTTGTGTCAGGCCTGTAATAATTCCTAGGCCTCCAGCGTTTGAAACAGCCGCTGCCATTTCCGCGAAGCCTACGTAATGCATACCCCCCTGAATAATAGGGTGCTTAACTTGGAACAGTTCTGTTATCCTCGTCTTCATAATTTCAATCCTGATAAATTAATGACCCCCTATGAAAAATAGTAACACAATTAGTACCGATTAATTATGGCAAGGCCAGTCTATATATTTTCTCTGGTCGAGCGGGAAACGCGGTAAAAAAAAACATTTATACTCTTCGTATTTCACCTAATTGATAATATAAATTTGGATAATAGAATGCCGAAAACTAGAATAATAAAAATGGAAGGTGCCATGAATTTTCGAGATCTAGGCGGTATCCAGCTAAAAGGGAATAGTCTCACACGCAACGGAGTCCTTTTCCGCTCGGACGGACTATCACGGTTGACCGTCAGAGACCTGAAAAAGTTTGAAAGTTTAAACATAAACAGTATTCTCGATTTGCGTCATTCTGAAGAAATAGCAAAAGCCCCTGACAGATTGCCTGAAAATGTCACGGTCCAATCGATTAAATGTGGGTTCTATGCCAAAGGGACAATGCAGCTTTTTCAAGCTGTAAATTCTGGTAAAGCAGATGTGCGTGAGTCAAAATCTTTAATGCGGCAGGTCTATGCAAAAATGCCTATCGAGCACATAGAAGAGATTCAAAAAATCATCAGATATATTCTTCAAAGCGAAAAGACACCCTGTCTCATCCACTGCATGAGCGGGAAAGACAGAACAGGGCTCATCATAGCAATAATTCTGAAAGCTATCGGGGCACCTATGCCTGCTATAATCAGTGACTACGAGATGAGTAATGGTGAATATCAAACAGTCGACGTCTTCGACGAAGGGGCCCAACAAGAGAGTATTAAGGCGGTCATGGCGGCTGATCCCAGCTACCTATTAGCAAGCTTTTCCGCCATAGAAAAAGTATACGGTTCTTTCGACAACTACATAACTGAAGCACTTATACTGACCGACAGCGAGCTTAATCAACTCAGTCATCTTTTGAGTGGGTAAATTACTTTCATTCGAAGCCCAGTCTCTAACTTTCCATCAATCGCTCTTTTACTAGCCGTCTCAAGATTTTATTTGCTGCACTTTTGGGTAGATCTTCCCAAACCTCAATGCTTTTAGGCTTTTTGTAATTGGCAAGATTGGCTTTAGCATAACTAAGCAAAGCTTCTAAATCGAAAGTTTCAGGATCACGCACTGCTACAGCTGCATGAATCCTATCACCCCATTTTTCGTCGGGTAAGCCAACTACTGCGGCCTCAAGTACTCCATCATAAGCCATTAAAACATCTTCAACTTCTCGCGGGTATACGTTGTAACCACCGGAAATCAACATGTCATTCTTACGATCGACTAAATAGTAAAATCCATCTTTATCTCGATACCCTAGATCTCCAGTGTGCAGCCAGCCATTACGGAAAACTTTTTCTGTGGCCTCTGCTCTGTTCCAATAATAAGCCATAGTCTGTGGCCCACGGCAGACGATTTCGCCAACCTCTCCATCGCCTAAAGGCAAGTCATTTTCATCAAAAACGGCACAGTCCACGAAAGAAAATGGTCGACCACAGGCGCCGACGCGATCGTGGTCTTCGGGTGCCAAAAATGTGATCACCATAGGGCTCTCAGCTTGACCATAACACTGAGCAAAAATCCTACCGAACTGTTTTTCCGAACGTTCTAATAAACTTGGTGCTATCGGCGATGCGCCGTAACTGATTTTTTTGAATGCCAACTGAGCATCGTCCAGCGATGGTTCCTCCAAAATCATAGCTAACATTGTCGGGACGAGAAACGTATGCGTGGCCTGGCTTTCCTCAGCCAGGAGAATAAACGCGCCAGGGTCAAACTTCTTCATCACAATCGATCGCACACCACGAACTAACGCAGGTAAAAAGAATGCGCCGGATGCATGAGCTATAGGGGCTGCATGCAAAAATGATGATTGTGGTTCGAGATCAGGCACCAGATCCATCAAAAATGCCGACATTTCGGCTAGCTCACCACGAGTGGTCAGCGTCACAGCTTTAGCCTGTCCTGTCGTGCCGCCGGTATAGCCTAATCGCAAAGGAGCATCCAAAGAGCGATCAACAGAACAACAATCATCATCAGAGTGAGTCAACATCAAGGCAAAATCAGCTTCATTTATATTAATTTCAACGGGGAAATCACTAGAATCGCAGTGTATTACTGCTCTAGCGCCGCTATCTTCCAGTTTATAGTGATGGTTAGCAACAGTCTCTCGGGTATTCATTCCTACTCGAACCAAACCAGCTTTCGCCAGAGCATAGTAAGCAACTAAACAATCAATACTATTGGGTAAAAGAACGCCTACCCGATCACCTGGTTCAAGTCCGGATGCAATTAAGGCGTTGCCTACCGCATTTGTCAGCCTGTCGAACTCATTGAAAGATACGTCTCTACTTCCTTCAGTAAGACAGATTTGATCTTTGAAGTACCGTGCCGAACGGCTAATTAAAGTGCTGATTTGCATCGTTGTGCTACCTTTTATCTACTCACAAAAGAACTATTGCTAACAATCTGTTGCTACGAAATAGTTTATCTCCCTATGTTATTAGATTCTTAAGTGATCGCGAAAGAAAAATTCATTATAGTTATCCAGCTACCCTGTGTTTTCTATAGTGGTATGCTCTTAGTCAGCACGACTAAGGGACATATCTAATGCCTGAGCATATAAAAAATTTACTTTCCGAGCTTATAGGCCGGCCCAATACAGCAATCAGTATTGGCGGCTTAGGCGCGATAGCTGAATTTGATGTCGACCAAAAACAAGTCTCTTTCGATAACGAAAATGAATTACAGATTTGCAATTCCAAAGGAGCATTTAGAGTAAAGATAGATGGCGGTGAGAACCTGCTCGCATACGAGACTCTATCCCAAACACCAAAATCGTGGCAATGGGGAATGGCCGTGCTCGCAGACAGAGATCCCTACTTCGCAAACTTAAAAAATGGACTACATGAAATAGGGCCTGACACCGACGCTATTTCTGAAAACGATAAGGATGCTCTTTTGTTTAGCCTCGGTGCTGGACTCTCAAATAGCAACTTCACTATCCGAACAAAAGATCCTGCTTTACTGCGCATCCTGAGATCTAATGAAGGGATGCGCATTACTGAAGGCAATAATCCAGTACTAGATGCATTAATAGACTTCAGCCCTCATAGAGTCGTCTATTCAACAATTGCCAGAATCGAGGTCTATCAAGAAATAAGCCGCATGGAAACTCCAATGGGTCCACATACACATCTACTCCCTTCCCTGCTGAAAGCAAGACGCACTCATATAGTGGGCATACCTATCCCAGCTAGCCAAAGCCCACAACTAACACTCCATCCTGAAAACCCGATGTTTGATCAATACGGGCATTCCCGACCATTTTCAAAATCTGTATACGATAGTTTTTCTCCAGTAGTAGAGACTCATTGCGCAGAAGAATTTCGCATTGAAAAAAAGAGACTAAAAGTCGCTTTCAAAAAACAAGAAAAAGCTATAAATTACGTTTTGCCTAGTACTCGACTTGGCCGGTTAGCATACAAAGTAACTCTTAGGCAGCTTTCACACACGTGCGAAGATAAGAATTATCTAGATACATGGTTGAAGGCATAAAGGCAGCATGATGCAAAAGAATTATAAATATCTTCACTTTATTATGGCGGGATTCGTCACGGTTCTTTTGTGCTCAAACCTAATCGGACCAGCCAAAATATGTGCCATAGAACTCCCCGTGGCACTCCCTCTTATTGGTAGCTTATTAGTGTTTGGTGCGGGAAATCTATTTTTCCCAATTAGCTACATATTCGGGGACATCTTGACCGAAGTATATGGGTATGCCCAAGCAAGGAAAGTTATTTGGGCCGGATTTGCAGCGATGATTTTTACAACTTGCATGTCGCAGATAGTAATCCATATGCCCATTCATAGCGCTGAACCTTTTAATGCGACTTTGCAGCCTGCTTTGGAAGTCGTATTCGGTTCGACTTGGCGAATTGTTATAGCCTCAATGATCGCTTTTTGGGCCGGAGATTTTGTTAACGCCTACGTGTTGGCTCGAGTCAAAGTATGGACTCAAGGAAGACATCTTTGGTTCCGCACAATCAGTTCGACAATATTAGGGCAAGGTGTTGATAGCTTAATATTTTACCCCATTGCTTTTTACGGAACATGGTCGAATGAAGGCTTAATCTCAGTGATTTTGTTTAACTTTTTTTTCAAGGTCTTAATAGAAGTTATAATGACCCCAGGGACATATTTTATAGTAGGCCGACTAAAAAAGTTTGAGGATGAAGACCACTTCGATACTGAAACAAACTTCTCCCCGTTCTCCATTAGCGATAAATAATTTGCATAACTACTGCTTTGTTGTGAGCCACGCGGTAAATTCTTTCGCTAGTTCTGGGTGCTTAAGCGCGTAATCAACATTCGCTTTCAGATACCCTATTTTAGAACCGCAGTCATATCTTTGCCCTTTAAACTGAAATCCATCAATATGGTAATCTCCCAACAAAGCGGATATACCATCAGTAAGCTGAATTTCATTTCGAGAGCTTTTTTGCGTTTTCTCCAACTGGCCCATGACTGCTGAAGGTAAGATGTAACGACCCACGACACCCAACAAACTAGGGGCAAACTGCGGATCAGGCTTTTCTATAATAGTAGCTATTCTATTTGAACCGCCAACCTTATCTTCATATTCAATTATCCCGTACTGCTTAGTTTCTTCGGGGGCAATTTTTTGAATTCCAATGGCTCCACAGCCATTTTTCTCATAATGTCTTACCATTTGAAGCAAGCATCCACCTGCCGTTCCGCCATCAATCAAGTCATCCGGTAATACAACTGCAAACGGCTCAGCCTTGATTGCACCTCGTGCGCACCAAATCGCATGTCCCAGACCTAGTGGCTCCGACTGTTCAATATAAATAGAACTGACATTAGCGGGAATAATAGCCTCTATTTTTACCTTTTCATCCAACTCAGATGTGCTTTCAAAGTGGTTTCTTATAGCATTTTTATCAGGAGAAATAACGAAAACTAGCTGCTCGAAACCAGCTTCTATTGCCTCTTCTACTGCATACTGAATCAAAGGTTTGTCAACTATCGGAAGCATCTCTTTTGGACTGGCTTTAGTAACAGGTAAGAAACGGGTCCCCAAACCAGCAGCCGGAAAGATAACCGTCTTTAATTTCTTATAGCTCATAGCTTCTTATTGTCTCCGGAATCATTAATCGCAAGCTCCGAAAATTCAGAACCAACCCGACGAAGACTCGGGCAAAAAGAAGACAACAACGTAAAGCATTCGACCTCATCATAGCAATCAACCGCATCTTTGAAGCCGTCTAAAAAACTGGACATTAATTTCTCTTCTAATTTTTTATGTGACGCTAAAAGCAATTTTTCATGACTCGTCTCATCTGGACTTTCGTGCTCATAGAAAAGCTCTTCATCGATTTTTTCGCCACCACGCAAACCTGTATAAACGATCTTAATGTCTTTATTCGGGACATGTCCGGAAAGCCGTATAACTTGCTCGGCCAAGAATGTTATATTGATCGGCTTGCCCATATCTAGAACAAAAACCTCTCCCCCTGCACCAACTGCACTTGCCTCCAAAATCAACTGGCAAGCTTCCGAAACTGCCATAAAATATCGCGTTGCCTCAGGATGCGTAACTGTCACAGGGCCACCTTCAGATATCTGACTTTGAAACAAAGGCACCACACTGCCCGTAGAACCAAGAACGTTACCAAAGCGGACGGTGATGTAATTAGTATTAGATTGCTCGTTTTTATGCACGCACAACATTTCTGCAAATCTCTTAGTTGCTCCCATGACACTAGAAGGGTTGACGGCTTTATCCGAAGAGATCAAAACAAAGCTGTCACAATTGTGAGTACTGGCTAAATCAGCAACATTACGCGTACCCAAGATGTTATTGCTGATCGCCTCTCGCGTATGTTGCTCAAGTATAGGTACATGCTTATACGCCGCTGCGTGAAAAACATGTTTAGGACTGAATTTTTTAAAAGCAAAGTCCAGCGCTGAAGTATCACGCACATCTCCAAGCATAAAGAAAGACTCTATGCCTGGATAATTATTCCTGATCTCCCTTTCTGCTTGGTATAAATTTAATTCGCTGTTATCAAACACAACTAGCCGAGAGATTCCTAACCTACATAGCTGGCTACATAATTCAATACCCACAGATCCACCACCACCCGTAACCAAAATGACCGAAGAAGACAGTGTCTTCTGCATTTTATCCCAATCCAACCGAATTTTTTCTCGACCTAATAGGTCGTCTATGGCTACCTGCCGAACTTTCTCCAAACCAACTTTTTGATCTACTAAATCTAATAGCTTCGGCAAGGTTCGGTAGTCTGCTCCGCTTAAAGCACAGGCTTGCACTATCTGCTGCATCTCTTGAGCGTTAGCCGACGGTACTGCAATGATCACCAAATGAATGTCGAACCGAGTAACTATGTCAGCAAGGTTTTCGACTCCTCCCAAGACAGAGAGGCCGTGTATGCGGGAACTTAGAAGCGATTGGTTGTCGTCAACGAACCCGACCGCTAAATATTTCTGACTTCTCCTAAGTTCTCGTAGTAATGCTTCTCCAGCATGCCCTGCACCGACGATCAGGACTCGTTCTCCAGAATGCATGGAGAGAAGCCCCAGCTCTCGATCTTTCCACAAGCGGAAAACTAATCGAGACCCTCCTAAAATAAAGATTAAAAAGATAGGAAAAAGCAAAAACATACTGCGCGGGATTAACTGTACTTGAAAAAGTAAGGAAGCTAACCCCAAAGACATACTTCCCAACACAGCACAGCCGACAACGCGGATAAGATCTTGAACACTGGCAAATCGCCATTGCCCTCGATACAAGTGAAAAGCATTGAAAATCAGTCCCTGTACAACAATGGCCACGGGCAACGTCTCAAGGTTAGCGTCAATAAATCCAGCTGGGGGGACTTCAAAATTGAACCTCACCCAAAGAGCACCCACCCAAGCCACCGAAACAGCCAGCAAGTCATGTATAGCTATTTTAATCTTAGGGCTCATGAGTCGTTCAGAAAATGGTTCAAATGAATTTCTACTGATTGTCTTCAATGCTTTTGGGGGCATAGTACCAGATGATTATGAGAAAAGCGTATACGCATCCAATCCCCCAAGTCGAGTCAACTACACCTTCCGTCACCAACCATGCTACTGGCCAACATATACACAAATTCATAACTACCAACCACAAATTCAGAGCTCGCACACCCATACCACTGAGCACAAACCTCTGGTAGGCGTGCTCGCGATGGGCAGACCACCACTTCTCTCTCTTAATTATTCTTTTAAGGAGGGTCGGCAATGCATCACAAATAAAGGGGGAAAGTAAAATGAAAGGTACACCTAAAGGTACACCTTCGGTTGTCCCGAAAATAGAAATTGCGATCAACTGGAATCCAATGAAGTAGCTGCCAAGATCTCCTAGAAAAATACGAGCAGGATGAATGTTAAGTAAGAGGAATCCAAAGGTTACACCAGCTAAGACCCAGCATACCGCTAGAAGCTCTAGGGAGAAAAAAGTCGACCCACACAACACATAACCAAGGATAAATAAGATTGCTTGACTACTCGCATAACCGTCTGCCCCATCCAAAAAATTAAACACGTTGACTGTAGCAACAATGAGGAAAACGACGCCAGCCAAGAGGAGGCTATCGCTGGGGAAATGAGAGGACAAACAAAACGACACGAATAAAATGGACAGCAACACTTGTCCTGCGAGTCGCCATACGGCACTGCGCGGCTTCCAGTCATCCAATCCCCCCATCATGGCAAACAATATTCCACAGATCAGCCATACTAAGGCTGAATTTTGCTCTTGTGTAGAAAAGCTGAACCCGCCTTCAGAAAAAAAATCAAGGAATACTGCTTGATAACTAAGAAAGACTACTGCTATAGCAATTCCTCCGCCTCTCGGCACGATACGTCGATGCAAACTTCGCTCGTTAGGCACATCGACAATTTGCATTTTGTTTAAAACGAAACATGACAAGGCAGTTACTAAAATAGACAGGAAAAATGGAGCGATAAAAAATTCAAATAAAAAAATATTACTCATTTAAGTAGGAAGCTCCTGTCAATTGAACTGCTTCTATGAACGAAATTTTGGGAGTCCAACCCAACATTGAATGTGCATCTGATGAGTCAACCAGCAACGATTCAGTTAGACGAGCATATTCTGGAGATTTATTGGCGACTGCGGCTAGCGCTTTAAGAAGTCCAAGAGGAAAAGAGAAAAGATAAGCACGTCGGCTAAGAGCTTTGGCCAATGCGGAGATCAGCTCGGGTGTAGAAACGCAAACATCTGCTAAAGTGAACACTTCAAATCCTAAGTTCGTTCGTTCCACTGCAGCTGAAACTGCAGTCACGAGATTCTCTACATAAATAAAGCTCCGTTGGTTGTCTATCCTTGCTAAAGGCATAGGGACTCTTTTCAATATTGCCTTACAGAGGCTATCTAAATTGCCTTTTTGCCCAGGTCCATAGACAAGCGATGGTCTCAATATGCTTCCGGTAAGCCCAGGTATAGAAAGAAGGCTTTTCTCAGCCTCCCACTTTGTTACCCCATAATAATCTTTAGGATCTGGCGCCCTTTCAGGGCTCATGGGATCATTAACTGATACTGTGACGTCACCATTAACCTTAATAGAACTCATGAAAATAAAACTTTTGACGCCAGACTCAAGAGCTTGTTTGGCAAGCCCAAATGTCCCCCCTACGTTTATATCACGATAATGCTCAAGCAAGTTCGTGTGTTGCCCATAGGAGGAGTGAGTCACTCCTGCCAGATGGATCACCACATCGATCTCACGTAAGTCATTATCCCAGTCTTTATTAGTATTGATCAGGCCAGAAACTAATGTTTTCGTAGCTCCTAAGCAGACTGCGCCATTGCGGCTAACAGCAGTAACTGCATGTCCTCGCTCAATTAAATCTCTGCACACGTACCGGCCTATAAAGCCATCCGCTCCTGTAACAAAAATACGTAAAGACAAGTTTAATTCCCTCTCCAACATCCAGCATTTCTATCACTATCCATTATATGCCCCAAGAATATTTGCAATAGCTTAATCAGCAAGGAATTTAGTTACAGCAGAGACTACAGATACTTGATCCGATTCAGATAAATACGGGTGCATAGGCAAACTAAGAACTCTAGCGGCGACATAGTCAGCTACTTCAAATTTTTGTTGCGCCCAATCTTGCCCCGCAAACACAGGCTGTCGATTGACCGCGATAGGGTAATGCACTGCTGACGGGATATTCACGCTACTTAAATAGGCCTGCAGTCTGTCGCGATGATCGACCTGAATAGTGTACTGAGCGAAGACACTATCATTGTGATCTTGGACATAAGGCGTCACGAGTTTCTCAGCACAGCTGCTGTTGAATTTTTGAGAGTATGACTTTCCTACTCTAGCTCGACTAGCGACCTCATCAGGGAAAGTAGTCATCTTGGATAGTAATACCGCTGCCTGAATAGTATCTAGCCTGCCCGTTAGTCCTAGGCGTGTATGATTGTATCGGCTCTCTTGCCCGTGAGCACTTATTTCTCTTAACCGATTGGCAATATCAGCATCGTTAGTAAAGCAGGCGCCACCATCACCATAGCATCCGAGCGGTTTGGAGGGGAAAAAGCTTGTGCAGCCGATAGTCGACAGAGAGCAAGATTTCGATCCTTTATACGTAGCGCCAAAACTTTGCGCACCGTCCTCAATCACTACCAGCCCATGCCGAGAGGCGACTTCGTTTATTTTGTCCATATCCGCACACTGTCCATACAAAGACACAGGCATCACAACTTTCGTCCGCTTTGTAATAGCCTTCTCAATAAGAGACGGATTTATGTTGTAAGTATGTTCGTCTATATCAACAAAAACGGGAACAGCACCAAGCCTACTAATTACTTCTGCGGTAGCAAAAAAAGTGAACGGACTAGTGATGACTTCATCATTGACCCCGACTCCTGCCGACATTAATGCTATCAAAAGGGCATCAGTGCCACTGGATACCCCAATACAGTGACCAGCACCTGTATAGTCCTCGAGAACTTTCTCTAGCTCAGCTACTTCGGGACCACAAATATATTGGCCATGGCTTAGGACTTTTTGGATCCGCCGATCGACATCCTCTTTAAGCTGTTCATACTGACCTTGTAAATCAACAAAATTCATTGTGCTTCGATCGCTCCTGTGTTTTCGCTTTATCGCCCTTAATGACAATATTAAAATCTTAAAGACCCGAGAGTATTACACCTATATTATTTCTTATTTACCTCATAAGAGCCTCGACAAAATTAACTTTTTTTTGCTCTGTTATCGATACCACGACATCTGCCGCTGTGAAAACATCATACATGCCAGAATAATCGAACAATAATTAGTCACTTTATTAAAAATAAGGACGTTATCATAGGAGTATATTACGCAAACACGAATAACTAACAACAGGTTTCAAAACTGAACGCCGTGTTAACATAGGTTCCAGTATTTGTAACCGGAGAATCAAGAATGGTTGATGATAGCCCTAATGGATTAGACACACTAACAATTGACACTGCCAATTTATTTAGAGAAGAATCGATTACTGACACCCAGTCAGCTAATATAAAGCAACTCATCCCTATAACCTTAGATGGGACGGAAGATAGCAGCCGCGATCGCCAGTTTGTTGGTGATACAACCCTTATGACTCAAATGGGTCCTATTCCTGTGCAATTTCCGATTCCGGCAAAAAACTTACAAGAAGCATTTACGATGTTCCCTGAGGGCGTTCAAGGTGCTGTAGAAAAACTTCAAGAAAGAGCTCAAGAAATGGCCAGAGAAGAGGCATCACGAATCGTAGTCCCAGGACAAGAACCAAACCGAGGAGGGTTCGGAGGCCGAGGTTAGCCAAGATAGAAACATAAAACCATGTCGAAGCCTATACTAGAAGTCACAAATATCTCGCTTTCCAGGGCCGAAACTCTTGTCGTTCGCGATTTAAGTTTTTCGGTTTTAGGTGGTGAAATACTCCATCTCTCAGGTTCTAACGGCAGCGGAAAAACAACTATTCTGCGAGCGCTGGCGGGGCTAATAATGCCCGACAATGGCAGAGTCGCAAGGCTAGAAGAAAAATTGGGCAATATCACTACTTCTAGCCATTCGGTTGTCTACATTGCGCATCGTCATGGTCTGGAAGAAAATTTAAGCCCGCTAGAAAATCTTAATTTCTTGTCGCAGGTATGTGCCCCGCCTCCTATCCGAGATGGAATCAGCGTGCTTGAAACATTGGGGCTAAAAGCCTCAATGCACATCCCTACTGCTCGACTTTCAGCAGGGCAGAAACAGCGGGTGTCTCTTGCTAGGCTGCTGATGTTTGACGCTTCATTATGGCTTCTAGATGAGCCCTTCACAGCGCTTGATACGAGATCAAAAAAACAACTAGAAAGCATGATTGATGCTCATCTAGATAGGAAAGGAGCCGTTGTGCTTGCCTCTCATCAGAGATTCAATTGCAAAAGCCACGTGTTAAAACATTCGCTCCCAATGATTATATGACTCTGTTTCCCCGAGTAGTAAACGAAACAACCTCACGTGAGCTGCGGAAAACTTTTCGTAATCCCAGCGAAATCTTCTATCCTTTAATATTTTTTGTCCTTGTTCTAACTATGTTTCCATTTTCTATACCGCCGGTACCTGGACTATTTAATTCGCTAGCAAGTGGTATATTATGGACCGCAGCTCTTCTAGCAATCAGCCTGTCTCTCGAGACGCTTTTCAAGGCTGATTATGGCTCTGGAGCCCTCGAGGTGATTTACCTTTCGGGAGCTGACCTCGTCCTCGTAAGCATTGGGAAATCTCTAGGGCATTGGATTATTTCAGGGCTACCAATTGCCTTACTTGCATTTCCAATAGGTTGGGCATTAGATTTAAACTTTCTAACCCTCTGGGTGCTCGTGCTAACCCTGATGCTGGGAAGTGCGACGATGAGCCTGACAGGGGCGTCAATAAGTGCCCTAACTGTTGGGTTAAGAGGTGGAGGATTCCTACTGGTTATGCTCACTCTGCCATTTTTTGTACCGCTACTTATATTTGGAAGCTCTGCTGCCACAAATGCCTCTTTAGGGATAGTTCCTGAGGCGGAATTGTACTTTCTCGGGGGCATGTTTGTTCTCTCACTCACCGTAGCTCCTTGGGCTACAGCGCATGCCATAAGGATACGCCTAGGCTGATGATGAATTTTTTACACAAATATGCCTCACTGCGAAATTTTTACTTTTTAAGCCTAAGGTTGTCTCGATGGTTGGTTTTACCTTTTGTTTTTACCTTGGTATATGGCTTAATAGGCGCTCTCTGGATTGCGCCCCAAGACTATCAGCAAGGCGAGAGCTTCAGGATAATGTATGTGCATGTGCCAAGTGCTTGGCTTTCTATGTTTGTGTACATGAATATGGTTGGTGCTGCGGTGCTCACTCTGATCTGGCGTGTGAAACTATCTGAAATAGTTCTCCGCGCCTGCGCGCCCCTTGGTGCAATTTTTACTTTCCTTGCGCTTGTTACAGGTTCAATTTGGGGCAAACCTATGTGGGGAACCTGGTGGGTGTGGGACGCGCGACTTACGTCCGAGCTCCTTTTACTTTTCATTTACTTCGGAATAATTGCTCTCTTCCATGCGATCGAAGATAGACGCATGGCCGCAAAAGCCTGCGCTTTGCTTACATTAGTCGGTGCAGTTAACATCCCTATTATTCACTACTCGGTGGAATGGTGGAGTACACTTCACCAAGGACCAACGGTGTCCAAAATCGGTGCGCCATCGATTCATATCGACATGCTTATTCCTTTGATCGTGATGAGTGTTTCGTTCACACTGTATTTCATAATTATGTGCTTAGCGCGTATCAGAATAGGTATACGAGAATATGATAAGAATTCAAACTGGGTCAAAAATTTAGTGACCTCCACACTGCAAAAGGAGCATAGCCAGTGAGCAATTTTTTCCTAATGGGAGGTTACGCCTTTTATGTCTGGTCAGCGTATATTACAACAGCTCTAGTGCTTGCAGCGTCATATATACTTGTAAGAAAACACGAACGACTCCAATTACAACGGCTTATAAAAGCTCAGAACTGACTAGTAGGAAATAATGTCCCCGCGAAAGAAAAAAATGCTGACTTTAGCCCTCGCTGTTGCAGGACTAGCTATAGCAACAGCGCTAATTTTGACCGCCTTTGAAAAAAACTTGATGTACTTTTACAGTCCTAGCGAAATCGCCATGGGGGATGCGCCTGAAAATCGTCCTTTCCGAATCGGAGGAATGGTCGTAAAAGGAAGTGTTATTAGAGAAAAAGATACCTTGGGGGTGTGGTTCAATCTCACTGACTACACAAACGAGCGAATGGTTTATTATAAGGGGATACTTCCTGACTTGTTCAGAGAAGGTCAAGGTATCGTCGCTAAAGGCGGGCTCAACGAAACAGGCCTCTTTGTGGCTACCGAAGTGCTAGCGAAACACGACGAAAACTACATGCCGCCGGAAGTGGCGGATGCACTGAAAAAATCTCAGAAATATCAAAATTCAAAATGATTGTTGAACTTGGCCACTTCTCTACCGTACTAGCTCTCATATGCTCAGCAATGCTATCCATCATTCCATTAATCGGTGCACAGACAAATAACGCCCACCTTATGGATATAGCAAAATCCGCAGCTCGTGCTCAGTTCTTATTAGTTTTTTTAGGATTTCTAGCGCTTACCTGGGCATTTGTAACGAATGATTTTTCACTAACTTATGTCGCTTCTAATTCAAATTCCTCTCTTCCTCTAGGCTTCAGAATCTCTGCTGTCTGGGGAGCCCATGAAGGTTCTCTTCTGCTTTGGGTGTTAATTCTTTCAATTTGGATGGCAGCGTTCACTTGCTCGAACAATGATATGCCACCCAAATTTAAAGCTCGAGTCTTAGCTATTCTTGGCATAATAAGTTTTGGCTTTTTGATTTTCATGCTCTTCACATCTAACCCATTCTTAAGAAATCTCCCGTCTCCAGCTAATGGGCTAGACCTAAATCCATTATTGCAAGATTTAGGATTGATCATTCACCCACCCTTGCTATATGCCGGCTATGTAGGCTTTTCCGTGCCTTTCGCCTTAGCCATAGCTGCTCTTCTAGGAGATGGAGTGAACCCTGCATGGGCTCGATGGGCTCGTCCATGGGTACTTGTTGCTTGGTCTTTTCTAACTATCGGGATTAGTCTTGGTAGCTGGTGGGCCTATTATGAGCTAGGCTGGGGAGGATGGTGGTTTTGGGACCCCGTTGAAAATGCTTCTTTTATGCCTTGGCTTTTGGGAACAGCGCTCGTTCATTCGCTTGCGGCAACCGAAAAACGAAATATCTTTAAAAGCTGGACGATTCTCCTCGCTATTGCAACATTCGGCCTCAGCCTGATAGGGACATTTCTGGTTAGGTCTGGAATCCTGACGTCGGTCCATGCCTTTGCAACAGATCCGACTAGAGGAGTCTTTATTTTAGCCTTCTTAACTATTGTTATTGGAGGCGCACTTGCAGTTTTCGCAGCAAAAAAACCTCAATCCGACCCTCTTGCGAGTGACTCATTAGCTGCACGGGAGACTTTTCTTTTGACGAACAGTATCGTTTTGTCAGTTGCTACGGGGACTGTTTTACTCGGAACACTCTACCCGTTGCTAATTGATGCATTGGGGCGTGGAAAAATGTCCGTGGGTGCTCCTTACTTTAATAGCGTCTTTATCCCCCTAATGATTCCGTTGCTAATGCTAATCGGCTTTGGGCAGACCGCACACTGGAGAAGAGATAGTTTTAGGCGTCTGTTCTCCATAGCCAAGTACCCGGCAGCTTGCGCGATAACTCTTGCGATAGGCGCCTGGGCAATGCTCGAGGGCACTGGTGCCATACAAGCTGCTTCAGCATTGTTGATGGCTTTCTGGGTGATTGTAACCACCTTAAAGAATCTTTATCTCCAGTTCTCTAACGCTACGAAAATCTCACCTGTCCGGCGAGCATTACTTGGTCAAAGCGTGGCACACATCGGGTTCGCAGTAACAGTCATAGGAGTAACACTGGTAAGCATATACAGTGTTGAGAAGCATGTAAGGATGTCGCCGGGCGAAAGTATAGAATTTTCTAATTATCAAGCCACCTTTGATTCGATAAAAAAAATCACAGGACCAAACTACTCAGGTGTTGAAGCAACTTTTAACGTGACTCAAGATGAAAAAGTGATCGCGGTTTTGTTTCCTCAAAAGCGAAATTACAATGCTGGCAGTCAGACAATGACCGAAGCAGGTATCAGTGCTGGAATTACTAAAGATATATATATTGCCTTGGGGGAAAAGATTGATACTGAGGATTGGGGGGTCAGATTAAATATAAAGCCTTTTGTTCGGTGGATCTGGTTCGGAGCTTTTTTAATGGCTGCAGGCGGGATGATTGCGGCTTCTGATTTAAGATTCAAACGACTTAACAAAAATCGCCGCCCCTCCGCGCAGACTTAAAAAAGTTGACGATGAAAGCACAACCTATAATCCCTATTGCTATTTTTATCTTACTCGTCGCCTTGTTTGGCATAGGGCTGACCAAAGACCCACGTCTCATACCCTCTCCACTCATCGGCGAGCCTCTTCCTGAGTTCGAGCTGTCTCTACTCCATCATCCGGATGACATTGTCGAAAAACACGATCTTATAGGAGAATACATGCTGCTTAACGTGTGGGCTTCTTGGTGCGTAGCTTGTGCCGAAGAACACTCTTTGATAATCGACTTAGCCAAACAAAAAATAATAAAAATAGTTGGAATAAATTACAAAGACAAGTCATCTGATGCTCTCAGGTGGCTGGAAGAGAAAGGTGATCCTTACGATTCCACACTGGTTGACTTCGACGGCGAACTCGGGATGGATCTTGGCGTTTACGGAGTGCCTGAAACGTTTCTCATTGATCCTAAAGGACAGGTACTTTACAAACATGTCGGCCCTCTTACTTTAGAAGTCATTGAAAACAACTTACTAACATTAACTAGGCCGGAACAATGATGGTGACAATAAGAATAGCAGTGCTAGCGTTCGCGTCGCTGTCGGCTGTAAGTATTCTGGCTTCTGACTACTCTTATACATTCACCACACCTCAGCGTGAAATGAGATACCAATCACTTATGGAAGAGCTCCGGTGCTTGGTTTGTCAAAACCAATCATTGGCAGATTCAAACGCGGGGCTTGCACAAGACCTTCGGAAAAAAGTCTACGACATGATCTCGACCGGCAATGACGATGATCAAATTCTGGACTTTTTAACTGACCGATATGGAAAATTTATTCTTTACGACCCGAAGTTAAACTACGAAAACGCGCCTCTCTGGCTGTTGCCAATACTAATGATTTGCATTGGCGTATATGTCATCTCCCGCCTGGCTAAGCAAGGAGAGCGCTCGGAAGCGGTGATCCCACAATCAGCTCAAGACGATGCAGATGCATTGGTAAAGCATCTCGAAGAAAGAAGTAAACAGCTATGATATTTTGGCTCTTAATTTCAGCAAGCGCATTAGCCACACTTGCCTTTATCCTAACTCCGCTCTTTTTTACAAGAATACAGAACCAGTATGATCTATCTGATGAGGGCATACTGCGACTTAAAGAGCTAGACGAGGACCTACAATTCGGTGATGTAACGCCAACAGCGCATGAAAAACTTAAGAAAAAAGTTGCGTTGGAGATATTACAGAGACAAACGTCTTTTGATGAGATGCCTGCATACACAGGGAAATATAAAATCTCTGCTGCCGTACTTTTGACAGTTCTAGTAGCAATCCCTATCTATCTAAAAACAGGATCGCCTGACATTGGCCAGTTCATGTCTAACAATCCTGGAGCCACTATGTCGTCTGCTCCAGCAACAGCTGCCATATTACTTAATAGGCTGAAAGTCAAAGCGCGCAGCGAACCGCTGAATAAGCACGCATGGGAAAGCCTAGCAAGAAGCTATTTAATGCTAGGCCTGACTGATGAAGCGATCACCGCTTCAAAAAAATTAGTAGAACTGGATAGCGGGTCTAGCCAAGCTAGACTCCTTTTGATAGAGGCCTCGATTGCTAAAGATAACGGAGTGTTCAAGCTAACGACTATCGCTATGCTGGATGCAATTGTCTCAGAAGAGCCTATGAACTCACTAGCTCTAACTATGCGAGGTCTTGCCTACCACCAAGAGGGTCAGGCTGACAAAGCTTTAGCGTATCTACAACGCGCGAGCCAAAATTTACCTGTCGAGTCTCCTTTATCGCAGAATCTATTACAGCTAATTGAATCATTGGAAACCAATACGCCGACCTCTCCACAGAAAATGCTACTCGCCTACCCGCTAGTTCAAATAAGCCTCTCACCTGAACTGTTAGAAGAAAACAATAATGATGCTACGGTCTATATAACGGTACATTCGGCTGCAGATTCTAAAATCCCCATTGCGGCGATGAAACGGCCAGCTCTGACATTACCTATAGAGTTCTCCTTAGCGGACATGAATGAAATGCGAAGCGGTGCTCCGATAACAGCAGAAGACGCCGTGATGATAAAGGCGAGAGTAACCAATTCCGGAAGCATCAAAACTCAACCGGGGGACTGGATTGGATATAGCGCGCCATTTTTGATCGCGAAAGTGCGTCGAATCAGGATAATAATAGCTGAAATCAGCGAATAGAATCTATAAATCTGTAGTCTCATCCAAAATATGTCTGAATTTATTTACGGTCGGATTAGCTGCGTTGTTGGCATAAGTTACTGTAATATATAACATATCTATTGTCGGCAGCTTCATTAGTCGGACGGCTGCCTATCACTTGCTAATAATTCAATAAAAAGAGGTTGGACAGACGACACAAGTAGGTTACCTTAGTTGTTAGAAATTGCTCTGAGCAACTGCGTTCAGGGTGCAAAAAACGGGGAGCATGGAACAATCTTCCAAGCTCATGATTTATTTTCGATACCCAATCGAAAGGCAGGGGAAACAATGCACATAAAGAAATATGATTTTGATTATAGCCGTCGCCACTTCATGGAGAAGACTGCAAAAGGAGCTGGCTCAGCTGGTGTCTTAGGCGCACTCTTCCCACTTATGGCGAAGGAAGGCGATCACTACAACGCATATCCAGAAGAGCTAACTGATATCGAAGCCTATACAAAGGGCAAAGTTAAAGTTGGTGACATAATTAGTAAAGATAACGTAGAGCTCGTTCAAGATTTGATTGATCCTGCTCTATATATAGAGGTTACTCAGGATAACAGAACATTTTCTATCCTTCCTACTCAAACAAAAATTGAGCAACAGTTTCCTCCTTACTATCTAGATGCGACCTTAAAAAACTGGGGCCGTGCGAAATTCGGTCCTGATGGAAACGTCTACACTGATGACGGAAGCCCTTGGATTGGTGGACACCCTTTCCCTGATCCGCAAACTCCAGAAGAAGTACAAGCAAACGTTGTACTTTCATGGGGTCGTCACGATCAGGATACATTTGCGATTCCGTGCCAAGCACTAGATCCAAATGGTAACGTTCAATACGACTACGACTTCGTATGGGCACAACAACAAACTACTGGCCTAGTACATCCAATGTCAGCCGACGGCGCATCGATGGTTCCTGGGAAAGAAGAAATGCTTCGCTACCAGTCTGTATGGTTTATGTCTCCAAATGATGTAAAAGGTACAGCTTTCATGAACGAGTGGTATAACGATCAAGCTCGCTTCCCAGAGTTATACGGTTATCTTCCTGCGTTCAAACGAGTACGTCGATTCCCAACAAACCAACGGTTCGAGCCGTTAGTTGCGGGTATCAACTTATTCTTGTCAGATGCATGGGCAGCTGGTGACCCTATGTTGACATGGGGTAACTGGAAAATTATTCATCGAGGACCAATGTTAGGTTCTATGCACCATAACTGGAGAGGAGATCGCGATAACTGGTCTCACCCAACAGTCGGTGGACAACAAGGGAACACTTACTACGACGTAGGTAAATCCTTAATTCCAGAAGTGATCGTTCTTGAAGGCGAGCCTACAGGATTTCCTCGTGCACCACTCAGTAAGCGACGTGTTTACTTTGATGCGCGTAACATTGAGTATCCACAGGCAATTTCTTATGACCGTCGTGGAGAGCTTTGGAAGACTTTTGAGCCTGGTTTTAGTCAGTACAGCTATGAAGATCCTGAGTCAGCGGCTGTTCGTCCTGGCGCAACTGGCAAAAAAGTGATGACTACCGATGGTAGACCTGAGTGGAGTTGGAACTGGGTAATCAGTAACGACTTACAGTCGAAACGTGTCACGCGTTTCTACCAAGGTGAGAAAGTACAAGGTGGTTGGAAGTCAAATTATGACCAAGAGACTGCTTCAGACTTCATATCAAACTATATGACCAAGTCTGCTATGAGACGACTCGGAACTTAACACTCAGAAATCGTCAAAATAAAGACCGCGAAACGGGAAACTGTTTCGCGGTTTTTTTTTATCTAAAATTCATCTAAAGTGTAGTCATGCTAGATAGCCAAATCACATACCCAAAAAAAATAATCATACTAGGAGGAGGAACCGCCGGCTGGATGACCGCTGCCCTACTTTCCAAAAAATGGTCTAGTAAAGGTACCCGTATCTCCTTAATAGAATCAGAAACTATTGGAACAGTTGGTGTGGGTGAAGGGTCAACCCCTAAAATGAGAAAGTTCTTTGATAGTTTGAACATTTCAGAAAAAGAATGGATGCCAGAGTGTAATGCCACCTATAAGTGCGGTATACGCTTCCCCAACTGGTCAACTCGTAGCGGCTATGAAAGCTATTATCATCCATTTTTCTCGCAACATGACGACTCCTCCGTACGAGCATTCTTTCAAAACACTACCTTACGCAGTAGAAATTTTAATGTCTACGCTCATCCCGACGCATTTTTTATTTCTAACTTTCTAGCTAAAAAGAAACTCTCTCCTCTGCCTCGGTCTAATACCAGCTACTCGACTGACTATGCCTACCATTTTGATGCAAGCCTTATTGGTACGTATCTGAATCGATTTGCTCAAGCGGAAGGGGTTAGGCGCATCATAGATACAGTCACTCAGGTAAACCAAGATGGTAATGGTGGCATTACATCCGTTCAGACAATAAACCATGGTACATTAGAAGGTGATTTTTTTATCGACTGCACGGGCTTTGCTGGTGTACTAATAAATAAGACATTAAACGTCCCTTTTATTCCATATGCAGATAGCTTGTTCAATGACAGTGCAGTAGCTATACCCACTCCATTAGCAGCTGAAGAAGGCCTTCCTTCAGAAACTATTTCAAAAGCGATGAAGCACGGATGGGCTTGGAAAATCCCGCTCACTAACAGATTTGGAAACGGCTATGTCTACTCGTCACAATTTACTGACAAAGATGATGCGGAACTGGAGCTACGTACTCATTTAGGCATTGACAATGACAATGTCGAGGCCCGACATTTAAAGATGAGAGTTGGGCGGACAGAACTCTGCTGGGCAAAAAATTGCCTAGCAGTAGGATTGTCCCAAGGATTTATCGAACCTTTGGAAGCAACCGCTCTTATGGTCGTTCAAGAAACCGTAGAACTGTTCCTCGATACTTACACCTCAGCAGGAAACACTGAAAAAGCGCGACGAACCGTTAATGAAAAAATTAACCTTATCTTTGATGGCATTCGAAATTATGTACAAATGCATTATAAGTTGAATACAAGAAGTGACACTCCATACTGGATAGAAAATCGTCAAAATAAAAACCTATCCGGTGATATGCAATCTATTCTAAATGTATGGGACAAAGGTGGAGACTTATTGGGAACGCTCAGAGAACAGTCAAGCCGCCTAGTCTATAGCCCTACCTCTTGGTATTGCATTCTAGCCGGAATGGGACGATTTCCTTCTAGGCCAAAAAAACCTAAACCTAAGATGGAGCATTATTCGGCCAAGGAAGCGAGTAGCTATTGTAAAAGCATGATGTCACACTTCGGAGACCATAGAGAAACGCTTAATAAAGAATGATCACAACAGGTATCCTGGGGAGGACCTTTTATGACCACTGACACTAAGCTATTCACCAACTTTAATATCATTGACGGGTCTGGAGCCGATAAATTTCTTGGAGAGGTATTGGTGAAAGGGAACCGTATTGACCAAGTTGGACTAATTGGAAGTTCAAAGCCTCTTCAAAATACGGTTCTAATTGATGGAGAAAGAAAAACTTTAATGCCTGGGTTGTGTCACGCGCACCTGCATTTAACTTGGAATAATCAGGCAACTCTCGAGGGCGTCACTATGATGCCTCAAGAGGAGAATCTGGTGCACTCCATTGGTGTTGCGAAGGAGGTGCTAGACTCAGGATTCACATCAGGTGTAGGAGCTGCCAGCGCTCGACCCAGATTTGACTGCGTTTTACGCAATGCTATCAACAATGGACATATTCCCCGGTCCAAGATATCTGGCTAACTCACAAGAAATAACGGCAATCGGCGGTCTCGGCGACACATCTCCCTTGCATATAGATATCGATGGCCTATCCTTTAGTGCCCGCGTGTCAGGCCCGGAAGAGATACGCAAGATGGTGCGTAAATATTTCAAATTTGGTGTCGATTTGATCAAGCTAAACTTGTCAGGTGAAGAGATCACCTCTGTCTCGGCACAGCGCACAACGATGTCTGATGAAGAAGTAGGTATGGCGATGACGGAAGTGAGGTGTCAAGGCATTCGGGCCTGCGCAAATGTCCGCTCAAAAGGCTCGGTTCTTCAATGTATCGAGCATGAGATCGAGATCATTTATCATGCCTCTTATGCTGATGAAGAGTGCCTCGACAAACTAGAAGAATAGAAGCAGCGATTTTTTGTTGCTCCGGCATTAGGCTGGCTTGTACAAACCGCTTATGGAGCGGGTGAATTTGGAATTTCTCCTGACAGTGAACTGGCTCATGCATACGCATCGGAACTTGAGATAGCCATCGACACAATGAAGAAAATGCATGCTCGCGGAATAAGAGTTCTGCCAGGAGGAGACTATGGATTTGCATGGATCCCTCATGGTACAAATGCAAAAGATCTAGAGTATTTGACAACTATGGTCGGAATGATCCCGATGGAAGGTCTTGTAGCTACCACCAAATTGGGAGGTAAAATCATGGGGCAGCCTGAAACACTCGGACTACTTAAAAAAGGATATGTTGCCGACATACTAATAATCAACGGAGATCCACTAGAAGACATTAGCCTTTTGCAGGACAAAGAAAAGATTCTCGCGATCATAAAAGATGGAAAGTTCCATAAAAATTTAATGTCTTAGATCATGCGACGGATAGCATGCAGACTAAACCGTAAAGAAATTATTTCTTATCCAGAAAATCCGGCATCACCTCTCCAGGAAACCAAATATCTACATCTCCTTGATCGAACAACGTCTCTTGAGAATCGACGAGCCATTTTTCTTTACGTTTCACGATTACATATAACTCGAACTCCGTAAGACCCTGATTATTATAGTTATCTTTTGACTTTAATACATTCGGGACAATTGCAGTCTCATCGCAAGTCAATTCTCCGCGACTAAGATGGGCGACACGCTCGTCAATACTGTAGATAACTACCCCACCTCCCTGGTAGAACATGCGTTGCAGACTAGCCCAATCTTCTCTAGGTTTTCTATCTGTCATTGACTCCGTAACAAAATCAAAGGCCTCCTCAAAACGGTGTTCCTGCATTGCAGTTAAATAATTTCTTACGGCTGCCGACCGGTCACTCCCATCCTCTGGGCAGGACTCAGCTTTCAGCACACTAGAGCTAATTACAAAGAAACACCACAATAATACAATTTTAATCATTGACTTTCTCCCCAAAAAGTAGACCTTCGCACACTCACACGTTAATCTTAATAGCCTATACACCTCCTCTGCCGCCGCATCGTAAAAAAATCTACGGCAACCGAGACTGGAAAAGTCCACGGCGCAGCCAGAAAGCAGTACATAGGAACCTTAACACATGTCTAGTGAAAGACTCCAAATTAAACCAACACCTCGGGATGCCATGCGTATTGCAGTAGTTGGCGCTGGTTTTGCCGGTATTGGTATGGGAATACAACTAAAAGCCGCCGGCTATAGAAACTTTACTATCTATGAGAAATCGAAATCATTAGGCGGAACGTGGAGAGATAACACTTACCCTGGGTGTGCCTGCGATGTTGCCTCTCACTTATACTCGTTCTCATTCGAAAAGAATTCTCATTGGCCAAACGTGTTTTCTAAGTCTAAGGATATTCTGCAATACCTAATTTACTGCGCAGAAAAATATAAAATTATTCCACATGTAAAGTTTGAAAAAGAAATCACTGAACTTCGATATAACCAAGAAAGACTCGAGTGGACTTTGAACACCGCCTCAAATGAAAAAGAAATTTTTGATATAATCATTAACGGAACCGGCCCACTGAACAAGCCCTTTATCCCAAGTATTGAAGGCCTAAACCAATTCAAGGGAGAGATGTTTCATTCGTCTGCATGGAAACATGACTCTGACTTAATAGGAAAAACTGTTGCCTGCATAGGAACAGGTGCAAGTGCGATACAGTTTATTCCAGAAATTGTGGGTAAAGTAAAAAAACTTAACGTTTTTCAAAGGACACCAACCTGGCTAGTTCCAAGAATGGATAGATCCTACTCAAACATCACAAAAAAGATCTTCAAATATATCCCAGGTATTAATTGGATTTACCGCACCTTCTTATACTGGAGAAACGAATACTATGGAATGGCTATAATGGGATATCCTTTTTTTAATGCCATGCTTCAAAAAGTCTCTCTTTTTTACCTACGTGTAAAAGTAAAAGATCCCTCTCTGAGACAGAAACTGACCCCAGAATATCAGATTGGTTGTAAAAGGATTAATATTTCTGACGATTATTATTCTGCCCTACAAAACCCCCATAGTGAGCTAATTACTATTCCAATAGAATCAGTAACGAAAAATGGGGTGGTAACTTCTGATGGTAAAGAGCACCCCTGCGATGCGATTATTTTTGGGACAGGATTTAAAACGCAAGAGTTTTTACAGCCGGTGAAAATATATGGATGCGATGGCGTTGAACTTACTGAATCTTGGGGAGAACAAGCAAAATCTTTTATGGGGATCTCTATCTCCGGTTTCCCTAACTACTTTTTGTTACTTGGTCCTAATACTGGATTAGGACATAATTCTGTCGTCTTCATGATTGAGTCTCAAATAAAATATGTGATGGACACGCTCAACTTCATGTCATCAAAAAATATTAAGGCCGTGGATGTTAAAGAAGAACACCAAGAAAAATTCTACTTACTATCCCAAAAGAAACTAAAACGTTTATCTTGGGGCACGGGTTGTAATAGTTGGTATTTATCTAAAAATGGGGAGAATTTTACGATCTGGCCAGGGTTTTCCACCTCTTACTGGTGGAAGACTCTAAAGTTCCCAGTTAACAAGTATTTATTACACAAAGCAGGAAAAATCAGTCAATAATTCTGCTACTTTTAAGGCTCATTAAAAAAGGAATAAATAAATTATGGCCATCATTGCAGTCGCCAACATAAAAATACCAGATCTCGAGCAGTATAAGAAAAGTGGCTATCTTGAGCAGGCGGGGAAAACCGCAACAATGTATGGAGGCACATATATCGTACGCGCTGGGAGAAGCTCAGTTATTGAAGGCTCGCCAAAGATAGAAAGAGTAATAATGATTGAATTTGCTAGCGAAGAGAGATTTCTGGATTGGTACGACTCAGAAGAATACGCTCCATGGAAAAAAGTTCGCCACGCATTAGCTGAAAGTGATATGTTTATCATAGAGAAACTTACTGACGAGCAGCAGAATGACATTGCGCAAGGCACATCTCGTTGAATAATTTTAACGAATACCGTTAACAAAAAAAGTTTAGATTTGGGGAGAGAGGCTTATGGCTCGCATGCGCTTTGGTGTATTTATACCACCACATCACGTTCCGACTAATTACAATCCTACTTATGCTTTACAACGCGATGTTGAAATAGTAAAGCTAATCGACGATATAGGTTATGACGAGGCCTGGTTTGGAGAGCATCACTCCGGAGGTGTTGAATTAATTAACGACCCCATGATGTTTATCGCACATGTAGCTGGACTGACTAAGAATTTAAAACTAGGCACTGGAGTGGTCTCACTTCCCTACCACAATCCTTTATGGGTAGCTGATAAATTAGCGTTACTCGATCATCTAACACGGGGACGAGTAATGCTAGGTGTTGGACCAGGGGCTCTCGCCACTGATGCCGCAATGATCGGGATCCGACCTGAAGAGCAACGTGATGCCCTTGACTTCGATATGGATGTACTCATGCATTTGCTGACCAGCGATGAGCCTATTTCAGTAGAAACCTCACGCTATAAACTTGTCAATGCTCGACTACAACTTGATTTTTACCAAGATCCGCACCCGCCAATAGTAGCAGCTGCCGTGGTATCTCCCTCAGGACCAAGGATAGCCGGAAAGCACGGGACTGGATTAATTTCTGTTGGAGCCACCATGAAAGCTGGGGTAGACGTGCTTGCCATGCATTGGGACGTAGTGGAAGAGCGAGCCAAAGAGTTTGGCCAAACCGTCAGTCGTGAT
>CALKCL010000026.1 GCA_938082545.1 uncultured Gammaproteobacteria bacterium
AGAACCCCATGGCGCAGCTGAATTCACAGTCATATGGCTGCATGGATTGGGCGCGAATGGGCATGACTTCGAACCAATAGTTCCCTCTCTAGATATCGATCCAACCTTGCAAATACGTTTTGTTTTTCCACACGCCCCTCACATACCGGTGTCAATAAACAACGGCATGGAAATGCCTGCTTGGTATGACATCATCAATCTTGACTTAGGACGAGAAATCGACGCAACGCAATTACGAAATTCAGCAATTGAAATCAGCGGTCTGATCGCAAGAGAAAATGAGCGTGGCATAAAAACAGAAAATATCATCATAGCCGGGTTTTCGCAGGGAGGAGCCGTGGGGTATCAACTTGCTCTAAGCCATCCAAATAAACTAGCCGGCCTTATTGTCCTATCAACTTATTTTGCTACACAAAAAACGATTAAACTTTCTCCTGCCAATCATAAACTTCCTGTTTTTATTGGGCATGGCCGACAGGATCAAATGGTCTTACCTAAAATGGGGAAAGAAGCCTATAACTTTCTGGAGGACAAGAATTACCCTGTAGAGCACCATGAGTATGAAGTTGCTCATGGCGTTGATATGGATGAAGTCAAAGAAATAGGAACTTGGATTAACAGAATATTTAACACAGGAAAATAGTATTCTATAGGTGGAGTTTCCATTGCTATTAGTTTTACAATACCCCCAAATAACAATAATACACAGGAGAAAGACATAATGGATTTTGGTTTTGTTTTTATGGGTGACTGTCATATTCATGGAGATGTGAAATATGCTGAAGATAATGGTTTTAGCCACGCATGGTTATATGACACACAAATGCTCGGTAGCGAAGTATATGCCACTATGGCGTTATGCGCGGACAGAACAAGTAAAATAAAAATCGGACCAGGAGTCACAAATCCGGCTTCTCGAATCGCGCCACTTTCGGCATGTGGAATGGCAACAATAAATTCTCTAGCACCTGGACGAGCAGTTATGGGTATCGGTACGGGGAATACCACTAGGCGAACAATGGGAATGCCTGCTGCGAAAGTAGCTGAACTAGAAGAGCATGTCCGTATATGTCGCGACTTATTCGACAATAAAACTACAGATTATACAGAGGGGAAACGACATCGAAAAATTAAATTCCTCAACCCTGACTATGGTTACATCAACGTTAAGGACTATATTCCAATCTATATTGCAGCCAGCGGCCCCAAGGTCGCACAAATGGCTGGACGTATAGCGGACGGAATCATTTTGTTCGGGGCAGTCCACCCAGATCTCGTCAAATGGATGGTCAGTAACGTACGAAAAGGGGCTGAAGAGGCGGGTAGGAACCCTGATGATATTTACATCGTCTCAATGACCGCTCTTTATCTCACTGACTCCGAAGAAGAAATTGAGTCGCGAGCCGTTAAGGAAGCCGTTGGTCCGATGGTAGCGTCAAGTAGTAATATTTTTGCCTTGTCCTCGCGCGATAATCCTGATGCCATCCCTGCTACTTTACGAGAGGAGATGTTAGGTTTTTCTGGTGTCTATAAGGAGCCGGATGCGCCCATTGAAACGCGCCATTTAAAACTATATGAGGGTTACCTCCAGCAACTCAAAGAAGAACATGGTCCTTTGATGACGAAAAAAATCATACAAGCCACGACTCTGACAGGGACGAAGAACCAAGTAGTCGGAATGATCGAAGAAATGAGAGATGCTGGAGTGAACCAAGTAGCTATTCAACCTATCAGAGATACCAGAGAAGTGGTCGATCAGGTAGCCAAGGAGATCATTAGCCGTTTCAGCTAATAAAAACTTATATTGTCTTCGGTAAGAAGGAGTGCTGTTAGAAGTGCGACATGTATAGCCTAGAAGTAATATCCGATGTTATCTGTCCATGGTGTTACATTGGCAAACATAGACTAGGAAAAGCTATGGAAATAATGGGCGATGTGTACTCAATAGAAGTTATTTGGCGGCCATTTGAACTCAATCCTGCCCTACCCCCTCAAGGCGTCAATAGAGCAGAGTATCTCGCACAGAAATTTGGCAGTGCCCAGCAAGCGTTGTCAATTTATTCACGTATTGAATCAGAAGCTCGCTCGGAAGGGTTACCAATTGACTTTGGATCTATCACAACAACACCAAATACTCGATTAGCTCATAAGCTCATCCATTATAGTGGCGAACATGGCAAGCAAAACGACGTGATTGACCTTTTGTTCAGCAGTTATTTTTGCGCTGGAAAAGACATTGGAAAGTCAGATGTTTTGTTGGAGATAGCAACGCTATGTGGCTTATCATCAGAAGGAACCCAAACAGCCTTAGCCAGCGAACTCGTCAACCAGACAATAGAACAGCAGGAAAACACAGCCTTGCAAATGGGAGTGTCGGGTGTGCCAGGCTTTATATACAATGGACATCTGCTGTTTTGCGGAGCTCAAGCTCCTGAAACTATAGCCCTATCCCTTGAACGGGCAATCAAAAATAATATTCAAGAAACGGTATAATGTCTATCTGCACTAGACGCAAAGAAGAGTCAAGATTGCTCATCTGTAGAATACTTGCAAGTCACTGTGCTATGTTCGGCAGCCCTCTTTACAACCTCTCTTCCAACACCGACGATGCCTTAGAAGAACTGCACCTTGCACCTTACGCATTATTGAGTCACGGACTAGGAAAAGATCCTTTATTCACTTATGGCAACCAAACGGCTTTAGGCCTTTTTGAACTAACGGATGAACAAATACTATGCACTCCTTCAAGGACATCGGCAGAAAAAAACGATCAAGCATCTCGCGGCAAATTCATGCAAAGTGTCAAAGAGAAAGGCTATGCTGAAGGTTATTCAGGCATCAGGGTTTCTTCAACCGGAAAAAAATTCAAAATCCTAAACGCATCAATTTGGAACATTCTGGACGACAGAAAAGTTATTGTCGGTCAAGCTGCTGCATTCATGAAATGGAAAAATATTTAGAAAAACCTGCTACAGCAACAATTAATCGCTTATCATCGATTACTTAATTATAAGTATCTTTCCAAAAACATACGCATTATGAAGATTTTACTATGAACAATTCAATCCCTAATATCTTACTTAGTAACGACGATAGCTTCGATTCTCCGATACTAGACATCACTCTTGAAGTCTTAAAAAATATGGGCAATTTATATGTCGCTGTTCCAGAGGAGGAACAAAGCTGGAAAGGAAAGTCGATGACACGCCTAAATCCTATTGAGGTTTCTCCACTAAGCCTTAAAGGTGCCGTGGGTTGGAAAATAACAGGGACCCCAGCTGACTGCACTAATCTAGCGATGCACCAATTGATGCCCTGCATGCCAGATATCGTAGTATCCGGGACGAACATAGGGAAAAATGTAGGTGCCGGATTCGTATTTTCCTCGGGGACGATAGGAGCCTGTCTCGAGGCAAATATCTCGGGCATTCCAGCTATCGCCTTGTCTCAAGAGCTAGCTAAAGATGACTTTATGTATTGGTATGAAAATCGCTCTTTTCGACCTGAAACGATCCTCAAATTAAAGAGCACGCTCCAAAAAAATATTCCAGCTGTTTGGGATAAATTCCCTTCAGAAGCAATCGATCCGAGAACTACTTGGAATATAAATTTTCCCGAAATGTCCTTCACCGACCCGAAAATTGTCTACACAAAAACGGGTCAGAGCTATTACGGAAATTGCTTCAGCAAGGAAGAGAAAGGCTATAAATTTTCTTTAAAGGACGCCACAATTGACCAGACACCATTAACTGATGACAAAACTCTGCAAGAAGGTAATATCAGCGCGTCGCTTCTTGATCTCAGAACTTTTGGCGGACAAATAACTAAAGCTTAATAATCAACTTCTAATGCCATACACAGGTATGCCATATAAGCTTCGCACTCTTGATAGTTCTCAATCAAGTAATCAATAAAGCCCGAACCTAAAATCAGTTCATGAGAAAAATTTTTATGAGCGATAAAATCTTTCCTCTTTAAATCCTTCATTAAGGGATGCTCTTTCACAAAGCCCTTAGGAGGTCGGATCAAAGTTGCACCGATCAGAGACCATTCGCTACAAAAGGGCTCGTCAGACATTAACGCACTCCAAGAGCGCGGGTTGTCAACAATGAATTCCCTTATTTTATTTAGAAACAGGCTTTCGGGCCGCCAAATTCCTGTCCCTATAAAACAATTCTCCGGCTCAATATGAAGATAGAATCCCGGCGCGTGAACATCTTTTCCTAGCTCGTGCCTAAACTGAATACCAATGTTAGTTTTGTACGGGGTTTTATCTTTTGCAAACCGGGTGTCACGGTAAACTCGCATCAACGAGCCTCCCACCTTCTTGGGGATTGCCACGAAATGAGGTGATAGTTTCTCAGCTATCTCGGGACCGATGTGTTCAATCAACGATAATGCCGGTGTTCTTATACTGTCTTCATATCGTTGTTTATTTGCGTTGAACCACTCTCTATTATTATTTTTTTGCAACTGCCTTAAGAAGGGAAAACAGGTCTTAGGAAATCCTTGGAAAGCCATATTAGAAACACCTCCTAAAATAAATTACTTATCGATACTCCCTTGGGAGCTACTACCTTAAGCCAAGTGCCCCAGGATTCATTCGCCCCTCGGGATCTAATACTTCCTTTAGACTCTCTAGTAGACTCTTTAGCGGGTCATTGTCGATCAGTTCTTGATAAGGATAGTATTTGCCTAACTGTAAGTGACAGCAACCGTTTTGATCATACAGATCACTCAATCCATCTCGCAACTTTAACGTAACTTTTCTCTGTTCCTCGTCAGCAGGTATCGATTTCCGTTGATCTGCCAAATAGCCTTCCCCCCTTTCGTTACGCAAGCATCACATTAATACACTTGCCTCTTTACTCTAATGCGGTGCAAAGCTAGGAGCTATTGGCGGGTTAAAACCAGTCTCAGCTAAACAGCGTGCTTTCAGTTCTTCAATCGATCCACCCTTATCAAACAACTCAATCTCACCACGAGCGACATTCATTTCTTTCCGTAACTCTTCTGTTTTCTTGATCGAAACAACACCATGGCTGTCCGTGATGACGCCATAATTTAGGGCTCCAGAAACACTGACTAATCCTTTCTTTACATCGGAACCAACACGCTCAACTTCCCGAGTAAGCGGATCGCCCCAACCGCCGCCGCCCCAAGTTTCGAACAACAGCAAGTCTCCATTCATTACCTTTACACGGTCACATTTTGAAGGTACTAACTGTTCACTTCCGTCGGATTTAACCAAAATTTTCTTACTTCTAGCCCCCGGGTTACCTCCATTCACACCCCATGGATAAGTCAGCCAGCGGTCATCGTGCACCGAAATCTCTCCCGGTTCCAAAAATCGATAACCCACACGTACTCCATTTCCACCGCGATGATAACCCGCCCCCCCTGAGTTCGTTATCGTTTCATAGATCTCTATTCTCAATGGAAAATAGCTTTCTAGAAATTCATTAGGCACGTTGGTAAAGCTCGGCCAGAGCGAATGTCCATCAGGTCCATCACCAAATGGACGACCAGGAATGCCACCAAATCCGATTTGGTAAAGCTGATACCAATCTCCTTTTTTGTCATAGCCTGAATACATAAAATGAGGACTATCTGAAAACCCAGCAGCGCACATTAAATCTGGTGTCCCTTGCCCAAGTAGTCCGCTGATAATATCAAAGACTCGACCTAAAGCATGAGTTCGACAAGACAATGCTGCCGGATGTTTGGGCTTAAGCAAAGAGCCATCAGGAATACGAACCTCCATTAAGTCATAAAACCCATCGTTGAACATAATCTGTGGATCAAAGACCATTATCATGAAAACCCCACAAAACATTTTAAACATTTCTTCGTTGAGGTAGAAATTTATTGAACCAATTGATTGCGGATCTGTCGCAGAAAAATCGAAAATGACCTTGTCATTTTCTCGCCACATTGTGCAAGCTAATTTATAAGGACCCATACCCATTCCGTCGTCGCAAATATAATCCTCAAAGTATCTTTTCTCTGTTGGAACAGCATTAAGGATAAGGTGCGCCATTGCTTTTTTATTGCGAGCCAATAATTCATCCATGGCTGAATAAAATATGTCATCTCCAAAACGCTGACTCAATTCCGCACAACGTTTCGCCGCAGTGCGGCACGCTGCCACAATCGCATTGAAATCACTATGATTCCAATGCGGCAACCTACAGTTATGTAGAATTAACTTCAAAATATCTTCCTGTAACTCTCCCTTCTTGTAGATTTTTATAGGAGGAACAACGATCCCTTCTTCATAAATTTGTCGAGCATCTGTTGGCAAGCTACCCGGCACTTTACCCCCTATATCTGTCATGTGGCCAAACATAGCGCTCCAGGCGATATGTCTGTGATCTTTATAGATAGGGACAAGCACCAACCAATCATTGGCATGACTTATAGCGCCATTACATGAATATGGGTCTGTAGTTAGAAAGATATCTCCTTCTTCAATAGTCCCGTCATAAAGGCTCATGAATCCATGGATAAATGACCCGAACTGTCCTACAACCATCTTGCCATCACGATTGGCGATTAACGGAAATTCATCATGCTGTTCTCTTATCCCTGGAGACATAGCGGTTCGGAAAAGGACGGCATCCATTTCAAACCGAGCATTCTTCAAAGCATTTTCAATGATATCTAACGTAACCGAATCGACCGTCACTTTTTTCAACGGCTCAGTATTCTCTTCTATCAGTATTCCAGTCATGGCATCAGTCCTGAGTAATTGGAGTAATAAGTATATTGCCGAATGAATCAATTCGACCTACATGTTCTGGCAAAATCATAGTAGTCGAGTCCATTTCTGTGACAATAGCCGGCCCATTAATCGCCGTACCTCGGCCGATCTTTGATCGGTCATATATAGAAGCATCCCACCACTGACCCTCAGCAAACATTTTCTGATTCCCTTCACTCCTATTCACAAAGTCAGGATCGATAGTCACAGAAGGAACCTCCACTCTTGCCTCTTTACCAAGAGCAATCGACCGGAGATTGACTATTTCTTTCTCTGCAGGCAGGGAAAAAGTAAATAACTGTTCATGCATTAAATCGAACTGAGTTCCTATCGCCGTCAAAACATCTTCTCCCTCCGCTAGAGTTACGTCTACTGTCAGAGAAAGACCTTGCCCCTGATACCGTAGATCCAACTGATAAGTGATTTCTGAACCTTCAGACGTAGCTTTTTCTTCGACTAGAGCGCTAAGAGCCAATGTTGCCAACTTCTCAAGCTCTAACCGTAATTCCTCATTACTTGTCGCGCTAAACTTTCGTATGAAAGTTCTAGATGCTTCATTTCTAAGTCTTGTCGTAGCATCTCCATAAGCGCACAACACCCCAGGACCGGGAGGAATTATTACGGGCCATGAACCCATCAACTTACCTAATGCGTTCGCGTGTAAAGGACCTGCACCTCCAAAAGCAATCAGCGCAAATTCCCGTGAGTCATGCCCTTGCTCAACAGAAACTAATCTCAAAGCCCCAAACATATTTTCATTAACGATATTATAGATACCCTCGGCCGCTGCCTCTACGGAAAGACCAAGGTCACTGGCAATACGACCAACCGCACGTTCGGCCGCATCCACATCAATAGCCATATCACCTCCAAGACGAGCTCGACTTGGAATATAACCAAGCACTATGTTCGCATCTGTCACTGTAGGTTCTAATCCACCATTTCCGTACGCCGCAGGTCCAGGCTCCGCGCCAGCGCTTTGAGGCCCCACACGAAGTGCTTTGGTAACAGCAGGCACGTGTGCAATCGACCCACCTCCCGCACCGACGGTTCTGACATCAACTGATGAAGCTCTCACAGTCACGTCCCCTACTGTTGTCTCGCGTCTCAGCTGAGCATGACCGTTCTGTACCAGAGCTACATCTGTCGATGTACCTCCGATATCCAACGTAAGTAAGTTTTTGAAACCCGCATTTCCTGCGACCCAAATAGCACCTGCTACCCCACCAGCTGGGCCACTCATGAGCATATTTACAGGATATTTAGCCGCTGATTGTGCCGACGCAAGCCCCCCATCTGATCTTAATATACTGAGTTTGACCTCTTTCATCTTTTCTAGTAGCTCGGATTCTAGATTATTGATGTATGTCTCAACTTTCGGTCTGACATAAGAATTTGTCACTGTCGTCACAGCCCTCTCATATTCTTGAAGCTCAGGGATCACCTCGGAGGAAATTGAAACTGGCACTTCGGGCATAATCTCTAGTGCGATATCACGCACTTTTTGTTCATGAATTTTGTTCGTGAAAGAATTAATTAAGCAAACGGTGAGCGCTTCGATCTTTTCTTTAGCAAGATTCTTTAATGATTCTCGAAGACTAGACTCGTCTAGAACGGAAACAATTTCGCCCTTCGCACTAACACGTTCATCTGCTTCAATCGTGAGTTCTAACGGAGCCATAGGCTCAGATTTTTGATAAATAACCCAGCCCCCCAGCCCCCCAGGAACAAACGACCTGGCAATCTGAAGCACTTGCCGGTAGCCTTTTGTAGTCACCAAACCAACTCTCGCCCCTGTCCCGGTCAGAACCGTGTTCGTTGCAACCGTCGTCCCATGCATGACATGAGTTATTGCAGATAAGTCGACCTTTGACTCTTCACAAACACGAGCAATACCGTTCAGTACCCCAATAGAAGAGTCATGGGGCGTTGATGGAACTTTTGCCGTAGACATTTCACCATTCTGCTCATTCAGCAATAGTACATCTGTAAATGTCCCACCAACGTCGACCCCTAACCTGTAAGAATTTTTCAACCTTTTTGCCCCTTAACCTAATGTTTGACCTTTCAAGCAAGCGCGTCTTGCAAGCTCTAGTACTATACAATATAGCTAGTCGAACGGGTTCATGATAGTCTCTAAATAGTAAAAGAACCGCAACTAAAAAGAATTAGGGGAGCCATAATGAGCGCGGAAAACCAAGTACACCCACAAACTAAACACGCAGTAATGGCTACACCAACGCATGACGAATTTTCTAGGCAGGAGTTCGTGCGGTCGTATAAGAACTATCTAGTTCAGAACGTACACTCCGGCAACCAAACTCGTTACGAAAAAATCATAAAGCCGAAGTTCGAAAAAACCCATAACCGAGCCCCGAAAGATAGATTTGAGGTCGGAAAAGAAATGGTACATGATCCGTATTATCAGATGTTCAGCTCTCTGCTTAGAACCAGTCAAGAAATGATGTGGTCGTCATGTCAAATGCCCGTCAATCGTGACCTAGAAAACCTCAATCAAAAAATCAAGATCACTAAAGGTACAAAGACTCTAGGGTCCCTTAAGCTCGATACAAAGCTGCAGATCCCGCGATATCACACAGCAGTGGATATTCACTGCCAGCCTGGTGGCTATCACACTGAGGTCACTGAGGATGATGCGTCAGCTGGACTAGTTTATGACCGCGCCGTGCATATATATGCGATGGGACAACTCGGACCCTACAACGACGATATTGGAGCAAGCATTCTTCTTTGGCTTAAAAATAATCATCCTACGATGGCTCCAAGAAAGATTTTAGATATGGGCTGCTCCGTTGGACACAGTACTGTCCCTTATGCGCAAGCGTTCCCGGATGCAGAAGTTCATGGTATCGATGTGGCTGCACCGATGCTTAGATATGCGCACGCCCGCGCCGAGGAACTTGGGGAAAAGGTACACTTTTCCCAACAAAATGCCGAGCAAACGAACTTTAAGTCAGGAACTTTCGATCTAATCGTATCGCATATCCTTCTGCACGAAACATCGCAAAAAGCGATCCATAATATAGTTAAAGAATGCCATAGACTCTTGAAGCCTGGGGGATTAATGGTTCATGGAGAAACTCCTCCTTATAAAAACATGGGGCCATTTGACGCTTTCATGCTGGACTGGGATACACGAAACAACAACGAACCGTTCTGGGCTCGTTCTCACGAAATCGATCTAGAAAAGTTATCCAAAAAAGGTGGTTTTGATCCAAAAAATCAATTTGAGACGCTCATACCCAGTGCACTACAAGTCGCCGAGGCAAAAAGATCAAAGGTGTTCCAAGGAGGAGACTTCGGTGGGGGAGGTCTCTGGTTTATTTATGGAAACATGAGATAAGCGAATGAATGATATAAAAAAGCTACAGCGTAAAGCTCGAGGAGAAAGACCTGTTTTTTTCGAAGATCCGAATGTGGATAAGCTCATCTCTATGATCATGGGACTAGCTGGGGAAGTAGCCGTGTTGCATGATCGTAGTGACACTCTGGAGCGCCTCTTACAAACAAAAGGTTTAGTTAAGCAATCTGAAATAGATAGCTTCGAACCCAGTATCCAAGTCCAAGGGGAAAGAGCAAGCTGGCGAAAAAATTACCTTAGCGAAATCTTGCGTATAATAGAAAGTGAGCTAGAAGACCAAAAATCTGGCGACAGAGAACCCTACGAAAAGGCAGTAAAGAGAGTAGAAACTAACTGATTTTCTAGTCACTACCCTCAACCATTTGATATAAATGGTTTGACCTCTTGGCCGAAACGGCGAATACCCGGAACGAAGTCGGGCCAGCTGAACAACATGCCATCTATCCCTGAATCATCTCGTATCTCCTGAATATGCTTTATCACGGTTTGAGGAGATCCAAGAATGACAGGGATCCCCATAAAGGCCATGTTTCCTTCTTCAATATTCTGCTCTAACGCAGCTTTAAGCTGACCGCTAGTGCCACCAGTATTAGTGTCAAGGCTGGCGCTAGCAATTATGTTTGATATGGCACCCTTATCTGCTCTTTGGACGATATGCTCCGCGACACGAACAGCTTCATCGTCACTATCTTCAACAATCAGATGGTATAAAGCGTATATCCCCACCGATCTTCCGCATTTTTTTGCTCTGTCTTTTATGTCTTTCACACCTGCAACTAATTTTGATTTACTTGTCAAGACAAACTGATGATCGGCGCTTTCAGCGACGAACTGCCTTCCAAGCGGAGATTGCCCAGCGCAAACTATAGGAATTTCTCCTTTAGGCTGAGGCAAAACAGAACAATCGTCTAGCTTGAAAAAATCACTTTTATGGGTACACCGTCCAGTGTCCCAAAGTGTTTTCAGAATAGAAATATACTCCGAGGCCAATTCATAGCGCCTTTCATAGTGGCTTTCACCTGGCCACATATCCATTTGCAAATACTCAGCTCGATTCCAACCCGTGACTACGTTCAAGCCACACCGTCCCGCGGATATGTCATCCAAAGTAGCTATCATTCGAGCGACTATCGCTGGATGCTGAGTCAGGAGAGAAATAGACGGGAAGAGCCCTATCTCTTTGGTAACTGCAGCTATAGCTGCCATTAGAGTGAAAGACTCAAGACAGGAATCCCAGTAGCCAGTTTCACCTCCGAACCCTTTGTGTTTCATCATTGAAAGTACAAAATCTAAGCCTTGTTTTTCTGCTTCTATAGCACACTGTTTGTTATGCTCGAAGGTAGGCAGGTAAACTGGGCTCCCAGCCGATGGGATATACCCATTGCTGCCATTTGGTAAAAAAACTCCAAATTTCATATTTAACGCTCAAATTATTAATATAGTAATATTATAGCCTATGGGTATTCCGTCCGGAGAGAAAATGATTGAGGACAGCTTGCGGCAAAAAAAAAGAATTGGATTCACAATAGGTTTGATTTTATGTGATCAACTTCGAGACCAATTCAGTAGTGATTTTCCCGACTATGAAACAATGTTTAAAACTGCTTTCGAAGAAAAACCGCAAAAGTTCAGCTGGAAGACATTTGATGCGGTTACCGGAGAATTCCCAAAAGATCTTGATTCATGCGACGGTTATTTAATTTCTGGCTGCCGGTCGAGCGTCTATGAAGAAAAAAAATGGATGCTTTCTCTCGAAAATTTCATCAACAAATTAAATCGTAATAACAAACCCACAGTTGGTCTCTGCTTTGGTCACCAGATCATGGCTAAAGCACTTGGAGGTACAGTTACTTGCGCGCCAGAGGGCTGGGGAATAGGGTTCGCTAGGTGCTCTGTCAATTCAGATATTTCTGAAGGCCAACTTCCTCTCCCAGAGGAACTAACAGTCGGTGTTTGCCACCGCGACCAAGTCGTTAGGCTGCCGACTGGAGCTACTAACATTGGTAGTACCCCTCACTGTAATAACTTCTTGATTCAATTCACACCAAAGATGGTTGGCTTCCAAGGACATCCAGAATTTGAACCCGCCTACATCTCAGCCCTCATTGAAGAAACCAAAAATCTTCTCACTCCGCAGGAGTATTCCGTCGCATTACAATCAAAGAAAAATGCTCCTGATAATCAGCTCATCAGAAAAGCGATCACAAAGTTTCTAACTAAACGGACAGAACACAGCTAACTCAGCGTACTAGAGAAAACTTAACCACGGCTTTAAGACCAGGGTTGTTGTCTTCAAAGGTCAGTTGCCCCTCATGTGCTTTAACAACAGCGTTCACAACACTTAAACCAAGACCACTGCCAGGCAATGAACGACTCTGGTCGAGCCTAGAAAATCTTTCGAGTACATTTTCCCTCTCATTTTCAGGAATACCATTTCCCATGTCGGTCACAATGACTTCAGCATAGTCACCATCTCTTCGTCCGATCAGACTAACTGCCCCACCCTCAGGAGAGTATTTGATCGCATTGTCTACAAGATTTGATAGCGCTTGAAACAACAAATTTCTATCCCCGTGAATGAAAATAATGGGATCACAGTCAGTCATTAGGACTAAGCCTTTTTCGTGAGCAAGTCCTTGGTATAGATCCGCAGCATCAAAAATCATCGGTGCAAAGTCAATACGTTCAAAGCTTGGTTTGTAAGACCCCGACTCAATTCGAGCTATTTTCAATAAGGAAGAAAAAGTGCGAAGCAATTCATCTGCGTCTGCAACGCTCGCTTCTAATTCTCTTTTCACTAGATCAGGAGCGCCCAAAGCAGCAGTTTCAATTCGGTTGCGTAGTCTTGTTAGAGGTGTTCTTAAATCATGTGCAATATTATCTGAGACATGTCTAACCGCTCCCACTAATGTTTCTAACCGATCAAGCATCTCATTCACATGACGCGCTAGAACATCAAACTCATCTCCGGTTTCGCGTGACGTCAGTCGCTCGCCCAAACGGCCATCAACGATTTGTCCTGTACTGGCTGTGAACTCTGAAACTCGACGGAGCACACGTCGACTCATAAATATACCTCCTACCAAAGCAAAAAGCAGCGTCAGGCCTAATCCTACCTGAAGAGAACGGTTAAAAACCTTTTTAATTTGCGTGATTTCTTCTATATTCCTCGCAACCAAAAGCTGCACTCCGTCTGGCAATGGGTACACTCGACCCCTTGCTGGGACATAGTCTTCCGTTCCTGGCAACATATAGTCGAACTCTACCCACCCCTCTTCACTCGGGCTAACTGATGGCCACATGCCCAAATTCCCAGACAGTGGTCTGTTATCGAGAGTAGAAAATTGATACAACATTTTTCGGTTCACTTTTGCCCGAAGAGACAACGATTTTGCTAGCCAATCAATCCCTCTTTTCCTATATACCTTGGAAAGAACTTGTGTCTCTGAATAAAGAATTTCATCTGTCTCTCGGAGCACCAAACCAATGGTTGACCAGTAAAAATAGAAAGCGAGCAACCCTAGAGATACAGCAAAGATAAGGCTATAAGAGAGTGTTAACCGGAAAGTCGTAGTACGTGTCAACGACCTTAATTTAGATATAATGGTCTTGACTCCTAATTAAAGAGAGGCAAGCTTATAGCCAGCCCCTCTTACCGTGTGTAACAACTGCGCTTCAAAACCTTTATCAATTTTCGATCTCAAACGACTCACATGGACATCGATTACATTCGTTTGTGGATCGAAGTGATAGTCCCACACATGTTCTAACAGCATTGTCCGAGTAAGAACTTGACCTGCGTTACGCATAAGATACTCCAGCAACCGGAACTCCCGTGGCTGTAAGTCAATCGATTTTCCGTTTCGTCCAACCTTTCGCGTAATCAGATTCATTTCTAGATCGCCAACACATAGCAAAGTCTCCGGCCCTTCTGGAGCGACTCTTCGAAGAAGAGCGCCTACTCTAGCTTCCAATTCGCTAAAAGCAAACGGCTTTACCAGATAATCATCCGCACCTGCGTTCAATCCTGCTACTCTATGATCAATTTCGCCTAACGCGCTTAGAACCACTATCGGGATCCGGTTATCCGAGGCTCTCAAGGTTCGAACTATAGTCAAACCGTCGACCAACGGCAGCATTCGATCAATTACAATTAGGTCAAAGTCTCCTGTTGTAGCAAGATATAGCCCGTCTTGGCCATTATCGGTTAAATCTACCTTGTGCCCTGCTTGCACTAGGCCATTCTTGATGAACTGGCCAGTCTCGTCGTCATCCTCTATCACAAGTAGGTTCATGTAGATCCTCAGTGCAAATGCAAAATATACCAAACCAGTATCCAGATCTCTCGACTAGATCACCAGTAATTTGAAACACTATTAAAAATATTTAATGAGCTAGACATGTATTCATATATCTGACGGGTGCTACCACACCCGTGTTGAGGTGATGTCCCGCAGCACAAGCCAGACATGCAAGGTCTGCCTGCCGCACACGTCTCTGCTCTGTCCATTGGCGATGATGATGTCCCAAAGAATAGAGCTTTCTATGCTACTTATGCGGAAATATCTTCAAACAGAATACTCGACAAATACCTCTCTCCTGCGTCTGGCAACACAACTACTATGGTCTTACCTTCATAACTTTTCAACTTACCAAGCTCAACCGCAACGTGAGCTGCAGCACCACAAGATATCCCACACAGCAAGCCTTCTTCCTTCGCTAGCCGCCGACCCATAACGACAGCTTCTTCATTAGTAACAGTCTCAACCTTATCAATCATAGACAAATCTAGTGCCCCAGGGATAAACCCTGCTCCAATTCCCTGAATTTTATGGGGGCCAGGTTTCACTATCTGACTACCTAATGTTTGACTAATTACCGGGCTATCAAACGGCTCTACTGCTACAGTTTCTATTGGCCTGCCGCGCGTTTGCTTCATATATCTACTGATACCAGTAATCGTGCCACCTGTTCCGACTCCCGCAACCAGCACATCAACTTGTCCGTCTGTCTGGTCCCAAATTTCTGGCCCAGTCGTCTTCTCATGAATAGCAGGATTAGCTGGGTTATCAAATTGTTGCGGCATATGGTACCTATTCGGATCCCTAGCGACTAATTCTTCCGCCTTAGCAATTGCTCCTTTCATCCCTTGACTTCCGTCAGTCAGGACTAAGTTAGCCCCAAAAGCCTTAAGCACTTTTCGACGCTCCATACTCATTGTTTCAGGCATAGTAAGCGTCAGTTTATAACCTTTGGCCGCGCACACGTATGCCAAAGCTATCCCAGTATTACCACTAGTAGGCTCAATAATCTCTACATTTGGTCCTAACAAGCCTTTTTCTTCTGCATCCCAAATCATCGCCGCTCCTATACGGCACTTTACAGAGTAGGCTGGATTGCGGCCTTCGATTTTAGCAAGTACCTTAGCACCTCCATTTTCGACAACACGATTTAGACGCACCATCGGGGTGTCTCCGATAGCTAGGGAGTTATCTTCAAAATAAGTCACCACAATTCTCCTGATGAAAAAACGAAACTTTATAAATTAGGAATAACTTTTTCACCAAACATACGTATGTCTTCTAAAGCTTCTTTTTGAGCTGGCCCACCGGGCTGTCTCATTCGAAGCATAACGTAGTCCGGTTGGATAGCTTCTTTCCACATCTGTAGTTGTTCTAAACATTGATCCGGCGAACCAGCTATCAATCGCTCTTTGGCAAGCAGCTCAAACGTGAGATCGTCTGACGTTTTTACAGCTTCAAGATGCTTGTCTTGAACATAGGCCCCACCCTCGTAGTAATAGCGGTGCGTGACCATCGTTGGCTCACTCTTTGCCACGCACGCTTCCCAACTCTCTCCAACAACACAATCACGCATCAGCACAATATAAGGCTTGCGCCCATGTTTTTCTGCTTCTGCTCGATACTGTGCCGCATAATCTTTAATGACATCGAGAGATTGAATCGGGTCAGCTATCCATCCATCACCCATCCGCCCCGCTCGTTCCAGCCCAACCGGTACCCAGCCGGCTAACCAAATAGGCGGTCCTCCGTCTTGGTAAGCAGCTGGCGTAACCCTGACATTCTCAATCTTGTGGTACTTGCTGTCATAACTAAACGCCTCCCCAGTCCATGCCTTTCGCAGAACTTCTACACACTCTTCGGTCCTTCCCGCTCTTTGCTTGAGCGACACACCAAATGCATCGAAGTCGGGCGGTTGATAACCAATACCAACTGCTGCAATCATTCGGCCTTTGGTAGCCTGATCAATTACTGCAATATCTTCCGCAAGACGAATAGGGTGATATAGAGGAGCAAGAAGGACGCAAGTACCCACTTTAATTCTCTTCGTTCGGGCGCCAACCATCCCTGACAACAAAACAGGGGAAGGCAAATAATTATCTTCCTGTTGATGATGCTCTGTGAAGAAGAAGCCATCAAAGCCTACTTCTTCACACAGTTCAGCTTGCTCCATAAGTTCATCAATTAATCCAGATACATTTCCTTCTTCAGAAACGTCTTGGGTACATGGAAAATATCCTACTGGCAACATAGCTCAACCTCACTTTGTTTCTCTAACTTTAAGCTTATACAGTTTAAATCCCAAACCAATTAAGCAGACTTTTTTATGATACCAATTATAACGCTTATTTCTCTCTAGCTCCTAAACTCAGGCTCATGCAGTGCCGCAAGTTGCTCACGAAGCTCAAGAATATGCTTCTCCCAATATCTCTGGCTATTAAACCACGGAAAAGCTAGCGGAAAAGCTGGATCAGACCATCTTTTTGCCATCCAGCCGGCATACCCTATGAGCCGAAGTGTCCTCAAAGGCTCTATGAG
>CALKCL010000027.1 GCA_938082545.1 uncultured Gammaproteobacteria bacterium
CTCTACCATCTGAGCTAAGCCGGCAATAAAAGTGTCACCCATCTAGCTATTTTCATGTCAGCTGAAATGGTGTGCAAATGTTAACCTGTCGAGAGCTCTGGGCCAACAAGAATTTTCAAAAATCAACGGACATCAAGTTGATGGGCAGCCCTTTACGCCTTCAATCTACATATAAACCCAACGCAACTAGTCCCTCAAGGACCAGTCTGGGATTATCGATGTGCTTGTTAGGAATCAGTTCTTTCACAACCTCTCCGGCTCCGCCTGTCAAATACCAACTAGTGGTTTCGGAAATCCCCAACATGTCCAGCTGCTGCTCCACTTCTCTAAGTACACCTTTCAGAGCACTACGACAACCTAAAGAAATGGCTTCAACCGTGTTAATTCCAAATCTATCAGCAGCGCCAAATTGGTCAATTTCTATACCTGCCGTTCCCGACACTAGGCTTGCTTTCAACATATCGGGCCCCGGTGCTATCAAACCGCCCACATGCTCGCCATTCGCAACCACATCCACGGTCAGCGCAGTACCAACATCAACAACACAAACTGAGCCGCGAGACAAGGTCCACGCTGCTAACGAGGCTAACCACCTGTCGACACCCAAAGCATCCGGGCGTTGGTATCGAGTGGACATTCCCATACATGTTTTTTGTGGGACCACAAATTCCGGAGTAATATCCAAATATGTTTTGCAGAAACGTTTAATCCTGTCACGCACTTGACTGGCGGCGACATTTGACACCATCACTTTACTAATTAGCGAAGTGTGGGTGAGCCAGGCAGATTCAAAGTCATTTTCTATGTCGGCACCGAGAGTGACAAATGAACCGCAGTCGATCAACCGGTGGCCATTCCAAACCGCGCTTTTGATATTTGTATTGCCCACATCGATTACAAGCATCGTCTTCTAAACCACCGTTAAATGGCCAGAAAGAAAAGATTCTAAACCATTGTTCGTTTCTAACAATAAGGCACCGTTTTCATCTACACCTCGACACATTCCTTTTACTTGGCGCGTGCCGAGTGCTAGCAAGATATTGCGTCCGTTAAGTGCATCGGAATCTCGCCAATCATCCTGAAAGGCACCAAACCCCGTCGTTTCAAACTTAAGCAGGTTAACACTCAACACTTGCAGGATTTTTGCAGCCACTTGATTACGATTAAATTTTTCCGTAACGTGAGTCCCAAGATCACCGACAGGTCTATCAACTAATTTAGCGACTTCCTCCGGCAACTCAAAATTCACACCTATACCGATAACTGTCCGGCTAGCGCCACTTGCTTCTGCGCGCATCTCTATAAGGATCCCCGCAACTTTCTCGTCTCCTCTAACAATATCATTTGGCCACTTTAGCTTAATTCCGCAGACTCCTATTTTTTTCAGCGCTTCAATCAGGGAGATGCCCACCACCAAACTCAAAGCGGAAAAAGTGGCAGGAGGGGCTTCAAAGACATACCCCAGCGAGAAACAAATCCCAGAACCTGGAGGAGATACCCATTTATCTCCTCTTCTGCCACGTCCGGTAGTCTGAAATTCAGCAAATAGAGCTTGCCTGTGGATATTGCTTTTTACAGACTGGAGCAAGAGTCTGGTGTTAGTGGAATCAATCACGTCTTCCACATGACATTGAAACAAGGAGCAGCCCTCTTGATTCAAATGTTGCTCGATCTCTGCGCTGTCTAAACCTTCAAACTTAGACCTCAATTGATAGCCGCCTCCGGCGGTCGCAGCAATCGATAGCCCTTCGGTGCGTAGTCGTCTGATTTGATTCCAAACTGCTGCTCGAGTGATCCCTAAGGAAAGAGCAAGATCTTCCCCGGAATGCAAACCCCCGTCGGAAATCAGCCTCAATATTTCAAACGCACGGCGCATTCATTTCACCTTGAATATCTAGTTATTTGGTACCTGTACCAGAAAAATCGTCAACTTAAGGCTACCAGAACAGTACTTGTCGGTAAATTGTATACTTACGCCTAATATTTCTATAGCTCCGCTAATACACCACAATGATATGAAATCACAACTCAAGAACTTTACATCACTGCCTCTGTTATGCGCATTGTGTTGTCTTCTTTTGTTAGCAGGCTGCGCAAGCCCAACCTATTACAGCCAGGCGGCCTTTGGGCAACTGGAATTATGGACGAAAAGCCGACCGATACAGGAGGTGATACAGGACAAAGAAACTTCCAAACTCGAAAAGAGAAAATTGAATACCACTCTCGACATATTAGAGTTTGCTGAAAAACAACTACTACTTCCTGCCGAAGGTAGTTATCAAGCTTACGTCAAATTAAATAGACGACATGTTGTCTGGAATGTTTTTGCGGCACCTAAGGACTCTCTTAACCCTAAGGTTTCTTGCTTTGTGGTTGCAGGATGCCTCCCTTATCGAGGCTATTTTTCTAAAGCAGATGCCAATCAATATGCGAGGAGACTCAATAAAAAAGGCTATGACACTTACATAGCTGGAGTAAAAGCATACTCTACATTAGGCTGGTTAAATGATCCGATTCTGAGCACTATTATAGAGAGAGAGGATGTCAGCCTCGCGCAAATTCTGTTCCATGAACTGGCTCATCAAAAAATATACGTGAAAAATGACGCTCAATTCAACGAAGGGTTTGCAATGGCAATAGCAGATCATGGGGCACTGCTTTGGGCGGCGGATCGGAATACGAATTTCAATAGCTCGAGAAAAAACATGGAGTCCGAACTCATCAAGCTTGTGATTGACACAAAGCATAAATTGAACTTCCTTTACTCTAGTAATAAGAGTTTAGAGACAAAAATGACTGCGAAGAAAAAATATTTCCAAGATCTAGCTTTGCAATACCAAACACTTAAACAAAATTGGGGTGGTGAAAATATCTATGACAACTGGATGGCAGAGGGATGGAACAACGCAAAAATTCTCACAGTAGGGACATACTATGATTATGTGCCGTATTTTGAGGCGCTCATCAAACAGTGTAGCCCTGACTTCGAAAGTCTATATAAAAAAGTGATGCAACTCTCACAGCTGAAAGTGACAGAGCGACGCGAAATTGCTATTTCTTTCACAACCGCTCAGCAAAAAAACACTGCTTGCCGCTAACCTTCCGAACAACCCTTGCCTAAATTGGAACCTTTTCCCTGGATAGTTCGGCGTTAGGCTGAGCTAACGCCAAAGGAATCAAAAGCCAGACGAAACTGGCCCAGTAAGACCCGTAAAAGGCCAGATGCGTATTAAGCGGAAACCACGCGACCAACACGGCTAAAATCCATATCGCTCTCATCGAAATGTTAGCCTCGCGGATAATCTCTCTGAGAAAAAACAGGTATATCAAAAGAAAGCCTATCAGTCCCACAACCCCTGTCTCAACGGCAATTTCCAGCAATTGTAAATGTGGGTGATTTTGTCCTGTTCGACCATCACGAAGCCAAAAGTCATTGGGATCCGCATGTTCGGCGTAAATATGCCTATAACCTCGTGCTCCTATCCCATTAATAGGCTCCGATAGAAACATACTGAGGCCAGTCCGCCACAGCGATAGCCGGTAATTGCTGGCTATGTCTATTTTTTGTAGATCTCCCGATGAGAAGCCAGAACTCAAGGTCACCTCGTTCGTATAAGTCGGGGTGTACATGACTACAGCAAAAGAAAGGATAAAGGCGGTTAATACTGAGAAACCCATCGCCACAAATTTTTTAGTGGAGCTATGGTTGATCCAGATTAAGTAAGAAAATCCCAACATTGAGAGTCCAAACATTATCCACGCACTGCGCTTCACACATAGCAATAAAATGAAAACAATGAGCGAAATAGCCGCCAAATAAAAAAATATTTTATATCTCTTTGTAGAGATTACATACAAGAATAAAGGAGAGAGAACTGCTAAAAAAATACCTAGTCGCTCCTTCGGATAAAACAGACCTTTCAAAATAGCCCCGTCATAGGGGAATCCAAACAAGTCCACTGCAAACACGAACTGAATAAGAGCATCTAAAAGAGCGAAAAAAACCAACAAAAAAACTCCTGAGCCAACAAGTCTATAGATCTTTTCTCGATGAGCCGCCCAGTAAACGTAGTAACCACCAAAAAGAAAATGTAGGTAGGAGAAGGTAGTCTTGCTGGCGCTGGCTAAGTCTGTGGCTCCTAGCAAACTAAGTACCATCGGAGACCAGACTAAAGCAAACACACAAAACAAGTTTCGGGAGCCCTTTTCGTATATTACTGATGGATTTTTGGCGATGAACCAGAGTCCGATCGCTGACATTAACGCGAAAGGATAATGCACCGCATTTTGAGTTCCAAGCAAGGCGAAAGTAGTAAGGATAATTGCCGTATGAAAAACATCTTTATCGAGGTTAATCCTGATGCTTTTCAATTACTTTTATCCTTTGTACTATTTTATTTGAGCTAAAAAAGCGCTTCTTTTAACTTCAAGTGAACAGCTTCTGGACATTCGCTTAACAGCATGTGTCCTGATTGCTCAATAATAGCGAGAGAGGATTCTTTGATCTCTTCTAGCAACCCCATAGACGACCGAAGGGGAGTCATTTTATCATCTTTACCAGAAATAATTGTTGTGTCGGCACAAACATTACCTGCCGCTATAACCCCATTCTGATATTCATTACAGGCATTTAAATCGTTAAACAAAGCACCCGGCAAAGAGCGCTCCAAGAGTAGGTACGCACTTTTCATTATGTTAATCCCTGCTACGGTATTTCCTCCCTTATACGCATCAGGACCGTGTCCCCATAAAACGACCATGTCTTTTGCGGAACGAAGATCTTTGTAGGCCGCATCTAACAAAGCGGGACTTACTTCCATCGGAAACCCTGCTCCAAGCAAAGCCATCCTCTTCACTCGCTTGCCGGCGAGGCCTGCAATTTCTAGAGCAACCAATGCCCCCATGCTGTGTCCACCAACCGAAAAATCATCCACACCTAAGGTATCGAGACAACGCAGCACCCAGTTGGCCATCGCCTCAATACTCGTCAAAAATCCACCTTTCGATAGACCGTGATTTGGGAAATCTATAGCTAGAACAGAGCATCCTTGCGCACTGAAATAACGAGTATTGTAAACCCAGGCACTACTGTCCATCCCCGCACCGTGTAAAAGAACTATTACCGGCTTGCTGCCATTATTAGAAGCCAAGTTACCAGCGCTATAAATTTTTTCTCCATCAATTTCAAAGTACACGACTACATCCTATTTCTGGGAACGATGAAGAGCTTTAGATAAATCAGCAATCAAGTCTGAAACATCTTCCAGTCCGATGGACAACCTTACTAAACCTTCGGATATCCCTGCCTGAAGCAGTGCAGCATTATCCATCCGACTATGAGTGGTACTCGCCGGGTGTATCACCAAAGACTTCGCGTCCCCCACATTTGCCAGGTGAGAAAATAAATTCAATGCATTAATGAACTTTTTAGCAGCCTCATAGCCACCCTTAATCTCAAAGCTCATGACAGCACCTATCCCCTTGGGGTAAAGCACTCTTGACAGCTCATGATCCCGATGCTTCTTTAACCTAGGATGAAAAACCTGTTCTACGGATTCTTGCTCACAGAGGAAATCGACCACAGCCTCCGTATTCGAGACATGCCGAGCCATCCTAAGAGACAAAGTCTCTACTCCTTGCAGCAATTGGAAAGCACTAGTGGCACTAAGGCACGCGCCAAAATCACGCAAGCCTTCTCTTCGAGCCCTAATAATAAATGCGCTAGGCCCAAACTCTTCTGAGAAATTGAGCCCGTCGAAACCATCGTAAGGCTGGCATAATGTTGGAAATTTTTCTGCACTTGATAACCAGTCAAAAACGCCACCATCGATCACAACCCCTCCAATCGTAGTGCCATGACCACCAATAAACTTAGTGAGGGAATGAATTACGATATCGGCTCCAAACTCTATCGGTTTCATGAGGTAGGGCGTGGTCAGCGTTGCATCCACAACAAGTGGCAAACCAAATTCATGAGCCACTGAGGCCAGCCGAGGAATGTCTGCTACGGAACAATCAGGATTAGAAACAGTCTCAGTAAAAAGCATGA
>CALKCL010000028.1 GCA_938082545.1 uncultured Gammaproteobacteria bacterium
AGACGCCAGCTGACCAGAAAAGCTAGTTTTCCCAGCAATAGTCCAACAGCTGGTACCTGATCCAGTACGCCCTATGATGGTCGAGTCGAAAAGTTCCGTATTTTTGATTGCGAGTTCGTTAGAAAATATCATTGCTATATGCGAGTAACTACCGCTTGTAGGTTTGCCTTCATCAGTCTTCAGATCATCACCGGTCCCCAAGCCTTCAATTATATGGTCGACTCCGGTATCCGAGCTAAGTATGGAAACACACGAATCCAAGCTATTTGATGAATCTGCTAGCGGGTTGCTTGGACATAATGCGAACCGATAAAACTTTACCTTGTAGGCATCAGGCACCTCTTTGCAAGAGTCGGAATATTCTTTGGAATTTTGAACCATATCCCTTTCGTTATCTCGCACGACTATTGCTCCTGCACCGTCGCGCACGCAAGAGTAGGTCGCAGCTTGTAGACTACTAACGGGGCTCACGGAGGAGATTAATCCTGTAAATAAGATAGCGTATGTAGCGAAAGTCAGTTTGGCTATATTTTTTTTCATGGTTCTCTTTCTCGAGTTAAAGATGGCATTCTGCAGCTATATATATTTATAACGTCTGAGTATAGCATCCATGAGGATATGAAAGGATAGGTTTCTCGAGGCTCAAACTACTTGTTCAACAAGAGGGTCATCCGAGGCCGGCACTAAGATTAAAGTTTGACGACTTTGCATTAGGTCGTTGGGTCGCTCATCGACGAGCAGAACATCAAAAAGGGATCCTAGGCGTAGAGCGGATAAAAGTGCTCGAGGCGGCGCATGAGAGTTGGACTTGGGATGCTATAAAATAGCCGATAAACAGTTTAGATGGCTCCTCGGGACGGGCTCGAACCGCCGACCTAGTGATTAACAGTCACCCGCTCTACCAACTGAGCTACCGAGGAATTGTTCTAAGTATCCGATGACGTAAGTCATCCGAGCTAATTTTTAGCTCGATATCACACCTGCCAGATCGTCCCTAGACTAAAGATTTAAGGTTTGGTTAGTGTGCCAGTTTTCGCTGGACTCCAAGCACCCTCTACAGTAGTTCTAGCTCGGCCCGCTAAGCTTTGAGACTTGCACCATGTACTGCGGCGTATATTAGCCGAAAATACTGTCTATAACCAATTCTTATTTCGCTTTATTTTAGTCTGCTGGCATAAGATTGCCGTTCTGCCTGAAATGCAGCAGTCCCCGCGTAAGAAAAGACATAAGTATTTTAATTGCAGAGCTAGTCGTCGGTTTTGGCTGATCATGCGGCTATTATTGACAGGTAAAGGCCGCTAAGTTTTTCAGATTATTTAACTTTTGTTTCATAGAGAAATTCACCGTCCTTAAGGAACCCTCTCTCGGATGTTCCGTCTGCATGGCTATAGAGGCCTCTTCCGTTCTTTTTCCCGTTCTTGAACTCACCAACATATTTGTCCCCACTTGAGTAGGTATAGGTACCGTGCTTGTGGAACAGACCATCCTTGAATGCGCCGACATACTTTTCTCCGTCAGCATAGGTGTAGGTGCCTTGTCCGCTGTAATTACCGTCTTTGAATTCTCCGATATATTTACTGCCACTTGTAAAAGTGACGGTTCCAAAACAATTATCTATAGGCTTTGATATAGAGCAATCCGGCAAGGCAAAGGTTTGACTAGACTGCAGAAGAAGTAAGCTGCTGACTAAAGAAAATGTAAGGTATCTGGACATCATTAGCGAAGTGTTACAGAGTTTGTCGTATTATGGAAGTTAACATGTATTCCGGCCCACTAAGTTAATGACTATGGCCTTAGCCTGAGAGCAAAGTGGGTCAAGCGTTCGTACAAATAAAGTACTTTTTTGTTTCTTCTTTACCAAGACGCCATTATATGACCCGTAAATTTGAACTTTTTTCGAGCTTTTCTCCAGCTGGAGGTCAGCCGGAAGCTATTAAAACATTGATAGAGGGACTAGAAAACGGCCTCTATCAGCAAACGTTACTAGGGGTCACTGGCTCCGGGAAAACATTCACTATTGCCAATGCTATCGCCGCGTTGCAGCGTCCAACTTTGGTATTAGCCCCAAATAAAACACTAGCGGCACAGCTTTACGGGGAGATGAGAGATTTTTTCCCGAACAATGCTGTCGAGTACTTTGTCTCATATTATGACTACTATCAGCCTGAAGCTTACGTTCCTGCATCAGATACCTACATTGAGAAAGATGCGAGCATAAACGCTCATGTCGAGCAAATGAGATTATCCGCAACCAAATCCCTACTAGAGCGGCCTGACACAATTATTGTGGCAACAGTGTCAGCAATCTATGGGTTGGGTGAGCCGGAAGAGTATCACGCGATGATATTGCATCTTGGCCGCGGAGATATCATCAAGCAACGATTTATTTTAAAAAAATTAACCGAGCTACAATATAAAAGAAACGATGTTGAGCTGACCCGTGGAACTTTTCGTGTGCGTGGTGATGTTATAGATGTGTTCCCCGCCGAGTCAGAGCGCAATGCAATAAGAATTGAATTGTTTGATGAGGAAATCGAAAATCTCGCGGAATTTGATCCTTTAACTGGAGAAGTCCTTCACAAAATCCCAAGATATACTATTTATCCTAAGTCACACTATGTGACCAAGCGTGACACTCTGGAAAGGGCGATGGGTACTATCAGGGAAGAGCTGGTGATCAGGCTTGAGGAATTAAAATCAAGGAATAAGTTGTTAGAGTTACAACGATTGGAACAACGCACTCGATTTGACCTAGAAATGATGAATGAGATCGGTTATTGCAGTGGGATAGAGAACTATAGTCGACACCTTTCTGGACGGGGTCCCGGAGAAGCACCAGCGACCTTAATTGAATATTTGCCGAAAAATGCGCTTCTCGTCATTGATGAGAGTCATGTCACGATCCCTCAACTTGGTGCGATGTATAAGGGGGATAAATCTCGCAAAGAAAATCTTGTTAACTTCGGTTTTAGACTACCTTCAGCACTAGACAATCGACCTCTTAAGTTCGAGGAGTTTGAAAAGTTGGCACCCCAATCCATATTTGTTTCGGCTACACCCAGCAAATATGAGGCAGCCAATGCGGAGCAGATTATAGAGTTGGTTGTGCGGCCCACAGGATTGACCGACCCAGTGATAGACATCAGGCCGGCCACGACACAAGTGGATGATCTTTTGTCAGAGATTAATATTCGAGTTGAAAGAAGTGAGCGTGTTTTAGTAACGACTCTTACTAAGAGAATGTCTGAAGATCTAACGGCATATTTTTCCGAGCAAGGTGTGAAAGTTCGTTACTTACATTCAGATATTGCAACCGTCGAGCGGACCGAAATTCTGAGAGACTTAAGACTCGGAGAGTTTGACGTGCTAATCGGAATTAACTTGTTGCGAGAAGGATTAGATCTACCGGAAGTATCTTTAGTCGCTATTTTAGATGCGGACAAAGAGGGGTTTTTAAGGTCCGACCGATCGATTATACAGACTGTTGGCCGAGCCGCACGCCATGTAGCAGGGCGGGCAATTTTGTATGCCGACAGAGTTACGGGTTCTATGCAGCGAGCGATGGACGAAATGGGGAGACGGCGTGAGGTACAGTTAGCTTTTAATATCGAGAACAAAATCACTCCACAAGGGATTATTAAACCCATATCAGATATTATGGAGAGTGGTCGCTCATTGGATAACGACGAACTTGAAAATCAGAGGCGAGCTGTAGAAAGGCAGAATACCTATAGAGGTATGAGCGAGAGAGATATCATTAAAGCGGTGGAGGTTTTGGAGCGCAAAATGAACGACCATGCACAAGACTTGGAGTTTGAAGAAGCAGGCCGACTGCGAGATGAAATACGGACTGTTAAAAGTGAATTTCTTTTTATGCCTGCTTAATTGATAACATTGGAGGTCGGCTAGTATGCAAAAAAAAATTATCCTAATGTTTGCAGTCTGTTCTGCGATAGCAATCCTAGTATTGCTCATATGGTATAAAAACCATTCAGAGACTACGTTGTTGTCGCAGCGCTCTTTCCCTCCAGCAGCAGTTAGAGTCAAAATGGTCATATCTGATGTGTGGGACCAGAAAATTTTTGCAGCTGGCACAGTCGCAGCCGAGCATGGGATTGATGTGACCGCTCCTCTGCCTGGGACTGTGATATCTATAGACTTCAAATCAGGTGGCACTGTGATAAAAGGACAACCTCTATTGTCCCTCGATGTAGGGGTGCCGGAAGCAGAATACAAAGGGTTAGTAGCCACGAGTACTTTGAGGAAAATTCAGCTTGAAAGAGCGACCAAGTTGTTTGCGGATAAGCAGATCTCTGTGTCCGAGCTTGACAATGCGGTTGCAGAAAATAACGCGGCTGCTGCCGCTGCAGCTGCCCAGAAGGCTTATATAGATAGGAAGACTGTTTATGCCCCTTTTGATGGAGAACTTGGTATTAGATTGATTGATCTTGGGTCTTATCTGACTCCTGGAGATCCAATCGTGTCGTTACAAATGCTCGATCCAATAAACATCGATTACTCTTTGCCGGAGAAACATTTGCAGGATGTTAAGGTAGGACAACAATTAGAGCTAAGCGTTTCAGCGTATCCCGAAAGAATATTTCTAGCTCAAATTACGACTATTGAGCCAAACATTGATCTAGACACTAGAACCTTAAAAATTAGAGCTTCTTTACGGAACCCGCAAAAACTGTTGAAGCCTGGAATGTTTGTAGAGTCTTGGACGGTTAGAAAAGATAAAAAAACTGTGTTGAAACTCCCAAGAACAGCTGTCACTTATAGCTCTTTTGGAGAGGTGGTATTTGTCGTTACGTCTAAAGGCGACGATACAGTTGTAGAACGTCGTTCCGTTACGACGGGGGAAATAAGAGGCGATGAAATAGAGCTTGTGTCCGGAGTAGCCGAGCAAGACTTGGTCGTTGTAATAGGACAGAACAAGCTGAGAAATGGGATGAAGGTTATGGTCACTGAGACCTTATCTACTTCAGGCGTAGATTAGGTCTCATGAATTTAACCGATATATTTATTCGAAGGCCCGTGCTCGCATGGGTCGTAAGTCTTATTATTTTGGTTCTTGGGGTTAGATCGATTCAATCGTTAGAGCTTCGACAATATCCGAAAACTGAAAATACATTAATTACGGTAACCACTGCATATCCCGGAGCCGATGGGGAGCTTATTAAGGGGTTTATCACTACTCCACTGCAGCAGGCAATTGCTGAAGCAGATGGAATAGATTATATGAAGGCATCATCAAAGCAGGGGATATCAGTTATCCAAGCTTTTATGAAGCTCAACTATGACCCTAATGCAGCTGTTTCTGAAATCCAGGCAAAAGTTGCAAGTATGAGAAACGTGCTTCCTGAAAGAGCTAATGACCCTGTTATTAGCTCTCGGACGGGTAATGGAATGTCGCTTATCTATCTGGCGTTTTATAGTGAAACGATGAAGCCTACTGAAATCACGGATTATTTGATTCGCGTGGTCCAGCCTCAAATCCAGTCACTAAACGGAGTAGCTAAAGCGCAATTATTCGGGCACAAAACTTACGCGATGAGGATCTGGCTAGATCCTCATCGCCTAAGAGCTCTCAATCTCACCGCTGGGGAGGTGCGACAGATATTACTGTCCAATAACTACCTTTCGGGGATTGGAGAGACAAAAGGTGAGCTGGTCTCGATCGATCTAAGTACCAGTACTGACTTAACTAGCGTCTCCGAATTCAAGCAAATGATATTGCGTGAAGATGACGGAGCCTTAGTCAGATTGGCCGACGTGGCTCGGGTAGAGCTTGGCGCCGAGGATTATGAATCTGTTGCTTGGTACAACGGACAGACGGCTATGTTTATAGGTATTACGCCAACCCCAGGAGCTAATCCGTTGAGGGTGGCAGAGGCAGTGACCAATGAGCTTTCAAGTATTCGAGAGCAAATGCCTGCGGGTATGTTCGTTTTCATGCCCTACAATGCAGGGGAGTTCATTCAACAATCTATCAAAGAGGTGTTCACTACATTAGCAGAAGCGGTGTTAATTGTACTCTCAGTTATTTTATTGACCTTAGGCTCTGTGCGTGCGGCTTTAATCCCCGCGATTGCCTTACCTTTATCGTTAATCGGTGGGGCCTTTCTAATGTTGTTGATGGGTTTTTCGATAAATCTACTGACCCTGCTTGCTATGGTTCTAGCGATAGGCCTAGTGGTAGATGATGCCATTGTTGTTGCGGAGAATATCCATCGTCATATTGAAAAAGGGAAGTCTCCTTTAGATGCCGCACTGGTTGGCGCTAGACAGCTGACAATGCCGATTATTGCAATGACTACGACACTCGTTGCCGTGTATGCACCGATAGGATTTATGGGTGGATTAGTTGGTACCTTGTTTACTGAGTTTGCTTTTGCATTGGCAGGAGCTGTCGTGATTTCAGGTATTATTGCGCTCACTCTTTCGCCTATGCTCTGCTCTAGGTTTTTCATAGGGGGAGAGCCGGGACCTTTTGAACGACGAGTGGAGCAATTTTTCTCGAAGCTAGCGGAACGATATCGATTTTTGCTGCATCATTGTCTCAATTATGTATCAGTGATCGTTGCTTTTGGATTTGCAGTCTTGGTCAGCATTTATTTCATGTTTAGTATGAGTAAATCGGAACTCGCTCCTGTCGAGGACCAAAGTATAGTTTATATACAAGCTCGAGGTCCTCAGATAGCCAACGTAGAGTATGACGAGCGTAATGCCCGAGCCATGAATGAAATCTTTGAGACAATCCCTGAGTATAAAGAAAGCTTTATGATTTTAGGGTTTAATAATTCTCGGAACGTAGTCTTTGGTGGATTTAAGCTGTATCCCGCTCATGAACGTGACCGCCCTCAGTGGGATGTTCAGAACGAATTGCAGGGGAAGCTTTTTGGAGTGACTGGCTTTCAAGTGTCTGCTTTCCCCCGTCCAAGTTTGCCATCGCCAGGCCGAGGCTTACCCATTCAATTTATCCTTCTGGCGCCTCTGACAGCGGAAGAGCTAAATACTGAAACAGACAACATACTTAATGCTGCGATGGGCAGCGGAAAATTTATGTTTCTTCAGAAATCTGTCGAGTTCAATCGTCCACAAACTATAGTCAACATCGATAGAGATCGAGCAGGGATTCTAGGCATCAATATGGAATCGATAGGGCAAGAGCTGTCTACCCTGTTAGGAGGGAACCATATCAACTGGTTCAATTTGGAAGGTCGAAGTTACAAAGTTATCCCTCAAGTAGACAATGTTTTTAGATTAAATAGCTCTATGTTGAGTGACTATAATGTCAGGACAGGATCTGGAGATTTAGTCCCACTTTCGACGTTGGTTTCATTCAAGAATATTATTGAGCCAAGCGAGAGATTACAGTTTCAACAGCTTAATGCGGTGGCTCTTGAGGGTGTGCCAGCATCGGGAACAACTATGGGGGACGCCATCGAATATCTAGAGACTGCAGCTAAAAACACACTGCCTCAGAGCTTTACTTGGGACTATGCTGGAGAATCGAGACAATACGCTCAACAAGGTAACGCTTTAGTAATCACTTTCTTTGTTTCCCTCGTTATTATTTATTTGGTTCTCGCCGCCCAATTTGAAAGTTGGCGCGATCCGCTTATTATTTTGATGTCGGTCCCAATGTCTATAGCCGGTGCACTCATTTTTGTTTCGTTGGGTTTCGCTACATCAAATATCTACACCCAAGTGGGGTTGATTACTTTAATTGGCCTAATTACGAAAAATGGAATACTCATCGTTGAGTTTGCAAATAAGTTACAGATTTCCAGGGGAGTAGGGGTAAGGGAGGCCGTAGAAGAGGCAGCTCAAATAAGACTACGGCCGATTCTAATGACAACAGTGTCAATGGTAGTTGCGATGGTGCCTTTGCTAATGGCCACCGGTCCAGGGGCCGTAAGTCGTTTTCACATTGGATTAGTCATCGCTACTGGTCTTGGGATAGGAACTATTTTTACATTATTTGTTGTCCCTGCTTTTTATATGTTGCTCGCGCGCCAGCATGTCAGCGACTCGAGCGGGCATGCAGAAGATGGAGTAAAACTGTAGGTGACCAAGAACATTGTTGTAGCGATATTCCAAAGAATTGTGTATTCTCCTCGCCTTACGGTGGGTAATCCTCCTTAATCTAGACCTTAGGCGCGTAGCTCAGCTGGTTAGAGCACCTCGGTGACATCGAGGGGGTCGTTGGTTCGAATCCAATCGTGCCTACCAATAACTCTTTCATTAAGTATGTTTTTGAAGAGCTGTTTGTATCATCGTTTATCGAAAACACTTGTTTTAGTAATGTTTGAGGTTGTTTCTCCGATATGGAGTGTAATGTGTTTTTTTCTTTAGTTTCCTTGACCCATGTGCTCAGTTCTCCATAAATACTACATTTAAATTCACTACTGTGCCTGTTTGGGTCTGCTGTTAAGTGTAAGATTTAGATAGCCGTGATTATGGGTATAGGTTTTAAGAGAGGCATGGGACGAATTGTTTGGCCTCTGTCGGAGGCAGCCTGCTCCTCAGGCACATCAAGCGTATCGCTGATGCATTGCCCGAGAGCCTTTGATAAAAAAACTGCAAAAGTGCTCAAATACCAGTAAAATATACTCTAAGGCAAGCCTTGCAACACTAAGTGTTCCCAGTTTTGTCAAGCTAGAGACATTTTAACTGTTGTTGTATAGGGGCTGCTAGTCTCGGTAATGACAGCCCAGCAGGTACCTCAAACTAAAGCGTATGCATATTTTTTTTCAGATATATCCTAAAATTTCGGTTAACTACATCTCGTATGCCAGCTTGACCTCAACCTTGTAATACGGTGTCCAAATGCCTTGCATAACACTTCCTGACGGTAGTCTAAAAGACTTCGATAAACCTGTCTCGGTTCAAGACGTTGCCTTTTCGATAGGTCCTGGCTTGGCTAAAGCCGCCTTAGGCGGGTTGGTGAACGGTAAAGAAGTGGATACCAGCTTTATTATCGAAGTCGACAGTGAATTGGCGATTCTCACAGCAAAAGATCCTCAGGGTCTAGAGATTATCAGACATAGCACTGCGCATCTGCTCGCGCAGGCGGTTAAAGAATTGTTTCCGGCAGCCCAAGTGACTATTGGCCCAGTCATTGAGAATGGTTTTTACTATGACTTCGCGTATGAACGTTCCTTTACGCCTGAAGATCTCGAACATATCGAGGCTAAAATGTACGAACTGGCAGGATCAGATGCTACGGTCTCTCGGGAAACTCTCAGCCGAGACAAAGTTATTGAGTTTTTTCGCGGGATAGGAGAAGAGTATAAAGCGGAGATTGTCGCGTCAATTCCTGCTGCAGAAGATCTATCTCTCTATACCCAGGGAGGGTTCACAGATCTCTGCCGAGGACCTCATGTTCCTAGACTGGGGCTTCTAAAAGCATTTAAGTTAACCAAAATCGCAGGAGCTTACTGGCGAGGAGACTCGGGTAACGAGATGTTGCAGCGGATTTACGGCACAGCTTGGGCCGATAAGAAAGCACTTACGCTTTATCTCCATCAGTTGGAAGAAGCTGAGAAAAGAAACCACCGTAAGGTTGGCCCTCAGTTAGATTTATTTCACTTTCAAGAAGAAGCGCCAGGTATGGTTTTCTGGCACCAGAAGGGATGGACATTATTTCGTGAAGTTCAGAGTTATATAAGAGAAGTTTGTTATGGAGGTTATCAAGAAGTAGACACTCCCCAAATCCTGGATAGGAGTCTGTGGGAGAAATCTGGTCACTGGGACAAGTTTCATCATATGATTTTTGCTACAGAGTCTGATAAGCATGAGTACGCGGTGAAGCCAATGAATTGTCCTGGACATGTTCAAATCTTTAATCAGAAGTTGCGTAGCCATCGTGACCTCCCTTATAGAGTGGCGGAGTTTGGTTTGGTTCATCGAAACGAACCATCAGGGACTTTGCATGGCTTGCTACGAGCCAGGCGTTTTACTCAGGATGATGCCCATATATTCTGTGCGGATTACGATTTGCAGTCCGAAGTTAGTGAATTAATCGACATGACCTTCAAGGTTTATAAAGATTTTGGATTCACTGATGTTCAAGTGGCCTTGTCTCTAAGACCTGATGAGCGAGTAGGCGGTGACGAATTATGGGATAAAGCAGAGTCTGCCTTGCAGATAGCTCTTGATAGCAAGGGGTTGAAGTACTCTATTCAAGAAGGGGAAGGTGCGTTCTATGGTCCCAAAATAGAGTTTAGCCTAAAGGACTCTATCGGGCGTGTCTGGCAATGCGGTACTGTACAATTAGATTTTTCAATGCCGGGACGACTAGATGCAAGTTTCATTGGGGAAGATGGACAGCGACATGTGCCCGTAATGATACATCGCGCTATTTTAGGCTCTCTGGAGCGTTTTATTGGTATTTTAATAGAAGAACACGCCGGGCGCTTACCTGTGTGGCTAGCCCCAATACAAGGCATTGTGTTGAATATTGCTGATAAATATGCTGATTATGCACGCGAAGTAGTGCTAATATTGAAGAAATACGGTTTCAAAGTCGATTCGGACTTGAGAAACGAGAAGATCGGGCTTAAAATCCGCGAGCATACTTTGCAGAAAATTCCTTTTTTACTTGTGGTTGGCGAGCGTGAAGCACAGAAACGTACTGTCTCGGTAAGACGCGTTGATGGCGAGGACCTAGGGAGCATGACTGTAGAGAATTTTTCCAAACACTTGCGCGCGGACGTTCTTGCACGCAAATGACGTTAACAGGAGGGCTATGATATAGCTGCTGACAAAAAGAACAGAGCAAACAGTGCCATTCAGGTCGCTAAGGTCAGATTGATAGGTGCTGACGGCGTTAATCGCGGAGTGGTAACGATAGAGGACGCTCAAAATGAAGCCAAGGCTAACGGACTAGATCTGGTGGAAATTGTCCCTAATGTCGATCCCCCTGTATGCAGGGTCATGGACTTTGGTAAATTCTTGTTTGACGTTAACAAAAAGAAACACGCTGCCAAGAAGAAACAGAAACAGGTGCAGGTCAAAGAAATCAAATTCAGGCCCGCTACTGATCAAGGAGACTACGATATAAAGCTTAGAAACTTAAGAAAGTTTTTAGAGCAAGGAGACAAAGCTAAGGTTACGTTAAGATTTCGCGGAAGAGAGATGGCGCATCAAGAACTTGGGGCTGAAATGCTGAAACGAATTGAGACTGATTTGAGCGAGCTTGGATCAGTCGAGCAGTTTCCTAAACTTGAAGGTCGCCAAATGGTTATGGTCATAGCGCCTAGAAAAAATTAGATAATAGTGGAGATATAAATTGCCGAAGCAAAAAACAAACCGAGGCGCGGCCAAACGTTTTAAGCGCACTGGTACAGGGAAAATTAAAAGGGCACAATCGTTCGCACGACATATCCTCACAAAGAAAAGCCCAAAGAGGAAGAGACAGTTGAGAGGTGGTGCATTAGTTGCTGCAGCTGATAAAGCAAGTATTCGCCAGATGATTCCTGGCTTATGAGTTTACTAATTAAGGATTTTAGTCATGGCACGAGTTAAGCGAGGTGTACAAGCGCACGCACGACATAAAAAAGTTATACGTCTAGCAAAAGGGTATAGCGGTCGTAGAAAAAATGTTTACAGGGTAGCTGTACAAGCCGTTACGAAAGCGGGGCAGTATGCCTATCGTGATAGAAAGCAGAAGAAGAGAGTCTTCCGTGCTCTATGGATTGTTAGGATAAATGCTGCAGCACGAGAATGTGGTATGACGTATTCTCGGCTCATTAATGGGTTGTTGAAAGCGCAAATTGAAATAGATCGAAAAGTCTTGGCTGACCTTGCTGTCAATGATCGGACTGCGTTTGAGGCTCTAGCCGAACGCTCAAAAGTCGCATTAGCTGCTTGAGGAACGGATTGGGAGAGCCCGATGTATGGCTTTCCAATTTGGTCTCTAGTCGATTGAACCTAAGCCCTCTGGCTGTCTGAAAAATGAACACTGCCGAATCTATAGTCTTAGCCGCCGAGAAAAGATTAGAGCACGCTTCGACGGTTGATCATATCGAACAGGTACGTGTCGATGTGCTTGGTAAAAAAGGGGCGTTAACAGAGCTTTTGAAAGGGCTTGGAAAGTTGTCTGCTGAAGAGAGACCTTCTGTGGGACAGGCGATCAATGCAGCTAAGAAAAATTTAATTCGGCTCCTTGATGAGAAGGGAGAGCAATTAGCTGAGGGTGCGAGACAGAAGGATCTAATCAATACTGCAATCGACGTTACAATGCCGGGTAGGGGTAGAACTAACGGATCAGCTCACCCAGTGAGTCAAGTTCAGGCAAAAATCGAAGATCTTTTTCATCATGTTGGTTTTGAGGTTGCCCGTGGACCCGAAATCGAAGATGAGTATCACAACTTTGAAGCCTTGAATATCCCTAAGCACCATCCCGCGCGGGCTATGCATGACACCTTCTACTTTAAACCCGATCTATTATTAAGAACTCATACTTCTCCAGTGCAGATCAGAGTGATGAAGGAGAAAACTCTCCCCATCAGAATTATTGCCCCGGGTCGCGTATACAGGTGCGATTATGATCAAACTCATTCGCCCATGTTTCACCAAGTAGAAGGGTTATGGATTGATGAAATAGCGACTATGGCTGAGCTAAAAGGAATGTTAAACAGCTTTCTCCTAGCTTTTTTTGAACGTGACGATTTGGAAATACGATATCGGCCTTCATATTTTCCTTTTACAGAGCCTTCCATGGAGGTCGATATTAAACTCCCATCTGCTCATGGTTTAAGTGGTTGGCTAGAAGTGCTGGGATGTGGAATGGTGCATCCAAATGTGTTGACTAATGTCGGGTTAGATCCAGAACAATGTAGTGGATTTGCTTTTGGTATGGGTGTTGAACGATTAGCCATGTTGAAGTATGGAATTTCAGATTTACGTCACTTCTTCGAAAATGACCTGAGATTTCTCAGTCAGTTCTGACGATGGAGCTGTTCACAATATGCAAGTAACTGAAAAATGGCTGCGTGAGTGGATAGACGTCCCGCTCAGTATAAGCGAGATTGCAGAAGCGTTGACTCTAGCCGGTCTGGAGATAGAGTCTGTAGTCCCTGTAGGCCCGTGTGTAGAAGGTTTACTGGTTGCGGAAATCTTGGCGGTGAAGCCCCACGGTGACTCAGATCATTTATCAATCTGTTCCGTATTCGATGGAACAGAGACCCATCAGATCGTGTGCGGAGCCTCAAACGCTGCCAAGGGCTTAAAAACTGCTTTTGCTAGAATCGGATGCGTATTGCCGGGGAACAAAGAGATCGGTGCCACCATAATTCGAGGCGTTGAATCATTTGGAATGTTGTGCTCGTGGGCTGAAATAGGCTTAGGCGAAGAGAGCGCTGGTATCATTGCCTTCTCTGAACAAGCGGAAGTCGGGACTGAGGTGTCGAGCTACCTTGATCTCGATGATATGATTTTGGATATTGATATAACACCTAATCGAGGAGACTGCCTCTCTGTATTGGGGGTGGTAAGAGATCTAAGTGCAATTACGAATACTCCTTTGAAATCGTGGATGGTAGATCCAGTCCCTGCTGAGATAGAAGCTGCTTTCCCAATCACTATTACAGATGGTCAGGCTTGCGAAAACTATGTTGGAAGAGTTGTTTGTAATGTTGACCTTTCTCGTGCGACACCGGATTGGATGCAAGAGAAACTTCGGCGCTGTGGGGTGCGCTGTATCAACCCCATTGTTGACGTGGTCAACTATGTGATGATTGAGCTTGGACAACCTATGCATGCTTTTGACCGTGATCTTCTTAAAACAGGGATTAATGTGCGAGGCTCAGTTGAAGGGGAGAAAATCGTTACACTTGATGCTCAGGAAGTGGCTCTTGAATCTGGTTCTCTTGTCATTGCTGATGGAAATGGACCCGTTGCCTTAGCTGGCATTATGGGTGGACTTGATTCAGCAGTGACAGCCCGTACTACAAACATTTTCTTGGAAAGCGCCTGGTTTGAGCCTATAGCTTTGGCGGTTACTGCTCGACACTATCGTTTATCGACAGATGCTTCAAAGCGTTATGAAAGAGGAGTTGACCCGCTGAAACAGGCTAGAGCTGTTGAACGAGCGACGAGACTGATATTAGATATATGTGGTGGGAGCCCAGGTCCGACTAAATCTGTAGTATCTGAGAAGTCAAATCACGTCCCTCGACGCATTGAGTTTCCACCGCTGTCAGTGAATAAACTTTTAGGCACTTCGTTAGACAACGACATTATATGTCGTACTTTAGAAAGTTTGGAGATGGTTGTTGAGCAAACTGACGTCCACTGGACGGTAACCCCACCTTCTTATCGTAGCGATATTACTTTAGGCGCTGATTTAGTAGAGGAGGTAGCGCGGATTGTAGGCTATAACAATATCCCAATTACTTTACCCACCGGGCAAGCCGCACCCCAAGCACTATCAGCACCAACCATAGTAGAGAGACAGGCTCGGCAAGTGTTGGTAGGTCGGGGCTTTAGTGAAGTAATTACGTACAGTTTTATCTCCAATGAGCGCGCGTCCCAGTTTATCCCCGCGGCTGAAAAACTAGTTTTGGCGAATCCGATCTCAGCTGAAATGGACACGATGAGACCATCTTTGCTCCCGGGACTTATTGAAACAGCTGTTTATAACTTGAATCGCCAGACGAACAGTGTTCAAATTTTTGAAATAGGGTTGGTGTTTGACGTTAAATCAGGTGAGGTAGCGCAGCGTCGAATGCTGGGTGGATTGAGTTCAGGTACTTTTTCTGAAGGTTGGTCGGATACGTCGCGAGAGTTTGACTACTACGACCTAAAAAAAGACATTGAAGTGTTACTTGATACTTTAGGAGAAGATGATCCAGTGTTTGCGGCAGTGGAGCTGCATGGTCTTCACAAATATCAGACGGCGACTATTTCAAGTGGAGTGAGGAAGCTAGGCTTAGTTGGAGCATTAGATCCAGCACTTTTGAAAACGGTAGGTATTAGCAAACCAACATTTTATTTCGAACTATACTTGGATGAATTTCACAAAGAAGCGCAGCGGTTATACAAACCTGTTTCTAAATATCCCGCGGTAAAGCGCGATTTAAATGTTGTCATTAGAGAAGAAATTGATTCCATAGAACTATTAGATGTTGTTCGTTCTAGCGCTGGCGATCAGTTGATAGAGTTAGAGTTACTTGACGTATATCGCGGCCAAGGTATTGATTCAGGAAAAAAAAGTGTGACTTTAAGCTTGATTTTTCAGAGTAATTCACGCACCCTAACCTTTCAAGAAATTGATGATGCGTGTGGCATGGTGGTCACCAGTGTTGAAATTGATTTGGATGGTGCACTTCGAGAGTAGAACTATGACCTTAACGAAAGCAGAAATGGCAGAGAAGTTGTTCGACGATCTCGGGTTGAATAAACGAGAAGCAAAAGAACTCGTGGAAGCTTTTTTTGAGGAAGCAAGAAAAACTCTAGTGAGCGGAGACCAAGTAAAGTTGTCTGGATTTGGAAATTTTGATATCAGAGACAAGGCAAAACGACCTGGGAGAAACCCTAAAACGGGGGAAGAAATTCCTATTTCAGCAAGGCGAGTGGTGACTTTTCGCCCAGGACAAAAATTAAAAACTAGGGTAGCGTCGTATGCTGGAACCATCGAATAATAACGAATTGCCTACGATTCCTGGTAAACGCTACTTCACTATCGGTGAGGTAAGTGAGCTATGTGCAGTAAAACCTCATGTCCTCCGCTATTGGGAGCAAGAGTTTCCTCAGTTAAAACCTGTTAAACGCCGAGGAAATCGACGCTATTACCAGAGACAAGAAGTAATACTGATAAGACAGATAAGAAGCCTTCTTTACGAAGATGGATTTACGATAGGTGGTGCTAGACAAAAATTATCCGGGGAAGAAGTAAAAGCAGATTCTAGTGTTAGCCAACAAATTGTCAAACAACTAAGACTCGAGCTTGAGGAAGTATTGGCGTTATTGAAAGACTGACGTTAACCACCCTTTTCTCGTCAGAAGTTTTTTTCACAAGTCCACGTTTAAGCCTGAAAAACATCGGGGCGTAGCGCAGCCTGGTAGCGCACCGGCATGGGGTGCCGGGGGTCGGAAGTTCGAATCTTCTCGCCCCGACCATTTTTCAGCAATAATTTTTTTCCTGCTCGAGATTTGATAGAATTTCTTATGCTCAACGCGGGAGTTTCTCTCTAGAGAGTATTTGATTCGATTTTTTGTTTCTTACAGGCGTTCAGTATGTGTGGAATTGTCGGGGCGATAGCTCAGCGTGATGTGGCACCAATATTATTAGAAGGCTTAAAACGCCTTGAATATCGGGGCTATGATTCAGCAGGTATTGCAGTTATAGATAAGCAAGGTGTTCTAAAAAGGAATCGTGCTGTAGGAAATGTTGCAAAACTAGAGCTTTCTATGGGAATTGATTCTTTCTCTGGTGGAGTTGGTATTGCGCATACGCGCTGGGCGACCCATGGAAAGCCGAGTGTTGATAATGCCCACCCGCACGCATATGAGGATAGTGTGACAATAGTCCACAATGGAATAATTGAAAATCACGAACTTCTTAGGCAAACCCAGAAAAGTAATGGCTATAGCTTCAGTTCTGACACTGACACAGAAGTGATTGTTAATCAGATTCATCAGTGCCTGAGTGGGAATGAGACTTTACTAAACGCAGTCACGTCGACTTTATCCATGCTTAAAGGAGCCTATGCCTTAGCTGTTATGGGGCGAGACGAGCCCGACAGACTAATTGTTGCGCGACGAGGGAGTCCAATTGTGATCGGGCTAGGCGTTAGAGAAAATTTTGTTGCCTCTGATGTACACGCGTTATTAGCAGTTACTCAGAGGTTTATATTTTTAGAGGATGGTGATGTTGCCGATGTGACCCGAGACAGCATTGTCGTGTACGACGAAACTGGGTCTAAAGTAGAACGCACTGAGGAGATAGTGTCGATATCTGCTGATGTTTTAGGTAAAGCAGGTTACAAGCATTTCATGCAGAAAGAGATCTTTGAGCAAGCGACCGCTGTTTCAGAGACTCTAGAAGGTCGAATTGCAGATGGTAAGATTGTTGCAGGAGGGTTCGAGCCAGGAGTGCAAGCGGCGATAGCCGAAGCTAAATCAATTAGTATAGTAGCTTGTGGCACCAGTTATCACGCGGGGTTGTTAGCTAAATTCTGGTTTGAAGAATATGCCGGGGTAAGATGTTCAGTAGAAGTTGCGAGCGAGTTTCGTTATAGGCAGCCTGTCGTCCCTGAGCAAGAACTGTTTATAGCCATCTCTCAGTCTGGGGAAACTGCTGATACTCTTGCAGCTATTCGATATGCGAAAGACCTCGGCTATCATTCAACTTTAGCGATCTGTAATGTAGTGGAAAGCTCTTTAGTCAGGGAAGCTTCACACTCGATAGTGACTAGGGCAGGTCCAGAGATAGGGGTCGCTTCAACAAAAGCATTTACTACTCAGTTAGCAGTACTGCTGATGATTACAGCTATTCTGACCGAAAATAAGCCTAATGGTAAAGCTTCACCTGCAGAATTAGTCGCTCAGTTAGCACATTTGCCCGCGATGATAAATGAAGTACTAGAACTAGAGGAAAGCATTTACGCTTGTGCGTCCGAACTAGCTGATGCCACCCATGCTCTATATATTGGGCGAGGAGCTATGTATCCTATAGCGATGGAGGGGGCGTTAAAGCTTAAAGAAATTTCATATATTCACGCGGAAGCTTATCCTGCAGGCGAGTTGAAACACGGTCCCCTAGCTCTTGTGGACGAGAAAATGCCAGTCATTGCTCTTGCTCCAAATGGGAAGTTTGTTGAGAAGCTGAAATCTAATCTTGAGGAAATTAGTGCGAGAGGAGGGATGATTTTTAGCTTAACTGATAATTCGGCCGGGCTTAGAGCCCAATATCGACCACATCAAATCATCTTTAGTTCGGGTATAGGTTTCTTGACTCCTATTATCTATAACATTGCCCTGCAACTGCTTGCCTATCACGTTGCGGTTTTAAAAGGCTCTGATGTAGATCAGCCACGTAATTTGGCGAAGTCGGTCAC
>CALKCL010000029.1 GCA_938082545.1 uncultured Gammaproteobacteria bacterium
GAGTAGAGCGCACTTACCTGTGCAGCGCTTTGTTAGTCCTGAAGAATTTCAAGAGTTGAAGGTTTACGCAGAAAAAATTGGTTTTAAAAGCGTTGCAAGTGGACCTTTAGTTCGTTCGTCCTACCATGCTGATTTGCAGGCGGCTGGGCTGGCAATATCCTAGACATCCACTAAATTTTATCTGAGGGATTTTCGGAGAACTGTTCTTTAACCAGGCTATTTATTCTGCCGTCTACCAAGCGCGTAACTATTTCTTGCCCAGGTACTACTTGCTCGGAATTTCGAATGAGGACGCCCTTAGTATCCGTCAGTATGCTATAGCCGCGCTCCAAAGTTGCAGCAGGGCCCATTGCATGTAACACACTGTTCCATTGCTTAAGCATATTCTTTTTCCCTAAAATCTGGTTTTCGAACGTCCTTCCAAGATTTTTCTGTATGGTAAGCAGCTGTTTTTTCTGTGAATCTATAGCTTTTCTCGGAGATTTTGCGGCTAACGTAGATTGCAGGCTATTTAGCTCTACCTTGCTGATTTTTGATGATGTTTTCCAAGCTAATAATAGCCTTTGCGACAAATCGTCTATCCTCTGGGAGTCAATCTCTAATTTTCTTTTGGGAGAAGTCAGTCGCTTTCGCAGCTGCTGTAAATGACTTTCCTTCCGTTTTATCCCAGTAACTACTGTATATGAAAGCCTGGTTGATAGATTCAAAAAATGCTCAGTCCAAGATTGTAGATCTGGGGAGGCTAGTTCTGCCGCGGCAGACGGTGTGGCTGCTCGTACATCCGCGACAAGATCCGCGATTGTAACGTCGACTTCATGTCCTACGGCACTAATAATTGGGATTGTAGAATTAAAAATCGCCTGCGCTACTATTTCTTCATTGAATGACCAGAGATCCTCTAAAGACCCGCCGCCTCTGCCAACGATCAAGACATCACATTCTGCACGCTGGTTGGCGACATGAATTGCTAAGCAAATATTTTTAGCGGCTAAGACGCCTTGCACGGTTGTTGGGTAGATAATAATAGGAATTGAAGGACAACGTCTTTTGAGAACAGTTAATAAATCTTTTACAGCTGCACCTGTTGTGGAGGTGATAAGCCCTATTTGCTTTGGCCACTTTGGAAGTGTGCGCTTTCGATCTTGACTAAACAGGCCGGCCTCAAATAACTTGGTTTTCAAGGCGTTGAATTGGGCTTGGAGATCACCTGAGCCCGATGCCTCCATTGATTCAATGATAAGCTGATAATCACCTCTAGCGGGATATAGGCTAACTTTAGCACGCAAGGTTACTAGATCCCCATTTTCAGGGCGGAACTTTATTTTAGACACTTTTGCTCGAAACATCGCGCATCTGACCTGGCTCGCATTGTCTTTCAAAGAAAAATATATATGCCCAGAATTTGGACGCGCAAGGTTAGAAATTTCACCTTGTATCCAGACTAATCCAAGTGCTTTTTCTATCGTTATACGGACTTTTTCATTGAGACCAGACACTGTGTACATCAATTTATGCTCGGCTTCGTTTCTTGTGAGATTATTTTTTTGGAAAGTCATTTACCAAATACTATCGAAAATCTATACTGGAGCGCTACAAGTATAGGAATTCTTTCAAATTATGCGCATTCTTGAAGACGGCCTGACTTTTGATGACGTATTATTAGTACCTGATTACTCTGCAGTTTTGCCTCACGAAGTCGACTTAAAGACACAATTGACCCGTGAGATATCCCTAAACATTCCACTGGTGTCCGCGGCCATGGACACTGTAACTGACGCTCGTTTGGCAATTGCATTAGGGCAAGAGGGTGGAATAGGCATCATTCATAAGAATATGAGCCCATTAGAGCAGGCGTCTCAAGTACGTGCTGTTAAGAAATTTGAAAGCGGGGTAATACGAGACCCTATTACTACAACGCCTAATTCCAGCATCAAAGATGTCATGGAGCTCACGCGTGGCCATGGGATTTCAGGCGTACCAGTAGTGCAGGACGGTAAATTGGTTGGCATTGTTACTAGTAGAGATCTACGTTTTGAAAGTCGGTTCGAAGCTCCTGTAAGCGAAATTATGACCCCGCAGCACAAATTGGTAACTGTTAAAGAAAATGCAGAGAAAGAAGAAATCATTCAATTACTTCATCGTCACAGAATTGAAAAGCTACTTGTTGTCAACGATGTTTTTGAACTATGTGGTTTGATCACTGTAAAAGACATTCAAAAGTCTGATGAGTTCCCTAAAGCCTGCAAAGACACTGATGAACGTCTTAGAGTCGGAGCAGCAGTTGGCGTTGGGATAGCCGCGTATGAAAGGGTGCAGCTCCTGGTAGAAGCTGGAGTGGATGTCGTCGTCGTTGACACAGCTCACGGTCATTCAGAAGGTGTAATGAATGCGGTCAAGTGGATAAAAGCTGAATATCCAGAGTTGCAGGTGATAGCCGGGAATGTTGCGACAGAGGAAGGGGCGACGGCATTAATAGAGGCCGGTGTTGACGCGGTTAAGGTAGGTATTGGCCCTGGATCGATCTGTACCACCCGCATAGTTACTGGTATTGGTGTGCCACAGATTACCGCCGTTGCTAATGCAGTAAAAGCTGCCGCAAAGCTTGGTGTTCCTGTAGTTTCTGATGGTGGGATAAGGTACTCCGGGGATATTGCGAAGGTGTTAGCGACGGGGGCAAATTCTGTGATGATTGGTTCTCTTTTCGCGGGTACCGAAGAGGCACCGGGAGATGTTGAACTCTTTCAAGGACGTAGTTACAAATCCTACAGAGGAATGGGATCGCTTGGCGCGATGACACAGAGATATAGTTCCTCGGACAGATATTTTCAAGAGAGCAGCGAAATAGAGAAACTTGTTCCTGAAGGCATTGAAGGACGGGTGCCTTATAAGGGTCCAATGTCGACTATTGTGCATCAAATGATTGGTGGTGTCAGAGCAGCTATGGGCTACACCGGTTGTGCTGACATGCTTGAGTTTCGAACTAAGCCTAAATTTCTAAAAGTAACCGCTGCCGGAATGCGAGAGAGTCATGCTCACGACGTGCAGATCACTAAAGAGGCACCCAACTACCGCGTTGATTGAGTTGGGTTTCATTTTTTATCAGGAATATTTTTTGTCATGGTGAACGACGGTACAATTTTGGGTGACCTTTACACAAATAGAATATTGATTCTGGATTTCGGATCTCAATATACACAACTTATCGCACGGCGAGTTCGAGAGGCTCAAGTTTACTGCGAAATTTTACCGTACGATTGTTCTGAAGAGAGAATCAAAGCATTTAATCCATCTGGATTTATCCTCTCCGGTGGCCCTGAATCTGTCAATTCAGAGATCGACTTTCGGGCGCCAAACTGTGTTTTTGAGATGAAGGTTCCTGTCCTTGGGATATGTTACGGGATGCAAGCTATGGCATCCCAATTAGGTGGTACGGTTGAGCCGTCGATGGAAAAAGAGTTTGGTGCTGCGCAGGTTAGGGCCAGAGGTCACTCTATCTTGCTGGCAGATATTCAGGACACCACTAACGAACAAGGCCATGGGTTACTAGACGTTTGGATGAGCCATGGTGACCATGTGACTGGGCTGCCTGACGGATTTAAGCTGATCGCATCAACGGAAAGCGCGCCAATAGCAGGTATTGCGGATGAGGAAAGACATTTTTATGGATTTCAATTTCATCCTGAGGTTACTCATACCTCTCAGGGGCAGAAAATCTTTAGTCGGTTTCTGCACGAGATATGCGGTTGTGATGCCTTGTGGAACCCGAAGAACATTGCGAAGGAAAATATTGCGCGAGTGCGAGAGCAAGTGGGTAGCGACCGAGTATTGCTTGGCTTGTCAGGGGGTGTTGATTCATCTGTAGTCGCTGCACTTTTAGATAGAGCGATCGGAAGTCAACTTACATGTGTTTTTGTCGATAACGGGCTTTTACGATTGAATGAAGGTGCTGAAGTGATGGCTACTTTCGAACAACATATGGGCCTTGATATTAGGCATGTTGATGCCAGTGAAAAATTTATGTTCGCCCTTATTGGAGTTTCAGATCCAGAAGAGAAGCGTAAGATTATTGGACGAATTTTTATAGAAGTTTTCGAAGAAGAGTCAGCGAAACTCGACGGTGTTAAATGGCTGGCGCAAGGGACTATTTATCCTGATGTTATAGAGTCGGCAGCAGCATCTACGGGTAAAGCGCACGTTATTAAATCCCATCATAATGTTGGAGGCTTGCCCGAAGGAATGCGTTTTAGTTTGATAGAGCCCTTGCGCGAGCTTTTTAAGGATGAAGTAAGAAACGTGGGAGTGGAGCTAGGTTTGGCAAAAGATCTAGTGTTCCGCCACCCTTTTCCAGGCCCAGGATTGGGGGTCAGGATATTAGGCGAAGTAAAGTTTTCGTATGCAGAGACATTGCGTGCCGCTGATTCGATTTTTATAGCGGAGCTGAAAAAAGCAAACTTATACGACAAAGTTAGCCAAGCTTTTGCCGTATTTCTGCCCATCAAGTCTGTGGGAGTGAAGGGTGACGCAAGGAGTTACGATCATGTGATCGCAATTAGAGCTGTTGAAACCGTGGACTTTATGACTGCTCGCTGGGCTCACCTCCCATATGATTTTTTAGATTTGATATCTTTGCGTATTATTAATGAAGTGAGTGGTGTTTCCAGAGTGGTTTATGATATTTCAGGAAAGCCGCCAGCAACTATTGAATGGGAATGAAGGGTGACTCTGAAACCCCCATAAAATAAGGATTCTTCAGATACAAACTTAATACAAACTTTTGACAATACCCTTATTCTTATTTGATTAGTGTTATGTAGATACAAACTTTAGTGCAAAGTTTGGTCACTTACTGCAAAACATAAGCACCAGTTAATCGGACCCATCTCAAAACCATTTTCTGATGTTCTAAAAAACTGACACAGGGAGACACAACTTTCTGTGTCAGAACCAATTACTCATCTTTCTTGATGTTCATCGAAGAAGTCGAAAACCTCTGAAATCATATCTGGATTACGTGTAATAGTTCGAAAATGGCGTCCACCCTTAATCTCATTGTATTGCACATTCATGTTGAGTATTTTCATTTCTTTAATCCATGGCCTAACTGTTCTGACAGGAACAAGACGATCTTTATCTCCAGTAACTACGTATACAGGAAGATGTTTTAAATTTTGCAAGTTTGAATAGCTTCCTTCATATGATTGAAAGGCTGGTGCTAAATTTACCTAGAGCAGGAAATAAAGTGATTATAGATAAGTGCCTTAAATGCTAATATCAGTTAGGCCTTATCTATTAATTAAAATTTAATTAGTAAATTAGTAAAACATTCAGGAAGAAAATAATGGACTTTGTATTTGAATATTTACTAACCACGCAAACACTTGTATTGGTTCTAATTGTAATTGGGCTTAAAAGCTCCATTAAATTCGTTCCGCAAAATCGTGCTTATGTGATTGAACGTTTTGGTAAATTTCAGTCCACAAAAGAAGCTGGATTAAATTTTATCCTCCCTTTTATTGATCGCATTTCTGCAGATCGTTCTCTTAAAGAAAAAGCCGTCGACGTGCCGGAGCAAAGCGCTATTACGAAAGATAATATTTCCTTGTCTGTAGACGGTGTACTTTATTTTCGTGTGCTTGATCCATATAAAGCGACTTATGGTATAGATGATTATGTGTTTGCTGTAACTCAGTTGGCTCAAACTACGATGCGTTCTGAGTTGGGTAAAATGGAGCTTGATAAAACGTTTGAAGAGCGCGATATATTAAACACCAATATCGTAGCGGCGATTAATGAGGCCTCAGGTCCATGGGGTATTCAAGTACTTCGTTATGAAATAAAAGACATTGTCCCACCTCAGTCAGTTATGCAAGCCATGGAAGCACAGATGAAAGCCGAGCGGGTGAAGCGTGCTCAGATCCTGGAGTCAGAAGGCGATAGACAATCAGCTATTAACCGAGCTGAGGGTGCAAAAGCATCGGTAGTACTAGCAGCCGAAGCAGAGAAGGAAGAGCAGGTTTTGCGCGCAGAAGGTGAGGCCAAGGCGATTGTGGCTGTTGCATCAGCCCAAGCAGAATCTCTAAGGCAAGTGGGTCAAGCAGCGGTAACTGAAGAGGGTCAGAAGGCAGTACAGCTCGATTTGGCGACCAAGGCAATTGAAGCTAAACTTGCTATAGCGAAAGAGTCCTCAGTGGTCTTATTACCCGATAACGGCACTGATGCGGCCAGCATAGTTACTCAAGCCATGACGATTATAAACACGCTTAATAAGAACGTTGCGAGCTAAAAAATGAATTGGGTTAGCAATAATTTGCCTGAAAGTTTGATTATGGCTGGTTTGGCATTTCTTGTTATCGAAGTTGTGGTTTTGGGTTTCTCAACTTTCGTCTTGTTTTTTGTTGGTCTTGCTGCGGTGGTAGCAGGAGGGCTTATGACCTTTGGTGTTGTCCCGGATTCAATGCTCAGTGCATTGTTCAGCGTGGCAGTATTAACGGCCTTATCGGCCATGATTTTGTGGCGCCCGTTAAAGTCTATGCAAGGTAACGTTGAAAGTAAGAAAGTTACGAATGATTTGGTTGGATACAGTTTTATTTTAAATGATGCTGTGTCTAGGACCAAAAATCCTGTGTACCGTTATTCAGGTGTCGATTGGAATCTTAGCAGCGAACAAGAATTGTCAGCAGGTACCCTAGTTGAAGTGACTGGGGTTGCTGTTGGGCAATTCATCGTTCAAGCAAAAGTATCATAGGCCTTCATTTTTTACTCCAACACGATTGTTGGTCAGTTAGAAATAGCGTTAGGAAGAGTATCTTCGAGAATAGGATGCGACATATTCTGCATAATTTGGTACCTGTAGGACCTTCGATTGCTCCACCACCGTTGCCAACTCCCGCGGCATACCATGCATTTATCTGTTCTACTGAATCGCAGGTAGTTTACAAGACTAACTGAAGTCTAAAATCTTGCAGTCTGTAAATGTTCCTAGTTTTTTCTATGAAACATCTAAAGCTAACGAAAACGAGGCGGGTAACCGATTAGCTGAGCTCCGCTGTTGCGTAAAGAAAAAAATAAAATTTACTATTCTAACAGTCAAAATTACGCGCACTGTATTTAGTTAATTAGGGGACTTTCATAATGGAAATTAGTACAGATTGGATTGACCGCTGGGTTGCAGTATTGGTGGAGTGATCGGACTGCATTTAGCTGAATTGTTCCCTGAAAAGTTCTGAGGAATAACTGCCCTCGCTGGAGCTGCGCCTACCTCTGGATTCTTCCATGATTGGTGGATTGATCCCGCGGTCAATGCTCATTTAATTCAGACGGGTATGGTAGATGCTGTAGGGCCAGCCGATATCTCAAAACGCGATCGCCAAATCAATAGGATTTGCCAAGGAGCACATCCCAAAAGCATGCGCAATGACCTATATTTATGGGGTGCTGATAATAGCGATATCAACGGGTCAAAAAGAATAGATCCTACCAAAGTACCTATTTTTATGTATTCTGGAGAATATGATTTCACTTGTCCTCCTGAGCTTGTAGAAGAGTCTGCAAAGGCCATTGGCCCCGAAGTCCATTCTGAAATGCTAGAAAATTTAGGTCACTTCCCTATGTGCGAAAATTATTCTCGGTTTAGACCAACATTGTTAAAGACGTTAAATCAGATCGTGTCCATAAAATAGAGCGCACTAGTATTTAATATGTAGTTTGTATCATAAGTAGAGAGGTACATATGCCTAGGCGATATTTGTTATATTTAGTGCACGATTATTTCAATTATCGGCGGACCCTGTGCAGGTAAATTCCATCTACTGAAATCTATTATGAAATCTCTTGGAGAACCTGAGCGGATAAACTTTGGAACAAATTTCAAGTGTACTAAGTTCAGTGACATTCTGGTTCTAGGTCAATATAAAGAAGGTGCGCTTTCTGATGCAGATAGTTGGAAGTACAGTTCAATTGCGAAAGAGGTTTTTGAGAATTTCATAAACTTCAAAGTTAAAGAGTATCGACACATTATCTTTGAGGGGGATGGACTCATATCCAAGGTGAAATTTCTTGAAGAAAATTTTAATACAACGGTGTTCATGTTGATGATTGACCCTATTCAAGAACAGATAAGACAAGACGCAAAGAGGAAGAAGCAAACTGCAAAATTGGCTAAAAGCAGGCATACCCAAATGAAGAAGTTGCAAATGCATGATTCGCTTAAGGAGCACATCAAGATCAGGGAAAATAATAACTTAGAGCAAGTTCGAATTATCCAAACCGAAATAATAGAATTACTTCAAAAAAATACCTAAAAAAGCTATAAGAAATTATGTTCTTCAATATATATTGAAGGTTTATTTCGATATAAGTGTAGGAAATATTCGTTCAAGGAAAGCGACAGAAAAGCTAGGAGCAGTTCAATATAAAAAAGTTAGTCATGACACATTGGTTTTTATATTATATAAGTAAGGACTATATTGTCTGAACGTTCTGACGAGTGCTACAGTCGACAGATTAGTAGAATATTTTTTGACGTAAGAGGGAGAATTAATTGGTGAAAGTGAAATATTTTTTCTTCGCGTGGCTGCTGCTTTTCTTCTCGGGGCAGGCATCGGCTGCTGAGACTCTTACTCCGCAAAGATATAGTTTCGCCCATTGTGCAGCATATTTCTTCAACTCTACAAAAGTAAGCACAGTAGGCCAATATGAAGAACTTTACCAGTTAGGTGAAGAAGCTATAGGTTTTTCTCGGCGAACGCTAACAAACGAGGAAACTGTTTTCCGAATGGCCGAAGCATCAGAAGAGATGACTAATATTATTGAAAGAGACTGGAGGAAGTTTGAGATTCTAAGAGAAATGTATGACCTCTCTTGTAGACGACTAATCCTAGATACGCCGAAAGACTGAAACTATAGACTCTTTTTGTGTAGGTAACGCCAGATTATTTTTTCGAACTCAATTAGGTATAAACCGAACTATATTTCGATAGGTTGGCGAAAAAATGTACAATACGATGGTTATGAAATTGCTTGTATAGGCGAAGGTGAAGACTATGAATGGTGCCCATGCATTGTTAGAAACTTTAATGGAATCTGGAATAGAGGTGTGCTTCTCTAATCCCGGAACCTCCGAAATGCATTTGGTAACTGCAATTGGTAAGACCGACAACGTCCGTTCCATTCTCTGTTTGTTTGAGGGCGTAGTGAGTGGAGCGGCTGATGGATATGCACGACTTTCAGGAAAACCAGCTATTACACTTCTTCACCTCGGGCCAGGTTACGCTAATAGTATGGCCAACCTACACAATGCTCGCCGCGCGCGATCAGCTATCGTTAATATAGTTGGAGATCATGCTGTCTGGCATCACCAGCATGATGCGCCTCTTACTTCCGATGTTGAAGCTCACGTGAAGATTCACTCACATTGGTATAAATTCACTGACTCTGCTGAAGACCTCTCTATGGCCGGAGCGGAAGCTGTTTCAGCTGCGCTTTCAGGAGCAGGTAGAATTGCTACGCTGGTGGTTCCTGCTAATCATGCATGGGAGCCGGCGACTAAATCTTACGACCGAATTAAGCCTGAGTCCTTGTCTCAAGTGACTATTTCAACGTTAGACTCGTGTGCTAATCTGCTAAATAATGGGCGTAAAACTGCTCTTGTGCTTGGTGGAAGAGCGTTACAAGAAGATACACTAGAGCTCGCGGGACGAATCAGTGAGAGCACGGGTGTGACTCTTTTAGGTGAAACTTTCCCTGCGCTATTGCAAAGAGGTGTGGGTAGAGTTCCGGTTGCGCGCGTTCCATACTTTGCTGAGCAAGCAATTCATTTCCTAGCTGAATTTGAGCAGCTAATCTTGATAGGTGCTCCTGCTCCAGTTGCTTTTTTTGCATATCCGGGAGTTTCGAGCACGCTATTTCCTGATAATTGTGTGGTGTCATCGCTCGCAATGCCTGATGAAGATATCTTACAAGCGTTGACTGATTTAACAGAAAAAATTGGCGCGTCAAACACTTTTACAACCCAAGCCATGTCAGAATACAAAGTCTCATCGGATGAACTAACTCCGACTACGGTAGGACAAATAGTATCTTCTCGCATTCCCGAAAATACTATTTTAGTGGATGAAGGCATTAGTAGTGGGCTCGAGCTATTCGTCCAGACGCAAAATGCCCCTAAACACGATTGGTTGGCAATAACAGGAGGATCGATCGGATACGGATTGCCTGTATGCTTAGGTGCAAGTATCGCGTGCCCAGAGAGGAAAGTAGTTGGGTTACAAGCTGATGGCAGCGCAATGTATACCGTTCAGGCACTATGGAGTATGGCTCGAGAGAATACCGACGTGACGGTGGTTTTACTCAACAACAGTAGCTACAACATATTGAATGTCGAGCTTCACCGGACCCGTGCAGGTGAGCCGAATGAAAAGACACTGTCTATGCTTGATTTATCTAATCCGACTATTGACTGGGTTAAGATTGCCCAAGGTATGGGCGTTAGTGCTATTACAGTAAAAACGGTCACAGAATTCGATCATGAGTTTAGTCGCGCGATGGATATCCATGGCCCTCATTTAATAGAGGTTATACTTGAACAACAGATTGGGGCAGCGATAAAGCGTTAGTGAAAGACCAGATGCCCTCAGGTGGATATTAATTGAGCGCCAGAGTAAAGGATCCTTTCGTTCTGCAGCGTCGTAATTGTACTAACAGAAAATTACTAAATCACTGGGAATTACCATGCAAGATTTGTTTCTAAAAATTCTAGAGTCGATTGGAGAAGATCCAGCTCGCGAGGGACTGCAAAAAACTCCTGAGAGAGCTGCTAAGGCACTGCAATTCCTTACGTCTGGTGCTGATGAAGACTTAACGACGATCGTTAATGGTGCTCTTTTTGAATCTGTCTCAAGAGAGATGGTGATAGTTAAGGACATTGAGATATATAGTCTTTGTGAGCATCACATGTTGCCTTTCTTTGGCCGATGTCATATTGGTTATATACCAGATGGAAAAGTACTCGGAGTCAGTAAGCTTGCTAGAATAAGTGATATGTTTTCTAGGCGTCTTCAAATTCAAGAAAAGCTCACTCATGAGATAGCTACAGCTGTGTTTGATATAGCGAAGCCCTTGGGCGTCGGAGTTATTATAGAAGCCAGGCATCTTTGCATGATGATGAGAGGAGTTCAAAAGCAGAATTCCTCCATGGTTTCTTCTTCTATGTTGGGCTCCTTTCTTTCGTCTGATAGGACTCGATCTGAATTTTTACAGCTAGTATCCTCACGCAGCTGATCCCCTGAAACCACAGATTCTCTGTTGGGAATAGCAGTTCATTTTTGAGCTATACATTTAGCTCGTCTGTAAAAATTAAGTGTTATCATGGCAAGTTTTACGGTTTATCGTACATTAAATATGCTTCACAGATTATTGGGCGTTGTGCGCTTATGAATTCAAACCAGTCACGCTTAAAGGCGGATGATGACAATGAGGCTGGCGTCGAAGCCATTACCAGTTCTGTTGGACAATACAGCTTAAAAATTTTCGACTCTATTTTAAAAATTCCTGAAAATGAGTGGGATAAGATAGTAGGTTCGTCTGGCGTCACTAGATCTCATGGTTATCTAAGAGCTATTGAATCAGCAAAGATACAAGGTTGCGATTATTTCTACCCGGTCTTATATGACGAGTTGGACAATATAGTGGGGCACGCGTGCGTCTACACAGTAATTACTGATTTTGCACAACTCTTGCCTAGGTTTTTTTTCAATGTGGTAAAAAAAATCAGAAAAATATGGCCTTCTTTATTAAGTCTGCGGATAACAGAGTGTGCTACGCCACTTGTATCTGGCTGCTCTATTTCTAACAAAGACGGTGTTTGTCGACGCCAAATCATGATGTATGTCGAGACGGCTATGCAAGATATCGCCTCTAAGAAAAACAGTAAGTTGTTAGTTCTCAGAGATTTCCTAGAAAATGAACGAGACTCTTTCAAAGTACTCGAAAGTCGAGGGTATAAGACGAGGTCTAATTTCCCCCTAGCGCGCATTAAGATCAGATGGAAGAGCTACGATTCCTATTTGAATAGCTTTCGTGCCCGGTACCGCACAGATATCAAGAGAAGATTGAGAAATGCTGAGTTAGGCGGAAATACTGTGGAAGTCATTCAAAGTTTCGCAAGTGATTCTGAGCTATGGGCACATCAAGCTGGGATTATAAGGACAGATACCCGTGGTTTTATGAGAGAAGCTTTGACGCCGGGATATTATGAAAATATGGATCTGATGCTCGGGTCTAACAGCTTGCTTGTCACTGTCGTCTCGGAGAGTAAACGCATCGCTCATGGGATGGTAATATTTGATGAGGAGACCACTTTTGCTACTTTTTTTGGAAGAGATAAACGCTCTCCCGGCGGTGAATGGTTCCAGTTAATTAACGAGGTGGTTCGGATAGCAATCGAACGAAAAAGTAAGTTTTTACACCTAGGCTTAGGATCTTATGATGGAAAATCTATCATTGGCGCTGATATCCAACCTCAGTACGTCTATCGACGGTCGACTAACATGCTTTTAAATTTCGTGATAAATCGTGTTCCGGACTTAATGAAAGCCGATAGTCTCCCTGCTCGAAGGCTCTTTCGAGAATATCCGAATTCTCCTAATTCAACTGCTTCTGAGGATCAAATTAATGCCTAGTCAATGTTTGATCAAGGAATTCCCAGCCTCCTCCCATCACAGCTATTGTTAGACGAAAAACATATAAAAAAGATACCATTTGAATCGCTTCCACAGGCGATAATCCAATCGAGATATAAAGTGCTGATCCCATAATTTCGGTGAGACCTATTCCTAAGAAGTGGACAGGTACCGCGTTAAAGATCATCGATAGAGACATCACGAAAAGAACGTCCATATATGAGATATTCATACCTAGGTCTAAACTTGCCACCCATATGGCTAAAGATAGCAGGGTTTGCATTGCGACTGAGCTTGCGAAGATCGCTACTATCACTAGTATATTGACAATGAAAAATTTCTTAATACTGACAAAGTATTTTTTCCACACCACAATAATCGTAAGAATCGTCAAACATATGCCAGCTGATATGAGATAATTCATTTGTGGGTATTCGAAAGGAGGTTCTTTATAGCTAAGCAAAAAAGTCGCGATTAAAAGCAATGAGAACACGCCTACTGAGTGATCTAGGATGATAGCCCTAAGCCGTAATTGCTTGCTATTTTGATGCATTTTCAATTTAAAAAATTTCGCAAAGTCCGCGCCTGCAGAAAATGGTAGAAAAAAATGATAGAAAAGGCCTTGCATATTTAGGCGCAAAGAGTCGACCGCACTTAGTTGAATGGCCATCAGGCTGGCAACTCTTCGAAATCGCCAAGAGTAGACATAGAAAGATATCTGACTGATCAGAAAACCCGCGCCGACCAATAATCCCCATTTAGATGTAATGTCGATAGAACTATTAGTGCGCAAGTTGTAAATGAGTGCGAACAAACCTATTACAACTAAAGTTGTATGAATTTTTTTAAACCAAAAAGTTAACCGTTGGCTAATCATTCTTTTCACTCAAACGGGTAATAAATATTTAGATAGCTACTTAGGCCTTTCAAGGGTAAAGCGGTCTTTAGTGTGGGTATATTCTGCGCCTCCCATGCGTCCGATTGGCTTAAGTTTATCGGGGTCTATTTTGTAGTTACTGATAATGTCATCACATACATGGAAACGAACAACTTCTCCAATCACGAATGCTCCCCCAAGAAGTTTCTGGCTGATTTCGACAATCTGTAATAAACGACATTCCATACTTATTTTGGCTTCTTTGAGTCTTGGGGGTGCGATTAAGTCGCTCGCTATAGGAGTGAGATTAGCAAGTTCGAACTCATCGACGTCTGGGGATACATCTGCAGAGGTCGCATTCATCTCTTCCGAAAATCCGTGTGAAACTATGTTGATGACGAATTCTCTAGTATTTTTTATGTTGTTTTTAGTATCACGGTCTCTATTACTTTTCACTTTCATTGGGCTGAATCCTATCACGGGCGGATTTGCGCTAATTCCAGTAAAAAAGCTATATGGAGCAAGGTTGTTGATCCGATCCTGACTTTGGGAGGATACGAAGGCTATAGGACGCGGAACAATTGATCCGATCAGGAGTTTATAAATATCTTTAGGTTCTGAGGCAAAGGGGTCAATGATCATTTTGGACTTAAATCCTTTTTCGACTTTTAATTTTTTATAATTTGCACTCTAAAATGCTGTACTGAGCCTTAGATAGGCAGTTCATTTTTTTTAATAACTTGCCGAAGAACAAAACTAGAATGGACGCCGGTCACTCCTTCTATTCGAGTTAGTCTCCCTAATAAAAATTCTTCATAATAGGTCATGTCAGGAAGTACTGCTTTAATTAAGTAGTCTGCAGACTGTCCAGTAACAATACTGCATTCAATTATTTCTGGAAGTCCGGCTATCTTCTCTTCAAAACTTTCAAAGCGCTCCGGTGTGTGTCGGTCCATACTAATACTAATCATCGCAGTAATATTTAAGCCGAGCATTTGCTGGTTAAGCACAGTGATGTGAGCTTCGATAAGTCCGGAATCCTCTAATCGTTTGACTCGTCTGGAGCATGGAGTCGGGGACAAACCGATTTTTTCTGCGAGCTCCAAGTTAGTTATGCGCGCATTTCTTTGCATGCAGGATAAAATTCTTTTGTCGGTACTGTCGAGTTTCATGAGGATTCTTTTTTGGTTAATTAAACTAATAAAAATTATAAAATTAGAGAATTAGACTAAAATATTGCCTGTATATGTCTAAAATAGCAATTAATATCTACCGGTTTAAGTATAGAATTGTTTTCAGATTTGGTCTTCTCGGATTCTAAGTCCGAAATTAACGTTTAGTTCCAAGAGGTTTAATATGACAAGCTTTAATCATGAGAAATACCCCCCTTATCCACTAGTGGGTCTGAAGAACAGGAGTTGGCCTGATAAGGAAATCACGAAGGCTCCGCTTTGGTGTAGCGTGGATCTGCGTGATGGTAATCAGGCGCTCATCGAACCTATGAACGTAAGTCAGAAGCTTCAGATGTTTAAATTATTGGTAAAGGTTGGTTTTAAGGAAATTGAAGTTGGCTTCCCAGCAGCGTCCCAGCCTGATTTTGACTTTGTAAGAAAACTTGTCACTGATAACTTGATCCCGGACGATGTGACAATACAAGTTTTGACACAAGCCAGAGAGGAATTGATTGCACGATCTTTTGAGTCTCTTGCCGGCACGAAGAATGCAATTATGCACTTATACAACTCTACTTCCATAGTGCAAAGAGAGCAGGTCTTTGGTTTGGACAAAGCGGGAATTAAGAAGATTGCCACAGATGGTGCAAAAATAGTTCTTGAACAGGCAAAAAATTATCCTGAGACTAAATGGAAGTTTGAATATTCTCCCGAAAGCTTTACGGGAACGGAGCTAGAGTACGCGGTAGATGTTTGTGATGAGGTCTTAGAGATTTGGGATGCCCGTCCTGAAGCTCCTTGCGTCATCAACTTGCCTGCTACAGTAGAGATGGCCACTCCCAACATTTATGCTGACCAAATTGAGTGGATGTCTACTCATGTTTCTCGTAGAGAGGGTGTCATATTAAGTCTCCATACTCATAACGATCGAGGCTGTGCTGTCGCTGCGGCTGAGCTGGGTGTTATGGCTGGCGCAGACAGAATAGAGGGAACATTATTAGGCAATGGAGAGCGTACTGGCAATATGGACATCGTGACGATGGCCATGAACCTGTATAGTCAAGGCATCGATCCGGAGTTAGATTTTTCGAATATGGACGAAATTATTCGATGTGTGAAAGCTTGTACGCAGCTTCCTATTCATCCTAGGCATCCATATGCTGGAGAGCTGGTGTTTACGGCATTTTCTGGGAGCCATCAGGATGCGATAAAAAAATGTCTTGCCAAGCGTAAGCCTGAAGACATCTGGCAGGTGGCGTACCTTCCAATCGATCCGTCTGATTTGGGGCGTTCCTATCAGGAAGTTATACGCATCAATAGTCAGTCAGGGAAAGGTGGAATTGCTTACGTGTTGGAGCAGGAACGAGGTTTAAACATTCCTCGTTGGCTGCAGATAGATTTTAGTGCGGTAGTACAAGGTTATGCAGAGATGACGGAATCGGAGGTTGCGCCCGACAAAATAGTTTCGCTCTTCCAGTCACACTATCTGGAGGCCCAAAATCCATATCAGTTGATTTCCTATGAACTGTCTCGCAAAGACGGTGAAGATTCTTTAGTTGTGGACTTAACCTATGCTTCTGCTCGTGTGCAATTAGAAGGGCATGCCGCTGGTGTGGTAGGTGCATTTGTAAATGCAATGCAAAGTCATAGCGGTAGTGAGATCGTTCTCGTTGAGTACAGTGAGCATACGCTTAGCCAAGAGGCTGGGGCTGATGCCGAAGCAGTTACTTATGTACAACTTAATATTAACGGACAACGTTACTGTGGTGTGGGCTTGTCGACAGATATTTTAGAGGCCTCACTGCGGGCTATATTAAGTGCTATCAATCAGCCTTTGAACGCTAAGATATAATATGAGTAAAGCAGGTACCTTAGTTTTTTTGAGGAGTTCCTAGTGTCAGAATCTTTGTTCGATGTGAAAGATAAAGTGGTTTTTGTGACGGGCGGTTCTCGAGGAATTGGTTTTATGATCGCCAAGGCCTACGTGAAATCTGGTGCTCACGTATATATTTGCTCTCGGAATGCTGAAGTATGCGACGAGGCTGCCGCTGGATTAGGGAAGTTGGGAGAATGTGTGTCTTTACCAGCGGACTTGTCTCAAATATCTGAGATTGAGCGCGTATGTTTAGAGTTGCAGACAAGGGAGAGTGGACTAGATGTGTTAGTCAATAATGCTGGTACGACGTGGGGCAGCTCTCTGCCTTCCTTCCCTGAAAAAGGTTGGGATAAAGTAATCTCTCTTAATCTTAAAAGCCCTTTCTTCCTAATACAAAGTTTTCTCGAAATGTTGGCGGCCAAGGCGACGAAAGCAGATCCGGCAAGAGTGATAAATATTGGTTCAGTAGATGGCTTGCGAACACCTCTGTGGGATAATTACTCGTACTCTGTATCTAAGGCAGGCTTACATCATCTAACTAAAACGCTTGCGACACCGTTAGCAAAGCGTCACGTTAATATAAACTCCATTGCTCCAGGACCATTTGTGACTGATATGATGGCTCCGATGATCGAATCCATGGGCGAGGAGCGGATCAGTGAGAAAGTTTTGCTGAATAGGCTCGGTGTTTATGAAGACATGGCAGGCGTTGCCCTGTTTTTTGGGTCCAGGGCATCTGCCTATATTACGGGTACGATTTTACCTGTGGATGGCGGGATGACAGCCGCCGTCTGACAGAGCCTTTTATTCTGGCAGAGTTTCTCCTGAGCCTCCCATTTCTGCAGGGACATCAACCATTTTTGGTAAGCCATCTTTTATGCTCACGACCTTTTCGCTATAAAAAACATGGACTCCTGGTTGAAAATCTAGACTAGGGAGAATAGCTGCATAAACGTCAACCAATCCCATACTGGGATGATCTGTCATGATGTGCCCACCACATTTTTTGCACCACTTTCTATGGCTAGCATCTGTCTTCGCGAAGGTCTCTACGAATTCAGCACCTTTTGTTATGGTGACACTTTCTGGCGACCATAAGGAAAATGCATTTATTGGACCGGCAGACCAATGTCGACACGACTCGCAGTGACAATACCCCATTGCTGCAGCATCCCCATTAACTGAGAGTTCTACTGCTCCGCAAAAACATTTTCCGTTATGGATCTCACTCATCACTAGTTCCCTCAATAATTAAAGTTTTCATCGCTTATTTGTAACGCAAAGCCAGGAGAAATGATAGGTTTGTGGTTAATTATTTGTGGCTTCTGGGTTAGGCTGTAATAATGGACTCGGATACTGCATCAGTATCTGTCTCCAAAGGATATTTGTTGAAATTCACAAGGGACCATATGCGACAATTATCTATTCTATTGGTTGCCTCAGCCATTAGCTTTCTTGTGCTAGCCGATAGCAAAAATATTAGCTTGACGGTTGCGACGACCCATCCAGCCACTGTGCCTTGGACAGCATTAATTCGTGATTACTTTATCCCTGAATGTGAACGTCGCATCAGCCTTACTAAGTATAAAAACTCAATAACCTGGACTGCGCATTATGGGAATCTATACAGATGGAAAGATAGCCTTAACGGAGTGCAGATCGGCTTATCAGATGTGGGATGGGTTGGTTCTGTTTGGGAGTCTTCTCGGTTACCGCTCCAGAACATCACTTATGACTTACCATTCATTACTAATGATCTTGTTGCATTAATTGACGTTGTAAATCAGCTGCATGCTCAGGTCCCCGAGCTAGCTTCAAGCTGGCGGAACAATAATGTTGAATTTTTGGCGGCGACAGGAACAGATACTTATCACCTGGTCACAGATTTTCCAGTTGATACAATCGATGATCTTAGAGGAAAAAGAATTTTAGCGCCCGGGGCAGCCTCTATTTGGTTGAAGGGGACTGGAGCTATTGCGGTAAATGGTGCTTTAACTAGCTACTATACACAGCTTAAAACAGGCGCAGCAGATGGCGCTATTACTATTCTAACGGGAGCCTATCCATTTAAGCTTCACGAGGTAGCGCCATACATAACTTTGGTGGGAGTTGGCGCTCAGTCTGTCGGAGCATTGACAGTCAACAGCGATCGTTGGAAGACCCTGCCAGATGAAATCAAAGAGATACTCAAAGAAGTGGCCTTGGAATATTCTCGATTAAGTTCTCAAGCTGGTATGGAGCTGTATTTGACTGCCGTGCAAAAATTAAAAGAAGAAGGCGCATTTTTTTCAACTTTAAATGAGCGAGAGAAGCTTCGATGGATCGAAGGACTTCCATCGTTGAGTCAGCAATGGGTTGACCGTTACCAAGGGATGGGCCTTCCAGCTGAGAAAATTTTATTTGAGCTTATGGATGGGTTGCGCTCGAAAGGAGTTACTCCCACTTTCGATTGGGATAAAGCTGTATTAAATCAGACGGATCCGAATTGACTCAGTTCATAAAATACTTTGGAGTCTTCCCGAAGGGTTTGCTGTCCTTAATACAAATGTGCCATATAGGGGGAGCCCTAGTTTTAGCAATCGTTGTAGGCCTCGTTAATTATGATATCGTGGCAAGAAATCTATTTTCTTTACCTTTTCTAGGTATAGAAGAGATCGTTTCCCTCGGGATCCCCATCATCGTTTTTTTAGCTACTCCTATGCAAGTGGTAAGCCGTAGCCTAATTAGCACTGACTTTTTAGTTACGCGTTCTACAAGAATTATTCGCTTAGGGCTTTATAGTTATAATGAGTACTTTACGTTATTGATTAGCGGCATTGTTTTTTTGTCAGTCGTACCGCTTTTTAATTACGCGATAAAAAATGATCAATTTATTGGAGTCGTCGGCGTCTTTACGATGGCTTTGTGGCCATTAAAGCTGGCTATATTGATTGGATTTGGATTAGCGTTTGTTGCTTCTTTATTCCATATTGGAAGACTAATCTGTTCTAACAGGAGCTCTTCTTTTCTGGTCAGCTTTTGCTTATTCATAGCAACTCCTATACCTTTTTATGTTTTGAGTGGAAGTGCCTCTATTGGCCTTGGGGCGATCTTTCTTTTGTTTCTTCTTCTACTAGCTGGCGTTCCGGTGGTTTTTTCATTAATGACTGCCGCATCAGTGGGTATTGCTGTAATCAAAGGCGATTTTCTGGTAGCCACTAATTCACTGGGTTTAGTGGTGAATAGTGGAGCAACCTCCTATGTCTTAGCTGCGGTTCCTTTTTTTATTTTAATGGGCTTGGTGGTTGGAAAAGCAAACATAGGACGAGATAGCTTGACAGTCGCACATTGGCTGTTTCGCTCTTTAAAAGGAGGGTTTGGTGTAGCGACTGTTGCCGCAAACACTATTTTTGCCGCAATCACCGGGATCTCTATCGCATCAGCCGCCATTTTCAGTCGTGTAGCTGCACCCCCAATGATAGAGCTTGGATTCACAGCACGTTTTTCTCTCGGACTTATCGCTGGTTCCTCTGTCCTAGGGATGCTTATTCCTCCTAGTTTACTGCTAATAATCTACGGTGTTATAGCAGAAGTGTCGATCAACAAATTGTTTCTTGCCGCAATTGTTCCCGGCATTATTTTAGCTCTGATGCTTTGCGCGACGGTCATTATTTGTGTGTTTTTTCGACTCCCTTTTGCTGTGACACCCGAGTATTCTGATGTTCCACCAAAGCCTGAAAAAATAAATACGATTCTTCTCATGATGGCTCCAACTTTGACATTATTACTTGTCGTGATTGGTGGAATATATGGTGGTATTTTTACACCAACGGAGGCTGGCGCTGTCGGAGCCTTGATGGCAATATTTATTGCCCTTGCGATGAAGAGGGTCACTTTTATTCAGACTTATCATCTAATTAAGGATGCTGCAGGTAAAACGGCTTCAATTCTTTTAATGGTGATAGCCGCGACGTCATTTGGTTTAATGATTACGCTTTCTGGTTTGCCCGACATAATGAGCTCTATAGCCAGTGGATCTGGATTAGGGTTGACAGGCTATGTATTAATCTACTTAGTGGCGCTGGTTCTCCTAGGCATGGTCCTCGACAGCACGTCTATTTTATTGATCATGGTCCCATTAGCGATGCCCACTGTTTTGGATTTAGGTGGTGATTTAGTGTGGTTTGGAATTATCACAGTGATTGGAGTGGAAGTAGGTTTACTTACTCCCCCTCTAGGACTTAGTGTCTTCGCTATTAAAGCATCTATAGACGATCCTGATATTTCTTTAAACGATATTTTCTATGGTGCAATGCCTTTTGCATTGATTACGTTTTTCTTAGCTGTTGCTTTGATTTTTTTCCCAGAGATAACTAGTCAATTATTCTAGCGCTTTCATTATGACGATATCTGGCGCTCGCTTAATAGCTATTCAGAGCCTTCCTGTGTGAACAGTTCAAGTGACTAAGTGATTGATTAGCCATCCGAGAAGTATTATCTGAGGAAGACTCAATAGCGGCAGAGCCATCGCGTAACGCCAAGAGCTAGATATCTGCTTTAAAACTACTATTTCAGTGTAATCAGTTGAAACTCCTGCCATGAGGAAAGCAAAGGCGTTACCCGGAGCTTCAGCTCGATTGAAGATATCTGCAGCGATGGGTGATGACCCCTCAGAGCATACTTCTATTATTGTTGCGGCACCGATAGTTAAAGCGAGGCCCATTAGAGTCGGACCGACAAGAGAAGAAAAATCATCAGGATGGACAAACGTTCTGATACAAGCGGCAATAATAATTCCTAGGAATATCCAACGTAATATCATACGAGATTCAAGTACTGACACTTTCAAGGTTCTCAGTGAAGCCTCTAAGCCCCAATCGAATGTTGTTATATTTTTTTTTGCTTGTTGCCAAACCATAAAATCTTCTGGCAATTCGGTTCGGTTAGGATTTTGAGTTAAGTAGCCAATCGATGAAAGTTTTTCGAAAGCGAGACCAGTTGCTACAGCTACAAGTAGAGATAGAAAAATAAAGAGCAAGGTCCATTTTAGTCCGATTAAGGCAATAAGGATGAAGGTGACTGAGAGTGAATTCCAAGGAGTAGCAACTAAAAATGCTATCGTCTGACCGTTAGATGCTCCTCGCTCATATAACTTACCAGCAATGAGTAAGACACCATGATTGCATAAGTCAAAAAAGATGCCAGCCACTGAAGCTCTTAGAATACCGCCAACACCCGGAGGCCCCAAGAGCGCGATTACAAACTCTTTTGGAACGCGCGAGAGCAGACCTACAGATAACACACCTGCTAGTATGCCCCAATACATAGTATCGATTATCATTTTGACCGAGTGGCAAAACTCTGAGATTGTTTGAAGTATAGGGCCCGAAAAATCAACAACACCTGCGCTCAATATTATTACGTAACAAATAAAAATTACGCTTGTTGTTCCCCATAGCAGAAGGTCTAGCTTTTTCGAGGGGCCTTCGCAGCAAGAGCTCATAGATTACTTGATATGGGAATATTCATGGCCCCTCTAATATACAACGAGAGCTCGGATTTCTATACTTTCTCGAGGCCTTATGCCCTCTGGTGCGAGATTGTTTTTAAAACCTGTGTGTGGAGTGTAGTCGCTCTTTTTGTCTGCGGTAGAATCCCAGTTTCTAAGTAACAAGACTTCATCTGGTTGCATGGCAGAAAAGTAGTACCATTGATGAGAGAGATTATGTCTTAGGGAATAAATTTGCCCGCTATGCCTAGGCGTGTCTGGATCGCTTTCGCTAAAATGGTGGATGTGTGTCTGAACTAAATCATCAGCCTGAACTGTTCTTACGTCACACAGGGCAAGAGGAAAGTCTTCGGCAGGGCCTATAATTGGGCGCCAAGCATTTATTAAGGCGAGCCTGCGTCCCACATAATGACTTTTATTAGCCTTCTCAAGTATTTCAATGCTTCTGTCGGGTGCAGAAGATAGGGTGTAGTCAACATGGGCCGATGCAACTGGGTTGCGAACTTCTGGCTGCTTCGCTGCTGCCCTGACCTTACTACGCTGATTGTGATCGAAGATGAGCACATCTGTTGCGTGTAATTGTGTTTTTAGCAACTCAATCATTTCAGGGTAGTATTGTCTTTTTACTGCCTCGTTGTCGTAGAAGTCTGCAACACTTGATTTGTGTTTTATAAGCGAAAACCCTTGTAAATCGAGGTTAAAACTATCAATTGCCCTCCGTCCATCCTTGATAATCATTTTCTTGTAATTATTGGGAGGCCGCACAATTTTCTTTCCACTAGAAACTGGATAAACGAGATGTTCTGCGGTTTGGCCTGTACTATCGATGTACGCGATATCGCCCTCAATACTATGTCTATCTAAGACCATATTATGTGTCTCCCTAAATCTAGTAATACTTCTTTTTTATGTTGCACCGCAATGCAACGTATTAGGCTTATGCTAAGGTATTTATATCAAATCTTTAATAGTGCCCGCTCTAATTCTATAATCGATGCTATTTCATAAGTCGGTATTAAGCTAGTTTTACATTTAGCCTTGGGAGAAGCATTCACCCATGCCACATCTAGATTAGCGTTTTTTGCGCCCATAACATCGTCTTTCAGTGAGTCGCCAACATACAACGTATCTATTGATTTGCTCTCGAGCAATCCAAGAGCGTGTTCGAAGATAAGGCGGTTAGGTTTTCGCCACCCAAACTCTTCTGATATCACAATGTGAGAAAAATAATCGTCGACTCCATCACGGGCAAGTATATTGCGCGCTGTTTTCGCATGATCGAAATTTGAGACAATAGCCAGACTGTGAGACTCGCTAAGTGCTTTGATTACCTGCACGTGCTTTTCAGGCACTACGCAGCCTCTTTCAAGTAGTTTCATATGTTCTGTGGATAGATTCTTTGCGAGTTCTGTTGTTGCTTGGCTATACTCAAGTCCACAACCATGCAGAGTTTTTTCGAAGCGTTCTTGAGATGAAATCTCTCTGGCGCTCTCATTACGTCTATTCTCGATAGTTAGATTGGTTTCATGAAAGGAGCGATGGAAGTCTTCAAAAGGAATGATTGGAGCGGCTGTCTCTAATAAGAGCTTTAGCGCTCCTAATGTAGAAATTTTTTCCTCTCCGAGCCAGGTAAATCGGGGTAATTTGTTTCTATCCCAAAGAGCAACGGTACCAAACAAATCAAAAATAACCGTCTTATAGGTTTTCTTTTGAATATCCATTTTTTGAAATTTCTTACCTACTTTCGCAGCTTTAGCTGCGGTTATAATTGCCATTACGCTAGTTATTGCTATAGTAACCCAGTAAGTCTGTAAGGAGAGCTTTAGTTATGGTTAGTGCTTTGAATTTGCAAACGGATGTCCGATCACAGGTTAGTTCCGAGGAATGGGATATAAGAGTCGATCTAGCGGCAGCATATAGATTAGTAGCTCACTATGGTTGGACTGATATGATTTTTACGCATCTCTCCGCCCGTGTTCCTGGTCCAGATGATCATTTTTTGATTAATCCTTATGGATTAATGTTCGACGAGATCACGGCGTCTAACCTTGTTAAAGTCGATTTAGATGGGCACATCGTTATGCCGAGTGAATACGAAATCAATCCGGCAGGATTCTGCATTCACAGCGCTATCCATATGGCTCGGCACGATGCTAAGGCCGTAATGCATCTTCATACTGACGATGGAGCTGCTGTTTCCGCCATGGACGAAGGATTGCTACCATTAACGCAGACTGCCATGGTTCTGTTGTCACAGGTGGCTTACCACGACTATGAAGGAGTAGCATTAGACCTCGATGAGCGAGAACGCTTAATTAAAGATATAGGCGACAAGAAGATTTTAATATTACGTAATCACGGAACTTTAGCCGCAGGAGAGTCGGTTTCTAGCTGCTTTATGTTGATGTATTTTTTAGAGCGATCGTGCACTATGCAAGTTCGAGCGATGAGCAGCAGTAAGCTTAGGCTACCATCTCAGCAAGCGATCACTACTTCATCTAATCAGGGAAACGGGCTAATCGAATCGGAGGGGCTTCACAAACTTGCTTGGCCGGCATTGCTTCGTATGCTCGATCGCCTGGACGTTGGTTATAGGGAGTAGTTCTACTGGGTCACTTCTATATACCTAGCCTTCTTAAGGCCTGCTTTGTCATATAAGCCCTGACTATGTTTTCTTCAGGGTCAAGGGCGGACTCCCAACCTCCACGACATGTCTTCCCATGATGAAAGCGAGTTACATTATTTTTCTGTACATCGTGACTTATCGCCCAGTTCCAACTCCATTCTGGTCGACCGTCGCTTGCGACTATAGCGTGCTTATCAGTCTTCAGTTGGCCGCCTCCGCCTTCAAGGCCTTTCCACATTTCACCTTTTCTATCATAGGTTATGCTCATCCCTGCACCCATGTTTCTGGCATCCATATAAATTCGACGCTTAGATACAGGTGCCTTGGGATAGCCTATAGGCTCTCCTTCAAAGACAATTACCTCGGGAATAAGTGATTTTCCGACTTTAAAATAGCTCTTATTCTGCTTCCCTCCGACTAGATCTGGCTTCCAATTGTCGCGAGCAGGGTGCCATTGGGAGTGAGATGACCCTAAAAAGGGTCCACGGTGGATAATTCGAAAGTTCCCCCAAGTGAGCATCGGATCGCCTGAGGCCCATGCATCAGAAAGGTACAGATTCATGCCTGGCATATATGCCTCAAACCGTTGATTAGATGGAAATCTTCTCACTCTTTTCAGATTAGGCAAGTATCCCCATAGAGCTGGAATATCCTTTTGATTATATTTCCACTTACTTAAGAAGGCGTGACCTTTGACATCCTGTGTATGCGTAAACCAGATAGACTGCAGCCGCAGAAGGTCTTCGTACCCTTTTAAGTAAGGGCCAGAGACAGATGGATGTACGAGACCTGAGCACTGTTGTTCAGCCCAAACCCAGTCATATTCATATTGAACGTCTCCCTCAGGGTTGACTGTCTGTGCAGGGATCGGATAAATGCCTTTATCGTGTCTACCCCAGCTGAGCGTAATGTTTGCAATTGCCTCATTACCAGTCTTAGGCTCGGGGAATGGCAGTCCCCCTATCCAAGGCGCGCCACTTTTAGTATAGACGTTTCCGTCCTCTCCAAATGTCGCTTGTCCTTGATTCCGGATAGTCGCGTCTAGGAAGTAGGGTGGAAATGCTTTCTCAATATCATGCTCAGAAGCCTGTATTTCAAAGGTTCTCCCATCCTGAAGTACTTGTTGAAATGTAATAGGGTCGAGGAGATCTTGTACGAGAAACACACTATCTTTGTCAATTGTGTCACCAACTTTGACGCGTCCTTTAGTATATGACTCTATATCTAGGAGCTCTTCAGGATAGGCTTCACTAGCATCAGCGGAACGACACATTTGCGGCCATAAAGAAGTTAAAACACCTGCGCCTCCAACGCCGCTTGCTGTTTTTTCCATAAACGCACGTCGGCTGAAATCAAAGCCGTATTTGTTGACATGCAAGATCTCTCTCCTGTTAAGCAGAGTCGTTAGTCTGCGTGATGCAGATGACTTTTGGAAGGGACTTACCTAAAAAGATGAGATTTAATTACAGATAGATTTTTACTTTAATTGCTTATCTATTAGTATGATCCCATTATTTTTATAGAAACTATGTAAAATGGGTCTATAGAATCATACCTACCGTTCCTAATAGGCATTTAAGAGATTTCTCAGCCGTGTCTATCGGATTATTAGATAGGGGGCTAAAGTCCGGTAATTAGACTGAGAAATCTCGTAAATAGCTATTAAAGTTTATACCTAGATTTCGGCTACTTTTTTCTCTATTATTGTGTTGAATTTCACATTACTCTCATGCCGCGGCTGAATTCGGCAAGCCATGACTGTTCTAGCGTAGAAAGACCATGAATCTCTAAGCGCGTTGAACATACTTTCCTGGCCGCAGTCGTGGCGGACTTCTAATCTGCCAAGTAGGCAAATAATAATATCAGCCAATTCTGGCGAGGGCCTACTTACGAACTCTGTCATGGCCCTTAGAGCGCTATTATAAAGCGTGCTCGTCTCAATTGGATGGAGTTCTATTTGTTCGCTTTCCATTTTATATACTCGTTAATATTAAATGTTTCTTTAATAGTAATGATAATCATTATCATTTGAATGTCAACTGTTTTTCTTGTAATGAGGTACTTCTATATTCCAATAGATGTCAGGAACTGTTAATCTACATTCATGAAAATCTTAAATGCTAAAAGAACAATTACAATTTTGAACCAGATCATGAAATATGAATTATCCGGCGTGGTGAGATACACCCATTACAGCTTGATGGTTTCTGGGCGAGACAGATTAAGTCTGAATCAGTTTTTCCAAGAACAAGCGTCGGAGTCACTTTTGCATGCTCAACAAGCAGGAGAGTTGGTGACAGGGTTAGACGGCCACCCTTCACTTGAAATTTCTATTATTGAAGAGTCTAACAACCATAGTGCTATCGACTTACTGCAAGAAAGCCTTAAGCACGAGCAAGAAGCCATCGAGTTGTATAAAGATCTTCTAGATGAGGTTAGCGACGCAAGTATTTATATTGAAGAGTACGCGAGGGAAATGATTAAGACGGAAGAGATCCATCGTATAGAGCTGAAGAAAATGCTTAAAGATTATGGTGATTAGCACTTACTCTGATAGTAAGTGCTAACAAATTAGAGACTAATTCAACAATCTAAAGTATTACGTTTTTCCCATTCCGTCAGTTGAGAGGAGTAATCCTGCCACTCGAGCATCTTTAGTTTCACGTATGAACTGACGGTGTCTTTGCCCCAAGCATCCCTGATGACACTATTTTTCTCCAATAATCTTAATGCATCTAAAAGGTTGAGGGGAAGGGTTTTAACCTTGCCTGCCTTATGGCCTTCAGTATACATATTGATCATGAGCGGAGGACCAGGATCTCGTTTGTTTGCAATACCATCTAAACCTGCTGCCAGTATCGCTGCGGAACTCAAATAAGGGTTGACCGCGCCATCCATTAATCTTATTTCAAAGCGTCCATCATCAGGAACTCTGATCATGTGGGTTCGATTATTGCCAGAGTAAGTTACCGAGTTAGGTGCCCAAGTAGCACCAGAGGTGGTTACAGGCGCATTAATTCTTTTATAGCTGTTTACGGTAGGATTAAAAACTGCACATAGGTCTGCTGCACTGTGCATAACTCCCCCAAGAAATTTATAAGCTAATTTAGAGATACCGAGTTCATCCTGCTTGTTGAGAAACAAGTTTTTCCTACCTGATTTATCCCATACGGAGACATGCGTATGACAACCATTCCCCGTCAGGTGAGCGAAAGGTTTAGGCATGAAAGTGGCACGAAAACCATGTTTTTCTGCAATTGTTTTCACCATATATTTGAAGAAAACTTGGCGATCCGCTGTAATTAAGGCATCGTTATAGTCCCAATTCATTTCAAATTGCCCGTTTGCGTCTTCATGATCATTTTGATATGGACCCCAGCCAAGCTCAAGCATAGCATCACAAATCTCTCTAATTATTGGAAATCGCCTCATGAGAGCTTGTTGGTCATAGCAGGGCTTCGCTTGCGTATCGTACTCATCTGAGAGTTCAGAACCGTCCATGCTGGTCAAGAAATATTCACATTCAACGCCAGTTTTCGTGCGATAACCGGCCTTCATTGCTTTCGCAAGCTGTCGTTTCAAAATAACTCTTGGCGACGCTGAAACTTCTTTTCCATCCATCCATAGGTCAGATGCTAGCCAACCGATTTCTTTGTTCCAAGGTAGTTGGATGAGACTGGACGGATCTGGAATAGCAAACATGTCTGAATCTGCAGGTGACATGTCTAACCAAGCAGCAAAACCAGCAAAACCTGCACCATTCTTTTGCATTCCATCGATAGCGCGTGCTGGCACGAGCTTAGAGCGCAGATGACCAAAGAGATCTACAAAACTGATCAAGAAATACTTGATTCCTTTGGACTTAGCAGTTGTACTGAGTTTTGTAGTCATTTTACACTCCTGTTAGCTCGTTATTTCTTCCCTGGGATCCAGTCTGTACCTGCTAGAGGAACACCAGCCATCGCGGAAGCTTCTATTGTGAGCGCCACTAAGTCTTCGGGCTCTAAATTATGTACGTGACTTTTTCCATTGGCGCGGGCGAGAGTCTGTGTCTCAAGAGCGAGGACATTTAGATAATTTGCCAGCCGTCTACCTCCCATCACTGGGTCAAAACGAGCAGCAAGCTCTTCGTCTTGAGTTGAGATTCCGGTAGGGTCTCTACCTTCATGCCAGCCGTCATAAAATCCAGCAGATGTGCCAAGTGAGTTATATTCCTTTTCAAATGCCGGGCTATTGTCACCAAGCGCTATCAATGCTGCCACACCGATTGAGACAGCATCAGCTCCCATGGCTAAAGCTTTTGCAACATCGGCACCACTTCTAATACCCCCAGACACAATGAGCTGCACTTTACGATGCATATCTAATTCTTGGAGCGCCTCGACAGCTTGCCTTAAGGCTGGAAGAGTCGGAATACCCACGTGTTCTATGAAAACATCTTGAGTTGCTGCTGTACCGCCTTGCATTCCGTCTAATACAACAACGTCGGCACCAGCTTTGATCGCTAAAGCGGTATCATAATAAGGTCTGGCAGCGCCAATTTTTATATAGATTGGCTTTTCCCAATTAGTGATCTCTCTTAATTCTTGTATTTTTATAGCTAGATCATCGGGCCCAGTCCAGTCAGGGTGTCTGCATGCGCTGCGTTGGTCTATGCCCTTAGGGAGATCACGCATACCAGCTACTCTCTCACTAATTTTTTGTCCAAGAAGCATGCCACCACCTCCTGGTTTAGCTCCTTGTCCAACGACTATCTCTATTGCATCAGCCTTTCGGAGGTCGTCTGGATTCATTCCGTAGCGGGATGGCAGTAATTGGTACACCAATAGCTCAGAGTGCTCCCTTTCTTCTGGCGTCATGCCGCCATCTCCAGTTGTAGTACTGGTACCAGCAATGGTTGCGCCTCTACCTAATGCTTCTTTCGCGGACCCTGATAATGCTCCAAAACTCATACCAGCGATCGTAATTGGGATCTTTAATTCAATAGGCTTTGATGCAAACCGATCGCCCAAGGTAACGCTGGTGGTACATTTTTCTCTATATCCCTCCAAAGGGTAGCGTGACATGCTGGCACCTAAGAAGAGCAGATCATCAAAGTTCGGAACAGAGCGCTTCGCTCCCCAGCCTCGGATGTCATAGATCCCGGTCTCGGCAGCCCGTTGTATTTCCGCTATGACTTGTCGTGGGTAGGTAGCAGATTCTTTTAGCCTGCTTTGAAGTTCATGTAAATTGATTTGGCTATCGCCATTTTTTTTAGTAGGCATCAGCGTTATCCACTTTAAAGTTATAGAGTTTTCTAGCCGAACCGAAGCGATTAAACTCAGCGGCATCAGCTCCTGTAATTCCGGCAGATATAAGCAGCGTTTCTAGCTCGTTCTTATGTTTTTCAGTCATACTTTTCTGGACGCAATCAGTACCGAGACTCGCTATCGAACCACGCACATATAATTTGGTTTCATATATGGAGTCTCCTAATGTCTCTCCAGCATCGCCACAAATAACCATTCTTCCGGTTTGTGCCATAAAAGCGCTCATATGCCCAACATTACCTTTAATAATAATGTCTGCGCCTTTGAGAGATATTCCACAACGCGAACTTGCGTCCCCACAAACTAACAGTGTACCCCCATGTGAGGTAGCTCCGGCATAGTGCGAAACATTGCCTGTGACTGTTACATAGCCTGACATCATATTTTCTGCTACAGCAGGGCCGGCATTGCCATCAATGTTTACTTCTGCTATTTGATTCATTCCAGCGCAGTAATATCCGACATGACCCTTGATGTTGACTTTAAGAGGCCGGGTTAGGCCAACCGCCAAGGCATGCGCACCGTTTGGGTTTGTAACACAAATTTTGTCTGTTTTGTTTGCTATTCCAAGGGCATGTAGCTTTTTGTTCAACTCACGCGTGCTACCCGAAGCGAGATCATATTCTAACGACATATCAGTGGCTCCAACTGTAAATTTTTCCTGGAGCAGGCTCCCAAGCAGGAGCACTATGTGCGCCTGGCAACAGCGCAATGGCTCTATATTCCGACGCCATGGCTACCCAATGATCTGTCTCACTAATAACAGCAGGTTTGCATGCTATTGGGTCACGCAACACAGCAAATCCATCCTTTGTCCCAATTGCAAAAGTATAAAATCCATCAAGATCTTCGAGCGCATGATTAAGAGCTTCTTCTATTGTCTTTCCTTGTTTAATTCTCCATGCGAGGTAGCCTGCCGCGACTTCACTATCATTGTCACTTGAAAAATAAATACCTTCTTTTTGTAATTTAGCTCTTAATCTATTGTGATTCGAAAGTGATCCGTTATGTACAAGACACAAGTCATCTCCAGTCGAGAACGGATGAGAATGTGCCGTAGTTATTGCGCTTTCGGTTGCCATTCTTGTATGACCGAGAGCGTGAGATCCAGTCATAGAAGAAATTGAGAATTTTTCCAAGACATTTTTTGGAAGGCCCTCAGCTTTGTAAATTTCGATGGAAGAGCCACTGCTCAAAATCTTTAGGTTAGGGAAGCATTGGTTTAGCTCAAGGATTGCTTCTTTGCTTTCTCCTTCTAAGGTAATCAAGAAGTGAAGTGACTCGAGTTCTTGTACTGAGGCGGCAGGGTAAGATTGTCTTATTGTATCTAACAATTTATTTTCCGAGAGCGGCGTCTCTGACATAGCGACGATTTTTAATATATTCGCCTTAGTGACATTGTGATAAATCGCGCATCCTGAGCTGTCGGGACCCCGATCAGTCATCTCATTTAGCATGCCAGAAAAATATTTTCCAAGCTCCTTTTCGAATTCTTTTGTTTTTGCAAACAACCCGACTATGCCACACATAATTGATCCTTTAAGACGTAGTGATAAATTTTAGATTAAAAGGGGAAGGATTACATTCTTATTTAGAGACTTAAATATCGTCTAATCGACATTTTTTAGCGTTATTAGACAGTTAGGTGATAATTCTTATATCGTTCAAGCAAAGATTAAACAGGAAGCTTTTTAACATCCTCTAAGATTAATTAGATATACATAGTGAGTCAATAGATGGGTTAAAGCCCATCGAAACTCCTCCACCTGAGATAACACTAGTTTTTACAGTGTTGAAAAGAAAATATCCATCTGCCGGAGTGCAAAAGACGCGCAACATGTTTTTATACGGCAATACATAGACATCTACTGTTGCGATTCGCATCGGAGAAAGTTGGTTTTGCTTAAATGAGTCAAGATCTAATGACGTCATGGCATATAGTAGATTCCAGATATTCGGCCCTCCAACTATAAACTCTGCACAATCGTATGGAAGGGTCAACATTCTTCTGTCGGGAGCATGAAATTTTTCTGTAAAAGATTTCCATGTGGCCTCATTTGTGCCATTCACTAACAGAAATTGGTCTCGGATTATTTCAGATATAAAGCCGCCGTTTTTTTGCAGGCGACAATCAAACAAGCCGCCCAACTCACCATCGATTTGCTCGGCAATCCATTGCCTGCTTTCCCCTCCAACCACTAGGCATTTAGGCACGGGACTTAGATCCATAATGAAATCTTGTGTGTCTATACGAGGCAGCACTTCGCTTATTACGGTCTTCATTCCAAAAACTTCACCAGGTTTGGCGTTGGATTCAGCATAACACTCTAGCAGTGGGCTTATTTTTATGGACATTATCTGTTACTGACTATTTATTGAAATCTTATCTGAATCTTACGATGTTAGTTGTCTTAAGTTTTCTGGGTCATAAAATGGCGTATTTACAATTTGTGCATCAATTAAATTTCCTTGTGAATCTTTAATGCAAATTTGTTTTGTCGAAGCATCAGTTGAGTCAATCATCGCTAGACCAATAATCCCTTTCCGATGGGGGCTATAGCTTACGCTCGTGACCCGTCCTAAAATACGGTCTCCTTCGACAATTAGATTAGATTCTAATATCTCAAGCTTCTTAATGCTTGTGCATTCAAACCCAACAAGCCGTCTTTTAGTTTGTCTTTTTAGATGAATTAAGCTGTTTTTTCCGATCGATTGTTCTTTCTTCAGATTAACTCCCCATCCTAAGTTGACTTCAAATGGAGTCGTCATTCCATCAGTGTCTTGCCCTAGGATTATGTGTCCTTTTTCCAGTCTTAACAGTCTTTGTGTTTCAACACCAAAAGGCATTATGCCGAAAGGCTTCCCTGTCTCCATTAACGAGTTCCAAATAGTCTGTGCCGAATTAGCCGACGCATGAATTTCGTAGCCTAGCTCTCCTACAAATCCGACACGCATGACTCGTGCGTTAACATTTGCTATTTGGAACTCTCGAACAGCTAGATATGGAAAATCAGCTTCAGATAGGGACTGGCTAGTAATTTTTGATAAGACCTCCCTAGATAGGGGACCAGCTACGTTGAATGCACCAATTTGGCGGGTCCTATCAACGATAGCTATATCTAAGTTAAGTAGATCTGAAAAAAGGCGCAATTGCTTTACTACTGTATGAGCATTGGCGCTGGTCGTGGTGATATAGAAATGATCATCTGAAAATCGGGCCGCAACCCCATCATCGATTAGAACGCCAGAACCATCCACCATAAAGATATACCTGGTCATACCTGTTCTTAGCTTATCGAATTTACAGGTATAGGCATATTCGAGTAACTTGATGCAGTCAGGCCCGAATAATTCGACTTTACCTAGGGTAGACACGTCTATTATCCCCACGGCGTCTCTGACAGCAGCATACTCTTTTTCAATCAGCGTCTGGATAGAACCTGCCCCATAGGTCATAGGTCGCAGCCAGTGTCCATTCTCTTCAAAGTTAGCCGCCATTCTTTGGTGACATTGATGCATAGGTGTGCGCCAATACCTTCGGAATCGTTGCCCAGCCAACGCGCCTATAGCTACCGGGTGAGTAAAGGGACGAGGAGTTGTTGTGCCTATCGCCCCCGGAGATTTCTTGTTTAGGTCAGCAAGCACTCTTACTCCATTCATATTTGATATCTTACCCTGGCTCGGACCCATCCCTATTGTTGAATAGCGCTTCATAAGCTCTACTGAGTTGAAGCCTTCGCGCCAGGACGTGCGTAAATCATTCAGCTGGATATCTTCATCAAAATCTACAAATTCTTTACCTTTCGGGTGGGCACTCACTGGATAAGGGTGGGAATGCGCACGATCCTCCCGTTTGGGTCGCGAGATGATAGGAAGGTCGCAACCTAAGAATCGCGCGGCCTCGTTTGCTGCAGCGAGACCGTCATCAATTTTCGATTTAAATTCATGAATTCCATTTACTTGTCCCGCTGCGTACGTCCCCGCTGGGATCTCATCTGGAATAACTTGTTCTAGCGAGGCCAGATAAGAAAGTTTTGCGCCAGCTTGCACAAGCAAGCTAGAAGCAGGGGACCAGCCTACGCTCATTAGTATTCCATCGCATGGTATTTTTTCGGTTTGATTGTGTTCGGTAATTACGGTAATACTATCTAATATTCCCTTGCGCAGAGAAGCTTCTACTATAGAGGTTATTTTTGTGACTTTGATTCCCGCTTTTCTTGCATCTGCTATTTCTTTTTCATGGACTTTTGGACCGAGCGAAAGATCAATAATTGCCACGATCCTTAACCCTATCTTTTTCAGATTCTTTGCACGTTCGTAGGCCTCAGGGTTACCGGCAAGGATTACAGCAGACTCACAAGGAAGTACAGAATATCTGTTCATTAATCGTTCTGCTGCGCTTAATAGTATTATTCCGGGAGCATCATTATTTCGAAAAACAGCAGGCTGTTCGTAACTTCCTGTCGCTACGATGAGTGCTTTAGTATGCACCTCTTTGATGCCATCTGGCCCAACTATAGGCACTGTCCCTCCTTCGTATAAGCCTGCCGCATAGTGCATGGGGAGAGTAGATACAGAGCTAAAATTGGTCAGGTTTTTTATTGTCGTATCCTTGAACTCTTTGGCTGACTGATCGGTGTTATGGCGATAGCCTAAGGTTCCGCCCACACGATCGTTTTCATCTGCGATAATTGTTTTCAGTCCGGTTCTTCCCAGATATTCAGCCGCAGCTATCCCTGAAGGACCGGCTCCGACAACAAGTACATCACAAAAAAGTTGTTTTCTTGCTTGGCGCCATGAACCAGTATTTGAGTTCACCTTGCCCAACCCAGTCATCCCACGAATTAATTTTTCCCATAGAGGAAACAAAAATCTTGGTCTGTAAAAAGCTTTATAGTAAAAGCCGACGGGTAACAGAGCTGAGAAAAAGTTGAGGATTTGCGCCAGATCTTTCTTTAGGCCGCCAAATGTATTTACAGCCTGATAACGCACGCCTTCTAGAGGGTGGGTTACATCTGCTCTGATATTGGTTTGCGTCAGGGTCTCTAAAATGACATTAGCGTCGTGATTCGCCATAGAAACGGTACTGCGAGCACGGTGATATTTGAAACTTCTCGCTAGAATTTTTTGCCCGCTGGCAATAAGTGCACTCGAGATTACGTCTCCCTTATAGGCAGAGAACTTCTCTCCCTCAAACCAGAAATCTATTTTTACTTTTCGATCTATCCACTCTTCATGTTGTGGAGGTAAACGTCTACTCACGCAGTACCTCCGCTCTATAAATTTGGTTAGTGCCAGTATTACGTTCTACTTTGAACCACATCTGACTGGTCGAGTGATACCAAAATTCAGTAGTTATCTTCGGCACACTATCACGCTCATAAACCCAATCTCCCGCAGATATATTCTCTTCTAAGTCTACCGGTTCGAGGATTGCGTCATGTGCGGGTACGAATTCTGAGATGGCACGAGTGCCTAATAAAGGAAATTGAAAAAATTTCATAGCGCCGAAGTCCTCGCACTAGTGTCCAATTGCCGCAGCCCCTTTTTCTCCGACTAAATTGAAGTTTTTAAATCGATCTAAGTTGAAAGATTGAATTAAAGGATCATTTAAGTTGGTTGCTATTGTATTAGCCATCGTTTTACCGCTGATGGGCGTTGCCTTGAAGCCCCAGGTTCCCCATCCAGAGTCTAAGAAGAATCCTTTTACCGGAGTCGTCCCCATAATCGGTGCAAAGTCAGGAGTCATATCAGCCATGCCAGCCCATTGACGGTTTATTTTCACTCCACTTAAGAAAGGGAATAAATCGAGCACTTGATCGCAAAGGCCCGTGACAAATTCGAAAGTCGATCGCCTCGAATGAAGCTCCATGGGGTCTAAAGCAGCTCCCATTACTAGTTCCCCTCGCGAGCTCTGGCTCAGGTACATGTGGAGGCTTCCAGAGACGATAATCGTATTTAGCCAAGGCTTTATGGGCTCTGTAACGCAGGCTTGTAGCGGAAATATTTCTATGGGAGTTTTTATTCCCACCATCTTAGTTATTGAGGGAGTTTGACCAGCAACAGCAGAGAGAACAGTTCTTGTTTTGATTACTCCTTTCGGGGTAACGACTTCTGAGATGCCTTGCGAATCGGTATTGATCTCGGTAACAGGTGTGTGCTGATGGATTTCGACACCTCTGGCAGAGGCACTTTTGGCATAGCCCCATGCGACAGCATCATGCCGAGCTACCGCCCCAGGTTCATGATAAAGCGCACCCTCAACGGCTTGAGAACCGCCACAGTCGAGTTGAATCTCAGGGCAAGCTCGTAAGACTTCGTCTGGGTTGACAACCTCGCTTTTTATACCCAGGTGCTTATTTACTTCTGCACGCCAGCGTGCTGTGCGCAGAGTAGATGTGTTATGGGCGAGAGTGTAATGCCCGCGTTCGGAAAAAAAAATATTGGTGTCGAGCTCGCATGAAAGATCTTTGAAAAGTTTTATACTTTGATCATAGAACTTGACCCCATCAGGAGTTAAGTAATTTGATCTGATGATCGTAGTGTTTCTTCCAGTGTTTCCACCGCCAATATAGGAAGAATCGAGAACGGCCACGTTTGTAATTCCGTGATCTTGTGCAAGGTAGTGGGCGCACGCAAGTCCGTGACCTCCGGCGCCAATAATCACGACATCGTAAGTGGCTTTCAGATCACTCGGAGTATTGAACCAGCTGTCTTCAGCATAGTCCTCTATAAACGCGTATTTGAGCAATCTCATAGACATAGCTAGTGACGTAATTTCCTTTTTTTGATTTCCACACTACATATTGGCTGCCCGTCTTCAAACAGCCTGTTAGGACCTTCCGATCTTTTTCTGAACGTCTAGTCTATTGTAACTATTTAAGATTAAATACCAACTGACCTAAGCAAATTATTCTTATGGCAAACAGTCCATATACATTTCCTGATCCCAGTCAGTAACCGTCGACATAAATTTTTCCCATTCATCGTTTTTGTACCAATGAAAGACTTTATACATTTCATCTGGCATCGCAGATTTAACGACGTCATCTTTTGATAGCTCATTAAGAGCATCTCCAAGAGACATCGGGAGCCTTTTGACATCTTTCCCGGCTTCCATAGCCTCATAGATGTTTCTGTTTTCTGGCTCGCCAGGGTCTATATCGTTATTAATTCCGTCTTCAAAAACTTTCAGAAGTGCGGAGCCGAGAAGGTATGGATTCACCATACTATCTACTGCACGATATTCGAATCTTCCTGGAGCAGAGATGCGCAGCCCAGTTGTTCGGTTTTGATAACCCCAATCGGCGAAGACTGGCGCCCAAAAGCCTGTGTCCCAAAGCCGTCGGTAGGAATTGACAGTCGAGCAACCTATGGCGGTGAGCGCACCTAGATGCTTCACAATACCACCCACACACTGAAGACCTATCTTCCCTGGCTTTTGGACATCGTCGGTATCGGGCATAAACGTATTTTCACCACCTACTCTATAGGTAAATACGTCATCCATACCAGGAAGGGTGTCGTTATGGAGTCGGTTGACGCGACTTTCACCCCCTTTCCATAGAGAGACGTTGGTATGGCATCCTGATGCGGAAACTCCCATAAATGGTTTGGACATAAAACAAGCTATAAGGTTATTTTCCCTGGCTACTTGGGCACAGATTTGACGATAAGTAGATAACCGATCTGCATTTCTAACCACATCGTCAAACTGCCAATTGAGTTCTAGTTGACCAGGAGCATCTTCATGGTCTCCTTGAATCATATCCAGACCCATAGCTTGTGCATATTCTATTACTTGCATAAAGACTGGTCTTAAGCTTTCAAACTGATCTATATGATAGCAGTAGGGTTTGGTGACACCTCCATCTGGTTTCCCATCTTCGCCACGTTTCAGCCACATCATTTCAGGCTCGGTGCCGACACGAAATTCCAACCCATGCTGCGCCTGAAAGTCGGCATTCATTCTCTTTAGATTTCCACGACAATCAGAAGTTAAAAATGCTCCTGGATTCTCCCGTTCCTCTCGATTACGGAAGCATACGCAATATACTCTTGCCACGCGCTTGTCCCATGGCAGTTGGCAGAAGGTTTCAGGATCCGGTATCCCAACGAGTTCCATCGCTTCTGGACCATAGCCAATATAATTACTGTGTCTGTCGACAAAAAGGTTGGCAGTAGAGCCATAGACAAGTTGGAATCCATTCTCTGCAGTCTTTTCCCAGTGATCGGCAGGAATTCCCTTGCCGACGATTCTTCCTGTCACTGAGATAAATTGATAATAAATATAACGGATGCCCAATTCATTTATTTTAGCGCGAACTTCTTTTACCAGTTCATCTCTATTGGGAGTGCGGACATATTGTTCTAGATCTGTATCATTTGACATCTGAATTCCTTATTCTGGAGCTTCCTGGCTAGTGATATGAACACTACGTAATTTATGACGTCATTGCAATGAATAAGTCTAGTGATAGTATCGTGTGAGACGAATGTATTTTTCCTAAATTTTACGGAGCAAACCCGAATCTCGTGACTTCCAGAAAAGCACAATCAATAGAACAATTTTTATCTGGTCTAGCCGAAAATAATATTCGGTATGTGTACGCTGGATTATTCGATCAAGATGGTACCTGGCGGGGAAAGAAGATACCGTTCCTGCAATTCAGTGAATTTGCCCTAAAAGGTTGGTCTTTTATAGATGCACTTCCCTGGTGGGGGCCAAATGACACGGTAAGGGTAGATAAAGCTTTCAGGAGTGAGAGTTGCTCTTTCGACACTAAAAGTTTGAGGAACTATCCTTTTGAAGCTGACTCTGTAATTGTTGTAGCAGATTACGAAGGGTCTTCGAAGAAAATTTCGCCACGCGCCATGCTTCAGAAACAGATTAAAAAGGCTGAGAGAATGGGTTTCTCGGCTCTTGGAGCTAGCGAGTTTGAATTTATTATTCTCGATCAAACGGCCAGCGAGTTACAGGAAGAAGGTTACCAGAAGCTAAAGAGTTACGGTCCTGAAAATAGATGCTGGTCCGCGATGTTACCTAGTATTTCTGCAGAGCTTTTAGCTGGCTATGAGGAGACGCTTAGAAACGGGGACATCGAGCTTCATCATATGTGTAGCGAATTAGGTCCAGGTTGTTTGGAAGCCACAATGCCTGCAAGGTCTCTTTTGCAGGCAGCTGATGATGCCGCTTTTTTTAAAATGTTTACTCGGGCATTTTTTAGTAGAGAGCAAAAGACGGCCTCTTTTATGGCTCAGCTTAGTGATGATCACCCTGGTTTAGGAGGACATCCGATAATCTCTTTACAGGATAAAAATTCAGGACAAGCAGTACTGTTTGGGAGTGGACCGAAACCCAAGTTAACTCGATTAGGTAGATGTTTTGTCGCTGGGATACTGAGATTAATCCCTGAACTTACGGCACTTTACGCGCCTAATGTGAATTCTTATAGAAGGTATGCGCCTGGTAATTGGGCCCCTAGAACTGCGACTTGGGGGTACGATAATTATACTTGTGGATTACGTTTGGTCGCTAGTCCTATCGAAAACGCCAGAATAGAGTTCCGTCTACCTGGCGCTGATGTAAACCCTTTTTTGGCATTTTCTATGATGTTAGGCGCAGGTTTATATGGAATTGAGCAGGAACTAACGCTTCCCCCTGAGACAACCGGTATAGGTCGTGACAAGGTGCCAAGCGATATTGGGGCTGTTCCTCGAAGCGTGCTAGAGGCGGCCGAACTTATGGCGCAAAGCCAAGCCGCTGAAAGAATCTTTGGCAAAGATTTCATAGCGCATGCCGTGGCGTGTTGTGTCGACGAGGACGAGCGGATGAGACGTCATGTATCCTCTTTTGAGCGAGAAAGATATTTGTTTCATGTATAGTTTGAATTCAAGAATGTGGTGAGAAATAAGTGTCATGCGAGAATTTAAGGTTACCGAAGCTCAGGTCGCTGATTTTCATTCAGATGGATTTGTACAGGTTGATCGCATAATTAGCGATGAAAATGTCGCTTTATTGCGAGAGCGCTTCGATAAGCTTTTTGCCGAAGAGTATGAGACTGGAATTGCTCCTGACGAGGTTAATTGGCAGGTCGATCGGGACCCACCCGAGAACACAAGACAGTTATGTAACGCTTGGAAGTCGGACAGGGGGGTTGCGAGAGTCATTCTGGGCTCAGATATTGGGCGAGCATGCGCCACTTTAGGTGGATGGCCAGGGGCTAGAATAAGTCAAGATAATCTGTTGTGGAAGCCTCCTGGTGGTAAGCCATTAGGATTTCACCAGGATTCAGCCTACGAGCAGTGGACTGCCATACCTGACTGGGCAAGCTGCTGGATCGCGCTTGATGATACGACTGCTGAGGGAGGTACTGTTGAGTACGTTAGAGGGTCTCATCGCTGGGGACAATCAGGAAAAATAGATCAATTCCATGCGCCTACTAATCCGATAAAGGAGCTCTCTGCCGCTGCAGATGCAGCTGGGATCGAAAGTCCTGAAAGGGTCCCTATTGTGGTAAAAGCTGGGGGAGGGGCCTTCCATCAAGGATGGACTTGGCATGGTTCCGATATTAACCATACGCAGAGACCTCGCCGATCGATAGTTGCGCACTGTATGTCATCAGAGAATAAGTTTCATTCCGAATTTGTGAGCAGTATCTACAGCCGATATAAAAAATTTGGGACTGTTGAAATGGACGAATCTTTTTTTCCGATTATTTGGCGATTAGATGGGTATCGCTCCGATTTTTTGGAAAAATATTCCGCGAATAATCCGACCCAAGGAACTTAACGAAATGGAAGCTATTAAGAGAGTGTTCATAGCCTTTAACTACTTGTTTACGCCGCTCTGGATTTTGTTCTGGTTAGGCGGAAGTGGGGTAGATTTGGAGCCTGTGTCTAGCTTGAAAGGGGCGCTTGATCACCTCACATTTTTAGCAATTATTGTCGCGCCACCGTTGGTTTTTCACCGTCTTATTGACTACTTGTTTGATGGTTTTCGGTAACAAATGTTGTATTTTAAAAGTTACAGATCAAACAGTCTCCACTAAGATTTGGCTAAGTTTCTTCCCCCACGAGATTTGATGCTCGGTTGAAGTAATCAAATCCTGTTTAATTTCAAATAATGTGTTTCGCAGCCCTCTTTTTAATGCGTGTAGGGGGATTGTGCAGTCCTTCTCGTCAATTTGGTAGGGCTCATTGTCTCCAATTCTGAGGTTTGTCTCGTGCGAGAGCCTATCTAAGATAGAGTGAGAATAAACTACGTCATCAGAATAAAGGACTCCAAGGTCCCACGGCCTTTGCTGGCCAAGATAAACTGGTGTAAAGCTGTGTATGGATATAAATATTGTTTCCAGGCCTTCTTCTGTTCGCGTATCGAGCAACGTTTTTATTTTCAGGTGATATGGATTATAGAATTCACTGATCCTTTGACGCCGCTCCTCCTTAGTAATATTTATGTTCCCCAGGATTGAAGTAGCCTCGCTCTCCTGAGGAATAAGACCAGGATGTTCTAGAACACGATTACAGTCCACAACGAGTCGGGAGTAGTTTTGCCAAACCAGTGTAGCGTCAAGTCTCTTTGAGAGTTCCTTTGCCACACCCAATGCCCCAATATCCCACCCAATATGTCTCTGTAATTCATTCTTACTGAGACCGAGATTGCATAGCGCTGCCGGGATACTAGAGCTTGCATGGTCGCAGGTTAAAAAGAATTTTTTCTTCGAATCGGGACGAAGAGTGCCTACTGGGTTCTCATCGGCTGGAGACAAGATCTTCAAGGAAATTAATCTTTCCCCGTTGCTTTATCGGCATTTTTATAGCGATCATGCCAATCGAAACCCTGCCAGGTGACTAGTTTTTCAGGACAGATTTTAAACGTCCAGCAGGGTTCTGTATTTATTGATTCACGATACTCTGACGATTTTTCGCCCAAGTACCGAGGCCCAGTATGTTCGGAACCTATTTGGTTCCAAATTGAACTTTTGCCATTGTCTAAGATAGGACCCACGGGTTCTTCAACAACCTCTGCTAGTCCTTCACAGATAACTTTTCTAATCGGAGGTTCGGGCTCGTCGATTACTAAAGAGACTCTCGGGTCATCGGCAATGAAACGAGCCCACTCTGATTTTTTTCTCGCAACTAACCAGAACGCCGCGCCATCCCAATGGTACCAGACAGGAACAACATATGGACTTCCATTTGGTTTTAAGCACGCAAGTCGCGCAAGCCATGGACCGGCCAAAAATTCGTCAATTTCTTGGGAATTCAATCCGCCAATATTACTGCCTCGCCAATTATCGTTTTCATTCACCATTTAAAAAACCTCAAAATACTCTCTGTGTTCCCAGTCGGTGACGTAGGCTTGGAAACGATCGATCTCTGACTGCTTCAGTGCTAGAAAATAGTTAACAAAATCATCTCCAAATTCTGTTCTAAATAGTTGATTGTCATTTAATTCCGCTACTGCCTCCATAAGTGTTCTAGGTAATAGTGGTTTATTTGATTCATAGGGAGAGGCGTCTGCCGGCCCCGGGTCCAGGGCCTTGTCCATACCATCGATGCCGGCAATAATTTGCGACGCCATGTAAAGATAAGGGTTGGCGCAGGGTTCTCCCGCACGATTTTCTATATGAGTTGCACTATCCCTTGGCCCTCCCAAAACTCTTATTAATGCTCCTCGGTTTTCAGAAGCCCAGGTGATTTTTGTTGGTGCGAAGGATTGTGGAGCATAGCGTTTATAGCCATTGATTGTCGGTGTCGAAAAGACACAGGCTGCTGGCGTATGTTTTAGGATCCCGGCCATAAATTGATTCCCTAGTAAAGAGAGTGGTTCTTTGCTCCGGGAATTATTTGTGAACATATTTTCGCCGCTTTTCGTATCACAGAGAGACTGGTGTAAGTGCCAACCTGAAGAGAAAAAATTTGGTAAACCGGGTCGTGTCATGAAGGTTGCATGCAAACCATTTCGTCGACAAATTTGCTTTACCGCAGTCCGGAAAAGGAGCATGTTATCGGCGCTAACAAGGCCTAATGTTGGGTCGAACGTGAATTCACATTGCCCGGGACCCCATTCATCTTCCATAGTCCTTAGGGGTAAACCAAGCCCCTCTATGTTGTCCTGTAGGATTTGTAATATAGGATCTATTTCGTCTTGTCGTTCTTCTGTCAAATATTGAAAGCCATGGGCTATCACGTCAACTATCGGCGGATCTGGTGGCCATCCCGATTGTTCTGGGGCATGCATTGGATCTTTAAGACGTGTGATATAAAACTCAACTTCTAATCCTGCCATGTAGTGAAAGCCTCGAGTACTTAATTTTTTGAGGGTGCGCCTCATCAAGCCTCGGCTGTCAAAAGGGCAGGGCTCTCCGGAGGAGAGGTACATTTCTGATAAAATCCATCCAGTGTTTGGAGCCCATGGCAGGGTGCGAAAAGTGGTCGGGTCCGGAACAAGTATGGCATCAGGTCCGCCAGCTAGTGCCTCCATTCCTATGCCCGCGTCACCAGAAAACATTGGAGCAAACATATGATTTGTGGTGTCAAAAAATAAGGTAGCCGTTTGAAAATCAATACCGTTCTTTAGGGCGAGAAGGAAATCATGGGCCATCACGTTTTTACCCCGGACAATCCCATGTTGATCGCCCCAAGCCACTCGAATAGTTCTGAGGTTGAGCCGTTTGATTTCCGATTCTATTCTTGACGCGGCCTCTATTTCTTCGTCACCCCACCAAGAATGTGCTGCTACAAAACCCTGTTTTCCTACGCTGCCTTCTTGCGCGCTCACGAGAGAAAGTTGATCGCGTATGGCGCAAGGTGGGATAGGTATTCTCTTTTGACCAGCTGGTTCATGGCGTACCTCAAACAGTGTCAGTCGGAATTTCATCGTACAGAAGCAGTCTGCGTGAAGCAATTACTGAACAAGGAAAAATTGTTCGCTATATTTTGAATTTAACTATAGAGGATACGACAATATCTAAATTATGACATGAATTATTGAATTAGCTGTGTGGTCAGTTTTTATCACTCATGAGTTCGACTCAAAGCATACTGAGGGCAACTCTCCAGGTGTGATTGATACGATTTACTCCTTCTACAAGATGTCTACAGGACAATGTGGCGCCGGTAATAGACATCACTTCTTTATTGAGGCGTAAATTAGTTGCGTGGCTGTACCCGGAGAACTGATCGCGCCATCGTCTGTGACGCACATCACCGCCATAGCTTTCACGATAGTGGAGTATCTCTAGTCCTCTTACCGCCCCATTTTTTTCAAGTGCTATCGCGTAGTCGATGTATTCATGCTTACCGATGACATAGTCTAGTAGGAACCAACCACCACTTTGACTTTTCCATGCTTGTAATTTGGAACGTCTGACTCTGATTTTAGACCCTTCTCGGATCGCTTTCCTTTGAGCCAATGTAAGCTTAACGACTTGAGGTTCGAGTTTTTCATTCCCCCAAAGTATAGTCTTAGCTTGCTCGACAGTAAGGTACTGCCTGGCGTAAAGTTGGGTATGGAATAAGGATAGGCCAGCTGCTGAGGTTAGGAAAGAGGCAATGGACTTCGTAAATGTACGTCGGTCCATTGCCATATCTATTTCCTAAAAAGTCCTGATAGTGGAATTACTTAGAACTGGAAACCCATTCCTAAGTTTAAGCCATCATGATTACCAGAAGACGGTGTGCCTTCAGAGTCTTCCCACTGTCCATCAATCTTGAAGACGATGTTTGGAGTAGGCCAGTAGTTTGCACCGATGGTGAACTGGTCTCTCTTAGTGAACATTTTAGCTGTTCCTGAGTTAGTTAGGAGGTTATAGCCGTTTTTCCCATCACGCTCATCCCACTCATGGTATCGAACGAATAGACCTAGCTCTCCTGGTAACTTAGTCGGCATATCAAACTTAAAGGATGGCTCTACATACCAGCCCTCAACAGTATCAGCTCCAACCTTAGACGGGTCGAATGATGCTGAAGTATCTTTTCCGAAATCCCAGCGTGCATATAGGGCTCTCAAACCAAGTCCAGAAGCGTGCTTGTAGTCAATATGTGCCTCAGTCAATACGGCATCGGCATCAATGCTATCAGCAGTTCCCGTGTAGTCAGCTTGATAATCAATAGTTACTGATGCTTCAAGTCCTGGAACACCTGTGTAGGATAGGCGACCTAAGATAGCAATATCTTGGTCTTTCGCATTAGCGACTTTCTTACGTCCGCTTCTAACTCTCATTGCGCTAGAGCCTGAAGTAGGAACGACCAGTCCTGTATGGGCGAAAATGTTATAGTTAAGTCCAGGGACTAATTGACCCCATAAACCGGCACCGGCTTCAGTCCACGTAGTTGGGATGATCTCTGCTTCTACCATGTTTCTTTCAACACCGTAAAAAGTGGTCGGCTCATGCGTCAGGTTCATGATACCTACTGGAAGTATATCTGCACCTGCACGGAAGTGATGATTTGCACTGAGATCAAGCTCTAACCAAGCAAGTTCGATAACTACATCGCCTTCTCGCCCATCACCAGCCCAGCTGTGCTCAAATTCAATTTCTGAGGCAAATCTCGCCCAGTCATTAAATTCATGGCCAACAAAGAGAACTAGGCGATGGAAATCAGTTTTATTAGTGTCGCTTGCCCCATTTTCTCCATTGAGATTGTTGTAGTGAAGTTCTCCATATCCACCGATAGAAGTTCTTTCAGCCCACTCGGACGCGCGCGCACGTCTTTTATTCTGAGAAGGAGACCAACGTGAACCGGCAGCGCCGACCGCATTAGGGTCCTGTGGTACGTTTGTAGAAAGCACTTCGCTTTCTTCCTCTGCTTCTGCCAATTGGGCTTTTAGAGCTGCTATTTCTGCCGCTTGGGCATTAAGCATCTCCATGATTTTATCCATTTTTTCGTTTCCATGACCATGACCATGACCTTCCGCCATTGCTATACTGCCCCATAGGGAGATAAGAAGCGCAGCGAAAAGCCCTTTAAGTAAGATTTTTTGAGACATTATTAAACTCCGTGTTGTTTGTCTTTCTCGTAGTCTTTTTTTCTAGCTGTTAATCGTTCTCTTAATGCTAATGAGAATTATTCTTATTATATCAACGATTTCAATATAAATGCAACACTTGTCTTGGAAATGCAACATTTACTAGATTTATTTAATGGATAGCGTCGAAAAGCGGTTTTCTGGTCGCTTGAGGCCTAGGTGTTCTCTAAGAGTTGAAGTTGTGTACCTTTGACGGAAAACCCCACGCTTTTGCAGTTCGGGTATGACCTTAAAAACAAAATCATCAAGTCCCTCGGGCAAATAGGGGAACATAATGTTGAAGCCATCACATGCTCCACCTTCAAACCAAGTCTGCATTTCGTCCACAATAGACTCAGGGGTACCAATTATCTCTAGACTAGAAAAACT
>CALKCL010000030.1 GCA_938082545.1 uncultured Gammaproteobacteria bacterium
TTGCGATCACACGAAAATGTCCCTTGAGCTCCTTGCGAGGGTCCCAAGGCGTGTTTGACCAAAAATTGAGTGCGGATTTCATGCCCCCCGGCGCAATAAGTAAAAGCGCCGGTAAATCTTCACCAGAATCTTCATAATAAATTGATGCGTTATCACGTTGATAAGTAGCCATAGCATAATTCCAAATAATGAGAATTTAGTGAATGTTTCTATAGATAAGATTTAAATGTCTAGTTATAGTTTACAGGTGTTATCAAAAAAAGAACCGATATGAAAGTATATTTTGCCCCACAATCGCGCGCAGTTCGAACGGTTTGGCTCTTAGAGGAAATTGGAATGGAGTACGATCTCGTCCGCTTCTCTCTCGGTCACAAAGAAATGCGTGACCCCGAATACACCAAAGTTAATCCAAACGGACGAGTGCCAACTGTGATAGATGGTGATACAACTATTACGGAAAGTACAGCGATCGCTCAGTATCTCGGTGCGAAGTATGCCCCGGAGCTTACTCCTGGCCCCGACGCAGCTAACTTTGCTACCTATCTACAGTGGCTCAATTATGCCGAAGGAATGATCATGCCGCCGATCAATAACTATGTGGTTGAGACAATCTTGCTTCCGCCGGACAGACGTAACGAGGAAATCGCTATCCGTTCTCTCAAGCTCCTTAATCGAACACTTGGTGCTGCTGAGACCCATATGCAGGGACGCGAATTTCTAGCGGGTGAGTTTACCGTCGCGGATACTATTACTGGTCATGCCGTTATAATGTCACGTCGACTCGGCGCTGATTTTAGCGAACGTCCGAATCTCACAGCCTATGCTGACCGACTCGAATCTCGAGACGCGTTTAAGACAGCGGAATCAGTTTAATACGTCGTGACATTACCTTTACTTTACTTTGCTTTGCTTGTCTATCCTTTTTTATTGTGCGATTATTTCCAACAATTTAATGCTTCAGGGGATCAACGAGATGGCTGAAACTGCACAAGTAACAATGATGGCTCAGACTGCACAAGTAACAAGTAGCATCATTCCAGAAGCACTCCATCGCGGCCCGAATGAACTGCCCTTCGTCCCGTTCGGGGATGGAGTGAAGCTACAATTACTTCAGGTTGATATAGAAGGTGGCCTTTGGATTGTGCGAACCCGTTTCGAACCAGGTGTTACGGTGCAGCGTCATAAACATACTGGCGAGGTTTACGCAGTGACATTTTCTGGTGCATGGAAGTACCTCGAATACCCAGACACAATAAACCGTGCCGGTTCCTACCTTTACGAACCAGCTGGCTCAATACACACATTGACCACGGACGTAGAAGGTGTCACCGAGGTGATGGATACGTGGTTCGCTATACGCGGCGCGAACTTAAACCTTAATGAGGCCGGAGAGGTGGAGAGCATGGTCGATGCTGGGTCTATCCTGCAGCAATACTATGAAGAGTGTGCCAAGGCGGGCTTGCCCAAGCCAGCAGTCATCGGTGGCTGATCAACCCAACCCATGACCCTTGCGCCCCAGCATGCTCCAAAGGTGTATAAAGAAACGCTATCAGCTGACGTCAATCGAATAATGAGTGAAGCTGAAAACTGGCAGCAGATTATGGGTCTTGAGGCTGATACCTCAGTTATCGTTTACTTGGATATGAAATCTCCACACGCCTATATCGCTGTGAGACCAACACTAGAAGTAGCAAGAGACTATCAAATCAAGATTGATTTTCGCCCGTACACACTGAGCTATAAGAGCGTAGGCCTAACCACCTCGGTCGAGGGTAACAAGCGGCGACCACTCTCTCCAGAGAGCGACCGCAAAGCCCGAATGTACTATGCAGCTGCCCGAGAATATGCGGCTTTACAACGGCTACCTTTTCGCAGTCCATATCGACTACTAAATGCCGAGCTAGCTAACCGTGCTTTCGTCTTTGCCAAACGTCAGCAGCTGGAAATCCCATTCATGATGAGCGTCTGTCTTCGTGGTTGGGGTAGTGGGTGGCGCGACTATGAGATTGAATCAATACCTCAACTGCGTGATTCTCTCCGAGAGCTCGGAGCTGATCTTTATGGCTTCGAGGAGTTTGTTAAACCGAACGGATTAGGACAAAAAGCGCTCATTCAGTGCATGGAAGATGCGGAAGAGAGTGGTCTTGTTGGAGTACCTCATTACGTATTTTTCGACCATGCTGTTGATCGGCAAGTTGGACTTTTTGGTCGCGAACACCTCGCTTTAATTCGATCGAAGCTGTCTGCGCAAGGGCTGACCCGCAACGAAAGTGTTCGCGCAGAATTTTCTCATGCATGGACTGGCCCCTGATTGAGACACGCGATTCACACACCTCTTTCGATACTTCTTTTTTCTCTCCTGCTACTCTGCTTTTTCTCTGCGTATTCCAGTGAGCAGCTCTTTGGAATAGTCACTAAAGTGGCTGATGGGGATACAGTAACTCTTAACGCTGAAGGCACTATTCACAAGATACGTTTATCTGGAATAGATGCGCCAGAAAGCAATCAACTCTATGGTTTAACCGCTCGCGCTGTGCTGAGTAGCTTGTTGTTAGGCAAACAGGTGGAAGTAAAGATAGTGAAGAAGAGTGACCGTTATGGGCGAGTCATCGGGCGCATATTTATAGACGAAAAAGATGTGAGCGCATATATGATCGAAATGGGACATGCCATGGTATATCGGCGATATATAATGGATGATAGTTTGCTAAAATTAGAAAAAAGCGCCAAGAAAAACAATCTAGGCTTATGGAAGCTTGTGGAAGAGGACAGAGTTCCTCCTTGGGTTTGGCGCAAACAGAAAAGAAAAAAGGATCTGCGGGCAAAATGAACAAAATCCTCTTACTTACGTTACTGCTCTTGTCTCTTGTCTCTTGCTCTAGTGAGACGGATGCCGTGACAGAAAGAAATGGTCTCTCTACAGTGGCTCAAATGAGTGTACAAGAGTTGAAAAGTCTCCAAACCTCAGATGAGAGTTTTTATCTATTTGATGTACGGGAGGAATGGGAAAGAGAGATTGCACAAATAGCGGACTCTCGAATATTAAATGAGAAAACAGTCAAATTTATAGGTGATTTAGAGCATGACTCTCTTATGGTTTTTCAATGTCGCACAGGAAGTCGAAGTCAGTCTGCCGCAGAGTACTTTCAAAAGCAGGAGTTTACACGCGTATTTAATTTAGCAGGTGGTATAGATGCTTGGTCCATTGAGATAGATCCTGAGATCGTTAGGTATTCTAAAAAAGATAAGAAGTCAGCAGTCAAATAAAAGCTCTAACTTTATTTACTCAACTTCCAAAGACCTGAGTCTGCATCATCACTTATCAGAAAAATATTACCGATATCATCAACTTCAAAATCTCTGATACGACCAATTTTGTTTTTAAAAATTATCTCCTCGCCCACTATCCTCCCATCCAAGAAATCTAATCTGATAAGACATTTCCCTTTTAGTGCTGATACTAATAAATCTCCCTCCCATTCTGGAAAAACCTTACCACTATAAAAATGAATACTACCAACACCTGGAGACGGGACCCAAGTTATTAAAGGTATATCAAATTCTTTTGAAAAAGGAACATCCCCAATACGAAAGCCGTTATATTTGGTCCCTCCCCAAGCAATATGTTTCCAACCATAATTACCGCCATACTGGGCAAGGCCAATAAAATCACCACCTCTTGGCCCATGGTTTGAAAAGTATACCTCGCCATCGTGAGGTGACACTGTGATACCCTGAGAGTTTCTTACGCCTATTTGGTATAACTCTGGTAACCAATTTAAGTGAGTTGTCGATGCAGGATTGTCGTCAGGTACCGTTCCATCCAAATTGATACGAACGATACTACCAGGATGCATTCGTGGATCTTGAGCAATCATACCCAAATCTCTTTCTCCGAAACCGGCGTACAAGATATTGTCTTTGATAGCTATTCTAGAACCGTAGTGTTTTTTTCCTTTTTGGCTAGGTGTTGCAATAAGTAAGACTTCTAGGTCAATTATTTTATTGTTTGCAAGCCTGCCTCGCGCAATAGCCGAACTCGAGAGTCCCCCTATTGCTTTTTGCGATACCGGTGCTTTCAAATCATGACTGTACGTAAAATAGATATAATCATCGTGGATATATACATCAAGTAACCCACCTTGGTCGGACGCCCCTCTCCCATCAAAACGAATACTTTGAATATTGTGCGATATATCGATTTTCTCCCCGCTATCAACATTAATTTTGAGCAGCGCACCACCTTTTTCAGTAATCAGAAGATGCTCCTTGTCAATAAAAGACATACCCCACGGATAGCTTAAACTGTCAGCGACTTTTTCTAGCTTGAATGTGGTTTCTGTGACCGGGTAATCTCTGTAATTACTAAACGAATATTCAGCCTTGAGAACAGTCGAAAAAAATAGCGTAAATAAAACTATCCAACTGTATTTTTTCTCAGCCATGCTGCACCAAACATTTATCATCTCAACAGATCCCTCTCATTTCACAACAAAATTTAGTATCCAACGAACGCTAAAAACTGTCAAAATATTTTTGTAGACAAGTCGGAATTTTTTGAGGCAAAAAATAGCGCAAGGACACACCATGAACCCTGGAAAGATTTTGTGGGATGAGGAGCAACTCTTCCTGCCAAAAAAAGACCTAGCGATTAAATGAAATTTTATCTTTAGAAGTCCATCCAATTTCTTCAAAACTTTTGACACCTGTTGTAAGGAACTCCCCTTCTTCATCGGGTGTGTGGCAATAGCGTTTGGTGATCAACCAGGTGTCTTGAAACGATTCTAAATGGTCATGATAAGAACCTCTAAGCATCCACCGCGAAATACTTCCATCATCTAACACTTGTTGATGCACAGCCTGCACTCGGGCAGTTGAGAAGGCTTTTTTACCATCTAATTCTATGGCTGGGGATCCAATTAAATGGCTAGTCCAGAAACATAAATTTAGAAAATTTCTGAAATAAGTCGTCGACTCAGATCCCGAGCATATGAATTCTTGACTGCCCACAATGTACTGTAATTGTGCTTCCGGATGGAAAACTCTTTTCAGTAAATCATAGCGCTTCTCATCAATGGCACGCGCATAAAGACTATATGTAGCTTCTATCTTTGTATTTGACAATTGTATTTCCCATTTAAAAAAACTAGTTGTTCTAGATTACCTAAATAAGGCAAGTTTGTCCTTATGGTCTAGGGAAAATCTATTCCTATCGCTCCTCTCATACCTCTAGGCTCTCTCTACAGACCCTTTAGCCCCTTTATTAAGGTCATAATGCAACGAAGTGGTGTAACTGTATGTCTGAATTCGCTAATGCTCTGCCCACTGACTTAACAGCATATTACTCACCGAGGATGTAAGTAGACAGAAGAGTTCTCAATGTGAAATATACTCAGCAGCTCTAGTCCCACACTCTTTAATATTCTTACTCCTGATAATGACATGTCTATAAGGAATATCAGTATTTTATTAACTAAAAATGTTGTATTCGATTGCTCGAATAGAGTAACTTTATCCTAAGGAGTCTGGCTATGGATGAGTTTGGTATATGGAAGTCTTAATGAAGGCTAGTCCGAATTTTGCATTTGATTTATTTTGGTCATTTCGTAGTCCATTCTGCTATTTGGCTCTCGACCGCATCATCGAAATGAATCAAAAGTTCAATGTCACGGTTAATGTCCGTCCGGTTTTCCCGCTGGCAGTTCGGATACCTGATTTTTTCAAAACAGTAAACCCAAAGTATCGACGTTACCATTTAAAAGATAGTCAACGCATAGCAGAGTACTATGGGATCCCTTACCGTCGTCCTGTCCCTGATCCTATTATTCAGGATATGGATACTAATCTAATTGCCTCAGAACAGCCGTATATACGTCAAATCACGTTACTCGGTGCCGCAGCCCAAATGAGCGGTGCCGGCTTGGCATTTATAGACCGTGTTTCACGAATTCTCTGGGATGGCTCTATTGATAATTGGAACCAGGAGAGCTATCTAGCCGAGGCGATGATTGCTGCCGGGCTAGACGGTCATAAACTGATCACTGAGATCGATAAAACGCCCGACAAGTTTGAAGCTGTCATCACAGAAAATCAGATTGCACAAGAACAAACGGATCATTGGGGTGTTCCACTCATGACTTTTCGAGGTGAAACATTCTATGGTCAAGATCGTGTTGAAGCGCTTTTGTGGAGAATGCGCAATCAGGGCCTGACAAAACGCTAATTTTCTTTATGCTTTATTACATGGGCTCTTGAAATTCCCACATCGCTTACGGGTGCTCGAGCCCGAAAACTGATGGTTAACTCTTTCAAACGAATCTCCCCTAGCCCAAAGGCATTAGTCCACCTCTTCCCCAATCAGTCTAATTCTTTCTCGATGAGCTTACCCATTTAAATCTTGATATCTGGCAGTGGCACCCTCACACTCAAAAAGACGAGTAGTTTAGATACACAAAAATACACTCCCCTGCATGAAAGTATGGGACAAAATTATTGAAACCCAAAGATAATCTCTTCAGAAAAAAGAAAAACAATTGCCGCTGAAGCTATGCAGATCCTCAAAACTATGAATGATGACGAGTTAGTAGCGTTACTAGGATATGTAGCGAAAGTAGCCGACAAATACGAAAGAGACGGGTTAGGACATCATAAATACCGCCAACCGTTTTCACAGCCTCTACTACTTCACGCGACTAAAACTGCAAATTCACTCAGGTAAACACCTCACCCATCGTGCATATAGACACCCCACCCCCCAAACCACAGAATAGGAGCCCCACATTCTATATACACAATAGTTTGCTCGTTAAATCCTGTAATACTTGAGAAGCGGACCTCTATTTTCCCCGCCTAAATTATGTAGAGCTATTTAGATTCATTAGGTCCATACTCATAACAAGAGTCACCCCTTGAACTTAGCCTCAACAACAGAGGAATAAGGCTAGCTAGTAAATGAATACGATAATCCTTAATCTAATTCTAGATCAAGGATTATGAATGCTTAAAACACTCTATGAATGGGATCGTTGGGTGTGTGAGCGCTGGTTTATATCACCGCTTGTGAACGCTCATGTGCACCCCAATGCAGTCACACTCTTTACTCTAATTGCTGCCGTTTCTGGGGCCCTGGTTATGCCTCAGTATCTCTGGCTAGGTGTTCTACTTTTTTTCATTGGGCGTTTCTTTGATAACGCAGATGGTGGCGTTGCAAGGGCATCGAATAAGGTCACCAAGTTTGGTGAGAGCTTCGACACATGGACTGGGGCCGCTTCACTAGGCACTCTATTCTTCATAATGGGTAGCGGGGCATTGGCATTTCTAGGTGTTGCTGGTGCAATTCTATCCCGTGTCCTGTGCCTGTTTGTTGAGGATGAAAAGGAATTTTTCAACCCAATATGGCTACGTAAGTTTCCTTTAGTTGTTGAACTATTACGTAATGAGTTGGCGGGCATGCCCTACTTCCTACTCCCACTGTTTGCGGCCTTCGATTGTGTAAACGTATTCCTGTGGCTCACCTTATTGGGGAACTGGCTCACTATCATTATCTTCACACCTATACTCCTAAAGACAGGTGTTAAGGCCAGGCGTTAACTTTGTTTTCAAGTGCTTGCTTATGTCACTCTTATAGCTATAAGCCTTAATGACACTATTATTATAGCTTTTTGTATCTAGCTATCTGTGAGCTCTAACGGAGGGTTAGTTGGCGGAAGATATATCCCACGACAAGTACTCATAAGTGCTTGATACAGTTACATTTCCGCTTCTCACGATAAATAAGTACCAACAAAAGTACCAACAATTAGAGATTCATGTTGAAACATAGCGCTAATTTAATGGTCGCGTCTACTCGAGCCAACCACTTGTCCAATAGAGTCTAACTGGTGTAACTTTTAATGCATGAATACAGCCGATATTTAAATAATTTTTCTGGTACTGTCTTCCAAGAGTTAAACACATAATCAAAGAGGGCTATTAGCATGCGTCGCACAATCTTCATTGCAGCTCTGTCCTCGTTTTTTTACGTCCTTGCGATGTGTATGAATGCTAAAGCTGAGTCAGAAGCGTGGAAGCAAAACACTAATAATAATCACGTTCTTTCGATACAAACAGTAGGAGGAAACCCTAAGTTAGAGGGAGACGTTAAGATCGATTTTTACGGGCACGCCGCATTTCAAATCACCTCGCCTCTTGGATTAAAAATTTTATTCGACCCCTGGAGGAACGACCCATCAGGTGCTTGGGGCCTTTGGTTTCCAGAAGCATTCCCCAGTATCGAAACAGATGTGGTTTTGTCGACTCATGCTCACTTCGATCATGATGCGATTTATAGCCCTGTTGCATCAATGGTGTTGGACCGGATGGCGGGGGTATGGGAGCTCGCGGACGTCCGAATAATTGGACTCGCAGACAAACACGTTTGCATCTCTCCTGGCGTCCACCCTTGGCATAAGGCATTTGACGAAGTGGGCATCGATGGATGCCCACCGAACAACCCTGGCCATATGGACAACGTAATATTCATTATCCAGACAGGAGGTAAACGAATAGCAATTTGGGGTGATAATCGAGCCGATCCGCCACCTGAGATCCTCGCACAACTTAGTGATTTAGATATGTTGATCTTACCTATCGATAGTTCTGAACATTTACTGAGTTATGAGCAGAGTGATACTTTAGTCAACGTACTCAAACCGAAGATTGTTATACCAGCACACTACTTAACAGACGGTGTATCTAGCATACTTTCTACACTAGGAGACGCGAAAACCTGGATCGATCGTCACTCTTCTACGCAACCGATCACTGGTCCTAGTTTTCTATTAAACAGCGCCTCACTCGTTAATCGAGACCGGCATATTATGTACTTTCTTTCTAGTCACCAGCCAAATTAGTTTAGGTACCCGGTTAGTTCAGGCAATAATTTTACCAAAGAAGTCTTTTTCTTCATTTCCTGTGGTTGCTTGAGAGCACTTTTCTTATTCACCCATCTTTAAAAAAAATATCTTTTTTGGACTTCTTGTCTTATGTTGAAAGGTCGATAAATCAGAACCTATTCCTAACGGCATTATTGAGCTTTTCTAACTGGGACCACATAGCTCGAAGGGTAGTTGCGGTGCTTATCAGTAATAGCATCCGTAATACCCAAGTCGATAAACAAGACACTCGCTCCTAATTTTGCGGCATCTATCCCGCTTGCCACTGAACCTTTAGATACGCGCTTGTCCGACGTGGTGCAATCGTACACGAGCCTATCATCTGAGCGTCGAACCATTATTGTCCCGGGCATATCTAAGTTACCTGACCATCGTTTGTTTCTTAGAAAACATTCACCATCACTACCATCACTAAACGATAGAGTAACCGGGACCATAGGATCATTCACGATAGTTGCACACCCCCCTAGAATGAGCGCAATTAGAATGGACAGCATGCTCAAGATTTGTTTAGCCATAGCGAATTTTCCTTGCATTAGTAAATAGTTTAACCGATGGCGAGAATGCCGTACTTAATGATCAGGGCAGTTGAATTAGAAGAAAACTACTTGATAAACCGGTTGTGTATTAACCGTATTTAAAATTTAAGCTAAAAGCCTCCAGAGATAGTCTCATCATATTCCCCTAAAATATGTTTAAGCTAGCCTGCACGGTGCGCCTTTGCTATCTATAAGTAAAGCTTTAAAAATCACCTCTACTACTTCACGCGACTAAATCTACAAGTCCACTCAGGTAAATACGTCACCTAACCTCAAGATAGACACCTAATGCTAGAGTTTTCCGTTTCCCAGCAAATGGATAGTTGTATCGCCAGTAATTCTTTCGCCTTAATAAGTATGTAGAGTCCCCCACCATCCGCAATCTTATATGGCTTATCCTTACAAAACGCTTGTTCTAAAAACGCTGACACGAAGACCAGGTCAAGGTACCGAGGACTGACACGTTTGATAACAACCAGTGACCTTTATTATCACGGTCACTGGTTCAGTCAGACCTTAGTGGATGAAGCGCGTAACACGCTAGGAGTGTCCCTTTCTAGTAGCCATCTACCCCTTCTGTTTAAACTCAAGTACTTAGGATTGTATTCAACACAAACTACTTGGAGTTAAGTCATCCACCTTAATGTTAAATCATCAGGAGTTAGGGCCTCTGTTCGCAAAGCAAGGGAGGGTTTTCCATCCAAACGATCAGCGATGTCCTTGATAGTCTTTATTTAGCAGCGACTAATTCAACACC
>CALKCL010000031.1 GCA_938082545.1 uncultured Gammaproteobacteria bacterium
TCTTGATCTGTTGAAACTTTAAACGATGGGTCTTCAGCCGACAGTTTTTGCAGGGCTAGCGTCATCTTCTCTTGATCACCTTGCGTGCGAGGTTCTATGGCGACAGCTATAACAGGCTCTGGAAACTCAATCCGCTCTAGAGCAACAATCTTAGATGAATCGCAAAGCGTGTCACCAGTTGAAACATCTTTCAACCCTACCGCTGCGGCAATATCGCCTGCACGAACCTCTTTTATTTCATCGCGGCTATTTGCATGAATTTGCAGCAATCTTCCCAACCGCTCTTTTTTACCTTTCACGGAGTTGTAAACACTATCTCCTGTCTTTATTACCCCAGAATACACGCGAAAAAACGCCAATGTTCCCATAAATGGGTCCGTAGCTATTTTAAAAGCCAGAGCAGAAAAGCTCGCTTCATCGGTAGGTTCACAAAGTACTTTCTCTTCTGAATCAGGCACCGATGCATGGAGATCTTTGGCATCAACAGGAGACGGAAGATAATCTATAACGGCATCAAGGAGGCACTGGACTCCTTTATTTTTGAAAGCCGAGCCGCACATAACAGGAACAAGTTGATTTTTAAGTACCTTATCTCTTATCCCCGCAACAATTTCATCTTGCGTCAGATTTTCTCCTGCCAAATATTTCTCGGTTAAGCTATCACTGCCATCGGCGGCAGCTTCGACAACCAACTCGCGAGCTCTTAACGACGCTTCCATGAGGTTCGCCGGAATTTCTGACTCCTCATGTGTTAAACCAAGGTCGTCGCCATTCCAGTAGATAGCTTTCATGCGAACCAAGTCCACTACCCCAGAAAAATCCTCTTCGGCGCCTATTGGCAACTGAACCGCTACAACTTTAGCCCCCAGTCTCTCCCGAATTGATTCTATCACCCGCTCGAAATCAGCTCCCGATCGATCCATCTTGTTAACAAAAGCAATCCTAGGGATTTCATGTTTATTGGCTTGACGCCATACTGTTTCGCTCTGGGGCTCTACCCCACCGACTGCACAAAAGACACCTATAGCACCATCTAATACTCTTAGAGACCTCTCAACCTCTATGGTAAAATCAACATGACCGGGAGTATCTATAATGTTAACTCTGTGAGCTCCTAAATCATTTCTAAGACCACTCCAAAAGCAAGTGGTCGCCGCAGAAGTAATAGTTATTCCTCTCTCTTGCTCCTGCTCCATCCAGTCCATGACTGCCGCACCGTCGTGAACCTCACCTATCTTGTGAGAAACGCCTGTGTAATAAAGTATTCTCTCAGTAGTAGTGGTCTTCCCCGCGTCAATATGAGCCATAATTCCGATATTTCGGTAATTTTCGATCGGCGTAATACGAGACATTAGGGCTTACTTCGCAATCTAGAAACGATAATGCGAAAAAGCTCGATTCGCTTCCGCCATTTTATGAGTGTCTTCACGCTTTTTGACAGCAGAACCACGATTCTCGCACGCTTCCAAAATCTCTCCTGCCAGTCTCTGACCCATTGATTTTTCGTTCCTTTTTCTTGCAGCGTCGACTAACCAGCGCATTGCGAGAGTAACGCGTCTACTAGAACGAACCTCAACAGGAACTTGATAGGTAGCCCCACCGACCCTCCGGGATTTAACTTCAACTTTTGGCTCAACGTTTTCTAGAGCTTGCTTGAACATGTCTAACCCGACACCTTTTGTCTTATCCTCTACCTGAACCAATGCGCCATAGACAATTTTCTCAGCAACTGCTTTTTTCCCTGACGACATCACTAAATTAATGAATTTCGCTAAAACCCGATCTTGGTACTTCGGATCAGGTAAAATTTCCCGTTTCGTTGCTACTCGACGTCTTGACATTATATAAACCTTAAATACTTACTATTAAGTCTTAGGACGCTTAGCGCCATATTTAGAGCGACCACGCCGCCTTTCAGAAACACCTGAGGTATCTAAAGTTCCTCGAACAGTGTGATAACGCACACCAGGTAAATCTTTCACTCGTCCGCCCCGGATCAAAATAACTGAGTGTTCTTGCAAGTTATGACCCTCACCACCTATGTAAGTGGTCACTTCTTGCCCATTCGTCAGCCTAACTCTAGCTACTTTCCTTAGCGCGGAGTTTGGCTTCTTTGGGGTTGTCGTATAAACACGAGTGCAGACGCCTCGCTTCTGAGGACAAGCCTCCAAAGCCGGAACTTTACTTTTTTCACGCACCCGTTTTCGCGGATTTCTTACTAGTTGGTTAATTGTAGGCATAATTCACTTAACACATTTTTTTATTTAAAAAACATCACTCAGGTCTGGTCCTAAAACAACGAAGACAATAATACTTATGACTCATTGCATAAGAAATTGCTCGGGAACACGACTGAAATGATAATAAAAACCAAGGATGAGATGACATGGGCCCTCTCCATCCTAGGCGGCGAATATTAGAGTCCTATGACTCCTTTGTCAACAAATTTAGGCGCTTTTCGACTCGGCATTCTCCCCTGCGTCATTCTTCAGCTCTGTCAGCAACTCAGCATCAATCTCAGCAGCGAGCGCTGCCGCTACTGCCGCTGGATCGCGCCCACGAGTCAGCTTTCTTTCCTGGTGGTATGCATAACCAGTTCCAGCAGGAATTAAGCGTCCCACGATCACATTCTCCTTGAGCCCTCTCAGCACATCTCTCTTTCCTGTAACTGAAGCTTCTGTCAGCACACGTGTAGTCTCTTGGAACGAGGCGGCCGATATAAAAGACTCTGTAGCAAGAGATGCCTTAGTAATGCCTAATAACATCTGATTGTAAGTAGCCTCTAACCCATCCTTGGCCCGTACTCGATCGTTTTCTTCTCGGAGTTTTTCTTTTTCAATTTGCTCGCCCTTCAAGAAAGAAGTATCCCCACCATCAACTATCTCCACTTTTCGCAGCATCTGCCTAACAATAGTTTCTATGTGTTTATCGTTAATTTTGACCCCTTGCAACCGGTAAACGTCTTGCACTTCGTTTACGATATAGCGAGTCAACTCAGTAAGCCCTCTTAGGCGTAAGATATCCTGCATGTCGGGTGCACCATCACACACCACTTCACCTTTCTCTAAGAATTCACCTTCATAAGCGTTCACATTACGAAATTTTGGAATTAACAGTTCAGTAGGAACTCCATCTTTGTCGGTAATAATGAATCTTTGCTTACCTTTTGTATCTTTCCCGAAAGACACTGTCCCGGAAGCTTCAGCGAGTATAGCCGATTCTTTAGGCTTTCTAGCCTCAAAAAGATCAGCAACTCGAGGCAACCCGCCAGTAATGTCTTTAGTCTTACTTGATTCTTGAGGCATCCGTGCCAACACATCGCCTACGCTGACTTCCTGCCCATCAACTGCGGTGATAACTGCATTTGCAGGTAAGAAATGGTGCGCCGGAATGTCTGTTCCCGGTATATTCAATTGGTTCCCTTTGCTGTCTACTAATTTAAGCATGGGTCTCAACTCGCGCGCGCTGCTGGAACGCTGCTTGGAATCAATCACAACCACACTAGACAAACCAGTAATGTCGTCAAGCTCTTTGGAAACCGTTACACCCTCAACAACATTTTCGAACATAGCAACTCCGGCCACCTCTGAAATAATTGGATGAGTATGTGGATCCCAAGTGGCAACCAGTTGCCCAGCATCTACCTCAGAACCATCAGCAGCTGAAATTACGGCCCCATAAGGCACTTTATAACGCTCTCTTTCTCTCCCAACCTCATCATTTACTACAAGTTCCCCGGAGCGGGAAACCGATATAAAAGTTCCATCTTCGTGGGAAAGTATTTTCATTTTCTCTAGTTTAAGTGTTCCAGCTACATTTACCTCAATACTACTAACTGCAACAGCCCTCGACGCCGCTCCACCAATATGGAAGGTCCGCATAGTGAGCTGCGTCCCTGGTTCTCCTATCGACTGTGCGGCGATAACGCCCACGGCTTCACCTTTATTAACGAGGTGTCCCCTCGCTAAATCACGACCATAACATGATGTACAGACACCATATCTAGTAAGACAGTGTATTGGCGTTCTCACTATCACTTCGTCAATACCATTGGAGTCGAGCAGTTCAACCCACTTTTCGTCAATTAAGGTCCCTGCCGGAGCCAGTATTTGATCTCCCTCACCAGGTTTGACGACATCCTGAGCCACGGTCCGTCCTAGTATCCTATCACCTAGGGCCTCTATAACATCGCCACCCTCAATAACAGGCCGCATAACAAGCCCAGCATCTGTTCCGCAGTCATCCTCGGAAACTACTAAATCTTGAGCCACATCTACTAGCCGCCGAGTTAAGTAACCGGAATTGGCAGTCTTCAACGCAGTATCAGCAAGACCTTTTCGCGCCCCATGTGTTGAAATAAAGTACTGCAACACACTAAGACCTTCTCTAAAATTGGCCGTAATAGGTGTTTCGATTATAGAACCGTCTGGCTTAGCCATTAGTCCGCGCATTCCTGCCAACTGTCGAATCTGTGCTGCGGATCCTCGAGCACCCGAGTCCGCCATCATAAATATGCTATTAAATGAATCTTGTTGAACCAACTCCCCAGCAGCGCTAGTGACCTCCTCAGTCCCTAGTTTAGCCATCATAGCTTGCGCAACCTGGTCGTTCGTTCGAGACCAAATATCAACTACTTTATTGTATCTCTCACCCGTAGTAACCAACCCAGATGCGTACTGATCTTCGATTTCTTTTACTGCCGAATTCGCTTCAGTAATAATAGATTCTTTCTCATCAGGCACGACCATGTCGTCAATCCCTATCGATATCCCAGCACGAGTAGAGTGATGAAAACCGGCATACATTAGCTGATCAGCAAAAACAACCGTCTCTTTTAAGCCAACAACCCTATAGCAAGTATCAAATAGCTTCGAAATTGATCTTTTATTAAGAACTTTGTTTACAAAAGAAAACGGTATGCCCCGAGGGATTATCGGAGCCAAAAGCGCTCGCCCTACAGTCGTTTCAACGAGCTCAGTCCGCGTCTGCAGCTCGCTATCCTCGTCGTGTTCAGTCAACTCCATTCTCACTTTACATGCAGCATGAACAGATACGACCTTAGTTTCAAAGGCTCTGTGAACTTCTGCTATGTCGGCAAATACCATACCAGCACCCTTCGCGTCAGCAGAGGCTCTGGTCATATAATACAAACCCAACACAACATCTTGACTAGGAACGATTATTGGGTCCCCATTGGCTGGCGACAAGATGTTGTTTGTAGACATCATCAAAGTACGGGCTTCAAGCTGAGCTTCCAACGCCAAAGGGACGTGCACAGCCATCTGATCGCCATCAAAATCTGCATTAAAAGCAGTGCAGACAAGCGGATGAAGCTGGATGGCTTTGCCCTCAATCAATACAGGCTCAAAAGCTTGAATACCTAATCGATGCAAAGTAGGAGCCCTATTTAGCATAATAGGGTGCTCACGTATCACATCTTCCAGGATATCCCAAACTTCAGGACCTTCAAGTTCCACGAGCTTTTTAGCCGCCTTAATAGTGGTAGCCATACCTAAGTGTTCTAGCTTGCTGAAAATAAATGGCCGAAAAAGCTCCAATGCCATTTTCTTTGGCAGACCGCACTGATGTAGCTTTAATGTCGGTCCAACCACAATTACCGATCGACCGGAGTAATCTACACGTTTACCGAGTAGATTCTGTCGGAACCTACCTTGTTTACCTTTGATCATATCTGCCAATGATTTCAACGGTAATTTATTGGTACCCGTGATGGCTCGGCCTCTACGACCGTTGTCGAGGAGAGCATCGACAGATTCCTGCAACATTCTTTTTTCATTTCTCACAATAATGTCAGGAGCGTTTAGGTCGAGTAATCTTTTTAACCGGTTGTTACGATTTATCACTCGTCTGTATAAATCATTAAGATCGGAGGTAGCAAAGCGTCCCCCATCTAATGGAACAAGAGGACGCAGCTCTGGTGGCAAGACTGGTAACACTTTGAGAACCATCCATGCGGGCTTATTACCAGACGTAACGAAAGCTTCCAATAATTTCAAACGTTTCGTGAATTTTTTAGTCTTTGTCTCAGAATTGGTTTTTGGCAAACTTTCTCGAATTGAAGCGATTTCTTCTTTTAAATCGACTCCTTTTAACAGCTCGTAGATGGCCTCAGCACCCATTCGGGCGTCAAACTCATCACCATACTGTTCCAAAGCATCTAGATATGCTTCCTCGCCCAATGTCTGACCAACTTCAAGGTCGGTCATCCCTGGCTCAACAACTACGTAAGACTCAAAATATAGAATTCTCTCTATCTCTCTCAAGGTCATATCTAACAATAAGCCCATTCGAGATGGCAGTGACTTCAAATACCAAATGTGCGCTACAGGACTAGCAAGCTCAATATGTCCCATCCTCTCTCTTCGGACCTTAGCCAGCGTAACTTCAACGCCGCATTTCTCACAAACAACGCCTCGATGCTTAAGTCGCTTATATTTCCCGCACAAACATTCGTAATCTTTAATCGGACCGAATATCTTCGCGCAAAACAGACCTTCTCGCTCTGGCTTGAATGTCCGGTAATTTATCGTCTCTGGTTTTTTCACTTCCCCATAGGACCACGACCGAATTTTTTCGGGAGAAGCTAAGCCTATAGAAATAGCATCAAAATTATCCGTAACACCTTGATTTCTTAATAGATCGAGTAGGTCTTTCACAATAAATACTCCTTAAAGTGATTGTGGCAGCAAATTTTTAAACAGGCCTATTAACTTCAACTATCAAGCTCTATATCAATCCCTAGAGAGCGAAGTTCTTTAAGCAACACATTGAATGATTCGGGCATACCCGCGTCCATTTGGTGATTGCCGTCCACAATGTTTTTATACATTTTGGTCCTACCGTTAACATCATCAGATTTAACTGTAAGCATCTCCTGCAACGTGTAGGCTGCCCCGTAAGCTTCCAGCGCCCATACTTCCATCTCCCCAAACCTCTGACCACCAAACTGCGCCTTACCACCCAGCGGTTGCTGGGTCACTAAACTGTAAGGTCCAGTAGATCGAGCATGCATTTTATCATCGACCAAGTGGTTGAGTTTTAACATATACATATACCCGATCGTAGTAAGCCTATCCAACGGGTCTCCTGTCCTACCATCGATTAACTGGGTTTGCCCAGAGGATGGTAAGCCAGCTATTTCTAGCATACGTTTAATCTCACTTTCTGAAGCACCATCAAAAACAGGTGTAGCCATCGGCACTCCACCTTTCAAGTTATGTGCCAAAGCCATTATTTCATCTTCTGAAAGCTCATCAAGATCTTCTTGTTTACCACTTGCGTTGTATATTTCATCGAGAAAAGATCGGATTTTCGACACACTTTCAAGATCTTGCAGCATCTTTCCTATTTTCAACCCGCAGCCTTTAGCAGCCCAACCCAAATGAGTTTCCAACACCTGTCCAACGTTCATTCTAGAAGGCACACCTAGGGGGTTTAGAACAATATCGACAGGTCGACCATCGGCGTCGTGCGGCATATCCTCGACTGGCACGATCATCGACACGACGCCTTTATTCCCGTGTCTTCCGGCCATCTTATCGCCAGGTTGCATCCTTCTTTTAACCGCCAAGTAAACTTTCACCATTTTCAAGACACCCGGAGCAAGATCGTCTCCAGCGGTAAGCTTGGCACGCTTTTCTTCCAATTGTGTGCGGAGATCGTCTCGGTGTTTTTCAGCTTGCTGTGCTAGCTTTTCAAGTTGTTCCGCGGCGTCATCGCTCTTTAGCTTAAAATCAAACCATTTCTGCTGCTCGATTTCATCAAGATTTTCTTTAGTAATCTTACCACCAACCTTAACCGTGCCTAACCCTTTATCAACTGCTTTTCCAATTAATAACTGCTCAACATTATCAAACAGATTCACCAACAGTATCTTCAGTTGGTCATCTAGATCCTTTCGAACCCTTGCGATCTCAGACTCTTCTATCTCCTTCGCCCGAGCATCTTTTTGCACTCCGTCTCTGGTAAAGACTTGAACGTCTATGACTGTCCCACTCGTGCTCGAAGAAACTCTCAGAGAGGTATCTTTGACATCGGATGCTTTCTCTCCAAAAATCGCCCTGAGCAGCTTCTCCTCCGGCGTCAGCTGTGTCTCTCCTTTGGGAGTGACTTTTCCAACCAAGATATCGCCTGGACCGACCTTTGCTCCTACATAAACGATACCGGACTCATCAAGCTTAGAGAGCGCGCCTTCACTAACATTTGGAATATCTCCTGAAATCTCCTCTGAGCCTAGCTTTGTATCTCTCGCCACACAAGTTAGCTCTTCTATGTGGATAGACGTATAGCGATCTTCTTGGACCACTCTCTCAGAAATAAGGATAGAATCCTCAAAGTTATAGCCGTTCCAAGGCATGAACGCGATCAGCATGTTCTGCCCCAGAGCTAGCTCACCAAAATCAGTAGATGGGCCATCGCCTAGCGTATCACCAGCCGCCACGACATCGCCAATTTCAACCAACGGCTTCTGATTGATGCAAGTGTTTTGGTTAGACCGCGTGTATTTTGTGAGGTTGTAAATATCTACCCCTGCCTCGCCTTCATTCGCCTCATCATCGTTAACTCTAACCACAATACGGCTAGCATCAACTGAATAAATATAGCCACCCCGCTTAGCCACGATTGTTACACCAGAGTCTCTAGCTACAGCTCTCTCTATACCAGTTCCTACCAACGGCTTATCAGCTCTCAAAGTTGGCACTGCCTGCCTCTGCATATTAGAGCCCATTAGTGCTCTATTAGCATCGTCATGCTCCAGAAACGGAATCAATGCAGCAGCTACAGATACTATCTGGCGCGGAGACACGTCCACGTAATCTATCTTGTCAGCCGTGGACATCATAAACTCATTCTGGTGGCGAGCCGATATCATGCTGCCAGTAAACCGGCCGCTCGAATCGAATTCAGCATTTGCCTGAGCGATAACAAATTGTCCTTCTTCAATCGCGGACAAGTAATCAATTTGATCAGTCAACGCACCGTTCATCACCTTTCTGTACGGCGTCTCTAAAAACCCGTAGTCGTTGGTGCGTGCATAAACGGCTAAAGAATTTATCAGTCCAATATTGGGGCCTTCAGGAGTCTCAATAGGGCATACTCTACCGTAATGCGTCGGATGTACGTCTCTGACTTCAAATCCGGCGCGCTCCCGTGTTAAACCACCCGGACCGAGCGCCGAAATCCTTCTCTTATGTGTGACTTCCGACAGAGGGTTATTCTGATCCATGAACTGGGACAGTTGGCTTGAACCGAAAAACTCTTTAATAACGGCCGACACTGGCTTAGCATTTATCAACTCTTGCGGCATGTACCCTTCAGACTCAGCCAAGCTAAGGCGCTCCCTAACTGCTCTCTCAACACGCACTAAGCCAACACGGAATTGATTCTCCGCCATTTCTCCAACACTACGTACGCGACGATTACCTAAATGATCAATATCATCAACGATCCCTTGACCATTTCGAATATCGATGAGGACTTTCAAGACTTCTATCAAATCGGACTCATCTAAAACCCCGGAACCAGTCACGGCTTCTCGACCAACCCGTCGATTAAATTTCATCCTACCAACTGCAGACAAATCGTATCGGTCTGCTGTAAAAAAAAGATTTCGAAATAGGCTTTCTGCCGCATCTTTTGTAGGAGGCTCGCCAGGTCGCATCATCCTATAGATCTCGACTTGTGCTTCAAGCTGCGAGTTTGTTGGGTCTATGCGGAGTGTTTCCGCCATGTAAGCGCCTCTATCGAGGTCATTAGAGAAAATAGCATCGAACTCTTGGATCCCATTACTCTCAAAAATCTCTAAAAGTTCTTCAGTAATCTCAGTGTTGGCCTCTGCAAGCAACTCCCCTGTTTCAACATCGACAACATCATGAGCACAAGTTTTACCTACTAGGTAGCTTTTTGGAACACTGATTTCAGTTATTCCACGTTCTTCGATCACACGAGTGTGTCTTGCCGTAATCCTACGATTGGCCTCAACAAGGATCTCTCCTTCAGAATCAAGTAAATCAAATTCAAATGTCTCACCACGAAGACGTTCGGGAATAATTTTCGCTCGAACGTTTTCTCCATCTAAAACAAATGAATCTCGCTCAAAAAAAGTATCAAGAATTTGGCCAGTAGAAAACCCAATGGCTCGTAATATTATTGTAGCCGGCAATTTTCTTCTTCGATCAATTCGAACGTACATGTGATCTTTAGGGTCAAATTCGAAGTCCAGCCACGAACCTCTATATGGAATGACTCGTGCTGAAAATAAAAGTTTCCCAGAAGAATGCGTCTTACCTTTATCGTGATCAAAGAACACTCCTGGAGAGCGGTGGAGCTGATTAACGATGACTCTCTCTGTTCCGTTTATTACAAAAGTACCATTAGGCGTCATGAGAGGCAGTTCGCCCATATACACTTCTTGCTCTCTAACATCTTTTACAATTTTCTCGGACGTAGATTCCTTATCGTAGATCACCAGTCGAAGAGTTACCCTGAGAGAAGTTGCATAGGTCGCACCTCTCATCTGGCACTCCTTCACATCAAAAACTGGAGTACCTAACCGGTAGCTAACATAATCTAAAACAGCACTTCCAGAGTAACTTTCTATCGGGAAGACTGATTTAAAAGCAGCATGTAATCCAGAGTTTTCACGCTTCTCAGGAAGACTATTTTCCTGAAGAAAACCTTTGTAAGACTCTATCTGAGTTGCCAACAAATATGGCACTTCAAGAATTGTAGGCGTCTTACTAAAGTCTTTCCGGATGCGCTTTTTTTCAGTGTAGGAATACGCCATTATAATTACCGTCCTATTTAGCTGCTCGTAAATTTGACATTATTGTCTTTATAAACAAAGCTTTAATTTTTGCGCAAAACAAACCTTCCGTCAGCACCCCGTTGTTATGGGCCGCTGACGGAGTACTTTTCCGCAAGATTATCAACAGTATCAAACTTAGTTACTTAAGCTCTACTGTACATCCCGCTTCTTCAAGTTGCTTTTTAATTTCCTCTGCTTCAGCCTTCGGCGCTGCTTCTTTCATAGTAGCAGGAGCAGATTCAACCATATCTTTAGCTTCTTTCAATCCAAGACTTGTTATAGCCCGAACCGCCTTAATAGCCGCAACTTTATTTTCACCAAAGCTAACTAGGACGACATCAAACTCATCCTTCTGTTCTTCCGCTGCTGCACCTGCTGCTGCAGGGGCTGCCGCGACTGCTGCTGCTGCAGAAACTCCCCATTTCTCTTCCAGGTCTGAAACAAGCTCAGTCACTTCCATGATACTCATGCCACTAAGTGTTTCGATTAACTCTTCTTTTGAAACTGCCATTTTTCTACTCCTAAAAATTCTTTATCTTTTAAATTAATTTAAGCAGGCGATTGCTTACTTACATATGCGGACAATACACAAACAAATTGGCCTGAAGGCGCCGCTAGGACACGCACCAAGTTAGTCTGAGGCGACTGTAAAACTGACAAAAACATAGACCTTGCTCCATCGAGAGTAGGCATTTTTGCAAGCAAGTCTAGATCTTCCGCAGGTTTCAATACTCCCGACACCACTAGCGCACGGGTTACAAGTTTTTCGTTTTCTTTAGCAAATGCTTGAACTAGACGTGCCCCTGCTCCAGGGTCATCCCCAGAAAAGACAAGCAATAGAGGGCCCGATAACAAATCATTGAGGCACTCAAACGTTGTGCCCTCCAATGCTCGCTTAGCAAGTGTGTTTTTAACAACCCTTACTGTGACGCCATCACCGCGTGCTTTTGACCGCAACTCGGTCATCTGGTGGACAGTCAGTCCATTATATTCAGCAGCAATCGCCGTTTGAGCGTTTACCGCAATTTCATTTACTTCCGAAACAACCGCCTGTTTCTGAGTGAAATTAAGACTCATATTGGTTATCTCTCCAAGTTTGATCTGACTTAATAGTCAAATCACACTGATTTACGATCCTCCAACAATTGGAAGACTCTTGTTGCGGCATCCTCAACTAACGATCACGTTAGAAAAAGAGGGCCACCATCTACGCAGGCCTAATCGATTAACCACATAAACGTGGACCTACGGTCTCTGACGGTTGTTAGCAATGCCAACAACCCAAAGTCCAGTTTCATTGCTGAAACAAATTCTTTAGCAAACAATCATATATCTACCGATAATTTATCAAACGCGACACCTGGGCCCATGGTGGAGGACACACTCATTGACCTGAGGTATATTCCTTTCGAAGAGCTAGGTTTCGCTTTTACCAAATCGTTAACTAAAGCGATTAAGTTTTCTCTAAGGTGCTCAACAGAAAATGACGCCTTTCCAATAGAGCAATGGATTATACCGGCCTTGTCCGTTCGAAATTGAACTTGGCCTGATTTGGCATTTTTAACCGCTGTCTCCACATCAGCAGTCACCGTCCCTACCTTGGGATTAGGCATAAGTCCTCTCGGTCCAAGTATTTGACCTAGCTGCCCTACCACACGCATCGAAGCGGGAGTTGCTATAACGACATCGAAGTCCATTTTCCCTTGTTTGATATCAGCCGCCAGATCTTCAAAACCTACTATATCAGCGCCAGCTTCACGTCCCTTGTCTGCATCGGCGCCTTCAGCAAAAAGTGCTATCCGGACTGTTTTGCCAGTTCCATTGGGCAAAAGCGTCGCGCCTCTAACTCCTTGATCCGACTTTCTAGCATCAACCCCAAGGTTAATCGCCACGTCAACTGATTCATTGAATTTGGCTGAGGCACTGTCCTTAATCAAGGTGAGCGCTTGTTCAGCTGTTCTAAGACCTTCGTGAGTTTCTATTTTTTCACGTATAGCCTTTAATCGTTTGCCAGTGATTGACATATAACTAAACTCCTTCGACTTCAAAGCCCATACTGCGAGCAGTACCTGCAATAGTTCGTACTGCACTATCCATCCCATTCGCTGTGAGATCTGGCTCTTTCATTGTAGCAATTTCTTCAAGCTGTTTTCTCGTAATGGTGCCAATTTTAGATGCATTAGGTGCGCCACTCCCTTTGGTTACGCCACCCGCTTTTTTCAGAAGGACCGACGCCGGAGGAGTTTTCGTAATAAAAGTAAAACTTTTATCTCCATAAACAGTTATAACGACAGGGACAGGCAATCCTGGCTCCATCTCTTGCGTTTTCGCGTTAAACGCTTTGCAGAACTCCATGATATTCACGCCGCGTTGACCAAGAGCTGGGCCTACCGGAGGACTAGGATTAGCCTGACCCGCTTTGACCTGCAATTTAATATAGGCATCAATTTTTTTTGCCACTTAGACTACTCTCCTCGGGTGCAATCGCTTTTCAGCTCCCCGCTAATAATTGAACTTTTAGAACACTAAATAAATCAAACTCTCTTGTATACAGCTATTAGTCTTTACTGACTTGTCCAAACTCAAGTTCTACTGGGGTAGAACGGCCAAAAATCGAGACCGATACTCTGAGTCGACTTTTATCGTAATTAACTTCTTCGACCGCTCCATTAAAATCAGCAAATGGCCCATCGATAACTCTAACGAGCTCACCCACCTCGAAAAGTGTTTTCGGCCGCGGTTTCTCCACGCCTTCTTGTATTCGATTAAGGATTTCTTCTGCTTCACGGTTAGTGATAGGAGTAGGGCGATCTTTCGTTCCGCCAATGAACCCCAAGACTTTAGGGCACTCTTTAACGAGATGCCAAGTGTCATCCTCCATTTTCATTTCAACCAGAACATACCCTGGGAAAAATTTGCGCTCGCTTCTGCGCTTAACGCCTTCTTTCAT
>CALKCL010000032.1 GCA_938082545.1 uncultured Gammaproteobacteria bacterium
AAAGGGAGAGATACCGTGAACGCAGTGAAGTTTGGCATTTTTATAAACACGCCCAGCGTGCAAGAGGCTGTGGAACAGGCAGTATCTGCTGAAGCTGGTGGCTTCTATTCGGCTTCAGTCAATGATCATTTCTACTCTCCACTTGGCTCCCCGGAGACTCCGCAAATAGAGTGTTTTACGGCTTTGACTGCTATGGCTATGGCGACTAGTTCGATTCGACTAGTGCCATGTGTTGCCTCAGCGTCATTTCGAAGTCCTGCGCTATTGGGTAAGATCTGTGCGAGCATTGACACATTAAGCGGTGGACGATTCATTTGTGGACTAGGCGCGGGATGGCAAGACAAAGAATATGTTAATCACGGATATCCCTTTCCAAGGTTATCGGAGCGGTTGGAGCAGCTTGACGAGACCATTCAAATTCTAAAAGCAATGACGTCTATTAACCCCTCGTACACTGGGAAACACTTTCGAATTAATGACGCTTTTAACAACCCGAGACCAATAAATGGGACTATCCCTTTGATGTTAGGCGGGTCAGGTACAGGGCTTTTGAAGATCGCGGCACGGGAGGCGAACATACTAAATATCATCCCTCCGACAGGGCATGGAAAAGATTTTATTAACGATCCGGCAGCTACGATTAAATTTGACATGTCTGTTCTTAAAAAACGGATTGCAGTGTTACATGAACTCATGGCTACGGAAGGTCGGAAACCTGAAGAAGTTGAACTTGGTGGCCTTGCTTTATTAGGATTGTCACGTAAAAAAGATGATCAAAGTCTAAAAGATTTAGCCAGTCACTTAGGTTTCGGCGACTATGCTAGTGCGCAAGCTGCTCCAGTTACGCTGCTTGGGACAGCGCAAGAAGTGCGCAAAGAACTGCATAAGCGAATCAGTGAAACGGGAGTGACATACTACATCTTTGTTATGGCTAATCCTGAGACACAAGAGATTTTTGAGAAAGATGTTTTGCCGGATTTCTCCTAAACTTGTGTGGTTATCGGAAAGAATTTAAACCAACAAAGGTGCCTCCATTTTTACGGGTAAGTTCACGCATTAGGGCTGCAAATCTAACCCCAGTGTGTTGCAGAGCTGGTGGTTGAGCAAATTGAACCGGGAAGCCGATCGCATGGATGCGAACTAAAGGGTCCCCCATATTGTCTTTGTGGTTTATCTCGCCGACATAATCTACTACCTTCCGAATTGACTCGCCCGTGAATTCATCGCCATATACATAGACGCTAATTTTTTTCCCAAGAGAATTGAATGACCTTATCGCTTCTGTAATCCCTTCGGCAGGACTGGAATTTGAAAATGCGTTCCATGTTCTTAGACGTTCGCTGATTGCGTCGCGCCTGTCAGGACTGTCTGGTATCCACTTCTCTCGGTATGACGGAAACATGTAAGCGCCCATGTCATTTAAGATCTGGATCCCTTTTACTTTAGGATAAACTCTCAGTGTGTCTGATATTTGGGCGATAACCTTTGGCCATGCATACCTGAACATACTGCCTGATGTATCAATGACAAAAATAATGTATTCGCTATCGATGGGTATCCCGCCTACTAAGTTAGTCTTTTTTTGATCAATTTTCTGGTACAGGCGACGCATTTCAGCGGTAAGCGTTTGATGTGCTATTTGCAGCTCTCCTGACAATACTGCATTCAATTTTTCTTCCGTTAATATGCGATTTTTCTCAGACTTTGCAGCTGTCATTTTTTGCTTAATACTCTTGCTTTTTAATAACAGTTGGTCTATTTCGCTGCTTCTTTTTTGAACCATCTGTAGGAGAACAGCAGAGCTGTTTTGCAACTTAAATAATTGTCTTTGTAGTTGGGAAATGGCTGCTATACGAGGGTCCGCCGGATCTTCAGTACTTTTCTCTTCTTCAGATGTCGAAATGATTAACAGCAAGATAATAGCGCCAAAGCAACAAGTGATAACGCTGAGAAAAGCGATACTAACGGGCTCCATGATTGTTCTCTTGAATTTCATGGCCAGTCGGTGGCCGGTGACAAGAAAGAGCCTGAAGTAACCCGCGCCACTTGCCAAAAAGCGGCGGGCGCCATAGGGTCCCCTTCAGTTGGCAGTAATATCACATTCATTGGGATATTAGGGGGGATACGTGTGACTGCTAATTCGAAGTGTTTTTGGCGTTCTACTCCAGTTACGGTATTTTTAGTAGGGTTTCTTAGGCCTCTCGTAGGGAGACCATCAGTAATCAGATAGACGTTATCGGGAGCGGGAGACAGTTCCGAGATAACCATAAGTGCACTCTCCAGATTGGAACCCCCATCTGGGATAATTTTCTTCAGTGCAGTAATGCTTTGATCAAGTTCGTTAGCGTTATTGACCTCCAACCACTTTCCTTCAGAGTTAGGGATAATAGATCGAACAGTATCGTCAAAAGTATAAATTTGGTAACTGGCTGACTGAGGGAAACGTGCACTAATCCAATCTATTGTTGCCAATGCTTGAAGCCATTTAGGAGACCTTCTTTTCACTTCGTCGCTCATGTTTCTACGTCTTATGATGTTTACAATACTTTCATCTAACATGCTGCAAGATGCGTCTAATAAGATGAGAATGTTGTCACCTCCCAGGCGCATCCCGGTCAGGTACTCTCTGTTTCCATCTCCGGTGTACGCTCTCACACCAATTGATTTTTCGTTGAGCTGTTGTTTTAGTTGCTCTTTTTTCTTTTTTAGACTATCTATCGCCTTTTCTAAAGCTGCTCGATCTACAGGAGGTTTTGCCAATTTTTTCATGGAAGTTAATAGCATATTAAGTTTTTCTATAGCAGCCGTTTGTTGCTGTTTTTCATCTTGTATTTTTGAGGTATGAGAGATTTTTTTTTCTTTTAGCATTTTGATGTCTGACGATGCTTGTGCTAATTGTTTTTCTAGCTTTTCTACCTCAAAACCTAAGTAGTCACCTTTGGGGAGCGTCTCCTGTTGTCCGTGGTTTTTGGCAATCAGGAAAAGCAGTATGAAGGCACCGAGCCCGCAAGACATGATATCTAAAAAGGATAAGCTAAAGGCGGAAAATTGCTTTTTATTACGGGCCATTTTGATCTGAGACACGTATCGCGATGAAATGGTTTTCCCTATCAGCCACTACAATTTTATCCCCTATTGCAATCTTGCATTTGCCAACAACAGTCATTCCATTAACACTTACTTTAAGGCCTTTGCTTTCTATTATTGCGTGAGCATCTTTGATATAGCTCACCACATGTGAGTTATTGGATGATAGACTGAATTTTCCATCCGAATTGATATAGATTGGTGATGTCGATAAAGTCTGGGCACGTGACCCTGAAAGAATATGAGTGGCTGAAGACGGTTGGATCCCAAACAGTGCAGGTTTTACAGAAGATACAGCTGTTGGATGCTTAGTTGAAGGCATCTCTGTAATCAAGGCACAATCGTCTGCGCCTTCTGGGAAAAAATCGAGGTTATGCATTATCCCATTTTGGGAATCTTCAAGAGTTAATGTTTGATACTCTGGGAAAATATCTCCGCCTTTTATAAGCGCTGATATTGAGGGTGCAATCAGAACTGTCTTGTCATTAGGGAGTGCACGTGCAATAGGTGAAAGATTTTTTTGAAGCGAATTTATAATTTCAGAGGTTGGTATAGATGCGCTTCTTTTTTGGCCGTCATGTTCTATTTCATATGCTAGTTCTTGACGGGTATAGATCTTTTTTAGCCATGATGGCAAGACTTTCATCAATGAGTGCTCTGAAGCCACAGCGTATAAGGGATCGTACCTCGTTTGCTCTAAGAACTTTTTTGCAATGATGCTGGTACAGTTGGCATATATTTTTTCGGTCCCTACATTCTTTATTCTCTCAACCTTTCCACGGGTAACGTTATCAGAGACTGTTATGTGGCAAACGCTACCTTCGTCTTTTTTGATGTCGACCAACAAGTAGTCGCCTGGTGCACCTGTAAATGCTAATGCAGCAACATGAGAATCAACAAAGGCTCTAACTGGTAATTGCAGCGCGTTACATATTCCTAACAAAAGACTCAGTTGACGTTCATTATAGTACGAAGGGACAGAGACAATTGCTTGTGTAGGAATTCCGATTCTAGAAATGATCCCTTCGAGATGTCTGTAGACCAGATCTCCATTATGGCGAAAATTTTCTGCAGGACAGCTAAGAGGTTCTTCTCCTAATTCACACCAATAGTGCCGATAAATAGCATGACTACTGACAACCTTATCAACCGTAACTTCATGAGAAACAAGCATTCCGGATTCAGAAAGCATAGCTATTTCCGGACTGGTATCGATTAATTTACCATTTTGCCAAACTGTGATGGCAGAGTGACTGATTATGATGATGATTGGGCTCATAGATTTTTTCTTTGCTGGTAATGAAGGATTATCTGTTTGCTAAATGTCGCGTGAGGTTTGCCTCACAATGCTGCTGACTGTCTAAAACAAATTGCTCTTGCACGCGCTGGAGCTGATGCAACAGCAGCATTATAAGTAGGCTTATTACTAGCGCTACAAAGGTTGAGTTGAAAGCGATTCCAAGATTTGCAGTGACTCCCGAGATATCGCCATTCACAGCTTTATGGGCTTGCCCTAGGGCTTGGCTGATACCGCGCACTGTCCCAATAAAACCTACAGACGGGATTGCCCATACTATGTAGCGGATAGTTGACAGTTGTGAGTCCAGACGCTCAGCTTCTGTTTCACACATGTCTTTGATGACTTGAGAGACCTCTAATATTTTTTCCGTCGTGCCGAACCGTTGGAGCGCAGTTAGTAAAGTTCTAGGAATAAGGTCATTTTCTGCGGAGGAGTTTAATGCTTGAATTGGCCGTGAATATTGCCATGAATCTTCTGGAAGGATCCTAACTCCAGGGATGACATTGATTAACGAGTTTTTTAGATAATTTCTCTGTTGGAGCGTTTCTGAGAATTTGAATCCAATGATCGTTATTGCCCAGAGCATTAATATGAAGCAAACCTCTTGCTCATAATCTTTGATAATAACCAAGATAGAAGGTGATGCATTGAACTCAATCCCGGAGTCTATTTGAATTTGTTGCTCCGCTATGATCGCGTTTGCTTGAGGTCTGATTTGTGCGCTATATATTGCGTGGATTATGGTTGCTGATATCAGTAGCGTCATGCATTGGAAAATAATTTCAGGCAAGGGGTTTTTCATATTTTTTTGCTCAAATATCTACAGGGAATGGTACAGGGAAATCTTCCGACACTTTTTCGCTAGGCTTAAAAGTATCGTTGGGCAAAGGCTTGATTTGGTGTTCGGGCAGCACACGTTCCTGTGAATTATCAGATAATTGGCGCCTCTCTTCTTCGCTGAAGCCGCAGAAATGCACAAAGATCAGAACTAGGGTAAGAGCGGTTCTTTGCAGGAGTCTTTTGTTAGCGAGCATATCGAGCCATCCTGAAGCCAGTCGCTTTTTGCCCGTTGATTCCATGACGTCTAAAGCTGATCCGCAGCTCTTTGGCTTTGCTACTCATCCAATTCGCTCCTTTTATAATCTTTTGTGTTCCAGTATGCGCACCTAGAGAGTCATATGTTGTGGCGTTAGACGGTAAGTCACTATAGTAGTCGTGAACCCACTCAGATACGTTCCCACCCATATCATAAATGCCTTTCTTACTTTTATTAAAAGTTCCTACCGGAGCTGAAAACTTATATCCATCTGTATAGCTTTTTAAAAACTCTATATTTGAACCATTAGCGGTCGTATCAGCATAATTTCCTGAAACTGCCGTAGGTGGGTACTGATTTCCCCAAGGGAAAGTATGCGGTTTTTTATCCTTAAAGTCTTTTGCCACCCACTCCCATTCTGCCTCAGTCGGGAGACGGTAACCCGAAGACTCTGGGTTGACCCCTAAGAGTTCACCAAAGCTGATATTATAAAATCTGTCCAAACCGTCACGCCGGCTTAACCAATTACAATAAAGTGCCGTCTGTATCCAGCTTACAGATACCACTGGATATTGTTCATGATTTGGGAGGCTTATTATGTCTTCGGTCGGAGAATATGTTGCGAGAAAGCGACGAAACTCTCCAATGGTGACTTCCTTCGTTGAAAAGTAAAAAGGTTTTTCTAATATGACTTTTCGACGTACTTCGTCAATTTGATGGCCATCATCTGACTTCGAGGAACCTAAGAAAACCGTCCCCCCCGAGAACAATTTCATATCTTGTCCCACATAGGTGGTTACAAATCCCTTCCTCGTTTTGCGTCGTTCTTCCTGCGCGGCTTCTCTTTTAGCTGCCTCAGCTGTTTTCAATCGGATTCTAAATTTTTTCTCAATCCCCGTCCGAGGGGTGAGCATGCTTTGGTATGTTGCGTAACCATCTCTAAAAATAGTGAATTCATGAGCGTGGGTCGGCAGTGTGAGGACTTGAGTGGCTACACCTACAAGTGCGCCGTCAACCATTAACTGAGCATCTTTAGGGGTCGTTTCAAAGCGTATATTTGCTAATTCTGGGACCAAGTCTAGCACGACGCTGGACTTATCAGCTGATGCAACTGAAATTGTTTGAAAAGCAGGCTTAAATCCTTCTTTAACAAACTCGATTTTGTGTTTTACATCGGGCGAAACTGCAGCCAAAAGAGGTGTCACCCCTATAAACTCGCCATCAATTGCGACAACTGCGCCCTCAGGAATAGTATTAATATTTAGTTCTCCATCAGCTTTGGCGAGTGCTATCTCTCCTAGATTGGTCGGTCGCCCAGCTTTGATTTCCCAAGTTTTTGCCCATGTTTTGTAACCCTGCAAGCGCAGTTCTATTTCTCGTTTCCCGAAAAGCAACTCAGTCAGAAGAGGAGTATTGCCTAGACTGCGCCCATCGACTGTTACTTGCGCACCCCTAGGCAACGAGTCAATTGTTGTGTCGGCCCAACCTGGAAGAAGCTGCGCAATTAAAGTCTGTTCTAACCCTTTTCCCTCTATATTTAAATCAGCTTGAAAAGGCAAATAACGGTCCACTTCCAATCTAATAGAGCGTGTACCAGCAGGAATCTCTTTTATGACACCTGGTATCTTGCCAAAAGAGACATCATCTATGAAGAGTTCCCCTCCCTTAGGAGGTTCAGTAGTTATGTTCAGTTGTCCAGGCAATGGAGTAAGAGCGATCTTATGTTTTTGGCTGATGGCTTCGCTAACATTGAGTTCTCGCTCGTATGGTTGATAACCTCGGGCACTTATCTCTAACTGATGCAGACCAGGACGCGCGAGCCAGGAGCCCCCAATTTCTAGAGTTGGCCAACCATGGAGTTCAATCGTTGCATGAGAAGGGCTTACCAAAATACCTACAGATTTCGCTGTTAGCACGAACCAGGCTGCCCAAAGTGTGATCAGAAAGAAGCAGCCCAACTTTATATGATTTTTATTAAGTGATACTGATAATACCGGCTTTTTATTGCCAGGTTTAAAATCAGATGCTTGTATGTTTTGTTTCAATTTTTTGACCAACCAGCTTTATTTTGCCGCTTTTTTAACACATTCCACTCTTATTTCTTGCTCTTTACGAGCGAGTTTATGGGAGACAATAGCTTGTTTTTTGAAGTCATTATATTCATCACACTGGACTTCTATTAGGTGCTCTCCAGGTAGCAAGCCGAGCTCAGTCCGTTTGAATTTCCCGAGGGCAATATGCGGGTAAATTGTTACAGATGCTACATTGTCTGATTTGATAATAACCTCGACGGGTATTTGAGCAAGTTCAATTTCTCTTTTTAAGCGGGCGATTTGACCCGACAAGCGCTTTCCTTTGACCATAATATCTTCCGAGCGCTCCAAAATGACTGTCGCATTCGTGTACCCATTTGAGATACTAATGCCGAGGGGGAATGATAAAAATCGTTCGAGTTCCTTATCGAGAGCCCATCTCTTTTTTGCGTTAGTTGACAAGATAGCTATCTCGACTAGGCCAGAATCTCTCTTAGCTGCCTGTTTATAAAAAAATTCAGCCTGTTCCCAGTTTTCATTTTCTGAAGCACCGTGTCCTTGGTTGATGAGACCGACTAGCTCGGCATTAAGAAGACCATTCT
>CALKCL010000033.1 GCA_938082545.1 uncultured Gammaproteobacteria bacterium
TCACTGACGACAATAAACCTATATGGCTGCAGGTTTTGTCCATTTGGTGCCCAAGTCCCAGCTTCAAGAATTTTTCTTATGACATCCTCAGGAACCTTGTCGGGCTTGAGTCCTCGCATAGCTCGCATGGTACTCATCACATCAAACACATCTTGGTTCACTTTCATTGACTACCTCTCCTACATAATCCACCGATTAATTCAATATACTTCAAAACATGAAGTACCAATGAATTTTTTTCACAAGTGTTTTTCAGATTGCAGGACTACCCAAAAATATTGCGGTGCAATATAGTCTGCTTCACATGAAAAAAACAGACTAGAAAAATGATTGAGAGAGAAAAAATAAATAAAGAAAACATCAATTCAGGCACTATTCCAGGCTGGGCCTCAGCTAAAATTGAAGAAGACAACTTGGTGAAAGAATGCCATGAAAAATCAACAAAATATATGCTTATCATAACCTTATCGTGCTGCTTTATCTCGATAGCACAAAATATTGATCTGCCTCGCACTAACCAAACAATCTGGTCTCAACAGACAAAGAAAAGAGTACTTTATGTTAATGACGACTCTACTAGCTCTAGGGCAAAATCTATCGTAAAAGAGTCCTAAAATGCACCTAATACTGCATTGCCGCACAAGGAATACAAACAATAAAATCCTACTAAAAAACTAAATGGAGTAAAATATGATGACCAATAAAGAAACAGCCTCAGAGACTTCTTCCACTACTTGCGAGAAAGCAGAGATCGTCAGTTCCTTAGTAACTCTAACTATAGGTGTAACCGGGTTAACAGCTATTGTGCTTACACAGGTAGCAATAGGCTCTCTTATTATATAAACAGCGCTAGACTGGAGAAATAATTCTCGGTTGGTGCTTCCGAGCGATTTCGTCACTCATCTGTACATAAGCTATGATGATGACGAGGTCTCCTGGTTGAGCTAATCTTGCCGCAGCACCATTAATACCAATAGTTTTCGATCCCGCCGTTGACTCAATAACATAAGTAGTGAATCGTGAACCTGTATTAATATTTAACACATCTACCTGCTCATTAGGGAGAATGTCGGTCTGCACTAACCAGTCAGCATCAATCGATATCGACCCATTATAATTCAGGTCACACTCTGTTACAGGAACTCGATGAATCTTCGCTTTCATCATTGTCAAAATCATACTTAAGTACCTCAGTGCATCTCGAGCTGGTCATCCCCGCTTTCTGACTACACGCCGAGTTTTTCTTAGCGGTTTCCAGATTTCCTAGGCCCACCGCGATATCCGTTTTTCGACGGCGCTCCAGTATTACCAGTGCGTTTCTTTCCCCCGTTCTCTGAACCTTTATAGTGGTTTCGTCCGGATCGGGAAGTTGATTGTTTTTTCTTCTCCGGAATTGCCGGTTCTCTATTGTAGTGTGCCGGAGTTTGTTGCACTTCTAAAGACTTTTGCAATAATTTCTCTATCCCTTTAAGAAACTTACGTTCTTCAGGTGCGACTAACGAAATGGCAACACCTTCCTCTCCCGCGCGCCCTGTTCTTCCAATACGGTGAACATAATCTTCTGCAACATTTGGTAACTCGTAATTAAGAACATATGGTAGGTTTTCAATATCGATCCCTCTAGCCGCGATATCGGTTGCAACCAGAACTCGCAAATCTCCGCTCTTAAATGCGCCCAGTGTCCTTGTTCTCGCTCCTTGGGACTTATTACCGTGAATCGCATCAGCTTCGATACCAAACCCTCTGAGCTGTTTGGCTAATCTATCTGAGCCATGCTTAGTTCTAGCGAATACTAGAACTTGGTACCAATCTCCCTCTTCTATTAAGTCGGCGAGCAGCTCTTTTTTTGCTGTCTTGTCACAGTAGTAAACCTTTTGCGTCACACTCTCAGCAGCGGTGTTCCGGCGAGCAACCTCAACAATCGACGGTTTGTTCAAAATATCATCCGCTAGCTTCCTTACATCCTCAGTGTAGGTTGCGGAAAACAGCAGATTCTGTCGTTTTTTCGGTAACCGTGACATGATTTTCCGAATATCACGGATAAAACCCATATCTAACATTCTGTCAGCTTCATCTAATATTAGTATTTCAATATGCTGTAGGTTCACTGTTCCTTGGTTCAGGTGGTCCAGTAAACGTCCAGGAGTCGCAACAACGATGTCAACGCCTTTACGAAATTGTTTGATCTGAGGATTAATGCTAACTCCGCCAAAAATCGGCACACTATTCAAAGAAAGGTGCTTCCCATAAGAAACAAAGCTATCGCAAACTTGAGCTGCCAACTCTCTAGTGGGCGTAAGAACAAGCGCACTGGGCACTCTAACAGAATGTCCTGCTTGCTTAGCTTTCCGACTTAAAATGTGCAGTACGGGCAAAGCAAATGCAGCTGTTTTCCCAGTACCAGTTTGAGCGCCTGCCAAAAGGTCTTTCTTTGCTAAAACAACGGGGATAGCACCTGTTTGTATAGGTGTAGGCTTCGTATAGCCTTCCGCTTCAATCGCACGAAGTAGTTCGGGGGCTAAGCCCAACTTAGTAAAAGGCATAAATTTCCTTACGTGAGAGAGTTCTTAAAATTACTGGGAGGCTTGATTGCACTGCAGTGTCCGACCGGCATAAATGAAAAATCATAATTCTTGAATAAATCGAGCGCTAAGGGTCAAAACAAGCGTGGCATTATAGGGTTCAGCACTAAAAATTGATAGTCCTTTAGCCTAAAATCGTTACCAGTAACTATTGGTATACTAGCTAGGAAAATTACAGGCTGACGTACTCTAATTTAAATTGGCAGTTAAAAAGTGCTTGTAACCTAGAGCGATAGATTACATATAATGGAGCCAGGAGGAACTTGTACGCACATGTTGCAAGTCAAAAAAAATGAACCTGAAACAGATATCTCAAGCGGTGTCCGGCACACCATGTCTTCCAAAACATAGCTTCGTGGCTAATACCATCGTAAAGGAAATCGTCTCTGGCCGCTATAAAATAGGAGACTTACTTCCCGCCGAAAGCAAACTCTCTGCACAGTTTGACTGTAGTCGACACACAATACGGGTGGCACTCAGGACTCTATACGAGCGAGGCCTCGTAATAGGGCACCAAGGGAAAGGCACAGTAGTTCAAAGCATTCCTTCTCATGCTCGCTACCAGTCCACCTACCAAACATTAGAAGAGCTTCTTCAATATGCGGCAGAATCCTCTAGAGAATTGCTGGATATAAGGAAGAAAAAAATCACTGGTCGGTTAGCCACTTGGCTTGGATGCTCCTCTGGTTCTTTATGGTGGGAAATAAAGACGATTAGAAAGCGGAAGCCTGATCACAAAGTCTTTGCCGCTTCGTCAATCTACGTCCCACAAATTTTTCAAGAAGCGGTATTGGCTCTTCCTGGCAGCAAACGCCCATTATTTTCACTACTAGGAGAGCTTCCTAACTACCAAATAGCAAAGATAGAACAGCTTTTTTCTGTGGCAAAGGCAACTAAGGAAGAATCGCTCTCTCTTGGATTAAACCCTGGTGATTCGGTCATGAGCCTAGAAAGAAGGTTCTATAGCCAGAAAGGGCGGTTAATCGAAGTTGCTCGATCAGTCCATCCACCAGAGTTATACCAGTATCAAATGACGCTGAGGCAAGAAATTGGACCTACACATTAAATAGATCATAAAAATAGATGCTAAAAGTTACTTACATCTTCAAATGCTAGAGAGAGAAAACTATGTATAAAAAAGATAATCCCGTTACGCACCTTTGCACTAGTAATGTCGACTCAATAACGATTCGTGGAAAAGACCTATGTAATGAACTAATGGGGCACATGAATTTCACTGACTTTATTGTGTTCCACTTTCTTGGGAAAGAACCTTCTACTCTCCAAAAAGTGGTAGTCGATACTGTACTTGTTTGTATTATGGAACATGGAATGACCCCGTCCGCGATAGCCAGCCGTGTTACTTATTTAGGAGCACCAGAGTCGCTACAAGGCGCCGTCGCTGCCGGACTCCTCGGTGCCGGCACTCGATTTGTAGGGGCTGCGGACCAAGCTGCAGCCTTACTCAAAAGAATTGTAGCTCTGCCAATGCCAGCGCGAAAAGATGAAGCAATGAGAATAGCTAAAGAGCACCATGAGTCAAAACAATTTCTGCCTGGCTATGGTCATCCTATTCACATTAACGGAGATCCCAGGGTGAAGCGATTGGACGAGGTGATCCGTAATGCCGGAGCCGACGGAGAATATTTAGATGCTATGTACTTATTGGGAGATGCCATCAAAGAAGTAAGCGGGAAAAACATAGTAATCAATGTCAATGCTGCCATCGGAGCGGCCCTTCTGGAAGCAGATATCCCCCCTGAAATTGCACGCGGATTTAACATCATTGCCCGCTGCGCAGGTCTTGTGGGGCACATATATGAGGAACAATCCGAACCTGCTGGCTATAAAATTTGGCAAGCCGCCGATGGGGCAGTCCCCTACCAACCAGCTGACTAATAATATTAGCCTTCTATATTTAAAGAGGAGAATCTAGTGAAATTTATGTACTTTTTCCTGCCAGCACTCCCGGCCACTCACGAAGAGAGAATAGCCTTAAGACCGATAGCCTACCAGACGGACCGCTGGCAAAAAATGATCGCGGAGGTCACAGAAATTTCTAGAATGTTGGAAGATCTAGGTTTTACAGGTGTCGCTTTCCCTGAACACCACCTTCATAGTGAAGGATTAGAAATGGGAAGCCTTCCTGTCCTAACGCAGCATGTCATCCATAACACATCCACTCTCAAAGTGGGACCAATCGGTTACGTTTTACCCGGTTGGAATCCGCTTAGACTCGCTCTTGAAATAGCATGGCTGGACCAACTAACCAAGGGACGGACACATGTCGGATTTGCTAGAGGTTACCAATCTAGGTGGTTAAACCAAATGGCGCAGAAAGTTCATGTAAGCGCCACGGTGACAAATCAAGGAGAATTAGATGCGCTCAATCGTGAAGTTTTTGAAGAAGTTTTTCAAATCCTAAAATTAGCTTGGAAAGACGAGCCTTTTCGCTTTAACGGGAAACATTATCAGTATCCTTTCCCTTATGAAACAGGCACACCTTGGGCCGCTAATGAGTGGACTCGTTTAGCAGGTTCTCCTGGAGAACTCGATGATCAAGGAATGATTCAAGCCATCGATGTAGTTCCTAAGCCGTTCCAAAAGCCTCATCCTACCCTATTTCAAGCATTCTCTATGAGCGAAGAGACGGTTCGTTGGTGTGCCAGAGAAACTATTATTCCGACCCTATTTACAGCTGATCCGGTACAAGTTAGACACTTTGCTGAGGCACATAAAGCTGAAGCAGCGACGGTGGGACGAGAGCTTGAGCTGGGAGAATCTATGGGCGTGTTACGAACCATCTATGGCGCCAATGATAAGCAACAGGCAAAGAAGGCAATGGAAAATGGGATTCTTTATCCCTTCAAAAATTTCTTTCACCATTTTGGATTCACCGAAGGATTCCGTAACGAAAAAGATAACGAAAAGTATGGAGATAAACCACTCCCCGTAAGTGAATGCACCACTGACCGCATGATCGATGCTGGATGGGCTCTAGCAGGTAGTAATTACGACATACGAAAACAAATGGATGCACTAGTTGAAGCAGGAAACCCCGAATGGTTTGTTTGGCAAGGCGACCAAGGGCTACTTCCACTGGAGGAAGTAAAGCGCAATATTAGAAAAATTGGCGAAGAAATACTACCGCATTACACTTAACCATAACGCGAAGTGCCGAGAGCAATCTCTATTTACTCTTGGCGCTTCGCTGCCCTTATCCAGGCTAGATACTTCGAATAAAGCTTGGACCCTGATTTCGTTCTCATATTAAGCTGGTCTCGCGAATGATAACTGAATATTTTTTTTACTGTTGCTACTGTGGTGAGTCCATATCAGCACTACTCGACTGCACTATAGGCGAACAGAAATATATTGAAGATTGCGAAGTCTGCTGCCAGCCTATCGAAATTCAATATACAGCTCACAACAATCAGATTATAGATTTTTTCGCTATGACTCAGGATGACTAGTATGTCTTATTTACAGCACCCTATGGGAAAGTTACAGATTGCGCAGGGCTCTCAAGAGAGGCCTCTGTCAGAAAAATTTAAAGAAAGCACTTTAAGTGCTTACCCGCCAAGTGAGCACCATTTTTCATATAAACTGGGAGACCTTCTTCTGAGGCGCCATTGACCTGTATTTCTTTGCACCCGCGCTGACGCGCTGCTTCAAATCCAGCCTGTAACAATGGACTCGCGAGCCCTCTTCCTCGATACCGCTCGTCAACAATTAAATCCTCTATCAAGGCATACTCGCCTCCAAAACGTAGCACATAAGAAAATGAAAGTGCTAGAAGAGCGGCTAACTCACCATCTTCCAATGAAAGAAAAATTAATCCTCTTCTCCCTTCCACTAGTTCAGGGAATGCCCGGCGTGCATCCTGCCAATCTACATCAGGCAGTTCGATGTCTGCTGGAAAGCTCTCTAATAATCGGATGACATCTTCAAGATCTGACAGCTTTGCTTTTCGAATTTCATTCATAAATTAGCACCTCATTTAGGCTGGAAAAAAATTCGTTCAACCTCTTTTAACTCTGCGCTCAAATCTATCCTGTGCGACTCTCATCAAAATAAGCATTATCTATCTGAATTTCAACCTGCTCGCTTAGTCCCTCGAAAGTAACATAGTCGGTATGCTGGTAAACTTTAGCTAGAGGCTCGGTTACAGCTTTGAGAAAACCAGTCACGGGTTCTGAATCAATTTTGTGTCCAGGCAGTAGTAGAAAATTTATCAGATGAAACAACAGAAGTCTCCGATCCAAGCCTCGAACTTATGATCGCACAACAACCAAATGAAAGAGTAAACCAATTTCATAAACAACTAATCGATGAAATAGCTAAGTTACACAGCCTTTAACAATCAAGCCGATAACGCATTATTGAACCACATAGCGTTAAACGACATGCACCACAACGGCATTCAAGAAATGATAATTGATCCATCATAGCAGTCCTCTTCTTTCTAACTGCGAAAGCGCAAGTATATCAATTCTATGTTTTTATAGGGGCTAATGGAGAGAGAAATGCGCTAATCTGCGCACCTAGAAATTATGCAATCCTCAAAAAACTTTAGACGGGGTCCGAAAATGTCAATCTAATTTAGCTGACTGTTGTGATTCTACTTCGACTAATCGAACAGATCGCCACGCTTCGCAGCTTCACCAACACCTTCAAGACCGGTCTGGATACCAACTGATATATTTCGGGTGGATTCGGCCGTCGCCTCTTCTGACTTAATTAGCGCAGCCTTAGCGTCTAACTCAAGCAAAATGAAATTCCCTTCTTGAGATACTCTTTTCTGTTTCCGCTCAAGGTCGAGCTTGCGTAGTTCGATATCGATCCTCTTTTTCTCTCTACTATATGTAAAGTCTGTTTCATCAACTAAAGCCTTTGCAACCTTGGCCTTCAACCGTCGCGCCTCTAAATCTAGATCCATCAACTCCTTTTCGTAAGACTCTTGTCTGTCCTTAGCACGATCTTCTCTATTTAAGATACGCTCTGCCTCGAGTAGCCTTTGTTTGAACTCGGGTACCTTGTTTTTTTCTGCTCTAGATTTGACGTTTTGATTAGAGCTACCTTGTTTGACTTGTAGCTCATGCATCCTAGCAATTTGCTCATCTAATGATGCCTCCAAAAATTGTGGAAGAATAACTCGCGCCTAGAATACAACTAAAAACAAATACACCTACCATATTCATCAGTTTAATCTCCAATTATAACTTTACTCAGCACACATATTATTTGACTGAACACGAGTTTGATCTGCCCGATTTAAGAGAAGAAACGAAAGACTTTCCTACTTAGTCGTCACACGAACAACCACATCGACTTTATCTAACTTCGTCCCTTCAGGAGGTGTCGGTAAATTGCTCAGGGTAACGGGTGAAGAGGGAAAATCAAAAAGCGTCCCGTCATCCACATTGTAGAAATGAAAATGATCCGATGGATTAGAGTCGTAAAATGCTCTTGCACCATCTATAACCAGCTCTCGCACTAAGCCTTTTCTTGCAAAGAGGCCCAGCGTGTTATACACCGTAGCCTTGGAGGCCGAGGCCCCATCAGCCTCTAGTCGCGCCTGAACCTGTTCAGCGGAAAGATGCTGCATCGACTCGAGAAGAATCGCACCGATTTCGATACGCTGAGCAGTCACAGCTATACCCATCGACGCTAGCGCTGCAGGGACATCTTCTCGACGAACAGGAGGTGTTATTATTTTTTTTATATTCATAGGATAATCAGTATAGCGTCAATTTAGACTCTGTCTAGACTGGCACCCTAGCTTATACGGTCTGAATCTAGATTCGAACGGTCATATAGAGCAATTATACCGACGTTTCCCGCTTTATTTCTCCTGCTTTTATAAGTTCACGTGGCAGGCTAAAAACTACATGCTCTTTTATACCTGGCACCTCTTGAACATCAAAGCCTCCCCTATCTCTCAGAGTTTGGACAACCTGCTCTACAAGAATCTCTGGTGCAGAGGCTCCGGCTGTAACTCCGACACTTTTTTTCCCTTCCAGCCATTGTGGAAGGATTTCTTCCGCACTATCAATGAGAAAAGCGGAAATACCTTGCTTTTCAGCAATCTCTTTTAATCTCATGGAATTAGAACTCGATTGTGAGCCGACCACTAAGATTAAATCACAATAACTGACCATACGTTTGACTCCATCTTGTCGATTCTGGGTCGCATAGCAAATGTCTTCCTTCTTTGGCCCAGAAATCGCCGGAAATCTTTTCCTCAGCGCATTTATAACCTCAGCGGTATCGTCCATGGACAAGGTTGTTTGAGTGACGAATGCCAAAAAATCAGGGTTTTTAACTTCTAGCGTTTCAACGTCAGATACCGACTCGACCAAATACATGCCGCCTCGTCCGTCCGCTTTCTTTACATATTGGCCAAGCGTTCCCTCAACCTCAGGATGTCCGGCATGTCCTATTAAAATACACTCTTGGTCTAAATTTTGGTAAAATCCAACTTCCATGTGAACCTTAGTTACAAGAGGGCAGATAGCATCGAAAACACGTAATTTCCTTCTCGCAGCCTCTTCTCTTACTAACTTGGCAACACCATGAGCACTAAAAATCACAGTCGCATCATCAGGAACTTCATCTAACTCATCAACAAATACCGCGCCTTTATCTCGCAAACCATCGACTACATACTTATTATGTACCACCTCATGCCGGACATAGACTGGCGCACCAAAGAGTTCAATTGCTCTTTCAACAATTCCAATAGCCCTATCTACTCCAGCGCAAAATCCGCGCGGATTTGCAAGATGAATCTGCATTTTTCCTAGTTATCCACTCATTTAATTATGACTGGATAATTATACCCCCATTCTGAACGTGATGCTCAAAGCTAATAAATAGATCAAGCGACATTTTTATCCTCAGAATTACCAAAAACCACCATAACAGCGCCAACACAGATACTCATATCAGCTATATTAAATGCTGGCCAGTACCAATTCTTCCAGTATAGTTGTATAAAATCAATGACATAACCAAATACTAATCTATCGAACAGGTTCCCTATTGCCCCTGCCAAAACAAAACAAATAGCGCAGCGCATCCAGATTTGAGACCCTCGCAATGAATAGAACCAAATAGCTAGTCCTATGCTAATCAGTAAAGTCACTATCGATAAAAACCAGCGCTGCCAGCCATTTTGTTCATGCAAAAAGCTAAAAGCCGCTCCAGTGTTATGTAAAAGCGTAAAATTTAGGCCCGGAAATATGGGAACTGGAGCACCATACCCCAAATAAAATGTTGCAATAGACTTAGTCACTTGGTCTAAGGTAATAATCACAAAAAGTAGAACCACCCACTTTAATAGTGTTTGCTTAGGGATAGTCAAAGGTCAACTTCGATCTAGCAGCAGCAGAATCTTTTTTTATCTGTTCAGCCATGGCAGAGAAAGAATGAAACTCCATATCGTCTCTAATCCTATCGCAAAACTGCACGCTTATTTTCTTACCATAGCAATCTTCATCAAAGTCAAAAATGTGGACCTCTAAAACATATTTTGGATCATCAAGAATTGGTCTTGAACCGGCATACGCCACGCCCATCAAAGGCTTAGGCCCAAGCCCATGAACTAGAGCAGAAAAAATACCTGAGATAGGACACGTTAATCGGTATAAATTCAGATTGGCCGTTGGAAATCCCCACTCTCTCCCCTGCTTGTGGCCATGAACAACATGACCTTCTATACAATAAGGGTGTCCTAGCATTCTTTCGGCTTCGCGCATGTGTCCATGTTTAAGAAGGTAACGGACATAGGTGCTAGAAATGCGCTTTCCTATAAATAGAAAAGGAGGAGTTTGGTCGAGAGAAAATTGATGTTTGGTAGCAAGACTGGTTAGCAAACTAAAATCGCCTCCTCGGGCAGTCCCAAATCGGAAATCATCTCCAATGATTAATGCCTTTATACCCATTCTTTTCACTAAGATCTCTTCAACAAATTGCTGCGGAGAATAACTCGCCAGGTCACGGGAAAAACGAAGTACTAGGACTTTATCAACACCGCATGCAAAAATTAACTGAGCTTTTTCGCTGAGACGAGACAGTCTGGCTGGTATCCGACCATAACGAAAAAACTCGGCAGGCTGTGGCTCAAAGAGGATCACAACACTTGGGACTTTATAGTGGGCGGATTTATTAACTAGCCGCTTTAAAATTTCAACATGGCCTAAATGCACACCATCAAAATTGCCAATGGTCGCCACACAGCCAAAATGTTGTGATGTTAGGTTATATAATCCGCGAATAATTTTCATATCAATACAACACTATTATATATCTTTTTCCATCTGAAGATCGGCTTTCCTGAAGCCAGAACACCATAACACGCCACAATAGACGACGGTGCCTAATGTTATCAAAAACAACAACTCATAAATTCTTTTAAAAATAGCCCAAGAGCTCCAGTCTTCTAAGGACGACATAGCAAAGAACAAAGCAACGGCCATAGCGGTAATAGAGACTAGAATTCGCAGAGAAAATCCAAGCCACCCTCTAGATGGGATGTAGATTTTAGTCTTGAATAAACCTCGCCATAAAAGATAAGCGTTTACATTAGCTGCGAGTGCTGTGGCTAGGGCAAGACCCACATGGCCGAAAGGTATAATTAACATTAAGTTAAATACTAAATTAACGCCAATAGCTACCAGTCCTATTTTTACCGGAGTTCGCATGTCTTGTCTTGCATAATATCCTGGCCCGCAAATTTTTATCGCCATAAAGCCTAACAACCCGAAGGAGTATGCCGATAAGCTAGCAGCGCACATTGAGATGTCTTGCTGGTCCATCTCACCATAACCAAAGAGCGTCCCTATGACCGGACCTGCAATAAGAGCTAATGCTAAAGCAGCGGGAGCTCCAATAAAAACAACCCACCGGAGAGCCCAGTCAATCATGAGCGAATAGCCTTCGTGATCATTTTGCGCATACTTTCTTGCTAAATTCGGAAGCACCACAGTTGCCAAAGCGACTCCAAAAACACCTAAGGGGAATTCAACTATGCGGTTTGACATATAGAGCCAAGAAATACTTCCCGAGTTCAGAAATGATGCAAGTGTCATGTCTAACATCAGATTAATCTGCACAATGGAAGCACCAAATGCGGCAGGACCAATCAATTTTAAAACCTTCTTTACGCCTGAGTGGCGAAAATTAAAGCATGGCCACAAAGAGAACCCCAGTCTTTTAACTCCGAGAGAAGACAGCAGAAATTGAAAAACACCTCCAGAAACAACGCCAATAGCAAGTGCTAAAATCGGGGTATTAAATTGGGGAGATAAGTACAGAATAGAGCCGATCATCGACAAATTTAACAGTATCGGGCTAAACGAAGGAACAGCAAATCGACCATAGGTATTCAGTATCCCCCATGCCAACGCCGATATTGATACAAAGCCGAGATATGGGAAGGTAATGCGCAGCAGATCAACCGTCAAACCATATTTATCTGGTGAACCAACAAAGCCCGGCGCAAAAACCATGACAAAAATAGGCGCGGCTATGACACCAACCGCAACTACACACCATACAAAAAGAATCAATATCCCACTGATTGCTGCGATTAATTCACCGACTGCGGCTTCACTATTTTTAGCACGCGTTTCCGATAGCACGGGAATAAACGCCTGAGAAAAAGCCCCTTCGGCAAAAATTCGCCTAAAGAAATTAGGAATTTTAAATGCAATGAAAAATGCATCCGTAGTTAAGCCTGCCCCAAAAAATATGGCAATCAAAACATCACGAATATAACCCAGCACTCTAGATATAAATGTCATTTGACCAATTATTGCGACAGAGCGTAACAACCTAATAGACAAGCAATTTTCCTTTGTATAAACAGCGATTTATACTAATTACAGCATTATACATTGTATTTTTTCAATCCCACGTCTCTTTCCCATTGACAATTACGTCGTAAAACAGCATAGTTTCGCGGCTTCTAACAGTGATTTTGGAGATTAACCAATTGGCGAACTCAGCCCAAGCAAAAAAACGCGCACGTCAGTCAGAAAAAAGACGTCAACATAACGCAAGCCGTCGGTCGTTCCTGCGCACACGACTTAAGAACGTTCTCAAAGCAATTGATGCAGGAGACAAGTCTTTAGCGGCCGAAGCGTATGCTTTAGCGGCGCCTGTATTGGACAAGATGTCTGGCAACAAGATTATTCATGCTAACAAGGCTGCAAGATACAAATCTAGGCTTAGTGCTAGAATTCAAAAAATGTCTTGAACTACAAAGACGAAAATAGCGAAAGCTTTAAGCTAGACTTTACTGATAGTGGGCTCGACTAATAAATTATCTCGATTCACCACTTCTTCCTCATGGACGAAACCTAAAGCACTCTCAATGTCTCTAGAAGACAGTCCTCGGATTCGATTGCAATCATCGGAAGAGTAATTAGTCAGTCCTTTACCTATAACTTGTCCTATTTCGTCGATTAGCTCTACAAGGTCTCCCCTGTTAAAGTCACCTGTGACCCCTACGAGTCCTGCAGCGAGCAAGCTTTTCCCTTGTGAAGCCAAGGCCGCACTCGCTCCCGTATCTACGATTATTTGCCCACGTACTTTTAGAGATCCCGCCAACCATTGCTTTCGAGCGGTAGTTTTCTCTCGACTTGAAAAGAGCAAGGTCCCAGTAGACTCTCCTAGACCAATATGCGGTAAAGTTATCTCTGCTCTACCGTCCGCAATAATCGTTGATGTTCCAGATCGAGCAGCTAATCGAGCAGCCTTCAGCTTTGTTCTCATGCCTCCTCTCCCCCATTCGCCTCCTCCACCAGCCAAAGCATTCAATGTCGGGTCATCAACAAGAGAGTGCTCCACGCGCTCTACGTCGTCACGTAGCCGAGGGTCGGCTGTCATAATCCCTGATTGATCAGTCAAGATAACTAACACATCAGCCTCTATTAAGTTACAGACTAAACCTGCCAGCGTGTCATTATCTCCCAGACTAATTTCTTCAGTCGCAACCGTATCATTCTCGTTCACCACAGGGATTACACCCAAAGATAAAAGAGTAGACAAAGTACCTTTAGCGTTCAGATAACGGGTCCTGTCAGATAAGTCTTCATGAGTTAACAGCACTTGAGCCGCGATTCGCTTATGTTTCTCAAAAGCTTGTTCCCAAACCCTAATTAAACCCATTTGACCAACTGCAGCGGCAGCTTGTAGCTCTGGCAGAGAATGAGGGCGCACGCTCCAACCCAACCGAGCGGCTCCTTCAGCAATAGAGCCTGAAGTCACCAAGACAATCTGCCGGTCTTCAGCCATCAGTTCTGTTATCTGTCCCGCCCACTTGTCAATCGCAGCTACATTAAGGCCTACACCATCATTGGTGCTAAGTGCGCTACCAATTTTCACGACCCATCGTTTTGATTTTCCGAGCTTTTCCCGAATTCTTCCTACTTCTTCCATCGGATTCAAACTTTGTCCTGCTCAACAAGCCAGTTATATATCGCATACATCAATGTCTCGCAACCTTCTCTTGTCGCTGCAGATACTCTGTAAATCGGCCCTATCCAGCCCGTGTCTCGCAAGCCACTCTCAATTTCGTCGACCTCGCCCGGAGCGATTAAATCAATTTTAGTGAGCACAACCCATCGTATCTGCTCCGCGACTCCCTTTCCATAAAGCTCGAGCTCATTGCCAATTGTTGAGAAATCTTTTAGTGGTTCTCTTTCCGGGTCGGTCTTGGACACATCAATCAAATGCAAAAAAATCCGTGTACGCTCTAAATGCTTAAGAAAGCGAAGCCCCAAGCCTGCTCCTTGAGCAGCCCCCTCAATTATCCCTGGAATATCCGCGATGACAAAACTTTGGTGAGTATTGAGACTAACAACACCTAAATTTGGGATTAGTGTCGTAAATGGGTAATCCGCTACCTTAGGTCGAGCCGCAGAAACAGCACTAATCAGGGTAGACTTACCCGCGTTCGGCAATCCGACTAAACCTACATCAGCTAGAAGCTTCAACTCCAGTCGTAATTCCCGAGTCTCCCCTGGCGAGCCTGGAGTCGTCCGACGTGGGGCTCTAGTCACACTGCTTTTAAAACGTGTATTCCCCAACCCATGAAATCCACCTTGAGCAACTAGCAACTTCGAATTGTCCGATACTAAGTCTCCGATGAGCTCTTCGGTATCGGACACATACACCAATGTACCTTTCGGGACTTTAATGATCAGATCATCAGCACTTTTCCCAATTCGCTCTCGTCCAGCACCGGGAGTACCGTTTTTAGCTTTGAAAATTCTCTTATATCTAAAATCGATTAAGGTATTTAAACGACTGTCGACTTCAATATATACACAGCCTCCATCACCTCCATCTCCGCCATCAGGCCCTCCTTCAGGAATATATTTTTCCCTTCTAAAGCTAAGGCAACCGGCGCCACCTTTCCCGGCCTCAACAGTGATAGTCGCCTCATCTACAAATTTCATCTCGTTAACTCACACATATTCAATAAATCAAACACATACAAAAAACCCCGTTAAAACGGGGTTTTTTGTGCCTTGTAATAAACAGTTGAATTATCCGTTTATTACACTCACAAAACGTCTGTTTAACGGTCCTTTCCTCTGGAAAAGAACCTCACCATCATTTTTAGCAAACAACGTGTGATCTCTCCCGATCCCTACGTTAACTCCTGCGTGAAAATGCGTGCCTCTTTGCCGAACTAAAATATTTCCTGCGACAACAGCTTCCCCACCATACTTTTTCACACCCAGTCGTTTGGACTCGGAATCTCTTCCGTTTCGAGTACTACCACCTGCTTTTTTATGTGCCATATCCTTAGCCTCTCTCTACGCTAACTATTTCCACTCTAGTGTAGTTCTGACGGTGTCCCATCTGCCGACGGTAATGTTTACGTCTTTTAAACTTCACAATTCGTATTTTTTCACCGCGCCCATGCTCAATGACTTTTGCGATCACACTCGCACCCTCTAACATCGGAGCACCAACAGAAATGTCATTCCCATCCGAAATCATTAACACTTCATTGAAATGGAAATCGCTACCAGCGTCACTCAATAAAGTCTCTACGTTTAACTTGTCACCAGGGCTAACTCGGTACTGTTTACCTCCGGTCTTTATAACTGCATGCATAATTTTTACCACTGCTAATATAAATCTATAGCGAAATACTTTTACGTGGAGGGCGATTCTACGTAAATAGACAACTGGAAACAAGAAGAATTAGCATAATACAATGGGTTTCTTTCCAGTGACATGGCAAAGGCGTAACTACAGCCCCTAAGAAATTTCAAAATGCTTAATTATAGAGAGTGAAGTTATCAAAACAAACATTGAAGAAATGAGAGCCCTTGTTTCAGAAGAAGCGGATAAAGTAGACGCTCTGCTCATGGCTAATTTAACGTCTGAGATCCAGCTTATTAACCATCTTGGTGCATATATTATTCAGGGAGGGGGCAAAAGAATACGTCCTCTACTTGCCCTTTTAAGCGCCAAATCACTGGGCTATAAAGGGCAACAGCACATCGATATTGCCGCTATTTTAGAGCTCGTTCACACGGCAACACTTCTGCACGATGATGTTGTCGATAGCAGCAAGCTCCGAAGAGGGCGGCAAACGGCAAACGATCTCTGGGGAACCGAAGCAAGTGTATTAGTAGGGGATTTCCTATATTCGCGGGCCTTCCAAATGATGGTGACTTTAAACAATAATAAAATCTTGGGTGTTTTGGCTGACGCTACCAATGTCATCGCGGAAGGCGAAGTAATGCAGTTGGTTAATTGTCATGATCCAGATATTACGGAACTTAGATATTTAGAAACAATTAGGAATAAAACAGCAAAACTTTTTGAGGCGGCATCGGGCTTAGGGGCTATTCTTTCTGGAGGAAATGACAAAACTACCACTGCCATGAAAGCATATGGAATGCATCTCGGCACAGCATTCCAATTAGCTGATGATGCTCTTGATTACAGTTCGTCTCCAGAGAAGCTGGGGAAAAATATTGGCGACGACCTTTCAGAAGGCAAGCCAACTCTCCCTTTGTTATACGCTATGTGGCATGGAACGGCGGGACAGGCCGACACTATTCGCGAAGCAATTAAAACAGGAGGCTTAGATCAGCTTTCAGTTATAACTGAGGCTATAGAGGCTACAAACGCCATTTCTTATACCAAGAATTTAGCAGAAGAAGAGGCCAAAAGAGCGCTTGCTTCGATTAAAGACGTACCTCAAAGCCTATACAAAGAAGCGCTGGAGGACTTAGCACAATTTTCTTTCAGGCGCGATTTCTAACGCAAAGCTCAGATGTCCTGGATCATTTATATATTAGAATGTAGCGACGGCTCCTTGTATACAGGTATTACCAACAATCTAACAAAGCGCCTTACCGCTCATAGTAATGGCCATGGGGCAAAATATACCAAAGGTCGCGGGCCTCTGAAACACCTCTATTCAGAAGCCGCTGTTGATCGTGGCGAGGCTCAAAAACGAGAATCGAGTATCAAAAAGCTCTCTCGAGCAGAAAAACTGAGGCTCATCGCCACTAGCCCTGTACTAAGTCAAACGTAACTCACTAATCATTCCTCTCAAAATATCTCCATCTTCTGGAGTATTGACGGGAATACTAAATTCAACGTTTGTAACAATATCGGCGTACCTATCTTTGAGAATAGCAACAATATTATCGTAGGTACCAACGCATGCGTATTGATTTAGAACGTCATCTGAGATTTGTGACGGCATTTCCTCCCATCGCTGGGCGCGAGACAGCAGCTTAAGCTCATCTGCCAAGCTCTCTAGGCCATGCGCTTCAAAAGCTGCCCTATATGCAGGGGTAGAAGCATAGAACGCAACTCGAGCTCGTATATCTCTTATTTTGACCTGAAGGCTTTCTTCATCAGGGGCGGTCGCGATAAGAGGTTTAATACTCATGGAAAAATCTTTTATTGAGCGAGACGAGTTCCCTGCGCCACGATGAACGGCAGGCCACATAACATTTTTGATATATTCTGCAGTACAAACAGGATGTGGCCTCAACCCCTCGGAAACCTCGCCGGCAACTTCACACATGTATGAGTTGACTGCGGCCAAATGGATTGGAATATCAGGGGTGTCAATGGGACCTGGATCGAACAGAGGCACTGTGAGGTTTATGTTGTAATGCTGTCCACTGAAATCAGGTTGTTCAGAACTTTGCCATGCTCGCCAGATCTCTTTGACGGCAAGGACATACTCGCGCATCCAAGGTCCCGCAGGGGACCACTTTAAACCATAGCGACGTTCGATATGAGCTCGAACTTGCGTCCCCAATCCTAGTATGAAGCGTCCGCCTGAGAGGCTTTGTAAAGTCCAAGCACTCATGGCTGTCACCGCAGGACTTCGTGGAAAAGCGATCGCAACCGCTGTGCCGATACCGACGTTTCTCGTCGCGTTCGCGGCCAAGGCCATCACCACGTAAGGATCGAACTTCGTCTCCTCAAACATAATACTGTCGTAACCAAGCTCTTCCGCTTTAAGAGACTCTCGACCGATAGTCTGAAGGTCAAACGGGGCCGCTGGTTCTCGCAGACCCGGGTCAACTTTTCCTAAAGGTAATAGTGTCTCTAGTTTCATCAACGCCAACTAGGAATGAATGCCTTTTTAGACGCTTTACTTAACGATGAGATCTATTTGAAATGGATCGGCACCAACCTTGATAGCGTATATACGGTCGGTATCTTCCACATAAGCGAGATCAACACTCACTGAATCGGTCATCTTGAAACGTACTTCAAACCCAGCAGTACTCGTATCAATGGTCTTCGCGGTCGTTAATGCGATACCGACTAACATCCGCTCAGCATTTTCAAAATTTGTAGCAGGTGTCAGATCGGCTTTTAATAATTTGGCTCGCATGGTACCAGCTGGCATCTCAAAACCACCTTCACCTTCCCCTCTAAAAACAGCATCGTCACCACCGTCACCCATAGAGTCGTAGACCTCATAAGTATAGGCGGGCGCTGGAGTATCTCCGCAATCCATAGCAGGGTTCTCGGGATTTGCCTCTACCGTCCCAGTCCGCTGTCCGGCATAAGCTGTAGTGCTATCAATAGTCCAACATGATATTCCAGAGCCCGTCGCCCCGTAAAGAGTCGTGCTATATTCCTCAGTATGCTTGACGCCTAGCTTATTTTCTAACACCAAGACCATATGGCTATAAGTACCAAGTTCTATTTGACTATTGGTAGCCATATCAGCTTTTACAGGATATGCGATCTCATGCGGCACACCAGTATCGCTCTTGACCAAAAAGGAGCAGCTTTCCAGATCGTTAGTAGCGTTATAAGGGTCAGCTGTGCACAACCCAAAACGAAAAATATTTATTTTATAATTATCTGGTAACTCTTTGCACGCGGATCCCGTATTCCCATCCGTATCAGTCACAACTACCCCACCCACTCCGGCTATTATGGCTCCCCCGGCATTTCTAGTACAGGTAGTCTCTGTCTCAGCACCCACATTTGCGAGGCATAGAAATAACAGTATTAGAGTAATTAATCCTAGTTTAAGTTTCATATTGTCACCCTCGATGTCTAGTTATACTGCGCAAAACACCGGACTGGTCGAAAACACATTTCACTATATTACGCCCACTACATAGAGTCCAATAGAATAAACCCTCAGAGCCTAACTTCTTGGCTGAGGTAATACAATCCATATTGCCTAAGGCACAAATTTAAGGCCGTCTCGTGTAACGATATGTCTTCTAAAACGCAGAGCTAGTTGAGGGAGAACGCGCCCTTCATCATTGCATAATGACCGGGGAAGCTACAAAAGAACGTATACGATTCACCTGTCTTGAATGCGCTAGCATTGACAGTGACTTCAGTTGTCTCACCACCACCAATCAAGCCAGTTTTCAGTAACACTGGAGCATCCGACGGAAGATATCCGCCCTCGGCACTGTGAGCCATATTGATAGACCCTATAACGGTTTGAAAATCACTGTCTTTAACGACGACTACATTGTGTCCCATAATATTTGCCGGGAGCTTTCCACTATGGTTCAACACAAGTTTGAACTCACTACATGAGGCATCCATTTTTATCTCACTCACATCGTACTTCATGGAGTCTGACCCATTTAGAGTCACCTCACAGGTTCCGGCGAGTAACTGTAGTGGAAACATTAAAAGGGTAATTGCAAAGTAGCGCAGAGTTTTCATAGTGACCTCATAAATTTTATTCACAGGTATATACGGATATATACCTCATAAGGCTCAATCGAAAAAAACATCTAGTACAAGCTTATTTTTTCTTGACGCTTCGCTTACGTTTCTCAAAAGTTGAAGTTGTCTTACTCTCAGCCCGTCCTCTTAGAGGTTTCGTTGCTTTCCCTCTAGGCTCAGACTGTTTGTGCTCCGATTTTTTGTTCGGGGCAGACTGATAGGAAGATAATTTAACAATCTTTTCCCCTTCACCACTCGCCGGCTTAGTTCTTTTTCGTTCCTTGTGATCACCAGAGGCACGTTTTTTCTTTGAGTCAGAAGAAGCTTCCCCTCTATTTCTCTTGCTGCTATATCCCTTCTTATCAGAAGAATTATTACTTCGAGAGCGTCTTTCGCGATTATCACGGGGTTTGAAGCTGTCGGGCAATTTCTTAACAGAGATATCTTGTTCCAGCAATAATTCGGGAGAAATAGCTTTTAAAAAAAGCTCTGCGGCTTTCTTTGAGAACTCAACGTGAGTGTCCTCTTCATTAATGACAATTTTTCCCACGTCTCCGTGCTGGAGTCGTCCTACCTTACACAGCATAGGAAGCAACCAACGTGCCTCGATGTGGTCCTTACGTCCGGCAGAAAGCGCAAACCAAACACCTTGTGTGAAAGCGTGATTCGATCCGGACCTTTTTTCCCTATCATTGGATGAGTCAGCGCTTGGAACATCTTTTAGCGCCATAGACGCTAGTCGACCACCACGAAAAAGTCGTACAAAAGCGGCGGCGATTTTTTGTTCTCCATGACATTCAACGAGCTGTTTAACTAACTCAATCTCGTTCTCCGCAAGAGGTTCTAGAAATTCAGGTGCTTCCACTATCTTTTGGTCGTCGCGTTTTAAAATCTCCGATACCGATGGAGGCGCACCCCAAGTTGCGTTGACATTTGCATGCTTAAAAAGAATTTCAGTTCTACGACGAGCATTGCCCGGGACCATAAGCACGGTGGTCCCCTTCCTACCAGCTCGACCGGTCCTTCCGCTGCGATGCAATAGATTTTGACTGTTTTTGGGGATATCAGCATGAATGACTAACTCTAAGTTCGGCAGATCCAAGCCACGTGCCGCCACGTCAGTAGCAACACAAACCTTCGCACTACCGCTGCGTAACGATTGAAGCGCATGAGTGCGTTCTTTTTGACTCAGCTCTCCCGACAATGCAACAACAGAGAAGCCCTTATTACCAAATTTACTGGTCATCTCATTTACCGCACGTCTCGTCCCACAAAAAATTAACGCATTTTTCGCATCGTAATAACGTAAAACGTTGGCAATAGCATCTTCACGGTTTTTTGCGGATACATTGTAGGCTTTATAGTCAATATCAACGTGTTGTTTGTCTTCCTCTTTAGTACTGACTCGTACAGCTTTGTTCTGATAATTCTTAGCCAAAGTGACAATAGGCTTTGGCACAGTAGCGGAAAACATAAGAGTACGCCGGCTCTTAGGCATTGTTTGGAGGATAAATTCCAGATCCTCACGAAAGCCCATGTCCAGCATCTCATCGGCTTCATCTAGAACCACGGTTTTGATATTTTGTAATTTAAGAGATCCCCGTTCAAGGTGATCTTTAAGTCTTCCAGGGGTGCCGACTACGATATGAATGCTTCTAGATAAAGCCATCCTTTCAGTCCGCATGTCCATACCACCCACGCAGGAAGAGATGGCTGCGCCTGTCCCTTTGTAAAGCCACATTAATTCAGCCTTTACTTGCAAAGCCAGTTCTCGAGTGGGCGCTACAACTAAAGCGACCGGCGAAGGGCTAGAGCCAAACTTTTCTTTCTCCCCCAACAAAGTAGAGGCCATTGCGAGTCCAAAAGCAACGGTCTTACCGGACCCTGTTTGTGCCGAGACCAAAAGGTCTCTATCTTTTAGTTCTGGTTCCAGAACAGAGTTCTGCACTGGGGTAAGGTAGGTATATTCTCTTTGAATTAATGCTTCTCGGAGCGCGGGGACAACTTCATCAAATAATGGCATATGATTACAACGTAATTAAATTCTATGGGTGGAAAAGGAATACCGAAGGCAACGTTTTGCTAAAAAAGCATTAGGTATCAGTGATTATATTGCACTGCAGCATACAAATCTACAAGCACCACGTCTGGATTTCACTCTCATGATATTATTACCTTTTAATATACCTAATCGTGTCAATACGCAGTTTAAGTCTATTATACGTCGAAAACGAATAGCGGCGCAGTAAACTTTTAACTACCGTCGAGCCGCGACAGCAGCCAAACTAAAACCTGACGCAACAACTTAAAAAAAGTAATAGAAAATGGATACAGCACCTACTCTAGAAGATGAACAATTTCAGACAGAGATCCTTATCGGTGTCTCTCGCACCTTTGCATTAACGATCCCACAACTGCCTGGCGTACTTAGGCGAGCCGTCGGAAATGCTTACTTATTATGCCGTATCGCAGATACGATAGAAGACGATCCGGAAATGTCTAAAGATGAAAAAGTAAGATTTTCAGATTGGTTCATATCTATCCTTGAGGGAGCAGAGGATCATATACATTTTGAAAACGATCTCTCGTCTAGTCTAGCGACAGGCACCCCTATTGCGGAAAAAGAACTTATAGAGTCCTCGGGAAGAGTACTTCGAATAACGCACGATTTACGCACCACGCAAAAATCAGCCATAACTAGATGCGTCCTGACGATGACTAAGGGCATGATGTATTATCAGGGAAAAGAAACGCTAGACGGCCTAGCAGATCAAAATGAAATGGATCGGTATTGCTATTATGTCGCCGGCGTCGTTGGAGAAATGCTCACCGAGCTATTTTGCGACTACTGCCCCGAGCTAGAGCCAAAGAAAGAACTCCTCTTTCCACTGTCTATCTCGTTTGGCCAGGCGCTGCAAATGACCAACATCCTAAAAGACGTTTGGATCGATCAAGAGCGGGGAGCTTGTTGGCTCCCTCGCACGACGTTTCAAAAACATGGAGTATCTTTTAAGACACTCGTCCCAGAAAATGGCGGCGAACCTTTCCGCAACTTTATGCTTGATATGCTTGCGACTGCATACGGGCATCTGAGTAATGCCCTCAGCTTTACTCTGTTGCTCCCTAGGAACCAGACAGGGATAAGGAGATTCTGTCTATGGGCGCTTGGAATGTCACTGCTGACTATAAAAAAAATCGAGAAAAACCCCAATTTCACCCACGGCTCTGAAGTGAAAATATCGCGCAGGAGTGTGAAAATCACCGCTCTAGCCACTAGCTTTTTCGCCATGTCGAATACCGCGCTCAAATTACTGTTTAAAACAAGCGCCCTAGGCTTGAAGAAAAAAGAAATCAAGACTCCTTTAGACAGTATTTCTGATTTAACCATACATAAGAAACAGAATTAATCGTGCGCTTTGGAGTCATTACCGCCATGCCTGCGGAGGCTAAAACATTTAATAGCGATTCGGACTATTCAGAACAAAACAGCTGGCTGTTTGCCTCTGGGTCTGCCGGACAAAAAAATGCGAGGTTGTCGGCGAAAAATCTTCTGGAACAAGGGTGCGACTGTCTCATCAGTTGGGGAGTAGCTGGAGCATTAGACCCGCAACTTACCGTAGGGGATCTTATAGTCACCAGTGCCGTTATAAATGATCGAGGCGAATCCTTTAACTTTGGTTCCGATGATCTTAAGTCGCTAGTAGAAACGTTTAAATCTTTAGATCCAAAAGTAGGTGGGCTCCTCTACAGTACTGAAAAACCAGTGCCGTTAGCAATAGAAAAGCAAGAACTGCGCGAAAAATTCCACGCTGAAAGTGTTGATATGGAAAGCGCTGCGATTGCAAAAGTAGCATGTGATGCGCAAATAAACTTTATTGCTGTTCGGTGTATCGTTGACCGCTCCGATTGTGACCTCCCCGTGGCTGCGACTAGCTCATTTAAAGACAATGGAAAGGTTGATGTTTTTCAACTCCTTAAAGCACTGACACAACACCCTCTACAACTTGTTCCGCTAATACGGCTAGGCTTAAATTACTATTCAGCGCTTCGCCACCTTAGAAAAGCAGCTACTCTGTTACGACGATGTCTCTAAAAAATTTCGCATTACAGGCCATGGCAGCTGTTACCCAGTCCAGCGTGAAACACAAATATTGGGTTTTATCCATGGCTTTTCTCGCCGCTAGTGTATGTACTTGGGCGACCATATCCAATGCAAAAATTAACACCAACACCGAAGATATGATTTCGTCCACGGTACCATGGAGAATCGCCCAAACAGACTTCAAGCAGGCTTTCCCTTTCTTCTCTGACACCATTGCGATAGTTGTTGACGGACCAACGGCTGATTTAACTGATGAAGCTGCCGAACTCTTCATATCTCAGCTCTCTGAGTTAGGTTTTAGTCCACAACAAATTTTTTACCCTCAAAACAGTGTTTTTTTTCGAGAAAACAAGCTTCTATACCTCTCTCTTCAAGAGGTAGAAATATTAACGAAAAGACTCACAAATGCTCAAGCAATGCTTGGGAGGTTGGCTGCCGATCCGAGTTTAAATGGGCTACTCGCACTCACTGATGAGATAAATAAACGGGCAAAAAACACGGAAGATCCAGAGTCAGAGAGATTTATAATGACACTGGCCAAAGAATTAGAGCGCTCAGGAAAAAGCTCCATCCCTATTTCTTGGCAGAGTTTCTTAGAAGACGAACGTTCATCAGAAAAAATACACAGGCGCATAATCGTTCTCACGCCTGAATTGGACTTCAGCCAGATTTTACCTGCCGATAAGGTCATGTCTGACCTCCGTGCTATGATAAATATCTTCGATTCAGATCTTTGGCCAGAAATTACCATAAGACTCACGGGTCCTGCTGCACTCGGCCACGAGGAATTACAAAGTGTCATAGCAGGCGCAAAGCAAGCCGCAGCAGTCTCATTGACCTTAATTATTGTTGTCCTTCTGATAGGCCTAAGATCCGTTTCTTTAATGCTAGCAACGCTTTTCACATTGCTCACAGGACTAGCCTTAACTGCTGCATTCGCGACAGTTGCTATAGGCACACTAAATATGATTTCGATAGCTTTCGCCATCCTGTATGTGGGCCTAGGCGCTGATTTTGCTATTCACTACTGCTTGCGATTTCAAGAAGAAAGTCGATTTAGATCTAAACTTGAGGCCATAGCTAGTGCGGCTCGCCATGGAGTCGTGCCACTCGGTTTATGTGCGCTAACCAGTGCAGTAGGCTTTCTCGCATTCATCCCAACGGACTACAAAGGGGTAGGAGAGCTTGGAATGATAGCCGGCGTAGGAATGCTTGTAAGCTTTTTCATGAGCTTCACTGTGCTTCCTGCTTGCCTATCGGCACTTCCGGCTCAGAAAAGTAAAAGACTCTTGAATGGCAGAAAAGAATCCTCTCACCATAGGAACATCGAAATATCCTCAAAATATTTTATTACTCTACTGGTTGTTTTTGTATCTGCGGGCATATATATATCAAAAGATATCTCTTTCGATATCAACCCACTGCATTTAAACAACCAAAATGCTGAATCTGTAAAAACTTTACATGAAATGTCTTTAGACAAAGAGAGTCCATTAGACGAGATTTCTTTTATTGTAAACGATATGAAGAATGCCCTAGAACTAACGAAACAACTATCTCAGGTCTCAGAGGTTGGTGACGTTACTTTGGTCTCTTCTTTCATCCCGCAAAAGCAAGCCTCAAAACTAGCTGTCATCGATGAGTTGGGGCTAGTAATAGGAGGAGAATTTCAACTTGCCAAAGACATAGACGCACTAAACCTTGACCTTAAACCTATCAGAATCAGTTTAATTCGCAATATTGAAACGATTAACGAACATTCCCAACCTTCAAAAGCATTACTTCTTTACAAGTCCCAGCTGCAAAAAATATTAAATCAAATAAGTACTGCCGATCAGAGCCAAAACTTTAAATATGCACAAGATTTAGAGACACTGACTATGCGCCACTTCTCTCCATTGATAAAAAAAATAAATGGCGGGCTGTCTCCGAACAAAGTTACCCTTGAGAATTTACCTGTCACTCTTAAAAGTCGATGGGTATCGGAAGAAGGACTTATCCGACTACAAATTAATCCTGAGGAATCATTAGATTCGAATGATAAAATCTCTGGCTTTATATCGGCGGTAAGGAAAGTTACTGGCCATAGTGCTACTGGCACTCCTATTGTCAGCCTTGAAGCAAGTCGTTCAGTACTCACCTCGTTCGCTCAAGCATTTGCGACGGCCTGTCTCGTTATCATCGGAGTGCTGTGGGTATCTTTGAAGAGAACGTCTCACGTAGTAATCGCTCTTATACCTATGCTCTTAGCTTGTGTGGCAACAACTTCAATCATGGTTTTAGTCGGTTTGCCATTTAATTTTGCCAACATCATTGCTCTCCCATTGATCGTGGGCATTGGTGTTGATAGCACACTTCATATTATTCATCGCTATATTAACTACGACGGATTATCGATGAATTTCATGCAAACCAGTACCGCACGAGGAGTTATTCTAAGCACTCTAACTACCATGGCTAGCTTTGGGAACTTGGCTATTTCACCTCATGCGGGCACAGGAAGCATGGGTCTTTTGCTCAGCTTAGGCCTTTCAGTAACTTTAATTAGTACGCTAGGATGTCTCCCACTACTACTTCGCAGATATGTAAAAAGGAGCACCGAAATTGCGACATAAACCTTGGGATGCGAAAGCTGCGGCTTGGGTGGTAAACCCTTTTAAAGACTCTAACACGATCCACCCTAATCACTTCACTCTACTAAGACTGATTGTAGGGCTTGCAGGCGCTTGGCTCTTTGCCAAAGGAGCTTATCCTAATACAGCTGCATTACTGATCATTTCATCTAACTTTATTGACCATATGGACGGAGAGTTAGCTCGACTTGCAAATAAACAAAGTCGGTTTGGACATGTTTTCGATCTGGCATCAGATGCTTTAGTCACCGTATCAATGTTTGTAGGAATAGGGGTTGGTGTTGCTCTTTTTCCAGAAGCTAATTACGCTTTGGAAGCGGGCATAATTTCAGGAGTATCAGTAGCGCTTATCTTTCACTTACGCTACTTAATAGAAGAAAAGCATGGGAAGTCGAGAATCCACCAGCCTCTTTGGGGTGGATTCGAAGCAGAAGATATTCTGTATTTAATGCCGATCGTGACCCTGCTAGAGGGCTTAAATTCTTTTTTATATCTAGCCAGTCTAGGCGCTCCTATAGCTGCTCTATTTGTCGTTTTCCAGTACAGAAAAATTATGGCTGAAGGAAAATGACGACTCTTGTAACTGGTGCAACTGGCTTCCTCGGAAATGCAGTAGCGAGAGCGCTCTTAAGTAAAGGGGTCTCTTTAAAGATACTCAAGCGGGTGTCGAGTGATACTCGAACGATCTCTGACTTAGATGTTCCGGTTGTTAATGGGGACCTCCAAGATGGTGACTCGCTAGAACGCGCGTTACGAGGATGCGACACTCTCTACCATGTTGCAGCCGACTATAGGTTATGGGTTAAAAATCACGATGAACTGTACGCTAACAACGTAGTAGGAACAGAAAACATTATGCGTGCCGCAATGCGAGCAGGCGTTAGTAAGATCATTTATACCAGCAGTGTCGCAACTATCGGCTTAATGGATGATGGAACTTCATCTTACGAAGACACGCCTTCAAATCTTAAGGATATGATTGGTCACTACAAACGTTCAAAATTTTTAGCTGAAAAAGTTGTTGATCGTCTTGTCGTGGAGGAAAATCTGCCCGCTGTCATTGTGAACCCATCTACACCGATCGGACCACGTGATCCTAAACCGACTCCTACAGGAAGAATCATACGAGATGCCGCCAATCGTCGCATGCCTGCATACATTGATACGGGACTTAATGTCGCTCATGTAGATGATGTAGCAAAAGGACATTTGCTGGCTTACGATAAAGGCCAAATTGGACGAAGGTATATTCTTGGCGGCGAAAACCAAACTCTAAAAGAGATCCTCGACATCGTTGCCACATACTGTAACCATCCCCCCCCTCGACTAAGAATCCCTAGAGCGATTGTCTACCCCATTGCATTTGCCTCCGAGCTTTGGGCCGGCTTGACTAATGGCGCGGAACCGCAAGCCACAATTGATGGGTTAAGGATGGCTGCGCATAAAATGTTCTTTTCATCGGCACGAGCCTCTAAAGAACTTGGCTATAGTGCGCGCCCTGCAAAAATAGCCATTCATGATTCATTAGAGTGGTTCCGAAAAATGAAAATGATAGGTTGAACGAAAGAACTAAAGCTCTTTAAGATCTAATTTTGGCATTGTGCTCGGCCTGACTGAGTAAAATATCGCTAATAAAAAGCTTACTGCTAACCAAATCAGCTCTCTAAATCGTCTGATGAGAGCCACTGCCAAACCTGCAGACGACACCCCAGTAAGGGCACCTACGACAATAAAAAATGTCCCTTCTTGAGTACCCAGCCCTGCCGGTATGAAAAATGTGATCGTACGGACTAATTGGACAAGGCTTTCTATAATAAACACATCCACAAGGGACAACGGATAGCCAATAAGATGCAAGATCACAAAAACCTCAACAATGCCAATTAACCAGTTAGCCATAGCTGCCAAGCAAGCGACACCGAAACGCAAACCATGCTCCCGATAGAAAACATCAAACCTTTTGTCTATATCCTCTACTGTACTAAAAGCTTTTTGTAATAATCCAGCAAATCGATTGCTTGAAATTTTGCCCACTACATATGATGAGAAACGAAAATACTGCATCATAAAAAAAACAATGGAGGAGAATATTATAAAAATCAATCCGCCTAGCGCAATATTTTTCTCCTCCCCAGCGAATGCAGAACTTTGAAAAAGAAAGATGACACCCACGGAACCAAAAATAGATAACGCGAACATACTTGCTGTTTTCGCAATAACCAGCGAGGATGCTGAATCTCTAATGGGGATCGCCCAATTCGATTTCAACAACCACGCCTTAATAGGTTCTCCTCCTAAAGAGGCAGTCGGCGTAAGGTTATTATAGGCTTCACCGATCATCCGGACCACATAGAGACGACCAAACCAAAGGATTGTCAGCGGGATCTTCGGCATAGTGATTTGCCAGCTCAGAACATCGGCCCCGAAGTACAGACTATAAACGATAAGAATTAAAGCAACCCCAAAGAACCCAATAGTAGAAATGTGCTGCACTAATTGGGCCAAGTCAGTCTGGTAAGTAACCGTTACCAGCAACCCGATACCTAATAATAAAAATAGAAACTTAATAATTTTTGACATTTTATTAGCCAATTCTGTGGTTACGGATTGTCGGACTATGGCATAATTAGCGAACGCTCAGCAAATTACACTATAAAAAACAGGCTCTCTTTGTCTGGGGAAGTCCTTTCCACAGATTAGTGCCGCTGGATAAAAGGTAGTTTAACGTCATATGACTGTCGCTAGTTACAAATCGGCTGATGAAATCGACCCTTTAAATCGATTGAGTAGCATACAAGCCAACAGCTCACAGACTGAATTTCGAACAAACGACGAGTTTATGAAAATAGACAATTTTTTACCTCACTCTCTTCTGTGCTCTATGCAAGAGATTCTACCTCAACTCGAACCATACATTCACAGGAGTTTTATACCTAAACACAAAAAAGGGGGGAGCATCTCGAGATTTGATTTAGCGCAGAATGCCCCAATATTCGGCTCTGTCTACACTTCAGCATCACTCAGGAACTTCTTAAGTTCTATAGTCGGTAAATCACTCATATACTGTCCTGAGAACGATCCTCATGCCTATGCTCTATATTCCTATGACCGAGAGGGGGACCATATTGGATTTCATTACGACAAATCATACTATAGAGGTTCTCGATATACCTGTCTGATAGGCCTCGTAGACGAATCTTGCTGTGCGCTCGAATACGAGCTGTTCAGCAAAGACGATTGTAAGGAAACTGTAATGCATAGCACGAAAATTTCACCCGGTTCTCTCGTTTTTTTTAATGGCGATAATATTCGACATCGAGTTACACCGGCCAAACCGGGAGATAAGCGTACCGTATTGACGCTTGAGTACCTTACGGATACGAGTATTTCAAACTTTGGACATTTCTACGGACAGCTGAAAGACGCATTCGCATATTTCGGCGTTGGCAACACTCTGGCGCGCCTACTTAAGAAGGCACAGTGAAGGCTATAATACTGGCCGCAGGAGTTGGGAATCGCATTAGCTCTGCGCATGCGACTGCAAAGTGTCTCCTAGAATTTGACGGTACGTCTCTTCTTGAAAGACACATTCGGGTACTTAGGAAACTAGGAGTAACTGATATCAATCTCTGCCTTGGACACGAGGCACCCGCCGTACTCGAAAGGCTTCAGCAAAAAGGGTTGACGGATATATCTCATAAGCGCAACCCTTTATACAATTTGGGATCGATTGTTAGTCTTTGGAGTATGCGAGATGTTTTGTGCGATAGTACCAGTGATGTTTTAGTTATGGATGCTGATGTCTTATATCATCCTGAGATATTATCTCGGCTAATCCACAGCCCTTCTAAAGATTGCTTCTTAATTGACCGTCATTACATAGACGGAGATGAGCCCGTAAAAATATGCATAGAGAATGAGAAAATTGTGGAATTCAGAAAAAAAATAGACCCTAGCCTGGTATATGACCGAATCGGAGAGTCAGTCGGTTTCTTCAAATTTTGCGCAAGTACTGCGGCAAGACTGAAAGAAATTATCGCTGCATTTATTGAAGCTGGTATGGAATCTCAACCGCATGAAGAAGCGCTGCGAGAACTTGCGATAAATACAGACTATAATATAGGAGTGGAGGACATAACCGGACTCCCTTGGATAGAAATAGATTACCCCGAGGATATTGAGCGAGCTTCACATGAAATATTGCCTAAAATAAATGTCACTTAATCAACAAAAAACAAATACCTCAAAGCTGAAAGCTCTCCTGCTCTCGGACAACCTCGAATTCATTTTAGAAGCACACAATGGAATAAGCGCACGAATCGCAGAAGAAGCAGGCTTTCGTGGAATATGGGCCAGTGGCCTTGCCTTATCGGCTCAATACGGCGTTAGAGATAACAACGAAGCCAGTTGGACTCAGGTGGTCGATATGGTCGAATTTATGGTCGACGCCTGTAATATCCCAATTCTTTTGGATGGTGACACTGGGTATGGAAATTTCAACAATATGCGTCGTCTGGTTCGAAAGCTGGAACAACGTGGAGTATCTGGGGTATGCATAGAAGATAAATTATTCCCTAAGACGAATAGCTTTATTTCGGGAGAGAGACAAGAGCTTGCAGATATAGATGAATTTTGTGGGAAAATTGCGGCAGGCAAAGACTCTCAAACAGATGATGATTTTTGTGTTGTAGCCCGCGTCGAGGCGTATATCGCCGGTTGGAATACAGCAGAAGCACTGCGAAGAGCAGAGGCATATAGGAAGGCAGGAGCCGATGCAATATTAATTCATAGCGCTCACTCCGAAGCTGATCAAATCATCGAATTTGCCCATGAATGGGCTGGCAGAGCTCCACTTGTAATAGTCCCTACAAAGTACTACAGCACCCCTACGAAAGTCTTTCGAGACGCAAAGATAAACCTTGTGATTTGGGCCAACCATTTAATTAGAAGCTCAGTGACCGCAATGCAGGATACCGCCAGAAAGATTCAATTAAAAGAAAATTTAGTCGAAGTAGAAGACGACATCGCGACTGTAAAAGAAATTTTTCGCTTGCAAGGGGCTGACGAGTTGCAAGCAGCAGAAAAACAGTATTTCTTAGGCACAAAAAGAGACTTAAAAGCCATCCTACTCGCTGCCGCGCAAGGTTCTGGTTTGGAAAATCTGACTGCAGACCGACCAAAAGTAATGTTGCCCGTTAACGGCAAGCCTTTACTCAGCAGACTTATAGATCAATTCAAGAAATATGGGATAGACAATCTTACTGTAGTGGGTGGCTACAAACATGAAACTATCCCTTCTAAAAAAATAGAACTGATTGTCAATGATTTGCACGCGACAACTGGAGAGTTGACATCTCTATTATGCGCAAAAAAGAGTTTCTCCGATGATATGGTGCTTATGTATGGTGATGTCTTATTCCGAGGGTATGTACTCAGAAGTCTTGTAGAGTCTGATCGTGAAATAACTGTTATTGTAGACTCCCAAATGCTGGAATCATCTACACATGAGACTCCAGATTATGCCTATTGTAGCGGACCAGATGACCGGTCTTTATGGGGCCAAGACATTCTTCTCCAGCAGATCAGTGATCAGTCTTGTACAGAGAATTCAAGCTCCGATGGACGCTGGATCGGCATGATGCGAGTCCATGGAGAAGGCAGGAAATGGATAGAAGAAGCTTTAGAACAGCTGTCAGAAAACAATAAATTTCCTTCGTTTGATATGAAAGAACTATTAAATAAACTTGTATTAAATGGTCGTCCCATTCGTGTGATATACATTCATGGTCATTGGATAAATGTGAATTCCTTGCATGACCTCGAGCGTGCTAGCGAATTTGCCGCAAACAACGCAAAATAGGGCCCTAATACGTGATACGAGCAGAAGAGTTTATATTGCCGCTAAAAAATCAAGGGTATGATTGGTACGCAGGAGTGCCATGCTCTTTTTTAACCCCACTAATAAACTATGTAATCAGCGCAAGTTCGCTCAATTATGTTTCAGCCGCGAATGAAGGCGATGCGGTAGCTATCGCAGCAGGCGCTTCTATAGGCGGCAAGAAAAGTGTTGCCTTAATGCAAAACTCAGGGCTCGGTAATGCTATTAGCCCGCTCACCTCTCTCATTCATACTTTTAAGATCCCTGTGTTGATCATCTGTACTCATCGAGGTGAACCTGGCCTAAAGGACGAACCACAACATGAACTGATGGGCAATATCACAAAAGAGTTATTCGATTGTATTGGCATAGGCTATGAGAGTTTCCCCCAAGCAACTCAGGAAATTAATTCAACCCTAGCCAACATCTCGCAAAGCATAGAAGAAAAACGTGAATCCTACTCTTTAATTATGCAAAAAGGATCGGTGGCGAACTTTAATCTGAAAAATCAACTCCCAAACAAGAAACAAAATACTTTTTACCACAGTGATGAAAATATTGACGTTACTGCACTAACGAGAAACCAAGTTTTGCAATCGGTAGTAAAGACCACTCAACAAACGAATACCGTCGTCATAGCCACTACCGGATATACCGGCCGCGAGCTTTACTCTATCGCCGATCTCCCGAATTATTTCTATATGGTCGGATCTATGGGGTGCGCTTCCTCGCTTGGTCTGGGATTAGCGCTTAGTCGGCCTGATTTAAAAGTACTAGTCATAGACGGTGATGGGGCCGCCCTAATGCGACTGGGTAATCTTGCAACCGCAGGGGCATACAATCCACCTAACTTTTCTCATTTGTTACTAGACAACGAAGCGCATGACTCTACTGGTGGCCAAGCGACTGTTTCTAAAGATACCCAGTTTGATGGAATAGCTGTTGCCTGCGGTTACTCTAATGTCTGGCGTAGTAATAAATTAGAAGTTTTATATGACTTCCTAACTGAGCCCGACAGTGGTGGCGCTCGGTTCATGCATATGAAAATCCAAACTGGAGTGCCAAAAGATCTCCCTCGGCCTACAATAGCTCCATCAGATGTTTTAGTCCGTCTCAAAAGCCATATTGGATAGAACAATAACTCAGCACTTATAAGGATAAGAGGCATAGTGAAACAGATTCTTTTAAACCCTGGACCAGTAACACTTAGCCAACGAGTGCGAGACGCTCTACAAAGGCAAGATCTTTGTCACAGAGAAATCGAGTTCTCTAACCTGCAGCGAAATATTAGGCAAAAAATTCTTGCGACATATACGCTCGATAACAAAACTTGGGCAAGTATTTTATTGACTGGGTCAGGAACCGCGGCCGTAGAAGCCATGCTTGTAAGCTGCGTTCCTCCGAGTGGAAAGATCCTGATCTTAGAAAATGGCGTTTATGGCGAGCGTATGACCAAAATTGCTGTCGCGCATAATATAGATTATGAGAAGCTCAGTACAGGATGGGATCAAGTAATCTCACTGAAAAAGCTTGATAAAGCACTTGAGCAATCTCGATACTCACATGTAGCGATAGTCCATCACGAAACTACCACTGGACGCCTAAATGATATTTCAGCGATTTCCGAAGTGTGCCGCAAGCATAGGGTACGCGTGTTGATGGATGGTGTAAGTAGTTTTGGGGGGGAAAATATAGACTTCGAAAAGTGGGAACTTGATGCCTGTGCCGCCACAGCGAACAAGTGCCTACATGGTGTACCAGGAACAGCTTTCGTTGTTGCCCGACGAGTACTTTTTCAAACAACCCACCCTGCAAAATCAGTTTACCTGGACCTAGCTCAGTACCTTGTTAAGCAAGATCTAGGTGAAACGCCTTTCACGCAATCGGTGCAATGCTTCTACGCCTTTGATGAGGCGATGAACGAGTTTTTAGAGCAAGGGGGCTGGCAAGCTCGACATAAGTTGTTTTCTAGCCGAATGTCAAAGGTGCAGAAAAAGTTGCTCTCTTTCGGGATAAAACCGTTAATAGAACTATCTGAATCTTCGTGCGTTCTCAACACGTTCCAACTGCCAGTAGGCAAGGTATATCAACATTTACACGATGAACTGAAGTCGCTTGGCTTCATTATCTACGCAGGCCAAGGACACTTTTCAACCAAGGTTTTCAGATTATCTCTGATGGGTGCAATCTCTGAAAATGATATGAGCAGGCTCATGGAAGCCTTAATTAAGACTCTAAGATAGTCTCCTCAGTAATTTCACAACCTCGCTTTTACAAACGCCTCAAAACCTTCTTCGGTCAAGCCCGCATCCAAGAGCATGTCATCTCGCGATCCATGCTGAATAAGCCTGTCTGGCAGCCCATAGTTTAAAATCTTCAAGTGCCTACCATGTAAGGCTAAAATTTCATTAACGGCACTACCAGCGCCACCAGCAACCATATTTTCTTCTATTGTTACGAGGATGTCATGAGAACCAGCCATTTCTAAGATCATATCCGTATCGAGCGGCTTAACATAACGCATGTTAACGACTGTAGCGTCTAAACGTTCGCCTACGTTCAACGCGATCTGTAACGTCGTGCCAAAACTTAACAAAGCAACTTTAGACCCTTTACGCTTTAAGCTGGCTTTACCTAGGGGTATTGCTGTCATCTGTTGCTCTACTTCTGCACCAGGACCAGTTCCTCGGGGATAACGAACAGCCACTGGACTATCCATCATGAACCCCGTGTACAACATTTGTCTGCACTCATTCTCATCGGATGGAGCCATGATCGTCATATTTGGCAAGCACCGCAAAATAGATAAGTCATAACATCCATTATGTGTTGGTCCATCTGCACCAACCAAGCCGGCACGGTCTAGGGCAAAAAGAACAGGAAGGTTCTGATTACAAACGTCATGCACTACTTGGTCGTAACCTCTCTGCAAAAAGGTTGAGTAAATTGCCACTACGGGTTTAACTCCATCACAGGCCATACCTGCGGCTACATTTATACTGTGCTGTTCTGCTATCGCTACATCGAAGTATCTCTTTGGAAATTCTTCTTCAAAACGGACTAGGCCTGAGCCTTCTCTCATCGCAGGAGTAATAGCTACTAGTCTCCTATCCTGATCGGCCATATCACAGATCCAATCCCCAAAGATATCACTATAGTTTGGAGCTTTTTTAACGGTAGATTTCTTTATCCCAACCTCTGGATCGAAAGGGGAAACACCATGATATTTAATCGGATCAGACTCGGCAGGGGCATAACCTTTACCTTTCTTTGTTATTACATGCAGCAATTGAGGCCCTGAAAGCTTTTTAATATTTTTTAGAGTAGAAAGTAAAGTTGGCAAATCATGCCCATCTATGGGGCCGATATAGTTAAAACCAAACTCTTCAAATAGCGTTCCAGGGACAATCAAACCTTTAACATGCTCCTCAGCTCGTCTGGCCAACTCCCAGACGGACGGCATCTGAGACAACATTTTCTTACTTCCTTCTCGCACGCTGGTATACAGTTTTCCAGATAGTATTTGCGCAAACCTATTAGAGAGCGCTCCCACATTTGGAGAAATAGACATGTTATTGTCGTTCAAAATAACAAGTAAATCAGTACCAAGATCTCCGGCATGATTCATTGCCTCAAAAGCTACTCCGGCTGTCATCGCTCCATCCCCGATAACAGCTACCGCACGCCGACCGGAGCCATCATGCTCTGCAGCTATAGCCATCCCTAGAGCAGCACTTATAGAAGTGCTGGAGTGACCAACTCCAAAAGTATCGTATGGACTCTCATCTCTCTTTGGAAACGGTGCAAGCCCTTCGTGCTGCCGGATGGTATGCAGTCGATCTTTTCGGCCTGTCAAAATTTTGTGCGGATAAGCTTGATGTCCTACATCCCAGACAATCCGATCTTCTGGCGTGTTAAACAAATAATGAAGTGCGATGGTAAGTTCTACAGTTCCTAAACCTGAAGCAAAATGACCGCCGACCTGGCTAACACTATTCAAGAGGAACTCTCTAACTTCGGAAGCCAAATCAGTTAACTGATCCTCTGGTAACTTTCTCATACTCTTTGGACTATCTATTTCGTCGAGTAGCGAGTATTTCTTTCCATTCGTCATATTCTTATTTTTCTCACAATTTGCCAGCAATTACCCTAGGGTGTGAATTATGGAGAGCAGACCGGTTGGTTGCAAGCTAACCTTCTTTCTCTCTGAAAGTATTTTAACACTTTTCTCCTGCAACAAAGCTGTACTTTCACACCCTATTACAGTACTCTGCATAGAAATTATAAAAGACATCGTAAATACATAATAATCATATACAATTTCTCCGCAAAACTAGGAAAGTCGCATGGGTGTTCCGCTAATCCAGCAATATCGAGTAGGTCGATATATTCTCAGCCAAAAACTCAAACGTGTTAAACGGTATCCACTCGTGTTAATGCTAGAGCCGTTATTCCGCTGCAATCTAGCCTGCTCGGGTTGCGGAAAAATAGACTACCCGTCGGACATACTCAACAAACGCCTCAGCTATGAAAAATGTATGGAGGCCATCGATGAGTGCGGAGCCCCCATGGTCTCGATTGCAGGTGGAGAGCCACTCATACACAAGGAAATGAGGCAGATAGTACAAGGTTATCTCGATCGTAAAAAATTTGTTTATTTGTGTACTAATGCCATTCTTCTTGAGAAGCACATGGATTCTTATGAGCCGTCGAAATATCTTACATTTTCTATTCATTTAGACGGAGGT
>CALKCL010000034.1 GCA_938082545.1 uncultured Gammaproteobacteria bacterium
GACGACGACTCGGGTTTTGCAAATTGCACAAGTTCTACTTTCTCAAACTGGTGCTGGCGTATAAGCCCTCTAGTATCTTTACCATAAGATCCCGCCTCACTTCGAAAGCAAGAGCTCAAGCAAGCTAAACGCATAGGCAAGGCTTCTGACTCAAAAATAGTATCTCTTGCCAAATTAGTCACTGGTACTTCGGCAGTTGGAATCAAAAAATAGTCCCCGTTAGAAACGGCAAACAAGTCTTCCTTAAACTTAGGTAATTGTCCCGTTCCAGTCATGGCTTCTTCATTAACCAAAAAAGGAACATGTACTTCTGTATAGTCGCTGCGTAAAGTGTGTCTATCCAACATGAATTGGCCCAACGCACGATACATTCTGGCAGTATTACCCCGGAGCACTGAGAAGCGGCTTCCAGAAAGTCTCGCTCCAGCTTCAAAATCTATTCCATTGATTGAAGCACCTAAATCTACATGATCACGTGGCTCAAACGAGAAATCCGGAACATTACCCCACTTCCTCACTTCAACATTCTGTGACTCATCTCTCCCGTCAGGAACTGTATCTTCAGGGATATTGGGTAGCCCCAGAGAGAACTGATCAAGCTCTACTTGAACAGCCTTTAGAGACTCCTCATTCGCGTCCAAGCTCTCTCCTAGCTGTCCAACCTTTTCGAGAAGTAAGGTTGCGTCCTCCCCCTTCGATTTTGCGATCCCTATATTTTTACTGATTTTATTTCGCTCGCTTCTCAGCAACTCAGTGGCTACCTGAAACTCTTTTCTTTTACGTTCAAGCACCTGTAAAGAGGAAATATCTAATACAAAGTCTCGCCGCTTCAATTGGCTTGCTACCTGAACAAGGTCTTTTCGTAATATTTGAGGATCTAACATAAGGGCATTATCTTACTTCTTGAAGAGTATTCATAATTATTTTTTATCACTACTCAGCCTAGTCCCCACAAAACCAACTTAACTTAGAAATATCATTTTTGCTGTCACAGAGCCAATCCAACAGCCACCAATACACAACCCGACATTTAACAGAACGCTATAACCTGCCTTAAAAAAAATACCATCTTCCAGAAGCTGCAGAGTCTCAAGAGAAAATGTTGAAAAAGTTGTAAATCCGCCCAGTGCTCCAACAAATAATAGTGGTCGCCAAAAGGCATCATAAGTTTCTTTTGAAGAAAAAATAACAAAAAAGAAACCGATCACCACAGAACCTAAGACATTAACTATGAGCGTCCCCAATGGAAACTCTGTACCAAAAGCTTGACCAACAGCGCGCGCTGTTAAATCACGCAAAACAACACCTACACTGGCGCCACAGCAGAGCAAGAAAAGCTGGTACATCATCTAGATCTTACTCTCTTTTTTATATCTGCCGACTCGTAACCTAACTAGCTTTTCTCTAATCTGACCTTCTAGACCATTTTCTGTGGGATTGTAAAAGCATCTATCTGTCAAACCCTCCGGAAAATAAGTCTGCCCTGCGGAGAACCCTCTTTCGTCGTGATCATACCGATAAGCTAACTCTGAATTACGCCCTGAGCGGATTGGGTTTTGCTGCAAATGAACAGGAACTGACATTGAGCCGTTCAGCTCAACTTCCTTTCGAGCCATCGCTAAGCCAGAATAAACAGCATTGCTTTTAGCCGCACACGCGCAATACACAATGGCTTGAGCGATCGCTAATTCACCTTCAGGCGATCCTAGTCTTTTCCAGGCTTCCCAGCAGTCTATAGATAAGCTTAATGCCCTTGGGTCTGCATTCCCTACGTCCTCGGTAGCCATCCGGCAGACTCTCCTAGCTATGAAATTCGGATCGCAGCCCGCATCTAAAAGACGGGCAAACCAATAAAGCGCAGCATCTGGGTCAGACCCTCGTACAGATTTGTGCAGGGCAGAGACCTGATCATAAAATATTGTTCCGTTTTTATCGAAATTCCTAATAGTTCTTTGCGAAAGTAACTGCTTTACAACTGAACAATCAATCTGCCCACTCGTATGGCTGCTCAACACCAAATCCAAATTTTGAAGTAGTCTTCTGCCATCTCCATCAGCGTTATCTATCAGAAGTTCTCGAGCTTCACCAGAGAAAACGATATCAGTAAAATCAGACTCATTCTTGAAATCTAAAGCTTTCTGATAGATGCCTAATAAAGCTTCTGACGTCAGTGACTTCAAAACATATACATGCAACCGTGAAAGCAATGCGTTGTTGATCTCAAATGCAGGATTTTCTGTTGTCGCTCCGATAAAATATATCAACCCACTTTCAATATGAGGAAGGAAAGCATCTTGCTGAGATTTATTAAATCGATGCACCTCATCTACGAAAACTACCGTCTGAAGATTCTTTGACTTAGCGATCTCCGCGGACTCAATTACAGATCGAATATCTTTTACGCCACTCATTACGGCGGAAATACTAAGAAAATTAGCCTTACAACAACATGCAATCATTCGAGCTAGTGACGTTTTCCCCGTGCCTGGAGGCCCCCAGAAAATCATAGAATGTAGATGTCCGCCTTCCATCATGCTGCGAAGCGCACTTCCTTTAGCTAGGATGTGCTCTTGACCATAAAAATCAGATAAGGACTCTGGTCTCAGCTTCTCAGCAAGAGGTTTCAATCGGGGTCACCCTTATTCTCATTGAACCCGGCATTTACTACATCAGTGTTATCCGGGGGCGAGAAGTCGAAAACAGTAGCCTTGATCGCTATATAATCAATCTTAGAAAAAAATAGTTTAGTCACAAACCCCAATGCATCTGTTAGCTTGATCTGATCTATTTTTCCATCCATAAACTTGATGTCGATTTTAGCCGCTTCGCTATCGCTGGTCATGGAAACTGGGCGTAACCGCCACCAATTGACATCACTCATAGGTTCAAAAGTATAGAGCTTGTCTATCCTCTCACGACTCTCTAACAGAGGACTCAGTGCACTCGAAGACATAGTTGATATAGAACTCTTGATTACTTGCTCCAGCTCTGGCTCATAAATCCATAGCGTTTCCCCATCGCTGATGATCAGTTGCCGAGCTGGCTGAGAATACTCCCAATACAGTTTTCTAGGCCTATGGATCCTACACTTTCCTTGCAATGAGCTAACCATAGCGCCCTCAGGAGAAAATCGCTGCTCTTGAAATTCAGCAGAAAAAAACTCAAGCCCTCGAAGGTAAGTGACGACCGGCAACTCGTCACTAGAAGCGGGACAGACCAAAAAAAACAATAACATCACACAACCGATCACAAACCGGCAAAAATAATCCTTAATCATTTTCAATGCTTAGGAGGAGGTGGAGCCAATACTTCTCGGCTACCATTTGATTGCACCTCCCCAACGACGCCTGCCCTCTCCATTTCTTCAACCATTCTCGCAGCTCTGTTGTACCCTATTTTTAGCCTTCTTTGAACTCCCGAGACAGAGGCTCTGCGACTCTCTGTGACTACTGCAACAGCCTGATCGTAAAGTTCATCCTGTTCTCCACCACCATCCTCAGCACTGCCATTAACTCCATCGTAACCGTCACTTGGTCCCGAAAGTATCTCCTCAACATAGCGAGGAACACCGGCTTTTTTAAGACGACTAACGACTTTATGCACTTCCTCATCCGAGACAAAAGCCCCGTGAACTCTATTAGGCAAGCTAGTTCCCGGAGGCAAGTAAAGCATATCTCCATGACCTAACAACGCCTCTGCGCCCATCTGGTCCAGAATTGTACGGGAGTCAATTCTGGACGAAACTTGAAAAGCAATTCGAGTAGGAACGTTCGCCTTAATCAGACCAGTAATTACATCCACAGAAGGACGTTGAGTAGCTAGTATTAAGTGGATTCCAGCGGCACGAGCTTTCTGAGCGAGTCGCGCAATTAGCTCCTCAACTTTCTTCCCTGTGACCATCATCATATCGGCCAACTCATCGATAATTACGACTATATGTGGGAGCTTTTCTAAGCCAGGCACAACATCTCCATTTAGCTCAACTTTAAAGAGAGGATCTGGAATTGGAGCACCCGCAGCTATGGCATCCTCAACTTTCTTGTTGTATCCCCCGAGGTTCCTGACCCCCAATGACGCCATCAGCTTGTAACGTCTATCCATCTCCATAACGCACCACCTCAGAGCATTTGCAGCTTCTTTCATATCCGTAACTACCGGAGCCAAAAGTGCTGGAATGCCCTCGTAAACTGAAAGCTCGAGCATTTTTGGATCAATCATGATCATGCGCACATCATCAGGCGTAGATTTATAGAGCAAGCTTAATATCATCGCATTTAGCGCAACAGATTTTCCTGACCCAGTGGTACCAGCAACCAATAAATGAGGCATCTTGGCGAGATCAGCTACTGTAGGTTTGCCAGAGATATCTTTTCCTAAAGCCATAGTCAATTTCGAGCTACTGCGCTCGTAAACATCAGATTTCAGTATATCGCCAAGAGACACGATCTCTTTATGTTCGTTAGGAATCTCAAGCCCAATGCAAGTCTTTCCTGGGATGACTTCTACTACACGCACGCTAACTGTAGAAAGAGATCTAGCTAAATCTTTCGACAGGTTAGTAATACGACTCGCTTTTATCCCTGCGGCTGGCTCCAGTTCAAATCGAGTAATAACGGGTCCAGGTTCTACTGCTACTACTTCTACTTCTATTCCGAAATCTTTTAATTTCAACTCCACCTGTCGGGACATTGCCTCGAGGGAAGCCGCAGAAAACCCGTTCCCTGTGGGAGCCGCAACATCAAGCAAGCTAAGCTCTGGCAAATCACTCTGCGAAGGGATATCAAATAGCACAGCTTGCTTCTCTTTTTCAGCACGTAAGCTCGGTTGAGGCGCCTCAACTCTCTGGACTATACGCGGCGGTGTTCTTTTACTTTTAGTCACGGTTTCTTTCTGTATTATTGCGAGACGTTTGCGCCTTGCTCTGAGACCTTTGATATGGTCACTACAGGCAATGAAAAGCGCTATTAAGCGGTCTTTTAAAAAGAAACTTCCGACGCCTACCTTCTCAATTACCATGATCCAAGATAGCCCAGTCATGAGTGTAATCCCCGCGAGTAACAGCGTGAGCATTATCATAGGCCCGCCTACATCACCAAACAAGGAAACTAAAAATACACCAAACAGATCTCCTGTAATACCACCGGTCTTTTGGGGTATAAACAATGATAGGGACTGGCCACGAAACCAAAGCACGCCACACGATGAAGACATAATGAACAACCCACCGACAACACGAGCCATCATTTGGGTCGGGTTATCAAAGATGCCAATCTTACCTTGCCGGTATATGTTCAAGCCTAATGCGAAAAAAAACAATGGCAAATAGTAGGCACATTGCCCGAATAAGCTTAGTGAGATGTCGGCAATCCAAGCACCAACAATGCCACCTTTGTTTTCAATAGTTTCAGATATCCCTGCGCTTGACCATGCTGAATCGAAAGGGTGGTAGGTCCATAGTGACAATAAAAAAAACACACCTGCAGCCCCAAAACCGATCAGAATAGCTTCCTTCAGCCTTAGTACTAAATGGACCGCAGTTGAGTTAGTCTGCTGTGATTTATGTTTTGCCTGTGCCATAACTTGAACTAATTTATATAATTTCAGCACTAACTATATAAAAATTATAGAAAATTGCAACATAATAAAATTTATTGTGCACTCTAATGCACCTACTTTGAAACTCAAAATTGTCATTTTAAACAACTAATACCAACCAATAATTAGTACATCAATTGTGGCTTAAGAATGAAGCCGTAAAAAATCACAAATGTTGGGTGATAAAACCGCCGCAGCTGGGGAACGAATGTGCTAGCATACTCGTTGTGGACTCAATTTCATCCCTAATTTAATTTGCGAAAGAACAATGACAGAGAAAAGCACCCAGTATCTAATTAAATTCCACAACCAAGGAAAGGTATACGAAATTTACGCAAAACAAATTGTCCAAAGCGAACTTTTCGGTTTCATACAGATCGAGGACATTGTCTTCGATTCCAAATCCTCATTAGTCGTCGACCCCTCAGAAGAACACCTTAAATCCGAGTTCGACGGTGTTAAGCGAACACATATACCTATGCAGGCAATTATTCGTATCGATGAAGTAGAAGAAACTGGCCAAAGTAAAATCTCGGCTCCTGACGATAAAACGACAAACGTTACAAATTTTCCTATTTTTTCGCCAAATAATGGCAACCCAAATAAATGAGATGCATAAAAATTTGTTTGCTTGCTTAATAAAAGAATGATTACCAACCTGAACCCAGAACTTTAAGGGATCTCCCGAAAACCTAATCCAATGGATTCCTGATGAGACTGAGCACACACTCAAAACTCGCGGACATCAACGAAGATGCATGGAACGCCCTCGTGGGAGGGAATCCTTTTTTAAGCCATGGCTTTCTCAGCACGCTAGAATCTACTAACTGTCTAGAATCACAAGGATGGTATCCACACCACCTAGTCTTATGGGATGGGGATGTCTTGCGAGCAGCTCTGCCGTTATACCTGCGTGATAACTCCTACGGGGAGTTTGTGTTCGACTGGGCATGGGCAGAGGCTTACGAAAAAGGAGGGGGAAACTATTATCCGAAATTAGTTACCGCAGTACCTTTTAGCCCGGTCGGAGGCAGCAGGTTCCTGATTGATCCTAGCGACGCGAAAGCTCAAGAAATGGCTACTCAATTATTAAATGCCGTTAAAAGTATTTGTCATGACAATAATTTTTCCTCTTGGCATTGCTTATTTCTCGATGAGATCCAGAAAGATTTGTTTTCAGATAATGAAACACTAGTTAGACTTGGCTGCCAGTACCATTGGTTTAATGACAACTACCTCACTTTCGATGACTTTTTATCAGCTCTAAGCTCGAAAAAGAGAAAAAACATCAAGAGAGAAAGGCGCAAAGTATCGGAATCTGGCTTAGAGATAGAATGTTTGTCCGGTGACGATATTACCAAAGAGCATTGGAAAACTTTCTACGCGTTTTACTGTTCTACTTTTTATCAAAAATGGGGAGAGCCGAGACTTACGCTCGATTTTTTCTTAAGCCTCAATTCAAGATTACCCGACTGTGCAGTGTTAATTCTAGCCAAGGATAAAGAAAAGTATGTTGCAGGAGCGTTCGCGCTATCAAGCGAAGACACTTTATATGGGAGACATTGGGGCTGCAATGAAAATTACGATAGCTTGCATTTCGAACTATGCTACTACCAGACGATAGACTACTGTATCCGGCATAAACTAAAAACTCTTGACGCTGGAGCACAAGGGGAGCACAAAATCAGTAGAGGTTTCGTTCCCATAAAAACCTGGTCTCTGCATTGGCTGCGTGAACTTTCATTTAGAAAGCCTGTAGAGAATTTCCTCAATAACGAAACCCAAGCTATTGAGGAATATATAGACAAACTCGAAGACCACAGTGCCTTTAAAAAGGACGTGACGCTCTAAAGGCGTGTGTCATACTGCCTCGATTTGAATCATGACCTAGATAACCTGTATTCGTTCGGTCTGAAGGACCACGTAGACGAGTTTCCACCGCTAATCACTGCCCTCTCTTACCCGGATGGACTATTGGCCGCAGGTGGAAATTTAGAGCCCAAGACACTACTGACAGCATATTCCCGAGGAATATTCCCTTGGTTTGAGGAAGGTCAGCCTATCCTTTGGTGGTCTCCAAACCCTCGATTAGTGCTGTATCTCGACAAATTCAAACAGTCACGTAGCTTAAGTAAAACGCTGCGAAAAAATGTTTTCAATATTAGTTTTGATACAGCTTTTTCAGAAGTAATGAGATCATGTTCCCTACCTAGAATGGGAAAATCGCAATCATCTTGGATAACAGAAGAAATGATGGGGGCCTACGAAACTCTTCACCATCAAGGGCACGCACACTCCGTCGAGTGCTGGCGAGAAGGAAAGCTAGTTGGTGGTTTATATGGCGTATCTATCGGTGCAGTTTTCTTTGGAGAGTCAATGTTCTCTCTCGTTACAGATGCATCAAAAGTAGCATTAGCGACCCTATGCTCGATCGGGAAGTCATGGGGCTATCTATTGATAGATTGTCAGGTAGAAAGTCCTCACCTACTGAGTCTAGGAGCTGAGGAAATGGCACGTTTGACCTTTTCGGAGAAACTTAAAATCTTCACCGAAAAAAATATTACAGATATAGCATGGCAATAGACTTTATTGCCGCTCATCAATAATATGAAATTTAAAGAATCCAAACAATTCACGTGTGGGTATTTACCTCTAAAGACGGCGAACGCACGATTCGTAGATCCAAATCAGAAGCTTACAAATCAGATATATTCAAAATTATCCGAAGAAGGTTTTCGTCGCAGTGGAAACTATATTTACAGCCCTTCATGTAGAAGTTGCGCCGCGTGTGTGCCTGTCCGTCTTCGTATTAAAGACTTTAATATGAGAAGGCGTCATCGGCGAACATTAAAGCTCAACCAAGATATAACCATACTGCAAGTAGAGCCACATTTTGACTCTAGCTATTTTGACCTTTACAAGGAATACCAACTACGAAGGCATGATTCAGAACTCACAAGTATCTCACCTAGCGAGTATATGAATTTCTTGGCCAGTGAATGGTGTCAGACGATATTTATCGAATTTCGACTGAAGAAAAAACTAGTCGCGGTATCAGTTTTCGATCGCCTAAATAATAGCCTCTCAGCCGTGTATACTTTTTATAAAATCGACCTCCTCCAAAGAAGCTTAGGTCAACTAGCAATTCTGACGCAGATAGATATCGCCGCAAAAAATGGCCTCTCTTATTTATATCTCGGCTATTGGATAGAAAAATCTGCTAAAATGAACTACAAGAACGATTATTCTCCGATGGAATATTTTCATAATGGAGTTTGGGCTGATAAGCATTTGCAATAGTTTGTCGCAAATATTTTGCTGCGACAGCGAGTTCAAGGCATAATCTCATTGGTTATACAATTAAAGCGTGTTGCTAAATCACGTAAAGATGCTAAATCACGTAAAGACAAGGATCGACAGAAATTTATGCCAAAAGAAGAACATATTGAAATGCAGGGGAAAGTGATAGACACACTGCCGAACACAGTATTCCGAGTTGAATTAGAAAATGGGCATGTGGTTACAGCCCACATATCTGGAAAAATGCGTAAGAACTACATACGAATACTCACAGGTGACGCTGTCACTGTAGAATTGACCCCTTACGATCTCTCAAAAGGCAGAATCACGTATCGGGCTAGATAGTCCGTGAAACATCACGGATTATTTGCGTGCCAGCTGAATCCTCAGAGCATCAAGCTGTTCAGTCGTGTCGATCCCGCTTCCACAAGGTAGCAATGCGTCGGGTACTGAAATACTACTTCCTTGATATAACGCTCGGAGCTGCTCCAAACTCTCTGACTTCTCAGACTCGGTCGCAGGGAAGGACACAAATCGACTTAAATAATTCATCCGGTAAGCGTAAATCCCAATGTGCCTTCGATATAAATTTTCGCTAAGCGCGGTTGATTTGCTCTCTGCCGAGGAATCTTGGCAGTAAGGAATAACCGACCGGCTAAATAATAAAGCATTGTAATTTTTATCCCTTGCCACTTTCACGATGTTCGGATTAGGCGCATGTCTTATAGCAAGAGGCTCACAAACAGTCGCAATGTCGCAATTGTTATTCTCAATACATGCTGCAACTTGGCGAATAACGGCACCCGGCATTAGCGGCTCATCACCCTGCAAATTTACTACTATTGTATCTGCGAGCTCTCCACGAATACGAGCTGCCACCTCCACTCTGTCCGTTCCGGAACGCAGTTGGTCCGAAGTCATGACAACAGTAGCCCCGAAAGATTCAGCCACAGAAAAGATTCTGTCGTCATCGGTCGCGATGATCACCTCATCAGCACCGCTTTCTAATGCTCGTGTGTAAACATGCCTTAAGAGTGGCCAACCACAGACGTCCGCTAACATTTTTCCTGGTAATCGCGTAGACGAATATCTTGCAGGAATGTAGACTTTAAACCTCAATCTTTGAGGCTCTCAATCTCTTCTTGGCTAATTGTCCTCGCTTCATCTGCCAGCATCACTGGAATATCGTCCCTGATAGCGTAAGCTAGCTTCGCATCAAGAGAGATCAGTTCTTTGTTTTTTTTGACATAAATAAGTGGCCCCTTTGTTACGGGGCATACTAAAATTCTTAAAAGAGTCTCATCCACTAAGCAATCCCTTCAAAATAGATTTTAAACGATCTTCGAATGCTGATGACAATTCAATATTCAAAGGTAGATACCACATGTTTTCATTCTTTAACCTTGTACATTTAACCGCATCTTTTTCCGTCATCAATATAGGCTTATTATCGCCAAACTCAATATCCCCTTCTTCGAAAGAATGATGGTCTAGAAAAACATGTCTATCCAACAAAAAACCCAAACTTTCAAGTAATGAAAAGAAACTTTCCGGATTTCCTATACCAGCAACTGCATGGACATGCTTCTCACCAAATTCCTTCACAGGGAAAGTGAGCTCCGTATTCCCAACCTTCCTAAGCTCATCCGCTTTGTATTTCATAGCGAATTCACCTCTTGCAGGGATTCCATTACAAACAATCATATCAACTTCTGCTAAACGCTTCCCACTCTCTCTTAGAGGTCCGGCTGGTAAAAGTTTTCCGTTTCCCAGCCTCCGAACTCCATTTATCACCGCAATCTCTATATCTCTTGCCAGCGCGTAATGTTGCATACCATCATCGCACAGCACTATATCTACATCGTGTTTCTCAAGCAGCGCTTTCACTGATTGCCCGCGATCAGGGCCCGCGACTACTGGAACAGAAGTGTTTGCAGCAAGAATTATAGCTTCATCACCTACGACATAGTTATCACTATCCGCTCGCACTTGTTGCGGCCAAGATTTGGCGCGCCCATGATAACCACCACAAACAATCCCCGGCTTAAAGCCGAAGTCAGTGAGCTTAGATGCCAACCAAATAGTTAAAGGTGTTTTACCAGTTCCTCCTACGGAGACATTTCCTATGACTAGAACAGGAACTCGTGCACGAAAGACATTTAAAACCCCTGACTCATAGGCCATTTTTCTCGCGCGAACAACTGCATCATAAAAACAAGCAAAGGGGACCAGAAGATACTGCCAAAAACTTCTACCATACCAAATCTCATTAACGAAACGATACAATGCCAACTTGAAATAGAAGCGATCTCCAAACATCAAGGCACCGCCTTTTCACTTGTTCTAAAAGTAATTTTATTAAAACTAGCTTGCCTTGCGACATCCATAATCTCAACCACTCTGCGGTGTTTCACTTCCTCATCGGCCCTGATCGCCACTGTAGGCAATGTGTCGCTAGCCGGAAGGGCTAATAACAACTGCTTCAACTCCGGTCCTGAAATCACTCGTGGCTCCAACGCCATAAACTGCATATACCCTTCGCTACTAAGGCTGATTTCTATTGTCTCTCTGTCTGGGATTGATCGCTCCGCTGTGCTTGCCAAAGGCAAATTTATTTTCATCTCGGATTCAGACTGAAAAGTTGTCGACACCATGAAAAATATCAGAAGCAAAAACACCACATCAATCAAAGGTGTTAAATTCAATTCAACTTCTTTCTGTCTTCTAGCTCGGAAATTCACTTATTCGCCTGACTGTTTTTCAACACATCTTGTCCCACAGCTCTCTCTCCGTACAATACTTCAACTAGTTTTAAAGACTCCTGCTCCATTAGGACCACCAACTCTTCAACTCGGGCTAAAAAATAACGATAAAACATTAGAGCTGGGATCGCTACGGACAATCCTGCTGCAGTAGTAATTAATGCTTCAGATATGCCACCTGCTAAAACGGAGGGATCTCCCGTACCTTCTGAAGTGATCACAGCGAACACTTTTATCATTCCTACTACTGTCCCCAACAAGCCCAATAGTGGCGTGATTGACGCCACTGTTCCTAAGGCATTCAGATAACGACCGAGCTCATGATTTACATGCCTACCAACCTCTTCGATTGCGTCCTTCATTGCCTCACGATCTTGGTACCGATTGACAAGCCCCGCGGCCAACACTCGACCTAAGTAAGACCGTGCGCGCAACAACTCTATTCTTTTTTCATCCAGTACATCAGACTTGGCCCAGTGCAACACCTGTTCAACAAGATTTTTCGGCGCCACTAATTTAGTCTGCAGTGACCAAAATCGTTCACAAATTATAGCCATCGATATGATTGAGCAAATCACTATAAGTGGCATGATCCAGCCACCTGCTCTAAAAATTTCTATCACTAGATTCCATTTCCCAGATTGATGAATTACATGGGATACTAACATGACGCTCGTAAATTCTCATATTGTTAAACCCTAATACACTAGCTACCGCTTTCAAAAGCCAAGGTTTAAAATATGGTAATTAAAGTCATAACTAGACTAGATAAATATATCTACGTCTCCACATAAATTCCTGCATAAAAAATGAACTGCTAATTTATCGATGACAGAACACAAAGCATTACTTACTTTCACGCTACCTAAAAAAGGACTAGGATCTTCCTGATGAATATTCGTAAGCGCCTAATGAAACGTTTCTCTGGGGAAACCCCACAACGCAAGTCAAAAGCGTTTAACTTGTTAACTAGACTCGCGCGCGGGAGAAATGTCTACCACTTCGGCAGGCGCGCCGTAGCCGGCGGTGCAGCCTTGGGGATTTTCCTAGCATTTATTCCTGTACCGATACAAATGTTGATCGCGGCTCCTTTAGCATTTTTATTTCGTGTGAACCTTCCAGTAGCTCTTGCCGCGACATGGCTAAGCAACCCGTTGACCTTAGCACCGATACTGCTTTTAGCATATAAAGTTGGCTCATTACTACTTGGAGAAAGTGAGCAGGTTTTTATGGAGGATTTTTCTATCTCCTTTGATTGGCTGTGGTCAGTAGCTGCAGACGTTTGGCTTCCAGTCGCAGTCGGCTCGATTGTTTGTGGCCTACTGGCAGCATTTATTAGTTATATCTCAATAATGTTGGCCTGGCGATTGAACCTTCTCGCGACGAAAAAGAAAAGACTACTTCGCAAGAAGTCGTAGTCTTCTTTCCGAAATTTGATAACAAGATGACATGTGACTCGCCACAACCGGATCGTGTGTCGCAACGACCACGGTAATACCAGACTTCTCAGAAAAAGTTGTCAATAAATCTGAGACAATTAAGGCATTTTTACCATCTAAGTTACCCGTAGGCTCATCAGCAAAGATGCACCGAGGATTATTTATTAGCGCGCGTGCAATCGCCACTCGTTGTCTTTCTCCTCCAGAAAGCTGTGATGGGAGATGATTACTGCGTGCCTCCAAATCGACTTGCTCAAGCAGAGATCTTGCTAAACGAAGCGAATCTTTATAAGAAATACCCCCTATCATGGCAGGCATTGCTACATTTTCTGCGGCAGTAAACTCAGGTAGAAGATGATGAAATTGATACACAAAACCTACCTCCTGATTACGTAGCATGGACAGTTCTGAGTCTCTCATTTTAGCCAAGTCTTGTCCTCCAAACATCACCTTTCCACTGGTGGGAAGATCCAAACCTGCGAGCAAATGAAGCAGACTGCTTTTTCCGGATCCGGAGGAGCCCATTATCGCCACCGTACTTCCTTGGGAGATGTCTAGATCGATACCAGAAAGGACCTCAAGCATGCTCGACCCTTCGTCATAAGATTTGCATAGCCTTGACGCTGAAATCGCTACCTCTGCTTCCATGGGACTCCTAGCTCCTAAACGTTCTAACGACCCTAGATGCCGCTAGCGAAGGATAAACCGTACCCAATACAGCCACAAGGCTGGCGATACCTGTAAATAACAAAACATCTTCAATAAGCACTACAGAAGGGACTCGACTAGCATAATAAACCTCTGGCGAGAATATATGAAAATGGAAAACTGTTTCAACAAAAGACACGATATCCCCTATGCGACTAGCGAATAAACAACCAAAGACTATTCCTAAAAAGATACCGATTAAACTGGTAAGTGCGCCTTGAATTAAGAAGATCGACACAATCCCGTTCGTCTTTAACCCCATTGCATGAAGAATAGATATATCTTTTTTCTTTTGCTCAATGCCTAAAGATAGGATCGCAAAGACACTAAACATAGCAACTGAAGCTGCTAAAACAAGAATAAAAGACATTAAGAATTTCTCGGTTTTCAAGGCTCTAAAAAGCACAGAGTGAGTCTCACCCCAGCTAGCCGCTTCTCTTCCCGATGAGTTGCGAATTTGAATCGCCGCGACAGTGGACTCCTCGGCATGTTTCATCCGGACATGCAGCTCATCTCTCGTCTGGCCTAGCCTAAACAATTTCGATACATCCTCTATATGTGCAAAAATTTGCTGATCATAAGTATCACTCTCACTTTCATAAATTCCAGATACAGTAAACTTTTTTAGGCGAGGAATAGCACCTAGTGCCGTAAATCTCTCTTGAGGCACCAAAACGATAATTTTGTCTCCTACCGATAAGCTAAAATATACCGCAAGCGCATCATTAATGACTAGATTAAAACCACCACTGATAAGAGTTTTAAGGTTACCCTTATTTACCCCTAAATTTTTCCCGCCTAGGCCTGATACGAAATCATCATCAATGCCCATCAATCTAGTTGCCGTTACGCGTCCATTATGTTCCAGTAAAACATCCTTTTTAATGACTGACCAAACCGAAACTTCCGTCTGGATATCTTCGATGCTCAAGCTAAGTGATGCCAACTCTTCATACTTTAGGCCGCGCACATTCACTACCACATGTCCCTCGACACCTAACACCCGATCTCGCAATTCATCCTCAAATCCATTCATTATCGAAGCAATAGTAATGAGTACGATTAATCCAATGGCAATGCTTGCTATAGCTGCCAGAGAAACAAATGCGGTAAAATGATTACCACGGCTAGCATATATGTAGCGAGTTCCGATAATTAGCGATGCGATCTGGATCATGATTTCGTCATTATAACCGAAAGATGCTGTTTTCAAGCCATAAGGAAAGACAAACCTAACCATTATGAATATTCTTGCAGTTGAAACATCCACCGAAAGATCCTCAGTTAGTCTGACAACATTAACTACTGAAATAGAAAACCACGTAATTGCGCCAAAAGGTCAAGCGACGCTGGTCATAAAGATGGCTGAAGAAATGCTTAAACAATGTGACTTACAAAAAAGTGATCTAAATGCCATCGCTTTTGGTGCCGGTCCAGGTTCTTTCAACGGTATCAGAGTAGCAGCGTCTTTTGCACATGGAGTAGCTATGGCTCAAAATATCGACATTGTCCCCTGTTCTACTCTTCATGCGTTAGCTATGACTCCAAATTTTACTGCTAGCAGAAATGTGTTGGTAATCTCCGATGCCCGACAAAATGAAGTCTATTGGAGTTGCGTAAGACTCTCAGCTGAAGGACAAATTGAGGAGGTTATTATTGAAAACAAAGTAACAAAACCTTCCGATGTGTCAATCCCTCAGGAAGCTAAATGGTGTGTTGTTTCAAGCAGATGGACTCACTATGAAGAGTTTCTCCCGTCTTATATCAAGACACTACCGCGGACTACTTGCGACTATCCCAGCGCACTTCCAATTGCAAAGTTTGCGAGACACTCCCTTCAACGCAAAAAAGTGTTTTCACCTGCACAAGCAATGCCAGTTTATCTGCGCAGTCCTATAAAAGGGGAACACTAAACTCATCGGATGGTTCTAACCTGACGAGGAGATGAGAGAATGACCCGTCGTCTTGAGCCTCTATTACTCGAAAGCCGGGTTGTAGTAATCGCTCAATCTGGTAAATTCGGCTATGGCGCTTGAATTGGACACAGGTAGATGGTGTGGTTATCACTCGCACACCATTGCGAGATATTTCATTATCCTGATGAACATGCCCGCAAAACACACCTTTTACGTTGGGGTTCTGGCTGACTATGTGCCAAAAATCGCTGGCGTTTTCTAGTTTCATATCGTCAAGCCAAGCACTACCTACATTCAAAGGTGGATGATGCATAAATATTATTTGCGGTCTCCTCCCCGCCGAAACAATGTTTCGGGCGAGTTCTGATAAGTCTTTAGAGTCAATCTCACCTCGCTCATCGCCGTCTTTCTTCGTGTTCAAAAAATGGAAGCGCCACCTCCCAAAATCTCTGTTCTCTGCGCTAGTCAAAAAATAAAAATTGGAAGACTGAGAAGCCGCACTCGGCTCATCATGATTCCCAGGCACAGCTAAGATAGGGATATCGCAGTCGGAGAAAAGAGAGTTTAAAAAGCGGTACGATACAAAACCGCCGTCCATGCTCATATCTCCAGTGGCAACAATTAGGTCAATATTACCTAGAGACTGAATTTCAGCCAAAACAGCCTCAAAGCTAGCGCGCGTATCGCAGCCTTCGAAACGTGTGGCCGGATCTTCGAAGATGTGAGCGTCGGTTATTTGAGCGATTCTCATCTGCGTATTCTCACTTTAGGTCTCATTTAAAATCATTTTCGCTGAAACGACGCGTTTTTTACTATTTTATACATCCGACCCGCAAACATTTGTTTTATAGCGATAAATTACACTTATCAACAGTTTATTAGCAAGTTAAGCGTCCACAAGCCGCCATTCATCAACACTATACACACATTATGTAGTGGTTACATATTCACTTGACCACAACCAGTTGTGGTGATATACCATGACTTACAGATTTTTATATGAAACCTAGGCACAGGAACAGTTCAAACCTAGGATTTTTTGGAGACAATATGAGTTCAGAGACGACCACCAAAGCTGAAACCCTAAACGAGAACCCTAAACCACCTGCATTAGAGACTCATGTGGACAACGATATGGGGATAGCAGCCACGGCACCTGGGGAATACCGTGTAATAAGAAGGAATGGCAAAGTCACATCCTTTGATGGCGGAAAAATCAAAGTGGCCATCACAAAGGCATTTCTAGCAGTAGAAGGAAGCCATGCAGCGGCTTCTAATCGCGTCCACAGCTTAGTCGATCAAATTGGGAATGAAATAGTATCTGCTGTCACTCGTCGTATGCCGTCTGGTGGGGCGATGCATATCGAAGACATTCAAGATCACGTCGAGCTTTCGTTAATGAGAGCAGGCGAACACAAAGTAGCTCGCTCATACGTGCTCTACCGAGAGGAAAGAAAGAAAGAAAGGGCATTATCTTTAGAGTCACAAACTGAACCCGAACTAAGTGGCAGTGCGCTGCAAGTGACTATGGCAGATGGCACAAAAAAACCACTGGATACAGAGCGTCTTCGGAAAATTTTAAAAGAAGCATGCAATCAAATTTCTGGGACCGATCCCGAAGCACTCATGGAAGAGACGAAGAGAGCTCTTTTTGACGGAGTAGCGGAGGTGGACGTTTCTAACGCTGCAACAATGGCCGCAAGGACATTTATCGAACGTGAACCTAATTATACTTATGTTGCTGCTCGAGTACTGCTGGACTCTCTTAGGCAAGAAGCTCTGACCTTCGTAGGCGGCAATAGAGAAGAGGCAACGCAGCAGGAGATGTCTGAACAATATCCTAGTTACTTTGAAAGTTACATCAAAAAAGCAATTAGCTTAGAGCTCGTCGACTCAAGACTAGGGAACTACGACTTAAAAAAAATAGGAAAAGCTCTGCGGCCCGAAAGAGATTTCAATTTCAACTATCTAGGCCTACAGACTTTATACGACCGATATTTCATACAAAGCGAAGACGTGCGATTTGAGCTCCCTCAGGCATTTTTTATGAGAGTAGCGATGGGTCTAGCAATAAATGAAATAGAAACTGAAAAATGGACTATAAAATTTTACGATCTCCTCTCGTCATTCGACTTTATGAGTTCAACTCCAACGTTGTTTAATTCGGGAACACTAAGACCGCAACTTTCTTCTTGCTATCTCACCTCAATACCTGATGACCTTGATGGTATCTTTGGAGCAATAAAAGATGATGCTCTACTCTCTAAATTCGCGGGTGGACTAGGTAACGACTGGACCTCTGTTAGAGGCATGGGAGCGCATATAAAAGGGACTAATGGAAAATCCCAAGGTGTGGTCCCCTTCCTTAAAGTTGCAAATGATACAGCGGTAGCCGTTAACCAAGGCGGAAAAAGGAAGGGGGCTATGTGCGCCTACCTGGAGTCGTGGCATATCGATATAGAGGAATTCACTGAGCTAAGAAAAAATACCGGTGATGACCGCCGACGAACACACGATATGAATACAGCAAACTGGATACCAGACCTTTTCATGCAACGTGTATGCGAAGATGAGCAATGGACGCTGTTTTCACCGGATGAAACCCCAGATCTCCATGATGCATTTGGCAAGGAATTTGAAGTTCTTTATTGTGATTACGAACGGAAAGCTGATCTCGGAGAGATTCGTAACTTCAAACGAGTTCGGGCAATAGAACTGTGGAGAAAGATGCTAGCGATGGTTTACGAAACTGGACATCCATGGTTCACTTTCAAAGATGCTTGTAACCTAAGATCGCCGCAGCAGCATGCGGGAGTAGTGCATAGCTCTAACCTCTGTACCGAAATCACTCTCAACACCTCTCCTGATAAAGAGATCGCTGTTTGTAATCTGGGCTCGGTAAACCTTACGCAACATATCTTGGATGGTGCACTAGATTCTAACAAACTAGAAAAAACGATTAATACAGCAATGCGCATGTTAGACAACGTCATAGACTATAACTATTACAGTGTGGCAACGGCTAAAGCATCAAACCTCAAACACCGCCCTGTTGGTCTTGGCATAATGGGATTTCAAGATGCGCTATATAAGTTAAATCTTCCATATAGCTCAGAGGAAGCTGTCAGCTTTGCTGATAAATCGATGGAAGCCGTCAGTTATTACGCAATAACTGCGTCATCTAATCTAGCCCAAGAAAGAGGAACATATCAGAGTTTTCAAGGATCGTTATGGAGCCAAGGGATACTACCTATTGACTCAATTAAGCTTCTTGAACAGGGAAGGAACGGCTATTTAGAAATGGACCGTGAGCAAACGCTTGATTGGGACTCTCTAAGAGAGAAGGTTCGAACAATAGGTATGAGAAACTCCAACTGTATGGCAATAGCGCCGACAGCTACTATTTCAAACATCTGTGGCGTCAGCCAATCGATAGAGCCTACTTATCAAAACTTGTTTGTCAAATCCAACTTGTCTGGAGACTTTACTGTCGTAAACATGTACCTCGTTGAAGACCTGAAGAAGGCTAACCTATGGGACGAGGTCATGGTAAATGATCTGAAATATTATGATGGTAGCGTTTCACAAATTGATAGAATCCCTTCTTCCCTAAAAGCACTTTATGCGACAGCTTTTGAACTAGATACAAGGTGGTTAATTGAAGCAGGTTCTCGAAGACAGAAATGGCTTGATCAAGCTCAATCATTAAACCTATACATGTCTGAGCCTAGCGGTACAAAGATGGACAACCTCTATAAGCTGGCTTGGATAAAAGGATTGAAAACAACTTATTACTTGAGAACTATGGGCGCCACTCATGTAGAAAAAAGTACTCTCGCTGACGGCAAACTAAACGCTGTGACAAAAAACGACACACCAGATCTAGCTGCAGCGCCTCAAGCATGTTCAATCCTAGATCCTGAATGTGAAGCCTGCCAGTAATTAACATGAAAAACAGAAAATTAGGAGAAAAACATGCTGAATTGGGATGACCCCGTAGCACAGTTTAAACAAACCCCGACATTAGCGGGCGTCGAAGTACAAACGGAAATAGAACCATTAGAGAAAAAGCAGCCGGCAGCGGAAGTTGTAGAAAAAGATAATTCTCTTGGCGCACAGACCAATGAAAAAAGTATAACCGGCCTCGAAGAAGTCGAGTTTGGGGCTGGTAGGCTAGCCGTAGATGACAAAGCGATGATCAACTGTAGATCTGACGTCAACCAACTCGTGCCGTTTAAATATAAATGGGCATGGCAAAAATATCTTGACGGCTGCGCGAATCATTGGATGCCGCAAGAAGTTAACATGACAGCAGATATAGCGCTATGGAAAGACCCTAATGGTTTGACTGAAGATGAGAGAGTTTTAATAAAAAGAAACCTAGGCTTTTTCTCTACAGCAGATTCCTTAGTAGCTAATAATCTCGTACTCGCTGTATATAGGCACATCACGAACCCAGAATGTAGGCAATATCTACTCCGGCAGGCCTTTGAAGAAGCATTACACACGCACGCATACCAGTACTGTATAGAGAGTCTAGGCCTTGATGAGGCAGAAGTTTTCAACATGTATAGAGAAGTTGAATCCATACATGCTAAAGCTGCCTGGGCAACGCAATTCACTGATAGCTTAGGTGACCGAAACTTCCAAACAGGGACACATGAAGATGACCAGAGGTTACTAAGAGATCTTATTGCTTTCTACGTCATCTTTGAGGGTATATTTTTCTATGTTGGGTTCGTTCAAGTTCTGTCCATGGGACGCAGAAACAAAATGACCGGAGTTGCAGAACAATTTCAATACATACTTAGAGATGAATCTATGCATCTTAATTTTGGAATCGATGTCATTAATCAAATAAAGGTAGAGAATCCAGGCCTCTGGACTTCCGATTTTCAAGATCAGATGGTCGCTTTAATTCGTGAAGCAGTCGAATTAGAAATAGCTTACGCACACGACACTATGCCTAGAGGAGTTCTTGGCCTTAATGCAAATATGTTTGAAGAATACTTAGGTTTCATAGCAAACAGACGTTGCGCGCAAATAGGCCTCCCAGAACAATATCTTAACGCCTCAAATCCGTTTCCTTGGATGAGTGAAGCGATTGATTTAAAGAAAGAGAAAAATTTCTTCGAAACTAGAGTTACTGAATATCAAACCGGAGGAGCACTCAACTGGGATTAGAGAGATGGAGTCTAAGCAATAAACCTTGCATTCAAAGAGGATAGAGTCCAGAAAGTCTCAGAGTTAAATCGATAAAAACTGTAATCGTTACCAGCAAAGGAGCTGCTAATTCTGTTTGTTACAGGATCATTAAACCCTTGCAGCTATTCCTGACGAAAAGCACACCGATCCATGGCGCAGTTCCTGCGAGGTGATACATTGGCTGCTACTATAATGTCAGAAGAAGTGACGCTATCGAACGGGCAACATTTCGGTCTCTGTCAAGGAACTCATATTCTCTGGAATTCCAACTATAGCGTCCTCGCACAATAGAGAAATAGGGCCAGAATCGCCTTTGCAGCTTTTTCGGATAGTCCTAAAAGCGAATTATCCTCTTCCTTGATTCATTCGCAGGTTATGCTCCCGAATCCTGCTTTAAAATCCTTATGACTGATTCTAATACTACTATTCCACGACACTATATAGGTATATGATAATCTTGAGTATTAATTGAAACTAGCCTTGTAGTGAAAAGGGAGATCCTGGAAAAGTGTTGCTCACTGAAGATCCTTATCTGTTCCGATGCAATCAGCCGGGACAAAGGCAACCATGAAGTCGAAAAAAAACCAGACCCGTGGCCTTGCTATCACACCCGGCGTATTAGCCGAGGTCAAAATATTGCTAGGCTCTTCGCCTTTTAGGCGTGATTTACTGATTGAATATCTCCATCTCATTCAAGACAACCATAATCACATATCGAAAGCTCATCTTGTAGCTTTAGCCGACTGCCTGAAAATATCACTTGCCGAAGTTCAGGAGGTTGCCAGTTTCTATCACCATTTCAATCTCATAGAAGATAACAAACAAACAACTCCAAATTTAACTATCCGTGTCTGCGAGTCACTAACTTGTAAGATGTTTGGCTCTGAAGAATTGAGCATGAAGCTTGAAAAAAATATCTCAAACAACATAAAGCTTGAAAAAGTACCTTGTGTTGGTCAATGTTCAAATGCGCCAATCGCAGTAGTCGGACAGAGAGTAATTAAGGAAGCAACAGCCGAAAATGTCCTAGACTGTAAGTCATATACCTCTCAGATACCGAACTACGAAAAGCTTGGCCCGTACATCGCATCCGGAGGCTATAGTGCACTCAAGAAATGTACCGACGGAATTCTTTCTCGGTCGGCGGCTGTAAAACTCCTCTCGGACAGCGGACTTAGAGGTTTAGGTGGCGCAGGTTTCCCAACAGGGAAAAAATGGGAGATCGTTCGACAACAACCAAGTCCTCGCTATCTGGCAGTAAACATTGATGAAGGCGAACCTGGTACCTTTAAAGATAGAACATACCTAGAAAGCAAACCTCATCAGTTCTTAGAAGGCATGCTAATTGCTGCATGGGCAGTAGAGGCTCACAAATGCATAATCTATTTGCGAGATGAATATGCTGCATGTCGTCAAATTTTAATTCAGGAAATAAAAGCTATCAGTGTGGCTTTTCCTAATGGTCTCCCCTCTATAGAGCTAAGACGTGGTGCCGGCTCTTATGTATGCGGGGAGGAGTCCGCCATGATTGAATCTATTGAAGGTAAGCGAGGTATTCCACGGCTTCGACCACCTTATATTGCAGCTAATGGCATCTTCGGAAAGCCAACTCTTGAACACAATTTTGAGACACTATACCGAGTCACAGATGTCATCAACCATGGAAGTAATTTCTATTCTTCTCACGGCCGTCACGGTCGAACGGGGCTTATCTCTTTCTCAGTGAGTGGTCGGATAATGACTCCCGGAATGTATGTTGCTCCAGCGGGAATCACCTTGCGAGAATTAATAGACGAATATTGTAACGGGATGAGTCCTGGGCATGAGCTTAAAGCTTACTTCCCCGGCGGCGCATCTGGTGGAATATTACCTGCTTCTCTAGCCGACATTCCTTTGGATTTTGATACACTACAAGAGCACGATTGTTTCATAGGCTCAGCTGCAATAATTGTCTTATCGGATCACGATAACGTCGCGAGTTACGCAAAAAACGCGATGAACTTTTTTGCAAAGGAAAGTTGTGGAAAATGTACTCCATGTAGAGTCGGAACAAAGCAAGCTTCTGCTTTAATGTCGGCTCGATCATGGGATATAAATAAATTAAAGAATCTCGCTACAGTAATGACTGATGCGTCAATCTGCGGGCTAGGACAGGCGGCTCCCAACCCTATGAAATCAGTCATAGAACATTTTAAAGAAGAAATATCTTGAATTCTGAATTTACTTTTCAATTAGACGGACACAATGTTATAGCCCAGAAAGGTGAAACGATACTTGTGGCAGCAGAAAATGCAGGTGTCTCGATTCCGCGCCTATGTTATCAAGATAACTGCCGGCCGGATGGAAATTGCCGTGCGTGTGTCGTGGAAATTGAAGGAGAGAGGACTCTAGCCCCTTCATGTTCTCGCCTAGCTAAGAAAAGTATGGTGGTCCACTCGAATAACGCAAGAGCTCAGTTTAGCCAAAAGATGGTGATAACGATGCTTAGTAGCGATCTTACAGAAAATTATAGTGCGAGTAGTATTCAGAGCAGTCATACAGAACTTTCTAAATGGGTGTCGTATTTTGATATTCATCATGGAGACGCTCCGCACCAGTCATCGGTTGTAGACATCACTAATCCTGCAATAACTGTAGATTTAGGCCAATGCATACAATGTACGCGCTGCGTTCGAGCATGCAGAGAAACTCAAGTTAATGATGTGATAGGGATATCAAATCGCGGATCAAATCTGAAAATTACCTTCGACTTAGATGCGACATTAGGAGAAAGCTCCTGCGTAAGTTGCGGCGAATGCGTTCAAGCTTGCCCAACAAATGCTCTGACTTCCACTGGCGCGGCTGCGGACTTACCTGATAATAAAAAAATTGATACTGTTTGTCCTTATTGTGGAGTCGGTTGCTTGCTAACTTTTAATGTAAGTGATGGTGCTATCAAGTCCGCTACTGGTCGCAATGGCCCCGCGAATAAAAACAGACTCTGCGTTAAAGGTCGCTACGGATTCGATTATGTCCACCATGAGGACCGCTTAACAAAACCTCTCATACGGATCAAGGGGATGAAAAAGACCGCTGCCCTTATCCACAAAAATGAAATCAGCGACTACTTCAGAGAAGCATCTTGGTCAGAAGCTCTGGAATTCGCAGCGACAGGGCTAAAAAACATATTGGACATCCATGGTGGAAATGCCTTGGCTGGACTAGGCTCCGCAAAAGGGTCGAATGAAGAAGCTTACGCATTTCAAAAGTTTATCCGATCAGCATTGAAAACGAATAATGTAGATCACTGTACTCGTCTTTGTCATGCTTCTTCCGTCGCTGCAATGTTAGAAATGCTAGGTAATGCCGGCGTGTCTAACCAAGTTGAAGATGTCGCTCTAACTGAAGTCATCGTGGTTATTGGCGCTAAGCCAACAGCTAACCACCCAGTGGCTGCGACTTTCATGAAAAATGCGACTAAGAGCGGGGCAAAGCTAGTAGTCATAGATCCGTATAAATCAGATCTGACTAGGCATGCAGACTTTTTCTTACAATTTCGTCCTGATACAGATGTGCTTTTAATGAACTCTATGATGTATGTCATCATAGAAGAAAATTTACACGATGAGAAATTCATCAAAGAAAGAACAACTGACTTTTTAAACCTAAAAGAAGTAGTCAGCAAATACTCGCCCGAGTCAGTGTCCTCTACTTGCGGAATAAAACCTGCGACTATTCGAGCGGTAGCAAGACTGTATGCCAAAGCGCGAAGTGCAATGATATTCTGGGGGATGGGAATATCTCAACATGTCCATGGCACTGACAATGCGCGCTGCTTAATTTCTCTCGCTTTGCTAACCGGAAACATAGGTAAGAAAGGATCTGGAATACATCCTCTGAGAGGTCAGAACAATGTGCAAGGGGCATCGGATGCCGGGCTTATCCCTATGGTCTACCCAGACTACCAACCCGTCACTGATAATGAGAACAAGAAGAAATTTGAGCAAGTCTGGAACACAACATTAAGTAGTGAGACCGGTCTAACCGTAACAGAAATCGTGTCGGGGGCATCTCAAGGCTCTATCAAAGGTATGTACGTCATGGGAGAGAACCCTGCCATGTCTGACCCTAATTTGAATCATGCGAGGGAAGCTCTAACAAAATTAGAGCACCTTGTGATCCAGGATATCTTTTTTACAGAAACTGCCAGTTTTGCCGATGTAATTCTGCCAGCCTCTGCCTTCCCCGAAAAAACCGGGAGCTTCACTAATACAGATAGAAGAGTCCAACTTGGAAGACAAGCGATCGAGCCGCCGGGTGATGCGCGGCAGGATCTAGAAATTATTCATGATTTAGCAGAAAAACTTGACCAAAAATGGACCCACAGGTCAGCTGCTGAAGTATTTGAAGAAATGACTAATGTAATGCCTTCCATAGGAGGGATTACGTGGGGCCTTCTTAACGAAATAGACTCCATCACATATCCTTATACCAAAGATTCCACTCAGAGCGAAACTGTGCTGTTTAAAGAGACTTTCTATTTGCCTTCAGGAAAAGCAAAGTTTTCCGCTGCTCACTACTCCCATGCCGCCGAACTTCCGTCAGATGATTTCCCACTTGTTTTGATCACAGGCAGACAGCTAGAGCATTGGCATACGGGAACTATGACACGCAGAGCGCGGGTGCTGGACTCTCTTGAACCAGAAGCATTTATCAGCATGAACAGTAAAGACATGGAGCTATACCAAATCGAAAGCGATGATACTGTTAGTTTACACTCTAAGCGGGGAGAACTAACGGCTAAGGTAAGGATGGACAATGGTCTGCAGGTAGGCAACGTTTTTATGCCCTTTTGTTATGTCGAAGCCGCCGCCAACTTGCTAACAATCGATGCTATTGATCCGGTAGGAAAAATTCCAGAATTCAAGCACTGTGCCGTACAGCTTAGTAAGAGCACAGCCCAATAATCTGCCTTGCGCGAGCCTTTCTCACCTTAATTAACAGAACGAGCCAGAACCGCGCTTTTCATCTTTTTAATAGTGCGGGCAACCATTCTTTTCCCAATAGTCACTTTAGCTAGACTTCCCTCTATCAAAGAAAGGTTTTGAGGTGGTTGAGCATTTCCAACGACTATAGCCCCAACCATTCCTGTCGTAATGTGAGGCGTACATTTGAAAATATAAGCACCTTCTTCGGTTACCGTGATAGTAAAATTCTCTTCCCCGTATTTCGAGTCCCAGCCGATAGCATTCTCTGGAATCATTCCCGGGATAACAACTGTGTTGTGGCCAATCATCCCTGTAAATCTTACGGTATCCCCAGGCTCAGCAAAAGTTATCATTGGACGCCACTTAGTCACTACACCTTTCACTACATGCTCAGCCGCATAAGTAGACCCTATAAAACTTATACACACTATGATTACGAGAAATCTACCCATTTTCATTTTTAATTCCAAGGATTCCCTAAATTATACGGCAGGCATAAAGCACGCAACATCCAAGCCAACTCGCTTAGCTATTCACCACCTAGAATAAAGCAAGACTCAGCACCTTCATTTCGAGTAGGAATGATTGCTTGATACTCGTCTGAGTTATACCATGCTTTTGCTGCAGCTTTGTTGTCAAACTTAACTATGACAATGTTCTCTCCTATAGCTTTCCCATGTAGCATTTCAGCGGGACCCTTACAAACAAATTCCCCTCCATGATTTGTTACTGATGGGCCCGCTACCGCGGAGTAAGCCGCAATTTTCTCTCCGTCTAGTATAGTGAGGTGGACTACGACATATGCGCTCATAATAAATCCTTGTCTTTTTGTAATTCATTCATTTCAGGTTTTTATAAAAGTCTATAACTGTTTCCGAAGCAATAATATCTGGAGTGCGTTCTCGATAGCCAGAAACGAACACGTTTCGATTTTACACAGAAACTAACACCAAAGAGGTGAAGTGGTTTCACATCGTCATGGATACCCTTCCTTAGTTCCATATCTTAATCATTATAGTAATAAGTATTCCACTTATTATAATTCACATCTCTGATAAAATAGGACCCACATGGAGGTTAACCCTAACCGCAGGTCCTAATAGAGTGCACTTCCCTAATCGGAAAAAACGCGTGCTTTAACTTCATGTATCAGAGAAGCAACTGCATATCCCGCTATAGCTATGGCGAAAGCATCTACCCATTCATTCAGATATGGTCCGACCATAGGTACTACATCGAAGTTATCAGCGATCGCTGGGAATAATGCTGCGCCAGCGATGACCATACCTAACGAAGCATGTTCTCGAACGGGAACTGCTATTCCATGAATAAAACCTAAGCCCACTAGGAGCAACGGCCATGGAACCATATAGGCATCCAAAGCAGTTATGCACGCTAAGATTGCAAATATAGCGCTAAACCCCGGTGCCCACTTGTTTATACTCATAGCAGTTCCTCTTCTATCAAAAAATTTTTAAGTCTTAAGGATATCACTATAGCCACCGCGACGCTTGCCGTCAAAAATAAATAGTCATTTCTTCACGCTAAATAGGACTTTCGATCCACCCTTATGGGCAAGGTTTCAACATTTATTATTGTGCTTAATTCTATAACATCCCACCAACTCTAAGGTTCCCTCTTATTCATTGAATAAGAAGATTTTGACAAAAAATCCGTAAGGTAATTATATTAACGAACACTAGTCGTTAAACCGCTTTTAAGACAGTGTAATTAGTCCCGACGCTCAAATCAAGAATCCAAATAAGACGTTTTTTAACAGAGAATCACTATTTAATAACATGACTTATAGTCAGAAATTTTACATTCTCGCGCAAGTTTTTTAGCCTCAGAAAGCTGAGAGGCAGACATTTTTAACGCGAAATCATCACGCAGCTTTTGGCCATTTGCGCTACCGTTAGACGCTCCTAGCCCTCCCCACATATAAGCATATAAGAAGTTTTTCTCGACACCGGTGCCAAAGGCATACATCACTCCCAAATTAGTCTGCGCAGACCCTAGACCTTGTTCTGCAGCTTTTCTATACCACTGCGCAGCAGCTTTATCATCTTTAATAACGCCTTGACCAAGTTTATACATTAAACCCAGATTATATTGGGCTAGAGCAAACCCCTGCTCCGCAGCAAGCGTGTACCATCTTACTGCTAACTCAGAATTCTGGGGTACCTCAATACCAGTATCGTAAATAAGCCCAAGATTATACTGGGCATCTGCGTCTCCCTGATCTGCTGCAAGCTTGTACCAGGTCACTGCAGCAACATAGTCTTGCGACAAACCCTCTCCACTCATATACATCAAGGCTAAGGCAGACTGACCAGGAACAAACCCCTGCTGTGCCGAAAGCAAAAACCACTTAACAGCAGTTTCTTGATTCTTTTCTACCGCTTGCCCCGACTTGTACATCATACCCAAGTTATATTGAGCAGCAGCACTTCCTTCCTCTGCTAACGGCTGCCATGCACCCAGTGCAGCAATATAATCACCACGCTTAGCCGCATCAAGTCCTGATTGGAAGTCAGCTTGCAAAGAAAAACAAACCACACTGCAGAAAAAAAGTAATAAAGTTTGCAAGTATATTTTCATTCTAAATCTCTCAATTAAGTCAGGGTAACTAGGCCAAGATTAATAATGGGGCGGAGCTTCATTAGCCTCTACCGTCAACGGTTGATTATCCGGTAGATCTTCCAGCAAACCTCGCAGCTCCTGATACTTAACCAATAATAAATCAATCTGCTCCTGTTGCCGACAAACCACATCATTAAGCTTTTGTATCGTATCGTCCTGAAATGCCACTTTAGTTTCAAGTTCAATCAAAACCTCTGTTTTCAATGTCCTATACTCCCTATATCCGGTTACCAGATCCAAAAACCCACATTCTGTTCTACTCTGCGCGTACCAAGTGTTTCTCGAGAGTAATTATAAAGACGTACCTCCCGGTCGCAAGAAACCCTGACTCATACCTCCTGAATGACACCTTAAAAATTGGGAAAAATCCCATTTATTCAGCTTTTGTATCGTATTGTCCTGATACTACATCTTGTTATAACAAAAAAGTTGACTACTCATACTATGATAAGCTTAATGCACCTGGACTTGGTGCTTCAGTCTCGCTATTGCAGTAGAAATTGAAATGAGTGAAAACCACAGTACTTTAAAAATAGAGAACGTTATTGCTTCTGTTGACTGTGGCCTTGCAGTAAACCCTCAATTAGTCGAAACACAAGTAACTGGTGCTATAGTTTTTGGACTTTCAAATGCGCTATATGGTGAGATCACTCTTGATAACGGAAGAGTTCAACAAAGCAATTTCCATGCCTATCCTATTCTGCATCTAAAAGACACACCTTCTATCGATGTCCACATTGCTTCTTCTGACGCCACGCTCGCCAGTGGGATTGGAGAAGGGGCAGTTCCAGTTGTCATAGCAGCACTTGTTGACGCCATCCATACAGCCGGAGGACCTAAGGTGAGAAGATTACCCATCCTTAAAAACGACATTTCTCTATCCTCTTAAGCGAAATATCATTTTAATTCTCATATCTTGATCTAAATAAAGTTATTGAATCGTTCCTTGATATTGGTCAAGTATAGAATTGCCAATAATGCACCGTCAATCATCCCACTTAACCAAAACAACATATCGTACATGTTACTAGTAGCGAGCTTAGACTCAGTAATCCCCAAAGTGATTGGCACACCTAAGGCCAATATAACAGTAAAAAATGACCGCCCAGACGGATGAAATTTGAACACTAAGAAGAGGCTTACCAGCCATAAAATCGTATAGATAGGTAAAGCAACATCAAAGTAGTTGAATGGCGCATCGATGAGCGCCGGTTCCTCTGGCATAACAGAAAAAATCCCACCGACAGCGCCTAGACTGAATATTATCAATACCTTCACTAACTTTTCTGATGCCATAATTGACTCCCTGTTCTATAAAGATGCCATACAAGACGACTAATAAAAAGCTAAAACGATAAACGAATACCTACCCAGGCAGCTCTGGGAGAGCCTGAGCCTAAAAAACGTGGGCTGTTGTCTTCTAAATCCGGGAGTACTTCTTCCGGCGATTCTCCTATTAGGCCAAAATTCTCATAATCCCTGTCAAAAATATTCGCTACGCGCACAAAAAAATCTAATTTCTGAGAAAAAGAATAATTCAATCTAACATTCGTAACAGCATACCCACCAATAGTTGATAAATCATTAGACTCATCGCCTCGTAGGAATTGGTCAGAGAATAGAGAAAACTCGATTCCAACATTTAGTTTGTCGGTGAAATCAATATCTGACGCAAATTTAAACTGATGCTCAGGAATACCTGGGATTGAATCTCCTCTTTGCACGAAAATATCTCCATCCGCATTTGCAAGTGGATGATTTGGACTTAAAACTTTGAAGGCATCTTCAAATGTCGCTTTTATGAAGCTATAAGAAACTAACCAAGAAAATTGTCGAATATTTCCTTTGAGAGAAGTTTCAATACCTTCTCGCCTGGTATTATCAACATTACTAAACAAACCTTTCCCCCTGCCAGTTGTTTGAAAAATAATGTCATTTTTGTTGTTCGTCCGGAAAAAACTTAACTGATAGTCTACGAAATCAAGCGAGCCGCGCGTACCGAATTCAATTGACTCTGCGACAACTTGTTCTAATGGTGGATCCGCAAGAAAGGCATTTGGAAGACGACATTCTAGATCTATATCATCAGGGTCCTCCCCTCTCGCCTCTGCCGCTGCACGGGCTATAGTGAAAACTTGATCATTGCAGGCTAACTCAATCGGAGTAGGAGCCCGCGATGATTCGCCGTAAGTGATATAAAAATCATTGCGCTTGGTAACATTTAGTACCGCAGAAATTGTAGGGTTAAACCGTCTGAACAAATGGCGCCCCTCAATTTCTGGATGGACTCCTGTGCGATCCTTCAAAGATACTCTGGTTCGGTTATACCGACCGCCAAAACTTATTGCGAGTTGCTCTTTCACATTTAGCGTATTCAAGAAATAAGCACTCCACGTAGAAGTAGACGTAGAGACCCTAGTCTTTTCCTCCGACAAAAAGGTACCAAGGCCGCGTCCCCAAGTACTTCTAGTTACTGGGTCAAGTGTAGCTAACTCTGTTTGGGAATCAAACTTCGAAGTGCCTCGTTGATATCCGACACCAACAAATAAACTATTCTCAAAACTATAGAACGGCTCGCTGTATAAACCTTGAATATCTACTCCGTAACTTTTTTGGTCTCTTGAAGAAGTATTGTTAATTGCTTGGTCACTAAGACTCGTGCCCCCGTAAATCTTATTTGTCACATCCTCCAAGTCAAACTGAAGTTTTCCACTCGGGGATTTCAGATTTAGAATATCTTCCAATTGATTAACTGTAGAAACATCCAAACTATTATTTTCGCAGACGTCGTCTTCATCCAAACCTAAACTTTCTAATTTATTTTCATCGAACCCATCGATTAGTTTTGGACCCGCAGCTAGATCACATAAACTTAGATCAGAACTATCTCCATTGAAACTCAATGAAGAAACGTCTCGATAAAATATATTACTAGCGGAAGTGAAGTTATCTCCGAAATCTTTTTTAGACTCCACCGTCAACATCTTCATATTATTCTCAGTAATATCAGGCGCAGTAAAAATCGCTTTTCTAGAAAGATTGAGCAATCCTCTTGGAGATGCGCCGTTACCAATCAGCTTTGTATCAGCATAATATAAACCAAGGTCAACCTCCGATCCGGTACCTCGATAGCTTCCACTCACATAGACGTTTAGTGCTTCAGAGTCAGATAGTTCACGCCAACCATCTTCCTGGAAAAAAGAGATATTGCCGTAATATCCCCAACGGCCATCATTTCCGCCTATTTGCAAAGTATTTCTAAACCGCCCCCATGAACCACCTCTAATTTCGGCTTCTCGTTCCTCGTAAGTGAAACCATTCTTTAATGTCAGGGACAATGCTCCTCCGAGCGCGTTTAAGCCGAATAAAGGGTTACCTCCTGCCAATAGACTGGCCTGCTCAATAGCGGTATCTGGAACCAAATCCCAGTTCACAGAGTCGCCCAGAGGCTCGTTCACTCTGGCTCCATTCTGATAAACAACCAATCCCTGCGAAAGACCCAAAAGTGGTGATGCACTAAAGCCTCGGTATTGTAAATCTGGCTGCAGAGGGTTGTTTTGAGCGGAGTTAATAGACACTGAAGGAGTATATAGGCTCAAATATTCAGTCAAGTCCGTAGCTTTAGCATTCTTTATTTCAGAAGCTGTAACGGTATGCGATACTAGAGCTGAAGATCTCTTTGCATTAATCGGCATTTGCGCCAAGATTACAATATCGTCTTGATACCCATCTATATATTTGTCGTCTATCGCCCTGCTATACGTGCCCTGTCCTGTTCTTTCCCCATCTCTAAATTCACCGACGTATTTATCGCCATTCGCCCAAGTAAGAGTACCCAATCCGGTCTGTCTTCCCTCCTTAAATTCACCGACGTATCGGTTACCATTCGCCCATGTTCCGATACCCTTTCCATGTCTTTTATCATCTTTCCAGCCGCCCACATACATATCACCATTCGCCCAGCTATATGTACCTGCTCCATGTTTTTTGTCGTCTTCCCAACCACCGGAATATTCATCGCCATCCGCCCAGTTAAGCACTCCTTGTCCATCTTTTTTGTCGTCTTCCCACTCACCTACATACTTATCGCCAGTCGCCCAAGCAAAAGAACCTTGTCCATGCTTTTTGTCATCTTGATACCTTCCCACATATTTGTCGCCTGTCGCCATGCTATACGAGCCCTGGCCTGTTCTTTTCCCATCCCTAAATTCACCGACGTATTTGTCGCCATTCGGCCAAGTAAGAGTACCCGGACCGGCCTTTTTTCCTTCCTTAAATTCACCGACAAATATTTGCTCTTCTCTAGGGCCATTTTTTTCAATGCTCCAAATAAATGTACCTTTTCCATGGGCTTTCCCATTTAGACACGTACCATTCCAAGATGCAGTTTGAGAAGACTCATTTGCGTACTCGGCATACTGATTCCATATAAAGCATTTTGGATTCGCTTCGATATCCAACCAGGTGCTGCTAGCATGAACTAAACTGGAATTTCCAAGCAAAAAAATCATCGCCAAACAGCACGTAATAGTGGTTTTTTTCACCACTACGTCTCTAACAAGGCACCGAAAGTCTGTTAAGCGTTTATCTAGAGTTATCAATCTAACCCCGCATAAGCATACTGGCAACACTCTAATTCGAATCCGATATGAGTGTTTCTACCTTCAGGAGTTGTAACCCACTCTCTTATTTGAAAAAGATGTTGATACCTGAAATGCCTTGAATGACCACACGCCAAATCTGCTACCCATTGCTTGTCTGCATTCTGATGGAAACCGTAGATTTTTTTTTTCATCTTTTAAAAACTATATTAGTAACTTGTTCTGCAGTGAACGTGAGTGTGAGATTACGAGGTTGATCCTCAACGCGGATGAATTTTAACATGCTTTCATTCCCAGAGAGATCAATAGCGCTGTTTATCAGGGATAACTCTCTTATCCCACCCTGTCCATTGTTTACGTCACCTTTTCTCCAGAGAGTCAAAACCTCAGTAAATGCTGTTTACTTAACTGTTA
>CALKCL010000035.1 GCA_938082545.1 uncultured Gammaproteobacteria bacterium
GCCTGCAAATCAGCATGGTAGGACGAACGAACTAAAGGTCCACTTGCAACGCTTTTAAAACCAATTTTTTCTGCGTAAACCTTCAACTCTTGAAATTCTTCAGGACTAACAAAGCGCTGCACAGGTAAGTGCGCTCTACTCGGCTGTAAGTACTGCCCTAATGTGACCCTATCACAGCCATGCTCACGAAGATCACGTAATACCTCTTGAACCTCTGTGATTTCCTCTCCCAAACCCAACATGAGGCCAGACTTCGTAGGAACATTTGGCTTTTTTTGCTTGAACTTACGAATCAACTCCAGTGACCAACGATAGTCTGAACCGGGTCTTACTTTCAAATAAAGCCTGGGAACTGTTTCTAGATTATGATTGAAAACATCAGGTGGACTCTGCAATAAATTTTCTAATGCTAGATCCATTCGACCTCTAAAATCCGGCACAAGCACTTCAATTTTAATATCAGCAACACGACGTCTAACGGCATCTATGCAATCTGCAAAGTGACTAGCTCCACCATCTCTTAGATCATCTCTGTCCACAGAGGTAATCACGATATATCGTAAGTCCATCATTTCTATAGCGTTTGCCAGATGTGCGGGCTCAGTCTCATCTAACGGATCTGGTCGGCCATGAGCGACATCACAGAATGGGCATCGTCTAGTGCATAAATCGCCCATGATCATGAATGTAGCAGTTCCATGAGCAAAGCACTCCCCTATATTAGGACAAGAAGCTTCTTCGCATACGGTATGAAGCCCCTCTTTTCTAATCAATTTTTTGAGCGCCAAGACCTTAGGATCACTAGGCGCTTTAACCTTCAGCCAAGGTGGTTTCCTTGGGAGGACGCCTAACGATGGAATGACCTTGATTGGAATTCGAGAAACTTTATCCACCCCCCGTTGGGCGCGTTTCGGCTTGGATTTAGACTCTAAACTATCCATGATGATCCTTGTAGTTGAAATTGAGGTCTTAGTTCTAGCAACATCTATTTGTAGACCCGTGAGACTGACTTACCATCATAAAGGGTCGTGCAAAGTTCTGGCACGATTTTTACAGACACCTCAGTTAAGTTATCAGGGCCATCGTGATCTATTAGTTGTGTAACCTCCAAGTCCTCGAATCCACAGGTATTGATCCTTCCATAAGGGGATAGATTCATATTCACATTAATAGACATCCCATGATAGCTAAAACCTGAGCGTATTCTCAATCCTAAGGCTGCAATTTTTTTCCCATCAATATAAACACCCGGAGCTTTTTCTTTTCTCGCTCCAGAAATACCAATTTTTTCTAGGTAATTAATCACCCCTTGCTCAATACGCCTCACAAGTTCTCTCGGACCAATTTTTAACCGCTTAACATCTAGCAAAGTATACAGTACGAGTTGGCCAGGCCCATGGTAAGTGACTTGGCCGCCTCTATCGCTGCGAACTATCGTTAAACCGTCAGTATTTAGGACATGTTCCTCTTTCCCAGCTCTACCTAACGTAAATACTGCAGGGTGCTCTACAATCCAGATCTCATCATCACTATTCGGTTGTCTCGTTTTTGTGAACAAACGCATCTCATCCCAAACTTGCTCATATTCACGACAACCCATCTCACGAATGAAGATATTCATAGAACCATGACAACCTCATCTATGGCCCCCAAAGCTACATAAATATTATCCAATTGCTCGCGACTTTCCAAAGTAAAAGTGACGGTTACAGACGTGAATCTTCCTTTACTGCTTGGCTTTGATCTAACACCACCCTCATAAATCGCTTTTATGTGCTTGCGCACAACGCTAACCACCGTAGCATCAAGATCTTTAGTCGTGTGACCAATAGCTTTTATATGAAATTCACAGGGAAATTCAAGTAGTTCTTCGTTAGTGTCCATGTAGTATTATATTACCATCTAAGTTTAGAAAAATTACGATCACTGCCATCACTTCGGACCAATCCTCTATCAAGGGCTATACCAATCCAACACTTTACCTTTGCGAGGAACAAGTATATCGCCATCATAGGCTACCTCAACGACAACCATCGTAGCTGGTGTGAGCCCCCCATGCTGCTTCAAAAGCAAATCTCCATCAGTGACTAAATATTGGAGAAAATCAGTTAAACCAGGATTATGAGCAAGAACCATAAGATGCTGAATACCGTCACCGAGATAGCAGGCATCTAAAATATGTTCAACTGTGCATTGATACAAAGGCTCAAACTCTAACGCGCGCACCACAACTCTTCGATTGCATACATTTTTAATAATCCCCAGAGATTCCCGAGTGCGTCTGGCTGGAGAATAAACTATTAAGTCTGGCTCCAAATCTTTGGATATAAGAAAAGTTGCCGCGTTCATAACATCTGCACGACCCCTCTCAGATAGCGGCCGATCATAGTCCCGAGGTCCCCAAGAAGCATCCCCATGGCGGGCTAATACTATAGTTTTATTAGCACTCATTTATATAAAATAACTCTTAGCGTTCGTAACGTCTTAAAACGAATATGTCTCACTTATGTGATAGAATATAACCGAATAGGCCCTTCGTAGGCACCTGATTTTAGGCGCTTGTGCAAAAATCCGAAAATGAATGACTTTTGTATCTAACATTATGATTTTTAACCCACCTGCTCTGCAGATGACTAATTTAAGAAAAACTTACCGCGGACGTGTTACAGCCCTGCGTGGGGTAAGCTTGACTGTTCAAGAAGGAGATTTCTTCGCACTACTCGGTCCTAATGGCGCAGGGAAATCAACCGCTATTGGAATTATAAGTAGCCTCGTTCTGAAAACCGCGGGAGAGATAAAAATATTCGGCGTAGATGTGGACAAAGAATTTTCACAAGCCAAATCTCTGATCGGGGTAGTCCCTCAAGAAATCAACTTCAATCAATTCGAAACAGTGAATGACATCATCTTAAACCAAGCTGGGTATTATGGAATTGATCGACCTGACGCGCAAAAACGTGCAGAAAAAATATTAAAGCAAACACAACTTTGGGACCGTCGTGACGAAATTTCTCGCAATTTATCAGGAGGAATGAAGCGAAGATTAATGATTTCTCGGGCGCTTATTCACGAGCCTAGACTGCTTATACTGGATGAGCCTACAGCTGGGGTTGATATTGAAGTACGTCGTTCTATGTGGAAATTCTTAACTGATCTGAACAAATCAGGTACCACGATAATATTAACGACGCACTATCTTGAGGAAGCAGAAAGTCTCTGCCGAAATATCGCTATTATTGATAAAGGTGAAATCGTCGAGAATACCTCGATGCAACTACTTTTGCGAAAGCTAGGGGCAGAGAGCTTCATTTTTGATTGTACCTCGTCAATCTCAACGCTTAGCAAGCTAGGCGATCATCAGATCCGAAAACTCGATGATCACCGATTTGAGGTCACCGTTAATCAAGGAGAAAATTTAAATACCGTCTTCGAAGAATTGTCAAAATCTGGCATAAAGATTCAGAGTATGCGTAACAAATCTAATCGTTTGGAAGAGCTATTCTTAGGATTAGTCGCAGAGAGCGCTTGAGGGAGAGGAAGAATTGCAGAGCTTGAAAAAAACTCAATGGATCGGTCTGAAGACTATTATTAGAAAAGAGATAACTCGCTTTTCTAGAATCTGGATGCAAACTCTATTACCACCAGCAATCACTATGAGCCTCTACTTCATTCTATTCAGTACAATCCTTGGCCCGCGTATAGGCGAAATGGCTGGATTCGATTACATACAGTTTATAGCTCCAGGTATCATAATGATGTCAGTTATTACAAATTCTTATTCAAATGTCGTTTCATCGTTCTTTGGGGCAAAATTCCAGCGCCATATAGAAGAGATATTAGTGGCACCTGTCTCGAACGAAATAATATTGCTTGGGTATGTTGTAGGAGGCGTATGCCGAGGCATCGCTATTGGATTTCTAGTAACGTTGGTTGCTCTCTTTTTTACCGATCTTTCAATTCATTCCTATACGGTAACGTTTGCTGTTGTCTTGCTAACTTCCACTCTCTTCTCTTTATGCGGTTTTCTAAATGCTGTATTTGCTAGAAGCTTTGACGACATTTCAATTGTCCCAACTTTTATATTAGCTCCCATGACGTACCTAGGTGGAGTATTCTACTCCGTGGATCTACTTCCATCTTTTTGGTACCAAGTATCACTATTTAACCCCATTTTATATATGGTCAATGCCTTTAGATATGGGATGCTAGGACATAGCGATATCAATGTTACCTACGCATTATTAGCGATTGTTACCTTCGTAGTGCTGTTAACCATCATATGCCTTGATATCCTCAAACGAGGAACGGGCTTACGCACTTAGCCTGTAAGACTCTTTATCTTCGCCTCGGCAAATGCTGAAGAAACTCTCTCTAGCATCGGATACTCCTGCCCGTTCCCAACTGACTTTCCATTAAGCAGGTTTACACCTATCAAATCATTTGTTGAACTTGTCAGCCATATTTCACATGCGTCAAACAATTCTTCAGAGGTAACATTTCTTTTTTCACAAGTGATACCTAGTTCATTTAACACCTGAAGAACAAAATCTCTTGTTACCCCCGGTAAAATAAAATTAGAAACCTCAGGCGTCTTTACACGACCCTTGCTAACAACAAAGACATTGCTTGAGGCTCCCTCTGTTAGCATGCCATTTTTCAATAGTATTACTTCGAAAGCATCAGATAGTAGTGCCTCATTTTTTAACATAAGATTTGGCAGCAAAGAAGTTGTCTTAATATCACATCTACCCCAGCGATTATCTGATCTCGTAATGCAGGACTTTATTAAAGGATTGCTCGAGGTTTTGAGATTAGCACACATCACAAATACTGTAGGTTTGCAGTCCATAGGAAAGAAGTGATTTCTCTCCGCCACACCTCGTGTTACCTGTATATAAAAAGAAAGGTCACTATTACCATTTCTCTCAGAGAGCGTGACGAGCAGCTCTTCCCACTCTTTATCAGAGTAAGGTGTATCGATAGACACTTTATTCAAGTTATCATTAAGCCGTTCTAGGTGTTGCGCTAACGCAAAAAATTTTCCTTCAAAAGCCGGTAAAACTTCGTAAACAGCATCTCCAAATATAAAGCCACGGTCCAAAACGGAGACTTTTGCCTCGGACAGAAGGACGTATTCATTATTTAAAAAGCATACACTCATATACTAAAGAGAGATTCAAAAAACAGAATAAAGGTATCCCAAAGTTTAGAAAAGAAAGAACCCTCCTCGACATTATCCAAGGAAACAAGAGAAACTTCAGATAGTAGCTTGCCGTCTAAAAATATGCTGAGCCTTCCAACGGGCTGGCCAATCTCTAGCGGGGCTAAAACTGGTTCATCTATTTCTAGTTTAGTTTCAACACGGCCCTCAGTTCCTCGAGGAATGACTAGATCTACATCCTGTAGCACTCCTAGTGATATCGTATCAACAGCCCCGTGCCATATCATTTGAGATGACACTTTATCTCCTGCTCGGTGAAACTTCTTTGATTCAAAAAACCTGTAACCGTAATTTAGCAGCGACTGACTAGACTCCGTTCTAGCTATGTCGGATGATGAACCCATGATCACGGAGATAAGCCTTACGTTATCTCTCATTGCCGAAGAAACCAAACAATAACCTGCGCTTTCAGTGTGTCCGGTTTTTATCCCATCAACACTACTATCACGGAACAAAAGTTTATTTCTATTGGGTTGTTTTATCTTATTAAAGGTATATTGTTTTTTGACAAATCTTGCATATAACAGAGGGAATTCTCTGATCAAGGCTCTAGATAAAACTGCCACATCTCGCGCACTCACATATGTTTCTGGATCAGGGTAGCCCGATGCATTGGCAAAGTTTGAGTTCAGCATACCCAATTGCTTTGCATAATCATTCATCATTGCAGAGAATGTTTGCTCGGTGCCGGCGATATGTTCTGCCAGCGCCACGCTAGAATCATTTCCAGAAACCACTATTACTCCGTCAAGCAAGGCATCTACTGTAACTTTCTTTCCAACTTCGATGAACATTTTTGATCCACCCATTTTCCAAGCTTTGGCGCTGACTGAAACTTCATCTTCTAGCTTAATCAAACCTTGCTGGAGCGCGTGGCCAGCAACATAAACCGTCATTATTTTTGTAATGCTAGCAGGCTCCACTCTTTGATCGGCATTTTTCTCGCTTAGGAAGAAACCTGTATTTTGATCCATCAAAATATAAGAGGTAACATCAATCTCTGGTGCAGGGATTGTCCGTGCAACCTGAGCTATTACACTGGTTGCTGAAACAGCGACAATAAACCCTAAGGCTATCGTGAGAAATTTCGTATTCGCTTTATTTCTCAAAATAGTTAGACGAGCCAAAATGTCATTTTTATTCATTCTCAAAATCTCTAACTCCAATTTAAAAAACACAATACCTTCCTTCTATAAAATAAAAATAACAGCCTTTATATCGTTTTTTTATTTCATTTTTTCAAGCAACTCATTTCCCAAATGTGCTACTACCATCATATATTTTAATCTAGGGTTATATCGACCAATGACGCTAAAATTATGATATCCAATCCAGCAAGCGGTTCCAATCTCCTCTTCAAGACACCAGAGCCTCACTTTCGTGTCACCGGATAGATCAGGTTCACTAGGGTAGATCCCCGCCAGCGCAAGTGTAGCAATATCAGTATTCGTTCTGATACCAGGCCCTTCTGAGAGGTGAAACATGTTGTCAGCAGGCATCTTTGCAGAAGAAAAAACACGCTCTCCTCTTACCCAGCCTCTGTCCATCAAGTAATTGCCAACGCTTCCAATCGCATCCGAATTGCTTTTCCAAATATCTCGTTTGCCATCCCCATCGAAATCCACCGCTATCCGTCGGAAAGGTGTAGGCATAAACTGTATCATTCCCATAGCTCCTGCATATGAGCCTTTAATTGCCAAAGGATCAAACCCCTCTTCTCGGCATAGTAGAAGGTACTGCTCTAAGTAATCCCTAAATAGTTTAGCGCGATGCTTCACATCACCCGGGTAATGGAAAGCTAAGTTAGACAAAGAACTCAGAACTGGGAAATTACCAGTAATCTTCCCATAACGTGTTTCTATTCCCAATATAGCAACAATAATATGCTCTGGAACTCCATAGACTTTTCTCGCCCGCTCAAGCGTTTTCTTATTCTTCCTCCAAAATTCAACTCCATTTTTAATTTGCGCTGCTGTTACCGCTCTTTTTCGGTATTCAGGCCAAGTCCGAGTTTTCTCTGCAGGTCTCGCAGCGGAGTTGCTGATAGCGACTGAGCGCTTTATTTTTGAGAAAAGTATTGTTAATTCAGTCTCATCAAAACTATGCTTCCCAACCATTTCTTGGACGAAATTCTCGACCAAAACTGTATTTAATGGCTCAGATATTACAGCAGAACTCCATGCTGAAAAAACAAAACCAGCTAAGACAATAAGCTTGAAACGCATGAAATACTCCATAGCAAAAATTCTTAATCCCGAGAATAAAACTTTCGATGAGTGTGGATTGACATCACCATTCCTAGACTTGCCATCATAGTAACCATGGAAGTCCCTCCGTAACTAATTAAGGGCAAGGGTACGCCAACAACTGGCATAAGGCCAACTACCATCATCACATTTACGATTATATACGTGACAAAAGTAATAATTAGAGAAGCGCTTAACAAACGTTCAAATGTATCTTGAGCATTCCGAGCAACATGAATGCCTCTGGAAATAACTAAAAGATAGGCAGCCATCAACATAAGAACACCCACAAGTCCGAACTCTTCACAATAGACAGCAAAAATAAAGTCTGTGGCTCTTTCGGGTAAAAACTCAAGATGTGACTGCGTTCCGTTAAGCCAGCCTTTGCCGTAGAGACCTCCAGAACCTATCGCAATCTTCGACTGTATGATGTGGTAACCGGCTCCCAACGGATCATTTTCTGGGTTAAAAAGAGTTCGTATTCTTTCTCTTTGATAAGAGTGGATTGAAATCCAAGCAAGGGGCGCAGCACAAAGAGAAAACAAGGATACATACCGAATAGCTCGCCAACTAACACCTCCCAAAAAAAGGACAATAATCCCAGAGAAACCTACCAAAAGAGAGGTCCCTAAGTCAGGTTGTTGGTAAATCAAGAAAACAGGAATTACTAGAATTAACGAACATAAAAGAATATTTCTTTTGCTCGGTGGGAGTGGCCGGTTGGCAATGATCGCTGCCAGCATTAGTGGCACAGCTATTTTCATAACTTCAGCAGGTTGAAACCGCACAATCCCTAAATCTAACCAACGTGCAGCACCACCCGAAGTGTCACCAAAAAAATGTACGGCTATTAGCAAGATGAGACCAACTAAGTAAATAAAAGGAGATAGTCTCAACAAAGCTCTGGGGCTAACTTGTGCAATGCTTAGCATCGCCGTTAACCCAATCATCATTCTAACAAGTTGCCTAAAAACAACTTCTGAAGAACCGTTTGAGGCACTGTAAAGTAAAATAAGTCCAATCGTACATACTATGAAAACTGAACTGACCAGTGCTATGTCCACGTGCAATCTCAGAAATAAGTTACTATCGCGATTCATAAGTTATATCGTCAACTTTCTTTTCATTATAGAAAAATGTATCCATCATCTTTTGTGCAATTGGAGCAGCAGTACTGCTGCCACTTCCGCCATTCTCGACTAAGACCGCGACGGCGATCTCGGGTTTATAGGCAGGTGCAAAACCAATAAAAAGCGCATGGTCTCTTAAAACCATCGGTTTCTGCTTTATAGAGCCTCGGTTCACCTTGGAAACTTGAGCGGTCCCTGTTTTCCCAGCAAATTTAATTCCATCAGCCAATCTAGCCGAGCGGGCTGTTCCAAAGTCGGAGTGAATCACATCGATCATCGCATCTCTAACGACATCCCAATGTATCGCATCCCTCAGTTGGAGACGAGGAGATCCGGCCGGCTGCCTAGGAAACTCTTCTTTCAAGCCGTCAGTCGACTGATGGTAGTCAAGATATCTTGGCGGAGTGACTAGTCCTTTCCGGGCAAGAATAGCGGCCGCTTGAGCTAGTTGAATCGGTGTTGCCAACATAAAACCCTGCCCAATTCCAGAAATCAGTGTTTCACCAGGATACCAACTCTTACCTAACGCAGATTTTTTCCACTCGCGTGAGGGAACAAGGCCAGATTTTTCGCCTGGCAGATCAACACCTGTTTGAGAGCCAAGACCAAAGCTTAACAGTGACTCTTTAAGTCCATCGATTCCTATATTTTTAGCAAGCTGATAAAAATAGACATCACATGAACGAGCGATAGCATTGTTAAGATCAACTTTCCCATGACCTTTTTCCGACCAGCAATGGTAACGGCGTCCTTCATCATTTAATCGATAAAACCCAGGGCAGTAGACATGAGAGCCAGTCGTTTCGACCGCTGACTCTAACGCACCTATTGCAATAAGAGGCTTCACCACCGAACCCGGGGGATACTGTCCTTGAAGAACTCTATTAAATAACGGTTTCCCCGGAGAGTTAATTAGCTGTTTATAAGCAGATGACGAGATTCCATCGACAAACAAGTTTGGATCAAAAGAAGGATTACTTGCACTAGCCAATAATGAGCCCGATTCTAGCTCTAGCATAACAACCGCTCCAGAAAATCCCTCCAACAGCTGAAATGCTTGTCTCTGCATCATGCTATTAACGGCCAGATGTACATTAGAACCTGCAGTCGGGTCTTTTCTCTCCACTACTCGAAGTACGCGCCCTTCAGCATTAACTTCTACTTTCTGGTATCCAGCCTTCCCATGCAAAACCTCCTCTTGCATTGATTCAACACCAATTTTTCCAATAAATCGAGTACCTCTATAATTAGAGTTATCAAGGCCTGACAGATCACGAGAATTCATTTTCCCAACATAACCTACAATATGCGCCATATCAGAGCCCATTGGGTAATAACGAACTAAGCTAGAATCTATGAAAAACCCAGGGAATCTAAATCGATTAACGGAGAAAACCGCAACCTCTTGCTCAGTTAATTGATTTTTCAATATAACCGACCGAAAACTAGTTCTTTCTTTTAATCCGCCTAGTGTTTCTTGAACTCCGCCGGTATCAAGCTGCATCAGCCTAGAAAGCCTCAATATTGACGCCTCCATATCATTCACTTTTTCAGGAATCACCAGGAGAGAGAATGATGGTTTATTTCCAGCAAGTAGCACCCCATCGGAACTATAAATCAGTCCCCGGGTCGGAACAATCGGCTGTATTTTTAATCGATTCTCTTGTGCGCGAGTTATGAAATGCTCGTGGTTTAGGATCTGGAGATAAAAGACACGAAATACGATGCAGACCAAAACAGCAACTAAGAGTGCAGTTATAACATTCAACCTGAAAAAGAAGATGCTACGCTCGCTATCTTTGTTTTTAATTTCCATTAGCAACTCTCTCACTCCGCATCATTTTTATATTGTCAGCAGACCATAACGCGAAGCATAGACCAAGATATCAAGACTCCATTTCCTCACAGTAAGTTATTATCTTTAGATTCAGTTCTCCTAAAAAGAGCCACTAAGAGCAACCAGATAAGAGGGGTAAGTAATGCTCCTTTCAGATGAGTCATTGTGAAGTCACCGGAAGCGAAGATCTGACTTATCTTACCAGTGACAGTGATATAAAAGGCTACCAATATAAAAACAAACACTATCTGCTGAGATCGTGGTGAAAACTTAAACCTGGAATCATATAAGAGACATGCGTAAGCGATTAACGTAAATCCCAAAGCATTTTGCCCCAAGACGGAACCATGGAGAACGTCAAACCCAAGACCGATAAACCAACCATTTATAACACCAATATATTGAGGTGCCTTAAGGCACCAATAAATCATTACTATTGCTGGAATGGCTGGTCTATAGTCATTTAACTCTGCAGGGAAAGGAACGACCGCTAAAATAAAACTACACAAGAAGCTAAGTATGATAAGGGGTATTTTCTTGCTTTTTTTCATTCTAGCCAGCAGTCCCAATCGCATTACTATTATTCTCTTCTTCTTGGGATTCGCCTTTATCTCGGCTGCTTTCTAGTTCAATCAAAAGCACTTCATGAAACCTTCCTAGTTTAGAAGCTGGCTTTACTAAAGCTCTCTGAAAGTCATCCCCCGGCCGACTCTCAACCGAGACGATTGAACCAACTGGATATCCACTTGGAAATACGCCGCCCATCCCAGAAGTAACAACAGAATCTCCAACACGTATATCATCACTTAAGGAAATAAAATCTAAGGACAAGACATCATTTTTTCTCGAGCCAGTAACTACTGATCTTAAACCATTCCTGTTAATCACGATTGGCAAGGCGTGAATAGCATCAGTTATGAGGACTACAGTTGAATAAAAAGCACTCGCATGACTGACTTGTCCGACGACTCCAGCAGAATCTACAACCGGTTGGCCGCGGTAAACTCCGTGCGACCGACCTTTATTTACAACAATCTTTTTGCTTGCATGAGAGCTTTCTATTTGCAAGACATTTGCCACTAAAATTTTCTGGTCAATTACCGAAGGGGCCTGAATTATTTTCTGCAAACGTTCATTTTCATGTTTAATGCTTAGATAGCGAGAAGCATCTAAAGTTAAAGCGATATTCTCAGCACGTAATGCATCATTCTCTTCTAAAATATCTATCTGAGTTCTCAACTTAAACACCGTCGTCTTATAGGCTCTATAAGGTACATCGATCAGCGAATATAGTGGAAAAACGACCACTCCAATAGTCTCTCGGATGCCTTCCAAATGACCATCATTTTTATCAATCGACATAAATAAAAAAGAAAGTATCACACATGCTGTGAACTTAATTGAAATTAGGTATTTGTTACTTGAGCGCACTTTAATTGCTACAGCCTCTAGAAGTTAAGTGTACCCCGTCTATTCTAGAGAGAGCATATCTGACCCATGCTCTTCTATCATCTCTAGAAGGCTTCCTCCTCCTCGAGCTACGCAAGTGAGAGGGTCATCTGCCACATACACAGGAAGACCTGTTTCTTCCATAAGCAGTCTATCTAAGTCTTTGAGCAAACCACCGCCCCCCGTCAGCACCATACCTCTCTCAGCCACATCAGATCCTAGTTCAGGTGGAGTCTGCTCAAGCGCTATTTTTACAGCATCAACGATCCCAGAAAGAGGTTCTTGCAGTGCTTCTAGAATTTCATTGGAATTCAGACTGAATGCACGTGGTAACCCCTCCGCCAGATTTCGACCCATGACTTCGATTTCTAACACTTCGTCATTAGGATACGCACAAGCGATCGTATGCTTGATTTTCTCTGCAGTTGCAGAACCAATAAGGTTTCCATAATTTCTTCTGACGTAACCGATTATCGCTTCATCGAAGCGATCTCCGCCAATCCTCACCGAATCCGAATAGACAATACCGTTCAGAGAAATGACTGCTATCTCAGTAGTTCCTCCACCTATATCGAGAACCATAGAACCACTGGGGTCTCCTACTGGTAGACCAGCTCCAACAGCCGCAGCCATTGGTTCTTCTATCAGATAAACCTCTCGTGCGCCGGCACCTTGGGCCGATTCCTTAATTGCTCGCCGCTCAACCTGAGTAGAACCACAAGGCACGCACACTAACACTCGGGGGCTTGGTTTAAAAAGGCTATTACCATGAACTTTTTTTATGAAATGTTGCAGCATTTTTTCGGTAATAGTGAAATCAGCTATTACTCCATCTTTCAGGGGCCGGATGGCCTCAATGTGCCCGGGAGTTCTGCCTAGCATTAGCTTGGCATCAGCACCCACAGCAACAACCGACTTATTACGAGAACCATCTGCATTTCTAATAGCAACTACAGAAGGCTCATTTAACACGATGCCTTTCCCACTCACATAAATGAGAGTATTTGCAGTACCCAAATCAATAGACAAATCATTAGAAAATAATCCACGGAGCATTTTGAACATATAAATAATCCTTAAAAACTAGTCGTGTTATCAGGGAAACTGAGACACCGACAGTAGGTTTAACTCAATAGCTGAAATATTAATCTGTAAATTAGGTTCGGCCGAGACTTACACCGTATTGTTTTCAAAGTATAATGATACACAATTCACACTACCATATCGTGCCTTTTGGTGCTCGACGAGTCAACAACTAGCGGGAACAAATGATGCCTATAACTGAGAAAGAAGTTAGAGAAATTGCTCAACTAGCTAGAATTTCGATTGCCGACAAAGACATGTCTTCTTATGAAGATCAGCTCAATAAAATTTTAGCCTTCGTGGACGAAATGAAAGCGATCGAAACGGAAGGGATCATTCCCCTAGCACACCCCTTGGAAGAAACTCAAAAACTTAGAAACGATAAAGTAAGTGAAAAAAATCAGAGAGAAAGCTATCAGTCAGTTGCTCCAACGACTGAAAATGGCTTATATCTAGTCCCTCAGGTAATTGAATAAAGAATGAAATGAACTTACCAAATAGCGTTACCAAAATCATACAAGGCTTGGAGGATGGCACATTCTCCAGTCAAGAATTAACCGAAGCGTACCTGAACCGTATTGATAACCTAGATCCTGAAATCAATAGCTTTATAACAGTATGTCACGAGCGAGCACTTCTAGATGCAAAGAATGCCGACAAAAGCAGGTCAAATGGGTCAGCAAGTAAGCTAACAGGAGTGCCTTACGCTAACAAAGATATATTTTGCACTAAAGGAGTCCGAACCACGTCTGGATCGAAGATGTTGGATACATTTATTTCTCCTTATGATGCAACGATCGTCGAAAGACTCGGCTCGCAAGGCATGGTAATGCTTGGAAAAACAAATATGGATGAGTTTGCAATGGGCTCGTCTAACGAGACAAGCTTCTACGGCCAAGTTAACAATCCTTGGAACACTAACTGCGTACCTGGGGGCTCTTCCGGCGGTTCTGCCGCTGCAGTGTCTGCAGGCTTCACACCCTTGGCAACTGGCTCTGACACTGGGGGTTCCATTAGACAGCCAGCTGCTTTTTGTGGGATAAGCGGATTAAAGCCGACCTATGGAAGAGTCTCCAGATATGGAATGATTGCTTTCGCATCGAGCTTAGACCAGGCCGGACCGATGGGGCGCAGCGTAGAAGATCTCGCTCACCTACTCTCGCCTATGGCTGGCTATGATCCTAAAGATTCTACCTCGTCCATGGTTAAGACAGACGATTATTCTGGAAATCTGGAAGATGCGCTCAAAGGAAAAACAATTGGGCTGCCCAAGGAGTATTTTTCTACAAGTCTCGATCGTCAAGTTGAAGGCGTAATTGAAGAAGCAATTAAAGAGTTCGAAAAACTGGGAGCAAATATCGTAGAGATCAGCCTCCCCACTACCTCGCTTTCAATTCCTGCTTATTATGTTATATCTTCTGCTGAGTGTTCTTCGAATCTTTCCAGGTATGATGGCGTCAGGTATGGACATAGGTGTGAACTACCCATTGATATTGAAGATTTATATAAACGAACTCGAAGTGAAGGCTTTGGAGAAGAAGTCAAAAGGCGGCTATTAACGGGCACGTACGTATTGTCTTCAGGCTATTATGATGCCTACTATCGAAAAGCTCAACAAATCCGACGTTTGATAAAAGACGATTTCGCTAACGCGTTTACGCAGGTTGACGCAGTAATTAGCCCTACAGCTCCCACTACAGCTTTTGAGGCGGGTAAGCACCTAGATAACCCAATAGAAATGTATCTGGGAGATTGTTTTACAGTGGCATCGAACCTAGCAGGGCTGCCCGCTTTATCTATTCCCGCCGGTTTTGTGAGTGGTATGCCTGTCGGCCTTCAGCTCATAGGTAGCTATTTTCAAGAATCAAAGCTGCTGACGTTGGGACATATGTTCCAAAAGTCTACCAACTGGCACCAACACTTTTCGCGAGATGACTCAAAAGGAGCACAATAATGTCTTGGGAAATAGTCATTGGGCTCGAAGTCCATGCGCAACTTGCTACGAGTAGTAAGATTTTTTCTGGATCTTCCACTGAATATGGTGCAAAAGCTAACACACAGGCGTCTGCCGTTGACTTAGCACTCCCAGGCGTGCTGCCAGTCTTGAATAAAAGAGTTCTAGACCTTGCGATTATGCTAGGACTTGCGATCGATGGAGAAATTGCATCTGAATCCATATTCTCACGAAAAAATTATTTCTATCCAGACTCTCCGAAAGGTTACCAAATCAGTCAATATGACAAACCTATAATATCTAAAGGCCAATTAAAGTTCGTAAACAACGGCGAAGAAAAAATGATTAATATCACACGCGCCCATTTAGAAGAAGATGCGGGAAAATCGTTACACGGAGAATTCGAACGTAGCACAGCCATAGATCTCAATCGTTCCGGAACACCACTATTAGAAATAGTTTCTGAACCAGAACTAAGGAGTGCACAAGATGCAGTGCTGTATCTTAAAGAACTTCATTGCTTAGTGCGGACACTAGGGATATGCGACGGCAACATGCAGGAAGGTAGTTTCCGGTGTGATGCAAATGTTTCAGTTCGAAAATCTGAAGATCCTGAGCTGGGTACTCGTACTGAGGTGAAGAATCTTAACTCATTTCGATTTGTCGAGAAGGCCATAAACTATGAGGCAGCCCGCCAAATCAGAGTTATAGAGGAAGGGGGGACAATCAAACAAGAGACTCGTTTGTACGATCCAGAAAAAAACGAAACACGCACGATGCGCAGTAAGGAAGACGCGCATGATTACCGGTATTTCCCAGATCCCGACTTGCTTCCAATCACCATTACTGCCGAACACATCACCCGGATAGCGAAAGATCTGCCGGAAACGCCATGGAACAAGAGGCTGCGGTACCTCAAAGACTACGGAGTAAGTAGCGAAGATGCGGAAATACTAGCTAATAGCCCAGAAACCTCAGTGTATTTCGAAGCGTGCATGAAAAAGTCTACCTTATCCCCGAAATTAGTCGCCAATTGGATCATAGGAGAACTTTCAGCTCTCATTAACAAATCCAGCGTCACAATCTCTAAGAGTCCAATAGTTCCTGAAAGGCTAGTCAGTATCCTTAAAAGGATAGAAGATGCGACTATTTCTGGAAAAACTGCCAAACACTTGCTTGGAGTGATGTGGAATAGCCGCTCAAGTGCCGACCAAATAATAGCTCACGAAGGACTTAGCCAAGTATCGGACAATGAGTTTTTAGAGAAAGTGATAACTCAAACCTTTACCGATTTTCCGTCTCAAGTACAAGAGTATAAAGCTGGAAAGTTAAAAATATTAGGTTTTCTAGTAGGCCACGTTATGAAGAAAACAAAAGGCAAAGCTAACCCAGCTATGGTTAAAGTTCTAATGGAAAAGCATCTGCGACAAAGCATATAAAACTGTTAGGTAGTTTCTACAACCTCGATCTCATTTTCTTCAGGCCTATCCATCAGTTCTACAATAGCCATCGGTGCACTGTCACCGGGTCGGAAGCCGCACTTCAATACACGCAAATAACCTCCTGGGCGAGCTACATACCTAGGCGCGAGCTCATTAAATAATTTTGTGACCATTTCACGATCTCGAAGTCGAGAAAATACTAGTCGTCTCTTAGCAAGTGAGTCTATTTTCGCAATAGTGATCAATGGCTCAGCAGTTCTCCTTAGCTCTTTGGCTTTTGCTAAGGTAGTGCGTATCAACTCATGCCGAAAAAGCGATGCTGTCATGTTTCTGAACATTGCTTTTCGATGTGAGCTATTTCTATTAAGCTTGCGCCCGCTCTTCAAATGTCTCATTTATTCTAATCTCGCCTTTAAATGTCGATGATGGTCATAAGGTTACGATCTACCATAAAGATCTGCTGGGGGCCAGTTTTCTAGCTTCATACCTAATGTAAGTCCGCGGGTTGCTAAAACATCTTTTATTTCCGTTAAAGATTTGCGGCCTAGATTAGGTGTTTTCAGTAAATCGACTTCCGCTCTTTGTATTAAGTCCCCAATAAAATGAATACTTTCAGCCTTCAAACAATTAGCGGATCTCACAGTTAATTCTAGATCATCAATAGATCTCAATAGGATTGGATCAATTACAACCTCTGGAATGACAGGAACTTCTTCTGGAGCTTCCTTACTAATATCAACAAATACCGAAAACTGATTCCGAATAATAAAAGCAGCTTCTTTTACCGCTTCTTCGGGGTCAATTGTCCCGTCTGTTTCGATCGTTACTATTAGCTTGTCCAAGTCTGTTTGCTGTTCTACCCGCGCAGCTTGAACTTCGTAGCTGCATCTCATAACCGGGCTATACGACGCATCGAGCTTCAAAGCGCCAACAACTGACACACTTTCGTCCTCGGTACCGTCGCTCCTAGCGTTTGCAGGTTGGTAACCTCTGCCTTTAGTGACTTTCAACACCATATTTATCTCTCCCTTATCTCCGAGAGTACAAATATGGAAGTCTGAGTCTACGATCTCAACGTCATGGTCAAGAGCTATATCTTTAGCTGTAACTATGCAAGGGCCTTTTTTATTAACGGTCAAAACTGCTTCATCACGCTCATGCATGTTGATTGCAAGTCCTTTTAAGTTTAACAAAATATCCGTCACGTCCTCATGGACACCTTCAATAGTAGTATACTCATGAAGGACATTTTCTATTTCAACTTCTGTTACTGCACTCCCAGCCATCGACGACAAGAGGACACGTCTAAGCGCGTTCCCTAGTGTGTGTCCGAAACCGCGATTAAGTGGTTCTATGATTATCTTAGATGTGTTCAGCCCCGTGACCTGTACATCTGCTATTTGCGGCTTTAAAAGCTCATTCAAGGCTGACGCCATCTTGGAGTCTCCTAATAAAAATTATTTGGAATATAATTCAACAACTAATGATTCGTTAATATCAGCCGACAAGTCAGCTCTTTCCGGAGTGGATTTAAAACACCCTTCCATTTTTTTCGAATCAACCTCTATCCAGTCTGGAAACCCCAACTGCTCTGCTATGGCAAGCGAGTCCTGAATTCTAACTTGTGCTTTCGATTTTTCACGCACTGAAATTACGTCGGCGGGAGCAACTTGATAAGAAGCTATGTTCACAACATGTCCATTCACTGTGATAGCTTTATGACTTACCAACTGCCTGGATTCTGCCCTTGTACAACCAAACCCCATTCGATAGACGACGTTATCAAGCCTCTTTTCTAGGATTTGCAGGAGATTTTCGCCAGTAGCACCTTTCTTATGTGCCGCAACCTTATAGTAGTTTCTAAACTGTCGCTCCAACACTCCATAGGTAATTCTTAACTTTTGCTTTTCACGAAGCTGCAGCGCGTAGTCTGACAGCCTTCTCCCTCGAGAGTCTCCGTGCATTCCTGGAGGCTTTTCGAGCTGACATTTCGTCTCGATAGGGCGTCCACGACTTTTAAGGCCGAGGTCCATTCCTTGAGAACGACTTAATTTGCATTTTGGACCAATATAACGAGCCATTTTTATACCCTTCGCTTTTTAGGCGGTCTACATCCATTATGAGGAATAGGTGTGACATCAGTGATGTTAGTAATTTTGAAGCCCGCATTATTAAGTGATCGTACTGCGGATTCGCGGCCTGGTCCTGGACCCTTGATACATATATCTAAGCTCTCCATTCCAAAATCATCTCTCACAGTCTTTAGTTTTTCGGCCGCCACCTGAGCGGCAAAAGGAGTACTCTTTCTTGAACCCCGAAAACCACTCCCTCCAGCTGTCGCCCATGCTAATGCATTGCCTTGACGGTCGGTGATAGTAATTATCGTATTGTTAAAAGAAGCATGTACATGCGCTATACCCTCTAGAATGGTACGCTTAACTTTCTTCTTAGGTGCAGTAGTAGCCATATTCTAAATCCTAAATTCTAACGTTTAAGGGCTCGTTTCGGTCCCTTACGGGTACGAGCATTTGTCTGCGTCTGTTGCCCACGAACAGGCAACCCTCTTCTATGTCGCACTCCTCTGTAACAACCTAGATCCAGCAACCTCTTAATGTTCATGCTGACATCCCTTCTCAGGTCGCCTTCAACATCATATTTACCAACTGCAGTTCGAACTTCATCTAACTGCCCTTCCGTAAGGTCTTTAACAAGTAAAGTCGGAACAATCCCAGCCACTTCGCAAATCTCAGCAGCGCGCGTTTTCCCAACGCCATAAATTGAAGTAACTGCAATTATTAAATGTTTCCTATCTGGAATATTTACACCTGCAACACGAGCCATAGTATATCTCTCTAAAAATTAATAAACGCCGCTTAACCTTGCCGCTGCTTGTGACGAGGGTTCTTGCTACAAATTACACGAACTGCCCCTTTACGTCGAATTACTCGACAATCCCTACATATCTTCTTTACTGACGCTTGCACTTTCATATTCTGATTAGCTCCATCTTCGCCACAACCATTACCGGCGGCCTATACCTTTCAAATTAGATTTCTTCATCAAACCTTCATACTGGTGGGACACCAAATGAGACTGCACTTGAGACATAAAATCCATAACAACCACTACTATAATTAACAAGGAGGTACCTCCAAAGTAAAAAGGGACGTTTAGTTGTAGAATCAAAAATTCTGGCAGCAAACACACTGAAGTAATATATATCGCTCCAACTACTGTCAATCTGCTCATTACATTATCTATATATCTCGCCGTCTGGTCACCAGGTCTTATTCCGGGAATAAAACCCCCGGATTTTTTTAAATTATCGGCCATTTCTTTAGGGTTAAACACTAATGCCGTATAGAAGAAGCAGAAAAATATAATTGCTGCCGCATAGCACATCACATAGAGTGGTTGTCCTGGCGAAAGAGTACTACTTAAGTCGCGAAGCCAGCCCATACCTTCCGCATTACCAAACCAGCCTCCTATTGTAGCAGGAAAGAGTATAATACTCGACGCAAATATCGGTGGTATGACTCCGGCCATATTTAACTTCAAAGGCAAACTACTTGATTGCCCACCGTAGACCTGACCACCTCTTTGCTGCTTAGCATAATTCACTGTAATTTTACGCTGTGCTCTCTCCACGTACACAACAAAGGCTGTCACTCCGACAGCAAGAACGAACAACATTAAAACCAACAATATAGAAAGCTCGCCAGTCCTCGCAAGCTCCAGCGTTCCCGCGACTGCAGCTGGCAAGCCTGCTACGATTCCAGCAAAAATAATCATAGATATTCCGTTACCAATACCTCTTTCAGTAACCTGCTCACCCAACCACATCAGGAATAGTGTGCCACTCACTAATGTAGAGACGCACGCCACCTTAAAATACACACCAGGGTTAATCACTAATTGAAGCCCTGCAGCAGTCTGTTGCTCCAACATGACGGCCACACCTATAGACTGGAAAAGGCAGAGGACTACCGTAAAATAGCGAGTTAGTTGGTTGATTTTTCTTCTACCTGATTCGCCCTCTTTCTTAAGTTGCTCTAACTTAGGATGTACGACAGTTAGTAGCTGCATAATAATTGAGGCAGAGATGTAAGGCATAATACCCAAAGCAACTACGGAGAATCTTTCTAGCGCTCCACCAGAAAACATATTGAACATATCCAATATCGATCCACGCTGTTGTTCGAACAGTGCGTTCAGAGCCACCGGGTTAATACCTGGAACTGGAATATGCGTGCATATTCGGAAAACCAGAAGGGCACCCAGGAGAAAGAATATTCGCTGCCTGAGCTCTGTCATTTTGCTCAGACTTGGAAGTCCCGCAGGTGCTTGATTTTTGCTTCCTATAGCCACGTTAGTCAGTCACTTGACCACCGGCTGCTTCGATCTGAATACGAGCGCCTTTAGTTACAAACAGCCCTTGCAACTTTACAGCTCGGCTAATTTCGCCAGAAGCGATAATTTTCACCTTCTTAGTGTCGTGATTTATTAATCCTGCTTGCCGTAAAACTAAAATATCGATAGTCTCCGCTTCTAGTGTCTCGAGCTCGTGCAGTCTGATTTCATCGCCAAATCTTGCAGTTCTTGATCTAAAGCCAAATTTAGGTAGACGTCGCTGCAATGGCATCTGTCCACCCTCAAAACCAACCTTATGGTAGCCGCCAGATCGTGACTTTTGACCTTTATGGCCTCGACCAGCAGTTTTACCAAACCCTGAACCGGACCCTCTACCCACTCTTTTCGCCGCTTTGTTAGAGCCTGCCGCTGGACTCAATGTGTTTAATTCCATTATCTAGACCTCCTGAATCTTCAGCATATAATCGATCTTATTGACCATGCCTCTGTTTTCATCTGTATTGACGACCTCGATAGTCTGCCACATCTTCCGTAACCCAAGACCTCGGGCACACGCCTTATGGCTCTTCAAGCGACCGTTTAAGCTCTTACATAAGGTGATTCTCAATTTTTCAATAGCCACATTCATTAACCTCGAATTTCTTCTACCGTCTTGCCTCGTTTTTCAGCCATTCTATTAGGGGAAGACATAGACATAAGGCCGTTAATAGTAGCTCGCACGACATTCGCCGGATTGGTAGTCCCTATGCATTTTGCAAGCACGTTACTAACTCCGAGCACATCAAAAACAGCTCTCATAGCTCCACCTGCAATAATTCCAGTCCCCTCTGAGGCAGGTTGCATATAGACTTTGGCAGCCCCATGGGTGCCAACTATCGCGTACTGCAAGGTTGTCCCGTTAATATCGATTGGCTTCATATTCTTTCTAGCGCTTTCCATCGCTTTTTGAATTGCAATGGGAACTTCGCGTGCCTTCCCTCGTCCATAGCCAACTCGTCCCGCACCGTCACCGACAACTGTCAGAGCAGTAAAGCTGAAGATACGGCCTCCCTTAACTACTTTCGAAACGCGGTCAACATTAATTAGTTTTTCAAGATAGCCGTCGTTATTATCAGACGGGCCTTTTTTAAAGTTCATTTTCTTTGGCTACTCCTAGAATTTCAGTCCATGCTCACGGGCAGCATCAGCAAGTGCTTTAACGCGCCCGTGGTATTTAAATCCGGAGCGATCGAAAGCCACCTTAATTATGCCCGCAGCTACCGCTCGCTCTGCTACTATTTTACCTATGTGCGCAGCGGCCTCAATATTTCCGGTCGATGAGATATCCTCATTAATACTTTTTTCCAAAGTCGAGGCACTCGCTAACACTGAGGCGCCATCTGAAGAAATTATCTGTGCATACATATGCCTTGGTGTCCTGTTAACACATAACCTGACCGCACGTTGCTGGCGAATAACAGCCCGAGTTTTGGTCGCTCTGCGTTGGCGTGTAGTTATCTTAACCATCTCTGTCCCTATGCCTTTTTGGCTTCTTTTCTGATTATATGTTCATCAAAATAACGAACGCCTTTACCTTTATAAGGTTCTGGTTTCCGATATGCTCTTATATTAGCCGCAACTTGACCAACAATTTGCTTATCAATACCTTTCACTACTATCTCTGTCTGGCTAGGAGTATCCACTTGCACTTCTTTGGGGATCTCATAAACAACAGGATGAGAAAACCCTAACGATAGATTTAATTTTTGGCCCTGCGCCTGTGCACGATAGCCAACCCCCACAATAGACAACTTCTTTTCAAATCCTACCGAGACACCTGTGACCATATTTTGCAATATAGCTCGCGTAGTGCCAGAAAGAGCATTCGCTTCCTGACTCTCGTCCCCAGCAGCCACTCGCAAGACAGTATTTTCTTGGCTTGCACTGACTAGGAGGTGCATTTTGTGCTGCAACTCACCTTTCGGTCCAGATATTAGTACCTGAGCACCTTCAATTTTGACACTAACTTTATCGGGCAACTCAATAGCCATTTTTCCAATTCGTGACATTACATTTACGCCTCAATAAACCGAACAGATAATTTCGCCGCCGATCCCCTGAGAACGGGCTTCACGATCACTCATTAGCCCTTTCGAAGTAGATACAATAGCGACCCCTAGACCAGCTACCACTGCAGGAATCTCGTCTTTACGACGATATACTCGCAATCCTGGCCTACTAACCCTCTTCAGGTTTTCTATCACCGGCTTACCATCGAAATACTTAAGTTCAATAGTTAACTTGCTGTCCGCCGCTTCACCATCGACAGTGTAATTGACGACATAACCTTCATCTTTTAAAATTTTAGCTATATTAGTCTTCTTTGTGGAAGCAGGCATAGTTACACTAACTTTAAGCCGTGCATGTGCGTTCCTGATTCTTGTCAACATATCGCTTATAGGGTCTTGCATACTCATATATCAAACAGCCTTTTACCAACTTGCCTTTACTAAACCAGGGACATGTCCCTCCATAGCCACTCTTCTTAACTCGTTTCGAGCTAACCCAAACTTTCTATAAAAACCATGAGGTCTGCCAGTTAAGGCACACCTGTTTCTCCCTCTAACGGGACTAGAGTCCCTCGGAAGCTTTTGAAACTTCAAGCGCGCTAACTCACGGTCTTCATAAGATGCCGTTTCATCCGCCATTATTTTCTTTAGGCTTGCTCTCTTGTCAGCATATTGCGCAACCAGCCGAGATCTTTTCAACTCTCGATTAATCATAGATTTCTTTGCCATTAGTTACTGACTCCTAAAAGGGAAGCGGAACGCTTCTAATAATGCACGTCCTGCATCATCGGTTTTAGCTGAAGTGGTAATACAAATATCCATCCCTCGAAGAGTATCGATTTTGTCGTAATCTATTTCAGGGAAAATGATTTGCTCTTTTATGCCTAAACTGTAGTTTCCTCGTCCGTCAAAAGAACGAGAACTCAGGCCACGAAAATCTCTAATTCTAGGAATAGCGATATTAATGAGCCGATCCAAGAATTCGTACATCTTTTTTCGCCTCAAGGTAACTTTAACGCCAATTGGCATATTGTCCCTGATTTTAAACCCTGCGATTGACTTGCGAGACATAGTAATGATTGGTTTCTGACCCGCAATTAATGTCATATCTTTGACAGCGTGATCTATAACCTTCTTATCCGCAACTGCTTCTCCGACACCCATATTAAGAGTTATTTTTTCAACTCTAGGGAGCTCCATAGCACTCTTCAAGCCTAACTGTTCAGATAGCTTTTTAACGATAATATTCTCATACTCAACTTGTAGTCGAGCATAGTCTATACTTTTTTTGTTAGGCATCTACGACCTCTCCATTAGACTTAAAGTATCGAACCTTACGTCCGTCCTCTAAAAACCGAAATCCCACACGATCGCCTTTGCCGCTGGCAGGGTTATAAACCGCGATGTTAGATATCTCTAACGATGCCTCTTGCTCCAAAATGCCACCAGGTTTATTTGCTTGAGGGTTAGGTTTGGTATGTTTTTTTACCATATTAATCCCCTGAACGACCGCTCGCCCATTAGGTAAGACCTTAAGTACAGAACCTCGCTTACCGCGATCCTTCCCACATAAGATATATACTTCATCGCCTTTCTTGATTTTATTCATTTTTACCTATAACTCCTAGAGCACTTCAGGCGCGAGAGATACTATCCGCATAAACTTATCACCGCGTAATTCCCGGGTTACTGGACCAAAAATACGTGTCCCAATGGGCGCCAACTGCTTATCAAGCAATACAGCGGCATTGCCATCAAATCGGATCAAGGACCCATCAGAGCGCCTGACTCCCTTACGGGTACGCACAACCACAGCGTCATACACCTCCCCTTTCCTGACTTTACCTCTAGGGATAGCTTCTTTCACAGTTACCTTGATGACATCACCAATACCGGCGTATCTCCGATGAGAGCCACCCAACACTTTAATACACATTAATCTGCGTGCCCCGCTATTATCGGCAACATCCAACATCGTCTGCATCTGGATCATATATAACTCCGAAAAATTGTTATTATCGCACCCACTAAACTAATGTCGCTTTTTTAATCACTTTCTGTAATCGCCAACTTTTATTCTTTGAAAGTGGACGACATTCCTCAATGGCAACTATATCGCCATCCCCGCACTCATTCATTTCGTCATGGGCAAGAATTTTTGAAGATTTTCGTATGTATTTTCCATAAAGCGCATGCTTGACTTGTCGTTCCACTACGACTGCTATAGTTTTTTCCATTACGTTACTCACAACTTTTCCTGTCAGAGTCCGTGCCATACTTACTGCCTCGTTCATCCCGATTCACCTACCAAACGTTGAGTCATAATTGTTTTTACACGCGCTATATCTTTTCTAGCTTCTCTTATATCACTAGATCGCGCTTCTTGACCGAAACCACCTTGCATGCGCAAGCTAAACTGCTTTTTACGCAACTCAATTAGTAGCTCCGTCAACTCTTCTGTGTTTTTTTCTCTAATATCAGCTACTTTCATCACATAGCGGTCCTTACTGCAAATGTAGTCCTAACTGGCAATTTGGCACTGGCAAGCCTCATTGCCTCTCTGGCCAAATCTTCATCAACCCCTGCCATTTCATACAAAATAGTCCCTGGCTTTACCTGAGCCACCCAATACTCGACAGGCCCTTTACCTTTGCCTTGTCTAACTTCTAAAGGTTTTTTCGTAATAGGCTTGTCCGGAAATATTCTGATCCAGACTGTGGCATCACGTTTAACGAAGCGATTTATCGCTCGTCTTGCTGCTTCTATTTGACGAGCAGTCACACGCCCAGCTGTAGTAGCCTTAAGTGCAAAGTCTCCAAAGCTCACCTTACTACCACGGTGTGCAAGACCTCTATTACGGCCTTTCATCTGCTTTTTAAATTTCGTGTTTTTCGGTTGAAGCATAATTAAATTCCTAGGTCTACTTCACAGCACTGACTGCGTTGTCAGCGGTCGGCTCAATCGCTTCTGGGGTTGGGGTCGCTTTAACAACCTCACCTTTAAAAATCCATACTTTAACGCCTATCACACCATAGGTAGTATTCGCTCTAGCAATACCATAATCAATATCTGCTCTCAAAGTGTGAAGAGGCACGCGTCCTTCTCTATACCACTCTGATCTAGCTATCTCGGCTCCGTTCAATCGGCCGGCCACAAATATTTTGATGCCCTCTGCACCCAGTCGCATTGTGTTGGAAACAGCTCGCTTCATAGCCCGTCTAAACATAATTCTGCGCTCCAATTGCTGTGCTACTGACTCAGCTACTAGAAGAGCATCAAGCTCAGGTTTTCTGATTTCCTCTACACTCATATGCACAGGGATCCCCATAAAAGCAGACACTTGCTTTCTAAGGGCATCAATATCTTCACCTTTCTTACCTATCACTATACCTGGACGTGCTGTGTGAATAATGATGCGAGCGTTACTAGCTGGCCGCTCGATCTGTATGCGACTCACAGAGGCATGCGCTAGCTTTTTGCGTAATAATGCTCGTACCGCTAGATCTTGATTAAGGTACTTTGCGTAATTCTTACTATCTACGTACCAGGTTGACGTCCAATCCTTTACGATTCCTAGACGCATTCCATATGGATGTACTTTTTGACCCATAATATTATTGCCCCAATTCCTTTACTTTTATAGTGACGTGGCTCGTTCTTTTTAAAATCTTTGCAGTGCGTCCTCTAGCTCGGGCGCGCCAGCGTTTCATTGTAGGCCCTTCATCAACAGAAACATGCTCTATGAAGAGCTCATCTATGTCCAGACTATCGTTATGCTCAGCGTTTGCTATCGCAGACTCTAAGAGCTTCTTCATTAAAGCAGCCGCTTTTTTCTCACTAAAGGTTAAAAGATTAAGCGCACGATCAACTTTCAACCCACGCACTTGATCCGCGACTAATCTCACTTTCTGTGCTGATATTCTAATATTTTTTAATTTTGCTACAGTCGACATTTGTGACACCTTATCAGTCAATTACTTAACTTTTTTATCAGCTATGTGGCCGCGGAATGTTCTTGTAGGAGCAAACTCGCCTAGTTTGTGCCCTACCATATTCTCATTAACATAGACTGGCATATGTTGCCTACCGTTATGCACTGCTATCGTTAAACCAATCATATCTGGCAAAATAACCGACCGTCTTGACCATGTCTTAATCGGTCGCTTTTCATTTTTCTCTAATGCAGTCTCCACTTTTTTAGCCAAGTGATGGTCTACAAAAGGGCCTTTTTTTATTGAACGTGGCATAACTTCTCCCGGTCCCTATCTCTTATTACGTCTTTTAACTATCATATTGTTTGTTCGCTTATTACTTCTAGTTTTAGCCCCTTTTGTGGGCTGTCCCCAAGGACTAACTGGATGTCGTCCACCTGAAGTACGTCCTTCACCACCTCCATGGGGATGATCCACAGGGTTCATAGCGACACCCCGAACGGTCGGTCGGAAACCTCTCCATCGAGTCGCACCCGCTTTTCCTAATGAACGCAATGAGTGCTCTGAATTACCTACTTCACCTACTGTCGCCCTGCAATCTAAAGGCACTTTTCTCATTTCCCCTGACCGCAGCCGAAGAGTGGCGTAATCACCATCTTTTGCGAGATATTGGACGCTTGCTCCCGCACTCCGAGCCAATTGCGCGCCTTTTTTCGGTTTCATTTCGACACAATGAACTGTAGAGCCGACAGGTATGTTACGAAGAAGCAAAGAGTTCCCTGCTTTTATCGGAGCATCTGCACCTGACCTTAGCACCATGCCAGCTTTAAGATCCTTAGGTGCAAGAATGTAACGCCTCTCGCCGTCCACATAGAGCAATAAAGCGATATTCGCTGTACGATTTGGATCGTACTCCAATCTTTCAACTTTTGCATCGATACCATCTTTATCCCGCTTGAAATCAATGATTCGGTATTTCTGTTTGTGGCCGCCCCCTCGATGACGAACAGTTATACGTCCAGTATTATTTCTACCGGCCGACTTAGACTGAGACTCGACTAAGGGACCATATGGGTCACCCTTATGAAGGTCTGGGTTGACAACAGTAACGACTCCTCTTCGGCCGGGAGACGTGGGCTTTGCTTTTCTTAATGCCATATTATTTTATTCCGCGCCCATGAAATCAATCTCAAATCCATCTTTGAGAGATACATAAGCTTTTTTCCAAGAACTTTTAACACCAACTCGGTTCCGAAAGCGACGTATTCTCGGCTTAACTACGAGAGTCGTGACTTTTGACACTTCTACTTTAAAAAGCTGCTCGACCGCTGTTTTTATTTCTATTTTTGTCGCATCCTTGAGCACACGGAACATGTATTGGTTGTGCCGTTCACCTATGCGTGCGCTTTTTTCAGTAACCTTCGGCTGTAATAGTATCTGCAGAACACGTTCCTGATTCATTTCAACATACCTTCTATCTCTTCTAGCGCTTCTCGGGTAACGATTACATTCTTGAATGCAACCAATACCGCAGGGTCGATCGTGGCAGCTTCTATCAAGCCTATGTTTGGGATATTACAAGTAGCCAAGATAAGATTCTCACTAGGCTCGCTGCATATAATAAGCGCATCTGAAACCCCAAGAGTCTTTAAACACTCGATGACAATTTTAGTCTTTGGCTCGTCTACAGGGAAACCTTCAACTGCAATCAGTCGATTCTTCCTGAGCAACTCAGATAAAATAGATCTCATTGCACCACGGTACATTTTTCGATTAACTTTCTCAGAAAAATCTCGAGGTCTAGCTGCGAAAGTGGCCCCACCGCTCCTCCATATAGGAGATCTGCTCGTTCCAGCCCTTGCACGTCCAGAACCTTTTTGTGCCCACGGCTTTCTGCCGCCGCCTCGAACGTCGGAACGGCTCTTTTGAGCTTTTGTTCCGCTTCGTCCGCCTGCCAAAAATGCCGTGACCACTTGATGAATCAATGGTTCGTTATAATCTCTACCGAAAACCTCATCCGAGAGCACAGCTTGTGCAGATGAAGAGTCCGATGCGAATGTTTGAAGTTCCAATTCCATGTTAATCACTTACTTTTCGATTTTTAATACCATGATGAATAAGCAGCTCGCCGCCTTTAGCTCCTGGGACTGCACCCTTGACCAAAAGATATCGATTTTCTGCATCTACACGCACTACTTCCAGCCCCTGAACGGTACACTGCTTGTTCCCCATCTGGCCGGCCATTTTTTTACCTTTGAAAACTCGTCCTGGTGTTTGACACTGACCTATCGAGCCCGGCACACGGTGTGACAAAGAATTACCATGAGTGGCGTCCTGTCCCTTGAAATTATGCCGTTTTATCGTTCCGGCAAATCCTTTACCAATGCTGGTGCCTGATACATCAACTATTTGACCTTCTTCAAATAAACCAAGAGGAATTTCTGAACCTGCAGTCAAATCCTGCCCCTCTCCATCCTCCAACCGAAATTCCCAAAGCCCAAGACCTGCTAGCTCGCCTGCTTTCTTGTATTCGCCTTCCAACGCCTTGTTAACACGGTTCTTATGCTTCTCACCATAAGTTACTTGAACCGCTCGATATCCGTCACTTTTCTGAGTCTTAACTCTAATGACTCTATTAGCCACGACCTCTAGCACCGTTACGGGAGTAGACGCGCCATCCTCAGAGAAGACTCTAGTCATTCCTCGTTTTACTCCGACCACACCTAAACTCATAATACTACGCTCCAACCCGTCCTAATTAAGCTTTATTTGCACGTCAACGCCAGCTGCCAAGTCTAGCTTCATCAATGCGTCTACAGTTTTATCTGTAGGATTGACGATATCTAAAAGACGCTTGTGCGTTCGGATTTCGTACTGATCCCTAGCGTCTTTGTTGACATGGGGAGAGATAAGCACCGTGAAACGTTCCATCTTTGTAGGCAAAGGAATAGGCCCTTTCACTTGGGCACCGGTCCTTTTAGCAGTCTCCACAATTTCTCGTGTGGACTGATCTATTAACCTGTGGTCAAACGCCTTAAGTCGTATTCTAATTACTTGTTGATTCATGTTACTTACTACTGGCCTAAACTTTATAGTTATTATTCAATGATCTTCGATACAACGCCTGCACCGACTGTTCGTCCGCCTTCTCGTATTGCAAAGCGCAACCCTTCTTCCATAGCAATAGGGTTAATTAGCTTCACAGTCACTTTTAC
>CALKCL010000036.1 GCA_938082545.1 uncultured Gammaproteobacteria bacterium
GGCCGCGTAGTGACCCTAGTAGAGAAAGCTGATTACGATTGTTGGGGTCTTGCCTTTCGTATAGAGAAAAGCCAGTGGCATAAAACTCTAGACACCCTTGATGAGCGAGAAAAAAATGGTTATACGCGTCATTTTTTGGAGATACATTTATCGGCAGGATCTGAGGAGCTATGTGTGACGTATATCGCACGAGATACAAATGTGTCCTTCTCACCCTTGTCTTCCGCGAAAGAGACAGCGCTGAACATTACCCAAGCGACCGGTCCCAGTGGTAGCAATACCGATTATTTTTTGAGATTGCGAGAAACACTTGAGTCTCTTGAGGTTTATGATGAGGAAATTGAGCGTTTAAACAAAGCATTTGTTGAAATAGAGCGCTAAAAGGTTGCAACTACATTATTTTTTTACCGTCCATCAAATATGACTAAATTTTCTAAATATGTTGGAATTCACTATTCGGGTCTAAAAGCTCCGGTGTCGAGGTTACCTCAGCTGCAAGTGTTTGAGTGTTTGATCGGTTCGGAGCCCGCAAAGGTCGACCCTTATGATGCCGCAGCGAGGCACTGGTGTCGCAAAGAAGTAGGAAAGTACATCAGTGAACTTTTGCTTTCAGAGAATGAAGTCATAATAGGAGTTGACCACAGTTTTTCTTTTCCAGAGTCCTATTTTTTAGATCACACACTGCCTGACTGGGGATCGTTTCTGGAGTACTTTACTGATCGTTGGCCGGCGCATTACGATCATATGTACGTTGATTTTTTACGTAAAAAAAATCCTATTCTTGGCGATACTCGGGACCTGAGATTGTGTGAGAAATGGAGCAGTAACGCTGAAAGTATCTTTTCCTCCGGTGTTTGTGAGGATGAATCGCGGTCATCGTTGGCAGGACTACCATGGCTGAAAGAACTGCGCCGTGATCCTAAGCTCTCAGGGAGAGTCCAATTTTGGCCTTTTGATGGTTTTTTCATAGAGCCACAGCATTCGATTATCGCGGAAGTTAATTCCTCTCTTTTTCGTAACAGATATAGTATTGAAGGGAGAGCGTCGCATGTTCATGATGCCTACTCTATTGCTAGATGGCTGCAAGAGATGGATTGTCGGGGAGCTTTGCCGGCTTATTTTAATCCTCCTTTGACATTGCCCGAAAGGAGAATAGCAGCATTAGAGGGATGGATTCTGGGCGTGAGGTAATTGTTAAGCTGTAAGTGAATACTTACTATATAAAATATATTTGTTGCATTGCACTATTGATAAGATATTATGCCCCAGCGGCTTTGGTGAATAATGAATATTATTTTTATTATTCATTACTAGGTGTATACTGGCGTTATGACATTAACCGAGCAATACCCTACCTACGCAAAAGACGATATTAGCGGCTGCACTAAAACGAGTAGCTAAGTAATGGACAAATTAGGACATATGCGCACTTTCGTGACCGTAGCAAAGCTCGGGTCATTCTCTCTGGCTGCTAAAGAGTTTAACGTCACGCCTGGAATGATGTCTAAGCAAGTTAAACAGCTTGAGGACAGTCTGGATGTGCGATTACTTAACCGAACAACGAGAGGGGTCTCCCTCACCCACGCGGGTGAAATTTATATAGAAAAAGTCGTCCTTATCCTTCAAAGCATTGAGGACATAGAAGGCGCTGTTGTTGAGCTGTCGACGGGCGCGAAAGGAATTTTACGGATTAGTTGCCCGCCCTCTTTCGGGCGTACTGTATTGACTCCAATTATTTCGACCTTTATCCTCGAGAATCCTGGGCTGAGAATTGAGTTGGGTTTGCAAAATGACGAACCAAACGTCGTGGCCTCTCGGTTGGACTTATTATTTCGCTTGGGTCGTATGAGAGATAGTTCCCTGGTAGGAAAACAGGTTGCGACTGCACCGTTTGTATTGTGTGCTTCTCCTCGCTATATCGAAGAGGCGGGGGTGCCGAGGAATCTTGAGGACTTATCCGGTCACAATTGCGTTGTAGATGGGTCTATGCACGAGGATGCTGACTCTTGGGAGTTTCTTAATAGCCAAAGGTCTGTAGTCTCACAATCGGTTGAGGGAAATTTTTTCTCTTTTAACACAGGCGCAGTGGTGCAAGCTGTAATCCAAGGCTCAGGAGTTGCATACGTACCTCGCTATGCTGTTGTCGAGGAGTTGTTCGCCAAAAAATTGGTCGAAATTAATTTTCCGGATTGCAAGCCTAAAGTTGAGCCTCTTTATGCGCTCTATGCAAGTCGACAGCACATTGCAGTAAAAATTAGAGACTTTGTCGATTACTTCACATCAAATGTAGGTACTGAGAGCGGCATGCTGGGCGTGATTGTTCCAAGCTTGTAGATATTATTCCTGCTTATCCGATAGAACTATTGGGTTCTGCTCCTTTAACTTACTGATAACTTCTTCAGAGGAATAAAGGTCGGCATATTTTTGCTGCATATCAAAAAGATTAGCTTCGTGAGGACCTATAGCCCTATCTCCTACACAATCGGTAACCACTATGGTTCTGTAGTTATAGCTCATTGAATCGACTACTGATGCTCTAACACACCCCGATGTGGTACAACCTGTTATGACGAGAGTTTCGACGTTCTTTGCTATCAGCCATGATACTAAACCAGTACCGAAGAACGCCGAAGCTTGAGTCTTCCTGACAACATACTCGTTAGGCTTTGGTGTGAGGTCGTCGACTATTTGGCTAATATAGGCATTCTCAGTCAATCGTTCCAACCCTGGTACTTTCTGACAGAAAATACCTGTGTTGGACCCATCATCCTCATATACAACTCGGGTATGGGCGATGGGAATTTTACGTTCTCTAGCTGTCTGCAGGAGAATTCTCGTTCGCTTTATCGCGTCTATAATGTTTCCACCACCGTAATACTCAGGGTCACAAAATCCATTCACGAAATCAACCATTAAGAGCGCTGACTTACCTTTAAAGCCAGATTTTTCCCCAAAGCCTTGTTTCTTGTAGATGTTTAGGTTGCTCACTTTGTATTCTCCAAGATTGTTATCTTTTTTGATGCTAGCACAACTAGTCATCTGACGATTCGAGCAAAGCTGCAGTCAGGCCGGCATGACCAAACGAAGCGCCTGCTGCTATCTCGATCGCTACCCACACGGACTCTGTGATCTGGGCTTTTGAAAATTCAGCTTTCAGCGCCATTTTAGTTAATCTCTTTATGGAATGCGGATCACGTGTGTTGTGTGCGCATGCAAGAGCGATGAGATGCTTAAACGAGCTCTTTAAAGTCTTATTTTCAAAAACTTTATTTTCAAGGTGTTCAAGGCTTTTCAAAGGCCCTTCGTTCATTTCACGTAACTGTTTTAGTTGCTCTGCCGAGTTCTCAGTTTGGTAGCTCTTTAGATCGCTGTTAAGAGCATCTATCGTGATAGGAAATTGCGATACAGAGGAATTGGTTTCAGATATGATCCCGACCCAAGCAGCCTCGATAATTTCTTCATTACTGGCGCCTGCTTCGAGGGCGAGACTTGTATGGTAATCTATGCAGTAAGGACATCGCAGAGTATGTGCACACCCGATAGCTATTAACTCTTTTTCATGTTTTGAGAGAGCCGCATTATTGAAGGTGCTTGTCGCTAGCGCTGCAAATGCGTTTGCGGGTTCTGGAGCCCATTTGGTGAGTAATTGTGTCTTCGCGAGTAGGGAGGGATGTAAGATGTGGTCTAGTGGCATTGTCTAAGCTCCATGATTGTGTCCGGGTTTCAGTGGCAATAAATGTCGTAATTGCCTCGGGTTAAATGAGATGCGTCTTAGTCTGTCTGCTTCTATAAAAGGCTATACTCTGAAAGGGCCGTTAGCTAGACATCTTTTATGGTATAGCTAAATCCCGTCTAAAACCTCGAACCCTTCAAATTGTGGATGTCCTAAATATAAGCCTTTATGATTCCCTGCGTTGGCATGCGCTTTTTTAAACGCATCAGACTTGGTCCAAGCTTCAAAGCTATCATAGTCCTGCCAAGTAGTATGTGATGAATAAAGCGTACTACTTTCTTCTTTCGGTCCGCGAAGAAGGTGGAATTCTATGAAACCTCTCACTCCAGTTAGATTCTTGTCTCTATTTTTCCAAATCAGTTCAAATTTTTTCTCAGAACCCTCAGTTACAGAGAATCTATTCATGGCGATAAACATATGCGGCTCCTTATTTGTAATAACTAGAGTTATTGTATTAGTAATATGGTTCGATATAGTTAAACTTTTGAATATGCATAAAACAATCAGCTAGGGGTAAACTATGACACTACTAAATGAAAAAGTTATTCTGGTTACCGGAGGCAGTACTGGTATAGGTAGAGCCACTTCAGAAATACTAGCCAGAGAAGGTGCGACAGTCATTATTGGTGACATCCAAGATAAAGAAGGTGAAGAAACTGTTGCTGCTATTATTAAAGCAGGTGGGGCGGCTGAGTATTACCATATGGATGTAGTGAATTTTGAGCAAGTTGATCACGTCATTACTGATATTGTGAGTCGGCACGGGTCCTTGGATGGCGCGCACAACAACGCAGGAGTAGAAGGCCCTGCATCAAAAGTTCTTGATTATCCTGCCGATGAATGGGACCGAGTGACGCGCGTCAATCTTACTGGAGTTTTCAACTGTATCAAATGTGAGGTAAAGCAAATGATAGCGCAAGAGAATGGAGGCAGTATTGTAAGTACGGCATCAGTTGCGGGTCTGGTTGGCCTAGCAGGTTCAGCTAGTTATAACGCCTCCAAGCATGGGGTGGTTGGTCTCACCAAAACAGTGGCGCTTGAGTATGCGTCCAGAAAAATACGAGTAAATGCCATATGCCCTGGTTTTATAGAGACGCCTATGCTTAATAGGTTGACGGGCGACGACAATAATAAAATTAAGGAAAAAATGTTGGGACAAGTGCCGATGAAGCGTATTGCAGCGCCTAGCGAGATTGGAGAAGCCGTTGCATGGCTCTTATCTGCGAAAGCTAGCTATGTGACTGGTGTTGCTTTACCTGTGGATGGTGGTTGGATAGCTCAATAGTAGGTTTTTAAGCTTAAGCGAGAGATTCGAAAACTAAGCTTTCGAAAATTATTATTTAGCAATATACTAAGACTTTAAATATTTCAAAAAGGAGGTGATCTTGATGTCTAGTGATATGGAAAACGCGTCGCAGCTTGTTGGTGCTAATTATGGGCGAGAGATCTTTCTGCTATTAAAGGTTGCTAGCCTATAAGAGTGACCAAGGTTGTTGATGCAACCAGTCACAAAGGAGGGGTGTACTGCATCCCTCCTTTTTTTATGTTCAGAATATATCCACACGAACCGCTATTTATAAAATAGGCGAGTATCTTTTGCTATAAATTACCGTACCGCTTTATCAAGCGATCTTTCGCTGGCGGAAATACATTGATTTTTTCCAAGTCGCCACCTGCTAGGTGTAATACGCGTTTGTCCATAATAGAATAAAACAGAGGAGGAAACATGGCAGCTATAAACATAAGAGGATAGCAGTAAGGTAGTGTGGGTGTCCCATCTAAATCTGTGTCACGAAGAGCTTGGTACCAACGGGTTGATCGCATGTGATGACCTGAGTGGCGGACAAAATTTAGCAGTAAGTTATTAGAAGCGATCATATTGGTATTCCAGGAAATATGTGCGGTCGGACGACCACTGGAATCGTTCCAACTATAATCTCCGTTTACTTTTTGCTGTCTTAGTAGACCATAGTGCTGGCAGTATTCTATTAATGTCAGATACCACCAACAGACATACATTTGAAGTAGTAACATCGGCAGGACAATCCAACCGAAAGTTAATGTTAAGACTGAAAAAATGAACGTCGTGCCAAGGTATTGCTGCAAAGTTTCATTCTGTAAGCTCCAGGCACTTAGTTTTTTTCTGGCTAGGCGCTCTTTTTCATGGGTCCAAGAACGTTTGAAAAATCCAGGTTGCTCTCTCATGAAGCCGAAATGGTATAAAGATTCCCCCATTTGGGAACTTGCAAAGTCTTTAGGAGTTGAGACGTGCACATGGTGGCCTTTTAAATGGCCGATCAAGAACTGCCCCACTCCGCCGACAGCAAGGAAATATTTACCCATCCTACGGCAAAAGCGAGAAGTCTTGTGTCCAAACTCATGACCGACGGCTAAAGCCAACCCCGAGACTATACCCATAGAGATTGAGATCCCAATATAAGAAGCCAGCGACATTTCGTGATTCGCTATAAACCACGCAACGTAACCATAGTTAACAAGATAAGCCGGCGCTCCACAAAGTATGACCCTCATATAATAGGGGTCCTCTTCGATCGAACTCTGTAAATTTTCAGGTGGGTTGCTGCCATCTTTGGGGGCTGCCTGATCTAGAAAAGCTACTAGTCCAAACCAGAATATTACTGTCAGCCAGAATAAAATTGGAGCATCGTATAAGAATGCGACATAGCAGCTTAGACTAGGAAGGAGTGGAAGGAATGGTTGGCTTAGCCAAAGGTAGCGACGTCTGTCTACGTAACCTTTCAGGCTAATAGATGCGTCCATAGTATGGTCTCCCCAATTTGATTTATAATGATACGATTATCATTAGTGAAGATAGAATACACGGTTTCTGGCTAGGATAGCAAGACAGCTCAGTTTATAAGAGTTATTCTATCGCCTGATACTTAGCAACTAATTCGCGTAAATGGTTACTCATGAGCATAGAAACTGCAAATAACAAACGTAAACGGGCGGCTCGCATGGATCCTATGGGTCGCCAGCGTCAGTTGTTATCTATTGCTATGCAGCTCTGCTCTCAGGAGGGCATTGCAAACACTAATCACGCAAAAGTTGCAGAAGCAGCCGGTGTGTCAACGCCAACAGTATTTCTTTATTTTCCCACGCGTTTAGATCTTTTGAATGCAGTCCTAGATAAGGTGGAGCAGTATCTATTAGAACTTGTAGATCGATCATCCGAGAGTAAAAATAATTCCAATGAAAAGCTTATAGCTATAGTGCGTGCTTACTCTGATGCTATTGACAATGACTCAGCCTATGCAAGAATTTTCCTGAATTGGGGGGCTGCAGCTACCGATCAGACTTGGCAGAAATTCTTATTATTTCAGGACCGATTGCTCGAAAAGTTTGAGCGAATCGTCAAGGATGGTAAAAAAAGTGGTGAGGTTGGTGAAACTGTCAATCCCGTTTGGGCCGCTCACCTCATCTGTGGGGCAGGTACGATTATCGCTCAAATGAAATTTAGAGGACTGGCTGCCGCTGAGATAGAAGGTTTTTTCAATGCATTAGTCCGTGCGAGCTTAAAATCTAGCTAGATGGAAGAGCAAAAAATCTTGCTTGTTGCGATTTTAAAGGCAATTCTATACTTTCCTCGCGATCAAAGTATTTATTTATGGGATCATACTCCGCTCTATAGGGACGACGCTCTCAGCAGATAGACGGCTGTGACAGATTGATGGTGTTGTTCCGTTTAAAGAGTGTTTATTTTTTCAAATTTCTTGTTAATATTTTATCAAGCTCGTTAGCAAAATTCCGTTTATCTGTTGGAGTTAACGGCGGAGGCCCGCCTGTTTGTAGGCCGCTAGACCGCATCGTATCGTAGAAATCTCGGATTGTGACCTTAGCGTCGATGCTGTCGCTAGAGTAGAGCTCCCCTCTAGGGTTTAGAGCGAGCCCACCTTTCTGTAAGATTTCCTGAGCAAGTGGGATATCAGCCGTTATCACAAGGTCCTGGCCTTCAACCCTATCGACAATCTCGTTATCAGCGACGTCGAAGCCCGCCTTAACTTTAAGGAACTTAATATTCTCAGAAATAGGTAATTGAAGCACTTGATTAGCTACGAAGATAACCAAAACACTTCTTTTCCTTGCCGCATTGTAGAGTATTTCTTTGATTATTTTAGGACACGCATCTGCGTCTACCCAGATTTTCAACCCCTGAAATCGCTATACTTTTGCTTGAGCTACGATCAATTTGGCGTGCCATCATATGGGATGTTCAGATTAGTATCGAAAATTAGATTTTCTTTTGTCATGAATACTTGCGATCGAGAGAAGTCAATAAACCCACTTTCATCTTTTAAAAGTGCCTGAAAAGCTTTTTTCCCTTCTTCCGTGTTCATGGCGTCATTCAGTTCTTTCTCTGAGCGCCACCATACCTCCGTGATTCCCTCATAAGGTGTTTCAAGACCACGCGAATCTATGAAGTTTTGGTTCAGAGGGGTTTCTATCGTGTGACTTTGCACGTATTTCACAGCGTTTATATCTTTAGCGAAGCTAGTGACTAGAGGGCCGTGTTTTTCTCTCCAGTACTGGTTGAATTCTTTCTGCGACACATCAGCTTTTTTTCTTAGGCAGTATACTAGCTTGATCATTATATTCTTCCCTGATTTATGTGAATTTTCCTTAAAATTCTTCCAACTAACGCATGTGAAAGCTTGTTACTGATAGTATATTTGATACTAAAGTAACTCATTATAGGAAAAATTATTTTGTTTTTGAAAGTTTTGTCTCTCTCGTTGCTTTTGCTTGTATGTCAGATCTCCGTTGGATTGGACGAACAAGAATTACACGATCGCTTGTTGGTATTAGATTCGCACATAGACACTCCTATCCGGTTGGTTATGCCTGGATTTAATATTATGGAGCGACATGATGCATCTACTGACTACTCTCAGGTGGATCTTCCGAGGATGGTTGATGGTGGTTTGGATGGAGGGTTTTGGGCAATCTTTACGTCTCAGGGAGATTTATCTGCGGATGGGTACGCCAAGGCCAAGCGTATAGCGCATAGCCGTGCGAATGCCATCCTCCAGCTAGAAGTTGACTATCCTGAGTATTTTACGGTAGCGAAAAATGCTGCAGACGCTAAAATAATTGTTGGCAAAGGTAGAAAGGTAGTCTATCTAAGTATCGAGAATGCTTATCCACTTGGGCTAGATGTCTCCAATCTACGAGAGTTTTATGATTTAGGAGTAAGGATGCTTGGATTGGTTCACACCCGTAACAACCAATTCGCCGATAGCTCTACCGACCCTGATGGGCCTAAATGGGACGGGCTTTCACCTCTTGGGATTGAGCTGGTTCAGGAAGCCAATAAATTAGGCATGATCATCGATGGGTCTCATGCGCACGACCTTGCTTTAGAGCAAATGATCTCGCACTCATCGACCCCTGTTGTACTTTCTCACTCTGGCTCAAAAGCAATTTTTGATCACCCCCGTAATGTCCCTGATGACTTGCTAATTAAGCTAAAGCAAAGCGGTGGGTTGATTCATATGAATTCACTTGGCGGGTATTTACAACCTATCCACGTTTCATCTGATCGTAAGATGGAGTTCGGTAAGTTTGTCGCGGATATCAATGTGCTAGAAGCTGCAGGTAGTCCTATGTCTTATGAAGAGTTTAGGACCCGCCGAGGAGATATTGATCGTACTCATCCTCGTGAGGAGGCTCACTTTTTTGATTATATGAGTCACTTTACACATGTCCTAGATTTGTTAGGGCCGGGTTATGTTGGAGTTGGGGCAGATTGGGACGGCGGCGGAGGAGTTATCGGGATGAAGGATATTTCTGATCTCCGTAAGGTAACAGAACATCTATTGCATTCTGGATATACTGAATCTGATTTAGAAAATGTTTGGAGTGATAATTTGCTGCGTTTGCTCCGCAAGGTGGAACGCAGAAAAATTGACCTAGGCAATAGCAGATTTTTAATTGATAAATGAGAACTTCAAGGAGTCACCATAGTGGATAGCACAACTCAGCGAACAGATATGGATGTATATTGGAATGGGGCCGGTGGAGAAAAATGGGTTAATAATTTAACCCACTTAGAATCAGTTATCGCTCCTGTCGGCAAACACCTGCTGAGCTCTCTGCCTTTAAGCAAAACAACTAGCGTGTTGGATATTGGATGCGGTGGTGGTTTAGTTGCATCAAAAGTAGCGGAGTTGATCAAAGATAAAGGTAGGGTTCTAGGGGCAGATATTTCAAGCGCTATTTTGCAGGAGAGCACCAGGCTTTATGGCAGCATGTCTAACTTAGAATTTCAGGTTTGCGATGCTGAGACGCATGCATTTGAGTCCTCGAGTTATGATTTGGTGATTTCAAGATTTGGCATTATGTTTTTTGTGGATCCGTATGCAGCTTTTAGAAATATTTATTCCGCGATTAAGCCTGGTGGCTTTCTTCGAATGGCTTGCTGGCAGCCGGCGAAAGAAAACCCGTGGATGATGAAAGCATCTGCTGCTGCGTTTGAAGTTTTAGAGCGGCCACCTGCACCACAGCCAGGAGAGCCAGGGCCTTTTTCTTTAGGCGAAGAGTCTCTCGTCATAGATATCCTTAAAAAATCCGGCTTTGGCAACATCACTATGCAGCCAATTGCAGAGATGCTGAACATGGGGAGTTTGGACGCAGCGCTATCTTTAATGACTCAATTGGGTCCTGCCGCAAAGCCACTCTCGGAGGCTAGTGCAACCGACAAAATCGAGGCGTTGAGGTTGATGAAAGTTGCGCTTTCAGAAGGCTTGACCCCCCAAGGTGTAGAATTGGCGGGAGCCTTCTGGTTAGTCGGTGCAGAGGCTTAGGATAGGTAGCCAAACGGCAATTTGCTCATGCTGCGCTTTTTTTTCGTTGACTTTCCGCACTCATCCCATGTCTCAATAGTTGTCCAGAGAAGGTGTTTGTTTGCTGATCATCTTTTATAGTGACCTCTCCGTTTACCAGAATATATTTATATCCTTTAGCTTTTTGAACTCGCCTCCACTCCCCACCAGGAAGGTCATGTACTACTTCTGGAGGCGTAATTTCTAAATTCTCTAGGTCATAGACGATAATATCTGCAGGGGCTCCAACCTTCAGTACTCCTCGACCTTTACACCCAGCTAGCTCAGCAGGGAGTGCAGATAGTCGCCAGTG
>CALKCL010000037.1 GCA_938082545.1 uncultured Gammaproteobacteria bacterium
ACGCCAATCAAAATCATCAATCCAATATTGGATAAGTTCTTCTAAATATTTTCCATTAGTTCCATATTCCCATTTCTCATTTGAGAAATCGGGAGAAAATCGAGTGCGTGACAATCTCTGTTTAAGATCCAGAACCTCGTGCTCTGGGATATTTACGGAAAATGGTTCATACAACATATTTTTTAAACTCGAATTTTGGCTGGGATAGGAGGGTTCGAATCTCTCTCCGCCAATGCGACACGTGGTTTTTTAAAAATAGACTCCAAATCTTACAAAGGATCTACCAGCCCATCGCAATAAGGTAAGTTTGTCTTATCAATATTTTCGCAAAGGTTGGTTATGGATTATCGCGATACCAAGGATTCACTTATCCCAATAATCGGTAACCTTAGAAATCTTCCCGCCCTTATGTGCCATTATCGACGCACCTCTTACGCTCCATGCTTCGTCACCAGAGCCCCCACTCATTATCCACTCTACGGCCGCCCCTTTCGTGCCGATAGTGACGCTCTCCACCGCCAATCTAGCACCGGCAAAATCTATATAGAACTGTTCCACAAATGCCTTCACCGCATCCGTCCCTTTAGCAATCTGTGCCTTAGGCACATCTTCATACACAATATCTGCTGAAAAGTAACTCATAACTTTTTCTATGTTGGCTGAATTCCAACCGTTGAAATAGTCACGAACCATCTGATCACTCAACTTGGCGTGCCCATGGTGGGCCGCAAACAGATTTGTAGAAAATAAAAATAAAAACAATGCTAAAAATCGATAATCTTTCCTCATTAGAACTTTCCCCGAACTTAAAAAAGTTAAATATTTTGATCTCCGAGTAAGCAATCTAAACTAGTGATGAGGCATATACAATGGAACGTTCGTATTCCTCTAACCCCCCCTAAACCTGGGGCAAAACACCTAAAATTATGAGATCATATTAATAGTATCTAACTAATTGATTGTATTATGTTTTATTTTACTGATTTGTGTCCTTATGCTGTATTTATTTTAATCTCTGTAAGCCTCTTTACGGATCTTAAATGCTCTATTTAGAGATGATTATATAAGAATAGTCAAAATCGCTTAGAAGAGCTTAGAATCGCTCTGAAGCGCGCTCCTGAGACCTCACTTTGAGAGGAGATGTAGTACCTAGAACAGTACTTTCTCTCTTTCTACTGGCTTTATTCTTTTCAGGCAATTCTATTATTCAGTCGAAAGACATCAAAGCTTATAAATATAAGCTTAAGGCTTGTGTAGCGGGGGATTTAGTTTAGAAATTTGGCTGGGATAGAAGGATTCGAACCCTCACCGGCGGAGTCAGAGTCCGCTGTCCTACCGTTAGACGATATCCCATTAAACTATTAGTTCATTCTCTATTGTTTTGTTGCAATTATCTAATAGCTGGCCGGCATTAGGTCTACATCAGCCAGTTGCCAAACATCCTTAGCTTTGCGTTCTATGATCTCGGCTTCATCAGTCTTATTTTGCGCCTCTAATGACGCGACAAGCCCAAACATTGACCATCCATTTCTAGGATAGAACTTTAAGTCGTCCCTGTAAGTTTGTTCCGCAAGATCAAATTTCTTTTCAAGCATCAGTGATCTGGCTAGAGACTGCCGGGTAGGATAGTACCAAAATGGCGGCTCCATATACGGGAGTGTATCTTGATAATTAACAGCGTTTTGATAGGATTTTGACGCTAAATCATAGTTTTCTTCGGCCTCATGGATAGCTCCTTGCAGAAGAAATTGCGCTATGCCGAGCAAGGTCTTAGCGGGGTTAGATGCTTTAACAATTTTGCTGACCTCTTCTGACTCGATAAGGGGAGCAATTTCAACCAGCTCTTTTTTAGCACTGTCTATATTACCTTTCGCTGCTAACGCTGTGCCTCTAGCATAATGTCGTATGCCTTTAGAATATTTGAATTCCGCTATGTCTTCCGGAAAATCAAGCACATCTTCCCACTTAGAGAACCTCACCATAGATAGCAAAGGCAGAGTCCTGAAGTACTCTAGCATTGGGAATTTCTTGATCATTTCAATTCTGACGTAGTTTGAAACTTTTATACCTGATTCTATAGATAAAGCACTTCTGCCCTCCATAGCGGCGGATGCCCAGAGAAAATGAATATTGTGGGGGTAGTATGCAGCGGGGTAGAAACCTTGTGCGTTACATTGTGCAATATATTCTTCATCTACCTGGGCAGCATCTATATTTGCTTGCGACGCGTCGTTATACCTACCTACTCGCCAGAAAATATGTGATGGCATGTGAACTAGATGGCCAGAGCCGGGTACAAGTTTACCGAGCCTGTCCGCATAAGGCTCTGCTCTTTCGGGTGTTTTGGAGGCTTCAACCGCATGAATATATAGGTGGATAGCTAAAGGGTGGTCTGGATTAATCGACAGCACAGACTCTAGAGTTGCGAGAACTTTTTTAGTGTCAGGCTTTGGAGTGCCCTCATCTGTCCAATAGTTCCAAGGCATGGTGTTCATTAAAGCCTCAGAAAAAAGAGACGCCGCATCATTATCTTCAGGGTATTTGTTTTTTAGGGCTTCCATTGCCACAGCATAACTAGTGTCCAGAGGGGCTCTTGGCGTTGATGGTTCTCCATTATACCGCTTGGATAACGCATCTATATAGTCGCGCTCATTTTGTGTTAAGTGCCCGCTATTATCTTGGGCTTTTTGTATTGCCGCGAATGCGCCGACTCTTTGTTCGGCACTCATTACTGCTTTACCGCTACTTGTAACGTTTATATTGGGGCCAGTAGCTAGAGCTTCTCCCCAGAAGCACATGCCACATGTTGGGTCGAGTTTTTGTGCTGCTCTAAAGCTTCTAATCGATTCAGCGTGGTTGAATCCAAAGGCAAGTATCAAGCCTTGGTTAAAATAACGTTGTGCTCCTTCATGTCCGGTGGTTATCAGATGAGAATGATTGCCTAAGCCTTCGAAGATTGGAGCTCCAGCTTCTTTCGCAAGTTTACTATCATTGGGTTCTATAGAGCCTTCACACCCAATTAGTAATGAAAAGCACAGAAAAAACATCAGTTGGTAAAAGCATTTCATGTTTTTATTTCCCATTTATTATTCAGATAGGTGGCTTATAAACGTACAGATGGGCTAGCCAATTTTTTTATCTAACTAGGCTTACTCGATCGCTATTTAGTATTGAAGGTCTAGGGTAGATTAATATTTGAAAATTACAAGACCTGGATGGACTTCGCATCTAGCGCTATGTGCCAGTTGTTTCGATGAGATCGTATAATTTGGTTGCTTTTCGGATCTTAATATTGCCCTTGTTGGGCGAGACGGCGATAGCAAGTAGGGCACAGGCGTCTCTGGAATTATCTCTTGCTATACTGAGGTCGTTTTCTAGCTTTGTGCAGGCCAACTTTCTTTCTCTCAACTTCTCTGGCATCACGAGTGACAAACCCTGCAGCTCTTAACGACTGTTTCAAGGTTTCTTCATACTTTATCAACGCTCTGGTAATACCAAGACGAATGGCTCCTGCTTGTCCTGTGATGCCGCCACCTTTTACAGTTACGTTAATATCGAAATATTTCACCATATCAACTGTTTCTAGAGGTTGAGCCACCACCATCCGGCCAGTTTCTCTCGGGAAATACTCCATCATTGGCTTTCCGTTTATCACGATATTTCCCGTTCCCTTAGTCATGAAGACCCGTGCAGTGGAAGATTTTCTTCTGCCAGTACTGTAGTGAATATCTGATGCCATTGTTTTATATTTCCAGTGATATTGGTTGTTGTGCGGTGTGGTCGTGTTGCGGACCCGAGAAAACTTTTAGTTTTCTGTACATATCTCGGCCTAAAGGGCCTTTCGGGAGCATGCCTTTAACTGCACGCTCGATTATCTGCTCAGGGGCTTTTGCAAGCAATTTCTCAAAATTAATTTGCTTTAGTCCGCCAATATAACCAGAATATCTATAGTACATCTTATTCTGTGCTTTATTCCCGGTGACTCGGATTTTCTCAGCGTTGATGATGACGATGTAATCACCTGTGTCCATATGAGGCGTATACTCAGCTTTATGCTTGCCTCTAAGGCGTGATGCTACCTCGGTAGCTAGTCTGCCGAGTACTTTGTCTGTAGCATCGACTACATACCATTTGTGGTTTATTGTTGCCGGTGTTGCCGTGAACGTTCTCATTTGCGTTTCTGAACTCTAAAAAATGATGCGCAATGTTAAGATTTGCTAGGCGCTCTGTCAATGTGATATTGCAATATAGAGAGCTAAGTTTTTAGTTTAGTTAAAAGGAGTGTTAGTGGAAAGTAGTTCTAGAGCAGTTTTATCCCTTCTTGATCGGGTTATATTAGGCATCGATCATGGACTACGTGTGGTTGCAGGGCCTGAAAAGACTGCGGGGCGGGTTTATCCCGCCGAGGGTGTCTCTGAGGCGACCCTGACAAAAGCTGAAAAGGCACACAGCGTTGGTCTGATGAGAGTTAATCATGCTGGTGAAGTCAGTGCGCAGGCGCTGTACTTGTCCCAAGCAATGTTTTCTAAAAAGCCTGAGTTATATAAGGTTTTTATGGAGGCCGCGTCAGAGGAAAAGGATCATTTATGGTGGTGTAAAAAGCGGATAACGGAGCTTGGAGGGCGGACCAGCTTGCTCGACGGCTTTTGGTTCGCGGGCGCTTTTGTTATAGGAGCCGGTGTTGCGCGGCGGGGAGATGATGTTTCCTTAGGATTTGTTGAAGAGACCGAAGCTCAAGTTGTAGCCCATCTGGATGGCCATCTTGAAAAAATGGCCCCGAATGATACGCGAAGCCGTTCTATCATAGAGGAGATGAGACGAGATGAAGCCAAGCACGGAGAGCATGCAAGCGAACTAGGGGCCCAGCGCTTACCTAAGTTTTTTAGGCGATTGATGAAACTGCAATCCCGTTGTATGACTTTCTTGGCCTATAAGATTTAGGCTAAATCTCCTGTAAGGTTGTTGAGTCGGTAATTACAGATACTTTTTGGTAGACTGGTACTGTGCTTAACCTGAATAAAATCCTACATTTGTGGTGTCCTTTGCCTGCGATAGTTCTTATCGCTAACTGCGGTACGTGTCTAGCAGCTATTCCTATCTCTATGTTGGGGCAAGGGGTTCCGACGCTGGCCCCAATGCTGGAAGAGGTTGTACCTGCGGTAGTCAACATCGCTACTGAGGGATTTGTGGAGCAAAGCGCGCATCCTTTTTTTTCAGACCCGTTTTTTAGCCAATTTCTCGAAATGCCTCAGCGGCGCTCTCGCCGTAAGACCCAAAGCTTGGGTTCGGGCGTTATTGTAGATGCTGGGAATGGCTTAGTTCTTACAAACGCTCACGTAATAGATAATGCTCAAAAAATCACAGTCAATCTATTAGATGGCCGAGAGTTTAAAGCCGAGTTAGTAGGTAGCGATCCGGAAACAGACATAGCAGTCATAAAAATAGCTCCAGATGATTTGATTGGGATTAATCTAGCTGAGTCTAATAATTTAAGGGTTGGCGATTTTGTTATCGCTATTGGGAACCCTTTTGGTTTAGGGCAGACAGTGACGTCTGGGATTGTAAGTGCTTTGGGTAGAAGTGGGCTTGGAGTTACAGGATATGAAGATTTAATCCAAACAGACGCGTCAATAAACCCAGGAAACTCAGGAGGAGCGCTCGTCGATCTGAATGGTCGGCTCGTAGGTCTTAATACAGCGATCTACTCGGGGACTGGAGGTAATATTGGTATTGGTTTTGCCATTCCCATTGATATGGTGAAGCAGGTAATGAGCCAACTTGTGGAGTTTGGAGAAGTCACTCGCGGTTTTATAGGTGTGGAGTATCAGGACTTAACTCGAGAACTATCACAAGCATTTGGATTAGATCAATATTTAGAAGGTGTTGTTTTAGTTGAGGTCTTGGACGGCTCCCCTGCCGGGAAAGCTGGATTGGAAGTTGGTGACGTTATCACACGAATTAATAACAAAAGAATCAAAAATGCAATTCAGTTTGATAATGAAATAGCGATGAACAGGGCAGGTGCCGAAGTTGACATTAGTTACTTGCGCCGAGGCAGCCAAAAAAGTATTTCCCTGTTAATTGGGACTAATGAAGTTCTTGATGACAAGACTATTCTCAAGAATGAACGTTTCTCTAATACTACTATAGGAGAGATCCCTAGGGAATCTGATCTGTACAACAAGGTGGCAGGGATCATGGTATATAGCCTTAAGAAAGGCTCAAGGACGTGGAGTTCTGGATTGAGAGAAGGTGACATAATTGTTTCCGTTAATCGATATGCTTCACCCTCTGTTGATACTTTTGTGAATTTGTTAGCCAGATTTAAAGGTCCTCTTAGACTAAAGGTATATAGAGGTTATCAGTCTGGTTTCATCACAGTACCGTAGACGTTATCGTTTCAATAGTCGCAACCATTTCCAGACATTTAGCAAACTAGCAAGAGATGCTGCAACATAAGTCAGAGCGCAGACAGTCAGTATTTTTCTTGCGGCGGGAAGGTCAGCATCGTCTAAAAAGCGCCCCCTCAAAATAGGCAAGGCTCTGTTAAAACTTGCGTCTATTTCTACAGGCAGAGTTATCAAATGGATCCCAATCGGCAAAATCATTGAACAAATAGCTATCGCCAACAGGCCAGCTCCCGCCATCGGGGCCCGCGTGAGAAGAGTCACGATGGGCGCTGCTATTAGGATAATAGACGCCGTTCGTTCGAAAAAAAATGCTGCGTGAACTAACTTGGTACGTGTTTTTAGAGGACCGAAACCAATATGATCTTGTATCGCATGTCCCACTTCGTGGGCTGATATCACTACAGCTGAGAGTGACCTTCCATGATAGTTCGGCTCGCTCAGAACGACACTTTTCGTTTTCGGGTTAAAGTGATCACCAACGCCGGGCGCCGCTATCTCAACTTGATACGTTTGAGGAAGTGCTTTCTGTATAAGAAAGATCGCCAATTCTGCACCGGTTCCGGGTATGTCGGGCCGGTCATTAGAATGGAGCTTTATGATTCTTTTCGCCCAGATTTGAGGGAGGAATGAACCAATTAGGAGAACGAATCCCAGGATAATATACATATTATAGGCTTGTCTTTGGTAATAGTTTTAGGACCACGATAGTCCTGATAACATAGTCAAATAGTGTTCTCATCGCAACTGAGATTTTCGATGAGCTAGTTTTTGGTCCAGCAAATAGAGAAGTTATTGAAATATGACGAGACTCGGTAAATCGCCTGAAGATTGCTATTTGTCTGATGTGAAATCGGGTGAAGTGGAGCGTGATGCGTCTCAGTTGGTCGCGGTGCGCCATCTTCAGAGCATATTTGATAACTTATGTAAGTCACCAGATCGTAGATCTTCCAATATACTTTCTAAGGTACCATTTTTTAAAGGCTCCAAGTGGAAGCCTGTGGCGGGTCTTTACTTATGGGGTAGTGTCGGTCGTGGGAAGACTTATGTGGTTGATAGTTTCTATCAGTGCTTGCCTTTTAGCGACAAAACTCGCCTACACTTCCACAGCTTCATGGAACAGACCCATGAAAAGCTGCATTCAGTTAAAAACGAGACTGACCCCTTGGCAATTGTCGGCGCCCAATGGGCGCGTAAGATGAGAGTTTTATGTTTAGACGAATTCCATGTGTCTGACATTGCGGATGCAATGATTCTGGCAAATTTATTCGCAGGTTTGTTTAAAAACGGAGTTAGCATAATTGCGACGTCGAATCAGGCGCCGGACATGCTTTACGCGGGAGGCTTACAACGAGCTCGGTTTTTACCTGCTATCGAACTCATTAAAAAGAATATGCAGGTGCTCGAGCTTAAAGGCTCCGAAGATCACCGACTACGAGCTTTAGAACTTGCTCCTGTCTACTATTGTTGTTCTCGTGGAGAGTGTCATGGAGAGTTAGAAAGAAGCTTTCAGTCGTTAGCCCCTGGTGCACCGCTGGTAAGAGCAGAAGTTTTAGTGCGTGGCCGCTCTATTCCTGTGATACGAAAAGCCGATGGGGTGGTCTGGTTTGACTTTAAAATTCTTTGTGAAGGAAACCGATCGGTTTCCGATTACATAGAGCTTGCAAGGCTATACCACACTATCATTTTAAGCGATGTTCCAGTATTTGGGACGGATGACAATGATGCTGCAAAAAGGTTCGTGAATTTCGTGGATGAAATCTACGATAGAAATGTGAATTTAGTAGTGTCGGCTGAGCAAGAACCCATTGAATTATATAGAGGTTCTCGTCTACGCGCTCAGTTTTTGAGAACGGCAAGCCGTCTTCACGAGATGAGGTCACATGAATATCTGGCAGCATCCCATAACTCATAATCTAATATGTAAAATAGTAGAACAAACAGTATATTAAACGAACATATTGACAATATTAATTATTAATATACGCTATGTTATATTAAGTTACGTTTACAAAAGATGTTTTGGGGATGGATAAGTTGTCAATAAAAGCATGTGACTCAGTGTCAAGTGAGATTGATATCGCCCGGTTAATTGGCAGACATTACGGAGACGGTGGTATCTACCTTTCTCAAGATGGCCGTCAACAAGAAACGTTTTCTAGAGCCATTTCGGGTGGTTTTGTGAGTAGTGAAGGTTTTTTGACTCGAAAAGGAAGAGAGCTTCTAGCACAGTTTAATCTCTAAAGTAGCGGTTCCAGCTACTTTCAAGAAAATAGTTAATTATTTACTCAACACGGACCCTTTGAATTGAGATGGAGATCGGGCCACAATTTCCATGCCCATCCCAACCCTATCAGACTTGCGCAGCTGACAATGCCGAATAATTGAGGCTCGTTAAAACCGAAACCATAGATAACAATTGCCACAAGAGCTGAAAGCACCATAAATAGAGCATTAAATATGTTCAGGCCAGCTAAAGTTCTAGCGCTTCGTAATGGGTTTAGATCTCTTTGAAGGCAAGCGTAGAGAGGAATAATATAGAGAGCCCCAAAAAATCCGATTGCGAATAAATCGAATAATAAGCGGTTAGCGACGGGGGAATGCATGAAATTAGCCAGGGTAGTCGTGTTAAGTGCCAATGCAGGAGTACCTATTAAAAACACGTCAAAAGCAGCAAGTATTACACCACCGCCGCCTATGGTTACTAAGGACAATTTGATTTTGTTTTTAGAGATGAGCGTGCATGTGAATGCACCGGTACCGATACCAGTTGTGAACATGACGTTCAATAGTGTAATAAATTGATTATCAGAATTAAGCAGTGTCTTTGCGTAGGTGGGCAGTGCCGCTAGGTAACTCGAGCCGCAAAACCAGAAAGTCGAGATCATCATTGTGACAAGTAGTAGTCTATTATCAGAAGTGATTTCCCGAAGAGTTGAGGTAGTTGCCCGCATAGCATTCATTTCAAACTGTAAAGTAGGTTCACTGGCACTCGCATCAGGAATGAACTGTGCAGTCAGTCTTCCAAGGATTGCGATAGACACGCACACGACAACAATTAGAAGAGCCTCATTTTTGCCTTGACCCACTAAAAGCCCACCCGAAATAGTGCCTAGAAGGATGGCCATGTATGTAGTTGCTTGAAGAGCGGCATTCGCAGAAGTAAGTTCTTCTTTTTTGACGTGTTGAGGAAGAATTGCGTACTTTAATGGTCCGAAAAAAGTGGATTGGGTACCCATCAGGAAAAGAGCAAGCAGTAGTAAATAGTAATTACTCGCGAAAAACCCATAACCTGATATCACTACCACTCCTACCTCTGTGGACTTGATTTGTCTTATGAGTCTCGCTTTCTCAAATTTGTCAGCTATCTGTCCCGCTATGGCGGAAAAGATCAGAAATGGCGCTATGAATATGGCACCTGTGAGCGCGATGAGAGAGCGACTGGCACTGTCGTCAATTGTTCCACCTGTGGCGAAGAGCATAATAATTGCGAATCGTAAGGTGTTGTCGTTGAACGCACCCAGGAACTGAGTGGCTAGGAGTGGCCCCAGCTGTTTGGACAAAATGAGCTGCGTCTTCACGGCTTAAATAGTCACGTTTGATACACAGCGGCAGTTTTGGCCTTTTATTTTTCTAGAATGGAATGTCGTCATCAAACGGCTGAGACACTGCTTTATTGACTGGCTGATCTCCCGTTCCGCTTGTAGATGGTTGTGGTGCGTTGCTTGTAGATGGTTGTGGTGCGTTGTTAGCCCCCCCTTTGCCCCCAAGCATTTGCATTTCATTCGCGACGATTTCGGTAGTGTAACGATCGTTACCATCTTTATCTTGCCATTTTTGTGTCCTGATCCTGCCTTCGACATAGATCTGCGACCCTTTTGTTAGATATTGCGTGACTACTTCCGCGGTTCTTCCAAAAAACACGACACGGTGCCATTCAGTCCTTTCTTGGAGCTCCTGAGTCTCTTTATCGCGCCACGATTCAGCAGTAGCAAGACGAACCGTAGATACGGCGCCTCCGTTCTGGGTAGTCCTGCTCTCAGGATCTGCACCTAGATTGCCAATGAGTGTTACTTTGTTTACGCCTCTTGCCATTTTCCAAATCTCCTATAAATCTGTTCGCTACTTCATGATAGAATCTTTCTCGCAAATTTCCTATTGAGTTAAACAAACAAATTCGACAACTTCTGTAAGAACCCAATATAGTCGATGATTGATATTAAAATTATGCTTCCTATTTAAGCACTTATTTGCAGGAAGACACAACGGAGCCCATGGATACAATTCTTTTGCGCGGCGCGCGTACCCACAATTTAAAAAATATCGACCTTGACTTACCTCGTGACAAGCTAATTGTCATTACTGGGTTGTCCGGATCAGGAAAATCTTCACTTGCCTTTGACACAATCTATGCTGAGGGACAGAGGAGATATGTCGAGTCTTTGTCTGCTTATGCGAGACAGTTTTTGTCGGTTATGGAAAAGCCCGATATTGACCATATTGAAGGACTGTCTCCGGCAATTTCAATTGAGCAAAAATCTACGTCTCACAACCCTCGGTCTACAGTAGGGACGATAACCGAAATCTATGACTACCTGAGGCTACTTTTCTCTAGAGTAGGCCAACCTCTTTGTCCGGATCATCGCGAGAATTTGGCCGCTCAGTCTGTGTCACAGATGGTTGACAACGTGCTGAGTCAGGACACGAACCGTCGTTGGATGTTGGTGGCACCTATAATTCGAGATAAGAAGGGAGAACACCAACAGGTGTTCGATAATTTGGCTCGGTTGGGTTACGTGCGCGCGGTAGTGGATGGTGACGTTGTAGCCTTAGATGACCCCCCAGCTTTGGAGTTAAGGAAAAAGCATAACATAGACGTTGTTGTTGACAGGTTTCGTATTCGCGACGACTTGAAACAGCGACTTGCCGAGTCTTTTGAGTCTGCTCTAGAGCTAGGAGATGGTTTTGCTAGACTCTGTTCGATGGACGATGGACCACCAATTGACATCCTCTTCTCATCGAGATTTGCCTGTCCGTTGTGCGGCTTTAGTATCGAAGAGCTCGAGCCTAGACTCTTTTCATTTAACAACCCTGTTGGAGCCTGTCTGACTTGTGATGGACTTGGTAACGCTCAGTACTTTGATGAAGAGCTCATTGTGCAGCAACCAGACGCAAGTCTCCCGGCTGGCGCAATTCGAGGTTGGGATAGACGTAACACCTATTATGCGCAATTAATTGATTCATTGGCTCGTCACTACGGTTTTGATATTGATACTCCTTTTGAAGACCTCCCTGACAATGTTAAAAAAGTTGTTCTTCGAGGGAGCGGAGAAGAAGAGATCGGGTTTCGATACTCCAAGTCAAATGGAAAAATTGAAGTTCGAAACCATGTTTTTGAGGGCGTGGTTGCTAATATGGAACGACGATATAAAGACGCCGATTCGAATATCGTGCGGGAAGAGTTAGGGCGTTATATTGGTACTAAAGTCTGTGGCTCCTGCGATGGGACCAGATTGAATAGAGCAGCTCGGAATGTTTTTATCGGAGACTTTAACCTGTCGCAAATCACCTCAATGTCGGTTGAAGAAAGTCAGGTGTTTTTTGACGATTTACGTTTGGAAGGCCAGCGTGCAGAGATATCTGAGCGAATAATTAAAGAAGTTAATTTACGTTTACAGTTTTTAATTAATGTTGGACTTAATTACTTGACGCTTGATCGAAGCGCAAACACGCTTTCCGGAGGCGAAGCTCAAAGGATAAGACTTGCAAGCCAAATAGGTGCGGGCTTGGTCGGGGTTATGTATGTGTTAGATGAACCTTCTATTGGTCTTCACCAAAGAGATAATCAGCGACTACTGGATACATTAGTCGATCTTAGGGATCGGGGTAACACTGTGATTGTTGTTGAGCACGATGAAGATGCTATTAAAATGGCTGATTATGTAGTTGACATGGGGCCTGGTGCAGGTATCCATGGTGGACACATAGTGGCGCAAGGGACGCCGCTTGAGGTCGCTAATTGCTTAGACTCAGTCACTGGACAATATCTTTCCGGACGACGCGCAATAGAAATACCAGAGCAGCGTACCCCCTATGATGCGAGTCGTGTCCTAGAAATAATAGAAGCAAGTGGGAACAACTTAGATAATGTTACAACAGCGATTCCAGTCGGATTACTGACTTGCGTCACGGGTGTTTCTGGTTCCGGTAAATCGACACTGATAAACGATACTCTTTACTTGACGGCAGCTCGAGATATAAATGGTGCGTCAGCGATTCCTTCAGAGTGTGGGGAGATTTTAGGCTTAGGTTATTTTGATAAGGTCGTGGATATCGATCAAAGCCCTATTGGCAGGACACCTCGGTCTAATCCAGCAACCTACACAGGCTTATTTACTCCGATAAGAGACCTATTCGCAGCGGTCCCAGAATCAAGAGCAAGGGGCTATAATCCAGGCCGATTTAGTTTTAACGTGAAAGGTGGTCGCTGTGAAGCCTGTCAGGGTGATGGGTTAATTAAAGTTGAAATGCACTTTCTGCCTGATGTGTACGTTCCATGTGATGAATGTAAAGCGAAACGATATAACAGAGAGACTCTAACTATATTGTATAAAGGGCGGACGATCAGTGAAGTGTTAGATATGACCGTCGAGGAAGCTTGCAAATTTTTCGCATCTGTCCCTGTTCTTTCCACGAAACTAAAAACACTTATGGAAGTAGGTCTTTCTTATATACGCATCGGTCAAAATGCGACAACTCTCTCCGGGGGAGAGGCTCAGAGAGTTAAACTGTCTCGAGAGCTTTCCAAGCGCGACACTGGTAAAACGCTTTATATCCTTGATGAGCCGACAACGGGACTTCATTTTCACGATATAGAGCAGTTATTAAAGGTATTGCACAGTCTCCGCGACCGGGGAAATACAGTGGTAATTATAGAGCACAACTTGGACGTCATCAAAACCGCTGACTGGGTTATCGACCTAGGTCCGGAGGGTGGTAAGAATGGCGGACGGATTATTGGAGTAGGTACTCCCGAGGATCTTGCTAAGAATAGTGATTCGTATACTGGAGAATATCTCTCAGCCACTTTAAAACGAAAAAAAATGATGTCTTCAGCGGACACAGAATAAATATATGGGAGAAAAATAAAATGTCTATTTTGATTTGTGGATCTTTTGCGTATGACAACATAATGGGTTTTGGAGAGAGATTTAAAGATCATATCCTTCCAGAGCAGCTGGATATCCTAAATGTATGTTTCTTAACGCCCACTTTGAGAAGGGAGTATGGCGGTGTCGCTGGGAATATTGCATATAATTTAAAAATGATAGGTGCAGACCCCATTCCCATGGGGACTGTGGGCGATGATTTCGCCCCTTATGCTGCTTGGATAGACAAACTCAGTATTTCTCGAAAAAGTGTTGTTGGCGTTCCAGGGACTATGACTGCTCAGGCTTTTATTACAACTGATCTTGATGGCAATCAGATTACACTTTTTCATCCTGGAGCTATGGATGCTTCTGCTCAGAATAGTGTTAACGATGCACGAAAATCTCGGTTGGCAATTGTCTCTCCTGACGGGCGAGAAGGCATGATTCTGCATGCTGAACAGTTGGTTTCAGCAGGTATCCCTTTTGTTTTTGACCCTGGGCAAGGTTTACCTATGTTTAGTGGTCCCGAGTTGGTTAAGTTTATAAAGCAGGCACAGTGGATTACAGTGAATGCTTATGAGGCTGAGTTAATGCAAGAGAAGACAGGGATGGGGGTTGCTGATATCGCTGGACAAGTAGATGCTTTGATTGTTACGAGAGGTGGTGAAGGTTCAGATATTTATACTGCTGGTAAGCATGTGAAAATACCTATAGCTCCTGTTTCTGAAGCTTTAGATCCGACAGGCTGTGGAGATGCTTATCGTGCCGGGATTTTGTTTGGGATTGAACAAGGTCTCTCTTGGGAGGTGTCTGGTCGTGTTGCTGCTTTATTAGGAGCAATCAAAATCGAGAGTCATGGGACGCAGAACCATAAGTTAACTCGTTCTGACTTTGAGGCACGATACCTTATTAGTTTCGGTCTACCCTTGGTCTGGTGATAATACAGAGGCTCATTTCCTTGTGATTCTTTTCCCCGATATTGATCCTGTTGCACTGCGTATTGGTCCGTTGAGTATTTATTGGTATGGATTGTCTTACTTAGTTGGGATTGCCATAGCTTGGAAATATTTATCGGCCAAAGGCAAGCGATTAGGTTCAGTATGGGATGGGGAAAAGGTGTCGGACGTTATTTTCTACGCTGCCTTAGGTGGCATAGTAGGTGGGCGTCTTGGTTATATCCTATTTTACAATGCTGCAAGTTATCTCGATGCTCCTCTGAGTATTTTTTCTATTTGGGAAGGCGGCATGTCCTTTCATGGGGGAGTCTTGGGAGTTACTGTAGCTCTCTTTTGGCTATCTCGAAAATGGGGAAAGACTTTTTTGTCGCTGACTGACTTCATTGTTCCGGCACTTCCTATATGCCTAGGGTTAGGTAGAATTGCTAATTTTGTCAATCAAGAGCTATGGGGTGCTCAGACTTCCCTTCCATGGGGCGTTGTCTTCACAAACCCTGCCGCTGGTTTTATAGCGAGGCACCCCACCCAGTTATATGAAGCGCTGTTGGAAGGGCTGGTGCTATTCTATCTACTGCATCTCCTTGGTAGACAGGCGAAACCCTTAGGAGTGCTTTCAGGGTGGTTTCTTTGCCTTTATGGTACTTTTCGTTGTGGTGTAGAGTTTTTCAGAGAGCCTGATACTCATATAGGGTACCTTGCGGCAGACTGGTTCACTATGGGCCAAGCTTTGAGCGTTCCGATGATATTGGTCGGGCTAATATTAGTCCTGCGTAATAGAGCTTTATAGGCAATAAAATTTCCATGCGTAATACATTGGCTGAAGGCGTTAGCTTGATAATTAGTCATCGACGAGATATAAAGCAATGATGTTGAGTAAAGAATATGAATAGCTATTTACAGTTGCTTCGTCATGTCCGTGATCATGGCGTTAGAAAGCAAGATCGCACTGGTACTGGAACACTAAGTGTCTTTGGGTACCAGATGCGGTTTAAGCTATCCGAAGGCTTTCCCTTATTAACGACTAAAAAAGTGCATTTGAAGTCTATTATTCATGAATTAATTTGGTTTCTCCGAGGGGACTCTAATATCGCTTATCTGAAAGAAAATGGGGTAAGTATCTGGGACGAATGGGCTGATGATGCGGGAGAGCTAGGTCCAGTATATGGGGTTCAATGGAGGTCTTGGGAAAATCCGAACGGCGAAACGATAGATCAGGTAAGAGACGTTTTAAAAGAGATAGCGGAAAACCCAGATTCGCGACGCCTAATCATCAGCGCCTGGAATGTGAGTGATGTCGGCGATATGGCGCTTGCACCTTGCCATGCTTTATTTCAATTTTATGTTGCCGAAGGTAAGTTATCTTGCCAGTTGTACCAGCGCAGTGGTGATGTCTTCTTGGGCATCCCTTTTAATATCGCGTCTTATGCTTTGTTAACAATGATGATTGCGCAAGTATGTGAACTGGAGGTTGGGGATTTTGTGCATACGATTGGAGATGCACATTTATATCTTAACCACTTGGAACAGACTGAATTACAGCTATCTAGAGAGTGTCGGACCCTTCCTGAGATGAAAATAAATTCGTCTGTGTCGAGTCTTTTTGACTTTAAGTACGAGGATTTTCAATTGGTGAACTACCACCCACACGCTCATATTAGCGCTCCTGTTGCAATTTAACCTGAGCCTAACTAAATAGTGTCAGTATTAAAATTAAGTATGATCGCTGCGGTTGATATGGCGCGTGTGATTGGCGTAAGAGGTGAACTGCCCTGGCACCTGCCTAACGACCTTAAGAGGTTTAAACGGCTTACGATGGGTAAGCCAATCATTATGGGTCGTAAAACCTTCGAGTCCATAGGGAGGCCTTTGCCAGGGCGTAAAAATATCGTTTTGACTAAAAATATTGATTTTTCTGTAGATGGGGTTGAGTGCTATTCCTCTCTAGTCTCGGCCTTACGTGCGTTAGAAAACGAAGAAGAAGTTTTTGTTATAGGAGGCGGGATGATTTACAAAGAAGCCTTGTCTCGGGTGTCAACAATTTATCTTACCGAAGTCATGACGCTTTTGGATGGTGATGCGTACTTTCCCAATTTTGATTTGTCTGAATGGAAAGAGGTGTCTTCAGAATTGTGTGATAGTGATGCAGATCACCTTTATTCATATCGTTTCCGCCATCTGGAAAAACCGCCTAGCTGACTGGTCATTGCGCCGCTTTTACCGAGAATATTTCGCTGTCTTCAAGTCGCATTGCCGTTAATTTTCTGCCCCATACCGCTCCTGTATCTAGCGGATATACCAAGTGTTTTTCCCATTCTACTCTAGGTAGGTTTAACGATGCCCAGTGTCCAAATAGGATACGGGTGTTGGCCGTTTTCCTAGCTGGCATTAAGTACCAAGGGACCAGTTCTGCAGAGACGACCATTGGAGTTCTTTTCTCCGAGAAATTCATAGCTCCTTGTTTGGTAAAATACCTACACCGAGTCAAGCAATTTGCTATGAACCTTAGCCGGTCATTACCAGCTAGCTTATCGTTCCAAGTAGTAGGCTCGTTACCATACATTGACAGAAGAAACTCGCTACTTGTGCCTTCGTTAGCCAACACGGATTCTAGCTCCTTAGCTAAATCAAGAGTTTTTTCTAGCGACCATTCTGGAGGGACGCCAGCATGAACCATTGCAAAATTAAGTTTTGCATCCCAGTGGAAAAATGATTGATTTTTGAGCCAGTCAACAATTTTCATGCAGTTTGGAGAAGCTAAAATATCGTGAAAAGTATCTTTTGAGTTTTTTATTGGCGATCCTGAAGCGACTAACGCAAGTAGGTGTAACTCGTGATTTCCGAGGACAATTTTTGCAGCGCTCCCTAGCCTCATAACTTGGTCTATAACGGCTAATGAAGATGGCCCCCTGTTTATGAGATCTCCAGCGAACCATAGTATATCGGTCCGTTTGTTGAAATCGATCAATTTCAGGAGCCTTGATAGCTCATTATGGCAACCTTGAACATCGCCTACTGCATAGGTGGACACCTTTATCTACCTGTTGTTCTAATGAAGGGCATTTGGAATCGCCAAGCGGAAACTAGGTACCGAAGCCTTAAACCTCGTTCCGTCAGATGCTAGCATTCCATAAGAGCCGTTCATTGTGCCAAAAACTGTTGAGATTTGAGAGGCGCTGCTATAGGTGAAGATTTCTCCAGGCTCCAAAAGAGGTTCTTCGCCTACAACTCCTCTACCACGGACTTCCTGAGTAGCTCCTTCGCCATCAATAATTATCCAGTGTCTATCTTCTAGACGAGCGGCTATCTCTCCCGTATTCGTTAGGGTAATCGTGTATGCGAACACGTATCGGCTCGCCTCTGGATCAGATTGGGCTTCAAGGTAGTGACTTACTCCATTGACCGAGATCTGGTAGATGATTTTTCCTTTAGGTTCCTGAAGCAAGCGGCTTATTCCCTTTTCTCATTAAGTACTTTTCATATTTTTGATAATAGCTTCTAAATCTTCTAATTGTTTTTGAGCCTTCTGCAGCAATTCATTTTGGGCATCAAACTCTTCCCGAGTCACTAGATTGGCTCGCTTCAGAAAAGAATGTACCAATGGTTTGGAAGTGTTTTTGAATTCTTTTGCCAGTATCCGGGGATCTTCTGGGAGAATTTTTTTAATTCGCTGTGCCAAGATTTCTATTTTTTGAAAATCAAACAATTTGGTGCCCTCTATAGATTAGCTATTTTAAGCTAATCGCCCTTAGTTAAGTCAAGCGGCGAGAAAATTGCATTATTGCGGTGCGCTTTTATGATCCAGTAAATATGGCCCTAGCAGGATAAGACATAAGTAATAATGGTTTTTTTTTATTGGCACGCATAATGCATGTATTTAGGTACTTTAGCAGGAAGAGCTTAACCTTCTTTGCTTTTTTAAGTTTAGTTTAAGACGAAAGGATAAATGAAATGAAACTGATTACAGCAATTATTAAGCCATTCAAGGTTGAGGCGGCCCGTGAAGCATTGTCTGATATTGGGATCCGCGGTCTAACGGTTACCGAAGTAAAAGGCTTTGGTCGCCAAAAAGGACATACAGAACTTTATAGAGGAGCTGAGTATGTTGTTGATTTCTTGCCTAAATCCAAGCTGGAAGTAGGTGTGGATGATGAACAAGTGGCTGAAGTTGTGGAGGCCATTAAAAAATCGTCTGCAACAGGGAAAATTGGAGACGGAAAAATTTTCGTTACCGAATTAACCGAAGTCGTGCGCATTAGAACTGGGGAAACCGGATCTGACGCGTTGTAAGAGTTTACATAGTTTATATAATTTGGAGGATTTTAAAGTGGATGCGTCTGTAATTGAAGTCAAGTATGCAATGGACACCTTTTACTTTCTAGTCATGGGTGCGTTCGTCATGTTAATGGCGTGCGGTTTTTCTATGCTCGAGGCTGGATTGGTTAGAAGTAAAAACACAGCGGAAATTTTAACGAAAAACATCGTTCTCTACGCGGTAGCATGTACCATGTACTTGCTCTGCGGGTATGCGTTCATGTACCCAGGGGAAGGAGTTAATCTGCTCTGGCCTGGTCTACCTAGTATTCTTGGAGGCGTCGATAATACTGCTGCTGATGTTATCGCTAGTGAGGGCGATATTTATTATTCCGGGTTATCGGACTTTTTCTTTCAAGCGGTCTTCGTTGCTGCTGCAATGTCAGTGGTCTCAGGAGCCGTCGCTGAGAGAATGAAGCTATGGTCATTTCTGGCATTTGCAGTTGTGATGACAGGGTTTATTTACCCCATCGAAGGCTATTGGAAGTGGGGTGGTGGCTATCTTAATGAAGCAGGGTTTCTTGATTTTGCAGGCTCTGGAGTGGTGCACATGACTGGCGCGGTTGCCGCTCTAGCTGGCGTGATACTTCTCGGTGCCAGGAAAGGCAAGTATGCTTCAGACGGAACCGTTAATCCTATCCCAGGGGCCAACTTGCCTCTTGCTACTCTTGGAACATTCCTATTGTGGTTTGGTTGGTTCGGTTTTAATGGCGGTTCTGAGCTGGTTATGTCTAATGTGGCCGAAGCTAACGCGGTGGCAATGATTTTTGTCAACACAAATGCAGCAGCAGCAGGTGGTTGTATTGCGGCTTTAATCACGGCCAGATTGCTTTTTGGTAAAGCTGATCTGACCATGGTTCTAAATGGCGCATTGGCAGGACTCGTCTCTATCACAGCTGAACCTTTAACTCCGACTCCTTTGCTAGCCACAATAATTGGTGGGATAGGCGGGATCATAGTAGTGCTCTCAATAGTTACTCTTGACAAGTTCAAGCTTGACGATCCGGTCGGTGCCATCTCTGTTCATGGTACTGCAGGAATTTGGGGCTTACTTGCTGTCTGTCTGAGCAATTCGGATGCTACTTTGTATGCCCAGTTGCTAGGTATTGTAATGATATTCGCTTGGGTGTTCATCACATCGCTCATAGTTTGGTCAGTAATAAAAGCTGTAGCCGGTATAAGAGTTAGCGAAGAAGAAGAAATGGAGGGTGTTGATAAATCAGAGTGTGGTTTAGATGCATATCCGGAATTTACTAAACGTTAAATTGCGGCTGACTATATAAATAGTCAAATAAAGGAGCTGGAGGACAGAAATGTTCTCCAGCTTTTTTTTGCTTAAAATATATTTATTTTTTCTTCGATACCCTTCGATACTCTTCGATAGAGTGAAAGTAATACAAAACTGGTATAATTTTCATCACGAAAAGTTAGCCGCTAGTTAAGTAACGTTGACTGCTTTTCGTAAGCGCTTTCTATTTTGAACCTTAAGTAAGTATTATCCTAGGGAGAAACCAGTGAAATTAATTACCGCGATTATCAAGCCTTTCAAGCTAGAGGATGTTAGAGACGCCCTATCTTCAAATGGCATACAGGGAATGACCGTGACAGAAGTTAAAGGGTTCGGTCGCCAAAAAGGCCATACCGAGCTATATCGAGGCGCAGAGTATGTGGTCGATTTTCTCCCGAAAATAAAACTTGAGATAGCAGTAGAAGATTCTCAGCTAGATGCGACTATAGACATTGTAAAAACAGCTGCCAGTAGCGACTCGATCGGTGACGGTAAGATTTTTATTAGTGAACTGATTGATGTTGTGCGAATAAGAACTGGGGAAACAGGGAAAGACGCTTTATAGACTTCTTATGGTTAATGATTTTTTTACTTAGTATTCTGAGGGGTTGAAAAATATGTGGTATTTTATTGGTATATTGGGTTTGGCTACCTTACCCAGTTTAGTTTTGGCGGATGGGTTGGATACCGGAGATACGGCGTGGCTTTTGACTGCGACCGCTTTAGTTTTGTTTATGACAATCCCAGGTTTAGCTCTTTTTTATAGTGGTCTAGTCCGCGCAAAGAACACACTGTCTGTATTGATGCAGTGCTTTGCGATTACTTGCCTGATGTCTTTACTGTGGATGTTTGCTGGTTATGGACTAGCCTTTGGAGATGGTGGGGCGTGGAATAATTTTATCGGCAGTGGCAACATTATGCTGGCGGATGTGACTCGTGCCGGGATGAGCGGTGCTATTCCAGAAACGGTATTCATTATGTTTCAAATGACATTTGCCGTGATTACTCCCGCTCTTATAGTTGGGGGCTTCGCTGAAAGGATGAAGTTTTCGGCTGTTCTTGTATTTAGTACTCTCTGGATGTTTGTTGTATATGTGCCCGTATGCCATTGGGTATGGGGTGGCGGTTGGCTCGCTCAGATGGGCTTGCTTGATTTTGCGGGCGGCACTGTTGTCCACATCAATGCTGGCGTCGCCGCGATAATTGCGGCGACGGTTCTGGGGAAACGTAAGGGATTTCCTAATAGTGCTATGCCACCGCATAACTTAACTATGACTGTCACTGGGGCTGCAATGCTTTGGGTAGGATGGTTTGGTTTTAATGCTGGTAGCGCAGTTGCCGCAAATGGGGATGCTGGAATGGCGATGTTAGTGACACATATATCAGCAGCAGCAGGTTCTCTGGCATGGATGTGTATTGAATGGGTAAAACATGGGAAACCGAGTGTCCTAGGAATAGTAACCGGAATGGTCGCCGGACTAGGTACTATTACCCCTGCATCAGGATATGTGGGCCCCATTGGCGCGCTAGTCATTGGGATTTCGGCTGGGATAGTCTGCTATTATAGCACTCAATATATTAAGCGGACGTTGAAAATCGACGACTCGCTGGATGTTTTTCCGGTGCATGGGGTAGGAGGGATATTAGGTACTATTCTTGCTGGCGTTTTCGTAGCAGAGCAGTTTGGTGGGATTGGATATGCTGAGGGATTTACTATGAGTTCCCAGCTTATTGTGCAACTGTATGGAGTTCTTGCCACTACTTTTTGGTGCGGCATTATGACATTAGTGTTGTTATTGTTAACCAAGAAGCTAGTTGGTTTAAGAATAACTGAGGATCAAGAAAATGTTGGTTTAGACGTTTCTGAGCACGACGAGCGAGGCTACATCATATAGTTATAAGGCTTGCTTGCTTTAGTTAGTCAGCGAGTCTAACTATTAGTAAATAATGAAAAATTACTTTGACAAAAAGATAAGGTCTCGCAATTTTTTCTGCGTTGTAGGTATGCCGATAGCGCATAGTAAATCCCCTGTGATTCACGCCTTGTTTGGTGAGGGCGTGAATCTAGAATTGACATATGAAAAAGCTGAGGTGAGTTCTGGGTGCTTAATAGTAGCGATAGAGCAGTTTAAAAAAGCCGGTGGGATAGGAATGAATGTCACAGTTCCTTTAAAGGAAGAGGCTTTTGAGATTGCGGATGAGCAGTCCGATAGAGCGGTTAAAGCTGGTGCAGCAAATACGTTGTGTTTCAAAGATGGCAGAATAGTTGCTGACAATACCGATGGTAGCGGAATTGTTCGTGATCTTAAGCTGAATCATTCTATTACTTTAGAAGGAAAAACGATCTTGATTTTGGGAGCGGGAGGCGCTGCCAAGGGCGTTATTCCTGCCTTGATTAAGGAAAACCCTTTCTCGATAAAGGTCAGTAACCGCACAATCTCCCGCGCTGAAGCATTGGTGGAATTCACGAGAGACTATCCTTTAGAGGTACTAGAATGGGGGGCAAACTTAAGTTACCGTCCAGACATCGTCATAAACGCTACGTCTTTAAGCTTGTCAAATGACCTACCGGAGGTTGGTAGTCAAATCATAGGGCCTGGCAGTGTTGTTTACGACATGGCATACACCGTTGGACCTACTAGTTTTATGCGCTTTTCCGAATCACTGGGTGCCACTCAAGTATTGGACGGACTTGGTATGTTGGTTGAGCAAGCTGCGGAAGCGTTTTTCCTCTGGCACGGTATATTTCCAGAAACTTCTTCTGTTATTGAATATTTGCGTAATGAGAATAGTGCAAATACCTAGAGTAGACCGTTCATTTTATCGACAGTGTTTGGCAGCCATAATATGGCATTAGGGAAGGATATAATCAGAGCAAGCACAATGATCTGTATCAGTACAAAGGGAGTGATCCCTTTATAAATGTGTGAGAGCTTTATCTCGGGTGGGGAGACCGCTTTGAGATAAAAAAGTGAAAAGCCGAATGGTGGTGTTAGAAAAGACGTTTGAAGATTGACTGCTATGATTAACGCGAACCATAGCAAATCGATGCCAAGACTTCTAGCTATCGGTTCGAGTATAGGCACCACAATAAAACAAATTTCAACGAAATCTAGGAAAAACCCTAGAATAAAAATAACCACCATACTCACGATAACAAACGTTAATTGGCTGCCATCACCAGTAGAATAAAAAAAACTACTCACAGCGTGATCGCCACCTAGGCTTTTAAAGACCAGCCCGAAAGCCGTTGCTCCGACAAGAATGAGAAAAACCATGCTAGTAAGCTTCACCGTTTCTAAGGCGGCGCTGTTCAGTATTGACCATCGCATTCGTTTTCTGCTAACGGCAATCAGAATAGCGCCTAAGGCACCAAGGGCAGCCGATTCAGTCGGCGATGCTATCCCAAGAAAAATTGAGCCTAGCACCGATAGCATTAAAACTATTGGGGGCGTTAGGGATTTGATAATTTCGGCCCTCGAGAGAGTGCCTTCTTTTAATGTTATGGCAGGAGCGACAAGAGGGTTTCTCCTGGAAATCACTATTACGTAGGATATATATAAGCCCACGAGTACTAAGCCAGGCAACAGTGTTGCCATGAAGAGTCTGCCTACAGGGACTCCCATAATGTCAGCAAGAAGTATCGCTACTATGCTTGGTGGGATTACCTGTCCTAGGGTTCCTGAGGCCGCTATGGTGCCACAAGCCAGAGAGCGGTCATATCCATGTCTCAGCATTGTTGGTAATGCAATCACTCCCATAGTGACTACCGTGGCGCCGGCCACTCCTGTAGTTGCAGCGAGTAAAGCACCAACGAGTATCACTGCAATAGCAAGACCGCCCTTTTTTTTCCCAAAAAGCGTAGCGCTAGTCTCTAGTAAGTCTTGTGCTAGGCCAGATTTTTCGAGAATGACTCCCATTAATACGAACAAAGGGACTGCCAGTAAGGTAAAGTTAGTCATTATTCCCCAAATTCGAAGGGGTAGTAGCTGAAAGAAGTCTATTCCTAAGGCAAATGTGCCGAAGAAGATAGATACTGCGCCAAGAGTAAAAGCGACGGGGTAGCCCAACAAAAGAGCAGGAATTATCACTGCGAACATTCCTAATGCATAATATTCCATAGGGATTAAACTTTATTCCTCTCGCGAAAGGCTGCTAAGGCAGTGATAATGCCTTGAACACACAGTAGTGAGGCCCCTAACGGGATCAATGACTTAACTATCCACCGGTGAGTCAGGCCACCAGGGTCTGGAGAGGTTTCAGCATAGTGGAATGCATCGAATACAAAAGCACCTGAGCTCCACACGATAACGCCACAAAAAGGGAGTAGAAAAAAGAGAGCTCCAAGCAAGTCAATCAGCTTTCTTGTTCGTTGGCTGCAGAATCTACTTTTAAAAAAAATATCCACTCTAACATGTTGGTCACACCTTAAAGTGTAAGCCGAACCCAGCAAGAAAACCGCACTAAAAAGGTGCCATTCGAGCTCTTGAAAAGCTACGGAGCCTTGATTTAATAAATAGCGCATGAACACATCAAGAGCAGTCACTGTCATTAGGAGAACTAGAGCATATGCCGATAACTGCCCGAAGGTATCGATAATAAGGCCAGGGATTTTTGTCATTCGTTTGCTAAACATTGGGCTTGTTGAGGTACACTTTAATATTACTGATAATTCTTTATATTATCATGAACAAAGCAGGCATTCTTTAGGGATGATTCGACGCTTTAAGACATTTGTAAAATGCCCTCTTCTGAGTCTGTTTGACAATTTATGCACACTTACTGTGCTCGAACAAGACAGAAGTAGTAACTTATCGGATAAAAGCACTAATTAGCTCTTACATAACCTCCTAAGTATTTGTTTCTATTAAGTATATTTTAAAAATGTCTAAATTTTGACCGATCTATCAATGTAAGCCTGTTTTGTGGCCTTAAGGAACTCTTTGTCTAGTTTGTCCACAAGGTTATCCACAGAAACTGTGGGTAACCTTGTGGATTCTTCTGTAGCCATCTCCTTCAGCAGGTCTAGTGTTCAAGATGAATATCTCCGTGAATGGCAACGCAAGTTATAGAGTCTAACTAAAGTGAATGTAATTTCATCTTTGCCAGGGCTTCATAAGAGGAGATAGAGACATTTTCCGCGCGGTCTTTCGGATCTATTCCAGCTTCTATCAGAGAATCTACAGTGAAAATTTTACGCAGTGAGTTCGCGATAGTTTTACGCCTGGTATTAAATGCAGTTCGGACGATGTCTTCCAGGCATTTTTCGAAATCAGATAATACGGTATGCTCTTTTTTGATGAACCTCACGACGGCAGATTGCACTTTTGGTATTGGCTCAAAAGAGTTCTTGTCAACCTCAAAATGGTATTCTATTTGTGCTTTCCTTTGGGCCATTATTGATAAGCGGCCATATGATTTTGTACCACATATCGCGGTGAAACGCTCAGCAACTTCCTTCTGAAGCATGAATACCATTTCCGACCATATCCCTTGGTAATTTAATAGTTTGATAATTAGAGGTGTAGCTATATTGTAAGGAAGGTTCCCGACAATCTTCCACTGTGTGGAATTGATAGTTAGCCTTTCTATATCGTAATTTAAAATATCTTCGTTCGAAATTAAAAAATTATCAGCATCCCTATAGTGATTTTTCATTTGTGCATATAGGTTTCGGTCAATCTCTACAGCTGTTACTCTCGAACCAGCATCTACAAGATGATCAGTAAGGGCTCTTGCCCCTGGCCCGATCTCTAATATATGTTCATCAGGCTGTGGGCGAATTAGGTTAATTATTTTGTCGATAATATATTCATCGATAAGGAAATTTTGACCAAACCGTTTTCGAGCTCTTGGAAGGTTCATTTCTTTTGGTTTTTTTGGTTTTTTACTATGGATTTCGCAAGGTCAATGGCTGCGATAAGACTTCCTACCGAAGATTTTCCGGTACCTGCTATGTCTAATCCCGTTCCATGATCCACGGACGTTCTTACTATAGGTATGCCTAAAGTGACGTTGACAGCCTCCCCAAAACCTAGTGTTTTGAGAGCTGTTAAGCCTTGATCGTGGTACATACTAATAATGGCATCGTACTTTTTTCGCTGTGATGCTGTAAACGCGCTATCTGCAGAGACTGGCCCCGTAATTTTTATGCCTGTATTTCTCAGTTCCATGGCTGCAGGTGAGATCACTGTAATTTCTTCCTGGCCTAGATATCCGCCCTCTCCAGCGTGAGGGTTGAGACCACATAACCAGATATTGGGTGAATTTATCCCAAATTTATCGGTTAATTCTTGATGAACGATAGTTGTGACGTGTTTTATTAGTTTGCTAGTTACTGCATTGGAAACGTCTTTTAAAGGGATATGGGTAGTTAATAGAACTACTCGGAGTTTGCCAGATACTAGCATCATCACGGGCCGCTGCGAGCCTAGCCTGTCTGCCAAATATTGGGTATGGCCAGAAAAGGGAACCCCAGCCTGGTTAATGACTTCTTTACTAATAGGACCGGTCGTTATCGCGTCCAGCTTAGAGGAACGACAGGCGTCTATTGCTTGGTCAAGACAGTCCAAGACGTAACTCGAATTCTCGGGATTAGGCTTACCAGGAACTACTTTTACTTTTGACTGGACTGGAACAATCTGCATAGTGCCAGGTTTATGTCGTTGTGCAGACTGCGTGCCTTCAAGCTCGACAATTTTGAGATTGATACGAAGCAATTTAGCGCGGTCTGCAATTATTTCAGGATCTGCATAAACAAGAGTGTTTTCTGTTCTTTGAAGTTGGCTAATAGTGATGGCAATATCGGGACCTATGCCGCTTGGCTCTCCTGGAGATAGCGCAATCTTCAGGTTATGTTCTGGATCAGTTATTACGGTATTCGACATAGGCTTCGTCTCGGAGTCGCCTGAGCCAATATTGTCGTCGCTCATCTAGTTTTTGTTGCCGAATAGCTTTTCGGGCTCTATCTCGTCGAATTGCCTCTGTCCCATCGAAATTTCTTGTTTCTGTAACTTGGAGAATATGGAAGCCAAACTCTGTTTCAAATGGGGGGCTCACCATTCCGATGTCGATTGCTGTCATAATTTCTTCAAATTCAGGAACCATTTCCCCTTCACTTACCCACCCTAGATCACCTCCTTGCAGGGCAGAAGTCCTGTCATCAGAGTTTGTTCGGGCAATCTGTGCAAAATTGTCGTCTCCCTCTAAGTCAAAACGTTTTTTCAAATTACTTATTCTATTCGCAACTTGTTCCATAGGTAGTAATTCATTAGGAGAAATAAGTATATGCCGGGTCTTATATTGCGGGATCATGAATTCTTCTAGATTACGCTTATCAGTAAGTTGAATGATATGAAATCCACTGGCGTTAGTTATTATGCCGCTATTCTCGCCGACTTTTAATGCGCTGATAGAGTCAGCGAAAAGCCCGGGGACTTGGCTTCCTTTTCGCCACCCGAGGTCTCCGCCTTCTAGTGCTTGTTGCCCGTCAGAGACACGTATTGCAGTCTCACCAAAATCATCACCAGTTTCTACTAGATTTAGCACTTCCTCTGTTTTCTCTCGAGCTTTTTGGATTTGTTGATTGTTGGCTTCAGAGGGTACAGATATCAAAATATGCGAGATGCGATATTCTTGAAGTTCCGCAGTATTCGACTCATTACGGAGGTAGTTATCTATTTCGGTTTCTCGCACACGAATTTTATTATCCACTTCAGTTTTTCTGAGCTTGGATATAATAATTTCTTGACGGATTTGTTCTTTGAATACATCAAACTGATAGTTTTCAGAGGCCAGCACCTTTTTGAACTGCTCTAGGTTGAGATTGTTTTGTTTGGCCATGTCCATTATTGCCAGTTTTAATACATCGTCTCCGACCTCAATTTTCACTTGCTCAGCATATTGGAGCTGGATTTTTTCTAGGACTAATCTCTCCATAACTTGCCGCTGCAGGACGGCATTTGGAGGCATTCGAGTCGCCTGTTGCTGCATTTGAAATTTGACACGCTCAGTTTGCTCATTTAGCTCGCTTTGCATCACTATGTCCTGCTCTACTATAGCCACTATTCGGTCAAGTTCTTCAGCGTAGATGCTGAAACTAGTCACTGGGAGGGCAACAATAGCAAGAAAAGCAAATAAGAATGAAGGCCCAGTGGGTTTCTTTTTAGGTGCTATAAGAGGAGAAATTGGATTAGGCAACACAAACATACGGCTACTTTTTTTTTTCGGTGAGGAATTATACCGCAAAATGGCAGTTGCAAGGCATTCGATTTCTATCTTTTTCTTTGTGAGGTGGAGATTTCAATCAAATGGACTTCTAGATTCAGGAAGGTGTCTAGATATTAATGGATCACGCCCTTTCCCGAGTCCCATCAGACCTCTTAGCCTCAACTGTACAAATATACCGGTGATGAATTCAGGTTGGGAGCTTATATTGGTTCCGTTCAAATATCGCTGTCCGATTACACTGATACTCCAACAACAACTGTCATACTCTATTCCTCCAAAAGCCTCGAGAGTTGTCTTGTCATGTAGTGTATAGCTCCACTGACCGATCATCGACGTATTCTTGAATGTAGGAATAGGGAATCGAAATGAAGTGTCCACTTGTTCTATATTCTGGCTCCAGTTATTAGGTGCCCTAGTGAATCGATATGCTGCTTTTAAGATGGTGTTTTGTTCTGGTTGGTAAAGCAGCGAGATAGCTTTTCTTTCAGTTTTTTTGGATTCAGGCTCCCATACTAGTGAACCTATTATCCTCGTTGCAGAAGACAGGTTGATTTCTCCCTTAGCGAATAGCTTTGAGAGCGCCTTGTTAGAGTATGTTTGTCCAGGGAGAGTAATTTCTCGTCTATCGAGGTGGAATACCTGTCCAATGCCAATAGACATGATTTGCCGTCCAGTGTCTTTGTGAGACAGCCGCGATGACAGTCCAAAGGTTACACGGTTTGCATCGCCAACTCTGTCGCCACCAAACTGAGTATAACCCCCTGAAAACCGATGAGGCAGGTACATGGTATGAGTGTTGATATCCATGGCTCCTGTATCAAAAATAGGCAGGTTGTCTTGATTCACTTTGGGTATATATAAATAGTAAGCTCTTGGCTCTAGGGTCTGAAAGAGAGTCTTTCCCCAGAGCGAGAAATTACGTTCTGCAAAGAGAGTCGCATCGATGCTTATAATAGGTACCGTTCGCGACTGGTCTTCATAAACGTCATTGGGATCATCGTTAAAATACTCTGTGTGGGCGACTACAATTTTAGGAACGACTTGGAGGTATGGCTTTCGGTAACTGTAAGCTAGAGATGGCGCTGCCGTGGCGCGAATACTACTAACGCTCTTAGATTTATAGAAATAGCTAGCATCCGATTTAATTGCAGCTTCAAATCCATTGTCTGTTTTGAAAACATGTCCTAGCTCGAGCCGCGGTAGTATTTTATAAGGTCTAGCCGCCGCGGGTAGGTCATCTACCAACGTCTGATAGTCTTGTGTTCTAGCATAGAATCGGGTGCCTTCGTTTTCATAAGTGAACTCTAATTTTCGCTCCATGAATGCTTGGGACGAAGCTCCAATAGTGTTGCCAAAATCTTTGAAGTACTCGTTGTCAGATACGTTGTTAAATAAAAGGTCTAAGCGGCCTCGATTACCAAAAAACAATTGGTGGTGTTCAACCGAGAGGTATGACCTGTCTTGATTGTTTCGAATGTTGTCGCCGGACAAGTATTCCCCATTTATGGTTCCAGAGTATGTGGGATTGAGATATCGATATTCCCCGTCGAGCATAACGCCACGCTCTTGCATTACACGAGGAGCAATGGTTGCATCCAGATTGGGTGCTATATTCCAGTAGTAGGGCAGTTGGGTATCAAATCCAGATTCGTTACTGGTGCCAAATACGGGTGCTAAAAATCCGGATTTTCTCCGTTTGGTAATGGGAAAATTAACATAAGGCAGATAGAAGACTGGTACGTCCATAAATCGTACGATCGCATTACTTGCTGAGGCACGGTCATTGCTATGGTCGACTCTTAGCGCGCTCGCATGTAATCGCCAGGCTTCAGAAGTGACGGGACATGTGGTGTACTCGACGTCCTTAAATATACTGATGTCACGTGCTGAGTCATGCTCGATCTTAGAGGCAGTCCCTCTCCCTGGGCCATTACCAAGCCAATATTTGCCATCCGAGAGTAAAGCGATTTCTTTTTGTGAGTCGAATTTTATTGTGTCCCCGGCCCAAACCATGTCTTTGTCCCAGAGATGCGCACGTCCTTCGGCATTATAGATGCCAGTATCCTTATCATAAGTGACTACTTCCGCTCTGATCGACTGAGAATTTTTTATTACTTCGACATTTCCTTGAAATTGACTTGGGCCATGCTGCACAACTCTCGAACTCTGCGCTCTGATTTCTGTGCTTCCAAATTCAATATTATCGGGATCGCTGTATAGGGGACGTTCGGGTTTGAATTGTCCGCTTGGACAGAATTGCCAAGTCCTCTCACCAACTTCGTTCGCTAGTGAGCCTTGTGAATAGTAAATACAGATACAAATAACAGAGTAGATGATCTGTTTAAGTGACAAGCCATGTCGTGTTTTTAATAGTGAGTTAACTGTTGTGTCCTCAATTAATCTAAGCCGGCGGGCACGGTATGTAAAAGTGTCATAGATTGACTAGCCATTCAATAGGCCGTTATTGGTTTGTTCATGTTGCACAATTATATTAAGCCAATCCGAGTTTTTTAATAGTCGGAGTTGCGGCTCTTGATGATTTTTTCTACTTTATCAAGTTTTAGCTGGGCATTACTTTCCGCTAGAATTGCTAATTTTTCTTGGTTGGTGGGTTCCAAAAACTCAGCAAGGCGATAAGCAACCCAGCTGGCCTCTCCAAGTATTGGTGGTGTGAGCGTGTCGAGTTCTCGACTATTCATTAAAATCTTTTTTAGTAAGCTTACTGGCTTTGAATGTGAATCTAATATCTTTTCATTCTGAGTCAGATGGGGTTGGGTTCGACCTAGTGTTAGTCCATTACTTTGAAGACTATGACTATTTACTTGGAAGGGCTCGGTGCCTTGAACTGTGATGTGAAGCAAGCCGTCGGGCCCTTGATCAAACGACACTATTTTTGCAAGCGTCCCTATTTTTTCTATATCTGGACTACCAGCGGTTTCTAAACCTGCTTTAGTTAGGACGACTCCAAACTCCTGCTGTTGCTTTAGACAGTCCTTAATCATGTCTAGATATCGGATTTCAAAAATCCTTAGCTCTAATAACCCCTGTGGGAATAAAACGACGTTCAGCGGAAATAGAGGGATCGTGTCTGGGTATTGTATAGGTGTCGTCATAGGGTTTTTATCTTTCGCACTAACGTGTTTGGAATCTTTGCAGCTGAGCTGTTACTCATCGACAAGACAGTATCGCCGTGCCTTATTCTTTTTAGAACACTTTGAATTAATTCACTGGGAGAGTAGTGGAACTCAAGCATACGAGCATCTGCGAGCAGCCCTTGGACATCCCATTGGCAATCTTGAGGAAGTAGGATGAAAACTTCATCGGCATTCTCGAGAGCATTGGCAAGCTGGTGCCTATTGGCACCCATTATCAGGCTATTCGAACGAAATTCGACAATGGCGAGCAATCTACGTTCACCAGGTAGACTTTTTACGGCATTAATAGCGGCTTTGATAGCGGTAGGGTGATGGGCGAAGTCATCAAAAACATGTACTCCGTTATGCTCGCCATAAAACTCTAATCGTCGGCGGACATTTTTGAATTTCATCATTGCGGAAAGTCCGCTTTCTATGTTTTCTGCCAGCGAAGCTGCGGCACACATCGCAGCGACCATATTTTCTGTATTATGTTTGCCAAATATCGGGCATTTAGTTTTTAATTCTTTTCCATCCGGATCTCTGATAGTGATTTCTTTGCTTGCATCATTTCCCCCGTTTGTCTTCCATTCACAATCGCCGTCCATCCCAAAAGTCCGTACTTTTGACCAGCAGCCTATTTTTATCGTGTCTTTTATTGTTTGGATATGCTCAGGGTGAATTATGGTTGCTTCGGCAGGCATAGTTCGTATTAAGTGATGAAATTGCTTTTTTATCGCTTCTAGATCTTCAAAAATATCCGCATGGTCAAATTCTAAGTTGTTAATAACTAAAGTTCTAGGCCGGTAGTGAACAAATTTCGAGCGCTTATCGAAAAATGCGGTGTCATACTCGTCAGCCTCGATCACAAAGTATTTTGATTCTCCCAGTCTTGCCGAGACGTTAAAATTGCCTGGGACACCTCCGATAAGGAAGCCAGGAGAGAGGCCAGAGTTCTCGAGAATCCAAGCAATCATGCTCGTCACCGTTGTTTTCCCATGTGTCCCAGACACCGCGACTACATGGCGTCCCGGTAGCACTTCTTTTTTGAGCCATTCAGGGCCTGACATGTAAGGTATTTCGTTGGTTAACACAAATTCTACACATTCATTGCCGCGGGTAAGCGCGTTACCGACCAAAACTAAATCGGGCTTCTCGCAGAAGTTATTGGCTGAGTAAGAATCAAAGACTTCTATATCCATTCCGGCTAGTATGTCGCTCATGGGTGGGTAAATGGACAAGTCTGTTCCTGAGACGATATGCCCTTTTTCCTTCGCAAGAGAGGCTAACCCTGCCATGAATGTTCCGGCAATCCCTAGGATATGAATGCGCATACTGGTTCGATATTTATAGTGTGAGTCTCAGGCCAGGACATCAACAGTTACCAGCGCAATGCGATGTATGAAAAGCGATATTTTCAAGCGAGTTAAGAGTAATGGGACACCACATACTGTTCTAGTAGCTGCTTAAACTCATTAGCAATGTGTTCTCCTCGAAGAGTTACATGCTTCTCGCCATCTATGAACACCGGAGCTGCCAACCCTTCGCCTGTACCAGGAAGGCTTATCCCTATGTTAGCGTGCTTGCTTTCTCCAGGACCATTCACTACGCATCCCATTACCGCGAGACTCATGTCTTCCACTCCGGGATGGATGTCTTTCCATTTCGGCATTTGGGTCCTTACATATGCTTGTATGTCTTGAGCTAGCTCTTGGAATACAGTACTGGTGGTTCTGCCGCAGCCAGGGCAAGCGATTACGAGGGGAGTAAAAGACCTTAGACCCATGACTTGTAAAAGTTCTTGCGCGACTATGACCTCTTGTGTGCGATCGCCGCCAGGCTCCGGTGTTAAGGATATCCGGACTGTGTCTCCAATCCCTTCTTGCATCAGTATACTCATGGCCGCAGAGGAGGCGACAATTCCTTTTGAACCCATGCCGGCTTCAGTAAGGCCCAGATGCAAAGGGTAGCTACACTGTTTTCCAATTCTTCTGTATACGTTGATAAGATCTTGAACATCGCTACATTTACAAGAAAGGATGATTTTTGACTTATCGAGTCCAATTTCTTCGGCCTGACGAGCACTGTTAAGCGCCGAGAAAATAAGGGCGTCATAGGCGACTTCTTTCGCTGATTTTGGCACCTTTAGTTCATTATTTTTATCCATCATTTTCGCAACTAGGGAGGGATCTAGGCTGCCATAATTGACACCGATCCGAACTGGCTTATTTTGCGCAATGGCAACCTCGATTATGGTTGCGAATTGGTCATCTCGTTTCCTCCCAAACCCAACATTGCCAGGGTTTATCCTATATTTGGCGAGTGCTTCCGCACATTCTGGATATTTAGTAAGTAGAATATGTCCGTTGTAGTGAAAATCTCCAACAAGTGGGACTGTACATCCCGTAGAGTCAAGTAGCTCGCGGATTCTGCTCACCTTCTGCGCAGCTTCTTCGGTGTCCACTGTTATTCGGACAAGTTCTGACCCTGCGGCTGCCAGAGCTTTAACCTGTTTGACAGTGCTAATTGCGTCGGATGTGTCCGTGTTGGTCATTGATTGAACGACAATCGGCGCACCACCGCCTACTGGAACGCTGCCTACCAGGGTTTGTAAAGACTTTCTGCGTTGGTATAAATCAGGATTACTCAATTGTTTTCTCGTAGGTTTTTAAGGCTTCCAAGGACAAGAGTATATTATACACTAGCTGGGCACGCTTGGAGCCTATTGGTTTAGGGATCGCCCTCTAAAATACGCTTATGTTAGCTATTCAGAGATAGGGTACTATCTTGGCTTGCTGCTTTACAACAGCTTGCTACATTCTTTAAATCAATAGGTTTAGATAAGTCGAGGACAGAAGTATGAAAAAAATAAGCAAGACAAACGATGAGTGGCGAGTAGTACTTACGCCGGCTGCCTATACGGTGTGTCGGGAGCATGGTACCGAGCCACCCTTTTCCGGCGAGTATGATGGATGCAAAAAGAAAGGAGTCTATGAGTGTGTTTGTTGTCAGGCTAGTTTGTTTCGCTCTGAAGACAAATATGATTCAGGTTCAGGTTGGCCTAGTTTTTGGCAAGCGCTCGATGACATGAGTGTCGTGCTTAAGGAAGACCATAGTCTTGGCATGATGCGTACCGAAGTGATGTGTGCGGCTTGTGATTCTCATTTAGGCCATGTTTTCCCCGATGGGCCTAAGCCGACAGGCTCGCGTTACTGCATCAATTCTGTGGCGTTACTTCTCAACGATGCAGAGTAGAGTTATCACTAGATTTTGGATATTAGCTCGAAGAAGATATTAAGTCTTCGGCAAGGTGACTCCTATTTGCCCTTGATATTTACCCTGTCTATCTGCATAGGATGTTTCACAAGGATCGTCTGATTGGAGAAAGATAAGCTGAGCTACTCCTTCGTTGGCATAAATTTTTGCAGGTAAAGAGGTGGTATTTGAAAACTCTAGAGTGATATGACCCTCCCACTCCGGCTCTAATGGAGTGACATTAACAATGATGCCGCATCTTGCATAGGTTGATTTACCCAAACATATAGTTAGAATATCTCGTGGAATTTTGAAATATTCGATTGTGCGAGCTAAAGCAAAAGAGTTTGGAGGGATGACACAAACGTCTTTTTGAACATCGACAAAGTTACCTGAGTCGAAATTCTTGGGATCGACTGTTGTTGAGTTTAGGTTGGTAAATACTTTGAATTCATCAGCGCACCTGACATCGTACCCATAGCTGGATGTTCCAAAAGAAATAATTCTTTCTCCTTCAAGTGTTTTAACTTGATGGGGTGCGAAAGGATTAATAAGGTCATGGCTCTGCGCCATTTTTCTTATCCATTTGTCTGACTTGATTGGCAATTTATTACGTCTCCGTAGGTTTAAGTATTTTGGATAACGATCTTAGGGAACTTAGAAGAGAAATCACGGGCCTTTAGTGCTAGTCGAGCAGCTATTTTCCTTGCTATCTCTCGGTAGCTCTTCGCTATTTCTGAATCAGGTTCAATCGCCGTGGTAGGCCTACCATTGTCTACCCCTTCGCGAATTCTAATATCTAGCGGAAGCGATCCTAACATCTCTATTTCATATTGTTTGGCCATTGATTCTCCCCCTCCCGAGCCAAAAATATGTTCCGAGTGCCCGCACTTGCTGCATATATGGACGCTCATGTTCTCGATAACTCCAAGGACCGGGACGTTGACCTTTTCGAACATCTTAAGTCCTTTTCTTGCGTCTAGTAATGCAATGTCTTGCGGAGTAGTGACGATTACCGCTCCACTCACCGGAATTTTTTGACACAAGGTAAGTTGTATGTCCCCCGTGCCCGGTGGGAGATCGATTATCAAGTAATCTAAATCATGCCAGTTGGTATCGTTGATGAGTTGTTCTAGAGCCCCTGTTGCCATGGGTCCACGCCAAATCATAGGAGTGTCTTCTTCTATCAGGTTGCCGATAGACATCGTCTGTAATTGGTAGCTAACTTTAGGCTCCATAGATTTTCCGTCCTTACTGTCAGGGCGGCCTTGGGTGCCAAGCATTCGAGTCTGACTGGGCCCATATATGTCCGCATCCAGTACTCCCACTTTGCCGCCTTCTTGTTGCAGCGCTATGGCTAAATTAGCAGCGGTTGTAGATTTTCCTACGCCACCTTTTCCTGAGGCAATGGCAATAATATTTTTAACTTGACTGAGAGGTTTTGTGCCTTTTTGGACTTCTCGAGCCAGTATCTTTGAGGTAACTTGAAAATCAATGTTGCCGACACTCAGTCCAGCACATAGGGATTCTAGTCTTTTGACTAGGATTTCTCGGTAATTATCAACGGGGAATCCGAGTTCAATCTCTACTGTAGCCCCTTTGTCATGCATATGGATGTTTTTAAGAGCTCCTGAACTTACCAGATCTTTGCCAAGATACGGATCTATTTCATTTTCAAGTAGCTTCTTTATTTCAGTTTCTGTGGTGCTCATTTCGAAATTCCGAGGACAAAAAAGATTTATTTTACACTAATAGCTGTATTTGCGGTTGCTTACTATAATGGGTTAGATATTTTTATTAGTAAATGGTTGTGATGTCGGACGATTATGGAAGAACCCAAGAGAAAAATCTTAGTAACGAGTGCGCTGCCATACGCAAACGGACCGATTCATATAGGTCATATGGTGGAGTACATCCAGACAGATGTATGGGTCCGGTTTCAGAAAATGAGGGGTCACGAGTGTTATTTTGTTTGTGCAGATGATGCGCATGGAACCCCAATCATGCTTAAGGCTGAAGCTGAGCAGGTATCACCAGAAGTGTTGATTGAGCGAACTAGCAGAGAACATCAGCGAGATTTTAGTGCTTTTGGCATTGAGTTTGACAATTATCACTCAACGCATTCAGACGAAAATCGCAACATATCTGAGTTTATATATGAACAGCTAAGGAAAGATGACTTGATTGTAGCCCGCACGATAGAGCAGGCGTACGATCCAGTTAAGGGAATGTTTCTTCCAGACCGTTTCGTTCGAGGAACGTGCCCAAGGTGCGCTGCAGTAGATCAATATGGGGACAGCTGCGAGGCTTGTGGCGGAACATATTCGCCTACTGATTTAATTGACCCCCTTTCTGTAGTATCTGGCGTTACGCCGGAGTTGAAAAAATCGGAGCATCTTTTCTTTACTCTTGCTAAATTTCAGGACGTCTTACGTGACTGGATAGCGAACACTGATTTACACCCTGGTGTGGTAAAAAAACTGGAAGACTGGTTTGAAACAGGGTTGAAAGATTGGGATATTTCGCGGGATGCACCTTATTTTGGTTTTGAAATACCTGATAATCCTGGAAAGTACTTCTACGTATGGTTGGATGCTCCCGTCGGCTATCTTGCTAGTTTTAAAAACCTCTGCGAGTCTGAAAAGATAGATTTTGAATCATATCTTCGGCCTGAAAGTGATACTGAGCTTTACCATTTTATTGGTAAAGATATCATGTATTTCCACACACTTTTTTGGCCGGCGATGCTCAAAGGGGCTGGGTATCGTTTGCCTACGAACGTTTTTGTACATGGATTTCTCACTATAGATGGTAAGAAAATGTCCAAATCAAGGGGGAGTTTTATAAAAGCTGAAACCTATCTTTCTTTCCTTAGTCCAGATTACCTGCGGTATTATTTTTCTGCGAAATTGACGTCGGGAATTGAGGACATTGACCTGAACTGGGATGATTTTGAAGCTCGAGTTAATAGTGACCTTGTAGGCAAGTTCGTGAATATTGGAAGCCGTTGTGCAGGTTTCATAACGAAACGCTTCGGTAGCAAGCTTGCTGATGAAATTGTAGATACAGAATTAATGCTATCGTTTTCATCTGCCTCTGCGGATATTGCCGGCTTTTATGAGGAGCGAGAATATGGAAGGGCGATACGGGAAATTATGGGGCTTGCTGACCTTGCGAATCGGTATATTGATAGTGAGAAGCCGTGGGTTCTAGCAAAACAAGAAGGTGCCGATAGACATCTCCATCTGGTCGTTACAATGGGGATTTTACTATTTCGTGTTTTAGCGATCTATCTAAAGCCTGTTATTCCTGACATTATTGTGGAAATTGAAAAATTTTTAGGCGAGCCTTCTTTGTCTTGGCCTGATATTCATGCTGCTCCCCTAGGGAACACTATTAATAAATTTATCCCGTTAATTGAACGGGTGGAATCAGAGAAAATCGTGAAAATGATAGATGAAGTCAAAAGAGCTGCAGAAGAAGAAAGGGCAATAGTCAAAGAGGAGCCTGAGGAGCAAGGGCATCAAATTTCTATTGAGGACTTCTTGAAAATCGACTTACGGGTGGCGAAGATAGTTACGGCTTCTAGCGTGGTTGGTGCTGATAAACTTTTGAAACTAGATCTAGACGTCGGCGGTGAGCAGCGGCAAGTATTTGCAGGGATAAAGCAATCCTATGATCCAGAGGAATTAGTTGGGAAGATGGTTGTAGTTGTTGCTAATTTAGCCCCCCGGAAAATGCGGTTTGGCATCTCTGAAGGGATGATATTGGCTGCCGGCCCAGGTGGCAGCGAAGTGTTTTTGCTGGAACCTTCCAACGGGTCAGAGTCTGGTATGAAAATTAAATAATTTAGCTACACTTAATAAGTGATGGTGTTTCTTTGAAACAAATGAATAGAAAAGCACTGCTGCATAATCTACTTCCGCAAACACAGTGTAGACGTTGTGGGTTTGCTGATTGCGAAGCCTATGCTGACTCTATGAATAGCGGCATTTCCTCACCAAACTTATGCCCTCCTGGCGGAGAGACTACTCGCGAAGCACTTTTCAGCCTTCTAGGAATGCCGGTCGAACCGATAAGACCTATCCATAAAGACGAGGAGGTGTTGACTGCGCTCATCTATGAAGATGAATGCATCGGGTGTACGAAATGTATCCAGCAGTGCCCCACTGATGCCATAATTGGTGCGCAATCAGTTATTCATACTGTGGTTGAACAGTGGTGTACGGGTTGTTCCTTATGCGTTAGTGTTTGCCCAACGGACTGCATAACGCTTGTTCCTATCTCGGATCCTGCGTTGCGTATTTCTGTTAATGAGAGCGGTGTTCGCTATTCTGAAATGAAAGAACGCTTGGCCGTTCATGGCCGTCTTGACGAGCAAAGAGAATATCTGGATGTTGAAGACCGTAAGCAGGAATCTCTAAAAGATATTGTGGCTGCCGCATTGGAGCGTAAGAGACAGGTTCTTGAATAACAGGGAGATTAGATTGTGAGAAGGGTTTATGTCTAGTGAATGCTGATATGAGGTTTCAATTTTTTGCGCGTTTAAGAAGTGTAACCCCTGTACCAAAAACCGAACTGGATTACCAATCTAATTTCCAACTACTGATCGCTGTAATTCTATCTGCTCAAGCGACTGATGTCAGTGTGAATAAGGCAACGAAGGCTCTGTTCTCCGTGGCCCCTGATGCCAAAAAAATGTTAGCGCTTAAAGAACAAAAGCTTAAACAGTATATTAAAACTATTGGCCTTTTTAACACCAAAGCGTCTAACATATTTAAAACTTGCCGAATACTTTGTGAAGAATATGGTGGAGTAGTGCCGTGCACTCGTGCCGAGTTAGAGGCTCTCCCAGGGGTGGGCAGGAAAACAGCTAATGTTATTTTAAATACCGCGTTTGGCGAGCCAACTATCGCGGTGGACACTCATATATTTCGTGTTTCTAATCGAACCAAACTGGCTCCAGGTAAAACCCCGCTGCAAGTCGAGAAAAACTTAATGAAGCGTATACCCGCTGATTTTCACCGTTATGCACATCATTGGTTGATCATGCATGGTCGGTATACGTGTCTGGCGCGCTCGCCAAAATGTAGAGAATGTTCAGTTTCAGACTGCTGTTCTTGGAATAAGAAAGGAAACTATAGTGGTGTTTAGCAGAGTTTTTCTGGCTCGGATGGAAGAAAATGGGGAACATTATGTTTGTTGAAGACAAGAACGACGCTAGGCAATTTTTTTTTCAGGTCTGGGATAAAATGTCTCAACAAGTAGGGCTTGAACCTCTGGAGTTAGTGATTTCCGATGTAATAAAAACACATCCAGAGTATCACGAGGTGCTTCGATCGAAAGACTTGGAGTTTTCTGTAGGATCCAACGGTGATGATGGGGCAAAAAATCCGTTTCTTCATATGGGATTGCATATTGCCCTTATCGAACAGCTCCAAACGGATCGCCCATCTGGAATTCGAGGTGTATTCCAGGAGCTTGTCTCTAAATATGGCAAGGACGTTCATCGAGCCGAGCATTCGGCGATGTCATGCTTGGCGGAAGTTCTACGAGTGGCTACAGGTGATGGCCATGCGCCTGATGAGCAAGAATATTTGAAGAGTATAAGAAAATTAATTTAACTTTTGGAAGGTATATTTTTGCGAAAGGTCGTTTATTAATAAAAAATCCCATAGCCGAACTTAGAAGGATAAAAACCTAGAGGTTTTCAGCTTAGAAGAGTCCTTTAAACAGGAATTTTTTTGATCATATGCATGCTTCTTTAGAAAGTAGCGGCTTTCTTATGAACAGTTCACAATTTCGCTGGCAGGCATTAAACGCAGATTTATTATGATAACAGCCTATCTCTCTAGCAAAGAAAGTTTCCCTTCTTTTCCTGCCCATTCTTCAGCGTCAGGAAGAGGATCAGACATTTCCGTTATGACTGGCCAGATTTTAGCTAGCTCTGCATTTAGCTCAATAAATTGTTGTTCATCGTCCGTGAGATCATCTTCCGATTTTATTGCTTCTACTGGGCATTCTGGCTCACAAAGTGTGCAATCAATGCACTCGTCTGGATCTATCACAAGGAAATTAGGACCGACATGAAAACAGTCAACGGGACATACTTCGACGCAATCCGTATGCTTACACTTAATACAATCTTCAAGAACTACAAATGTCATTGGTTAAATCTCGCATTCGATAAAGAGCTTATTATAACCTTGTCAGCCTAAACAGCCCAATAGTTTTTTTATTTACTGATTTTTTCTTTCATCTCCGCAAGCAAAGCAAGGGCTTGTATTGGGGTGGTATTATTTATGTCTAGCTGCTGGAGATTTGATCTGAATTCTTGAAACTTGTCCGGTGAAGGCTCAGTTGAGGGTGGAACTCTGGCGATACTCTGAGGCTCAAGTGTTGCCAAAATTTGTTTTGCACGAGTAAGCGTTGCCACCGGTACTCCTGCACGTTTTGCAACAACTAACCCGAAGCTTTCGCTGGCAGCACCTTCGCGCACTTTGTGCGTAAACACAACTTCGTCGTTGAAAGAAATAGCTTCAACCTTAACGTTAGATATTGCTTTTTCTAATGCTTCTAGCTTAGTAAGTTCGAAAAAATGCGTCGCGAATAAAGTATAGCCTTTAGTATATTTTGCAAGGTGTTCTGCTGCTGACCATGCGAGGGCTAGTCCATCATAAGTACTGGTTCCTCTTCCGACTTCATCAATCAGAACGAGACTTTTTTGACTGCAATTGTTCAGAATATGAGCCAGCTCACTCATTTCGACCATAAAGGTGCTCTGTCCACCAGATAGATTGTCTGAAGCCCCGATTCGGGTATAGATTGCATCTATTGGTCCAATACTGGTTTCATCAGCGGGCACAAAGCTTCCGACATAGGCGAGAAGAACGATAATAGCTGTTTGCCGCATATAGGTAGACTTCCCTCCCATATTGGGTCCTGTGATGAGGAGTAACCTTCGATCTTCGTTAAAATGAACATCATTTTGCACAAATACTTTTTTTTGCTGATGTTCGACTATGGGGTGTCTACCCCCTTCTATATGGATGCCTCCCTCGGGGTTCAATCTTGGTCGAGTCCATTTGAGTGAGTCCGCCCGTTCGGCAAAAGTTGATAGCACGTCGATTTCAGCAATTGCATGACCCGTCTGCAACAGAATAGCCACATTTTCTGAAATCATATCTATGAGGTTAGAATAAAGCTCTTTTTCTTTGTTTAACGCTTTCTCTTTAGCTGTCAGTATTCGTGACTCAAAGCTCCGTAATTCTGGAGTGACATATCTTTCGGAGGCTTTAAGTGTCTGTCTTCTCTGGTAGTCCTTAGGAGCTTTGGAGGAATAAATTTTCCCTATCTCTAAATAATAGCCATGTACTCGGTTGTAACCAATTTTCAACCCCCCGATACCGCTTCTTTGTTGCTCTCTTTTTTCAATAGACAACAGGTCTTGGTTCGCCGTTAGATATATTTTTCTGAGTTCATCTAACTCCCGATCATAGCCCTCAGCAATCACGGCATGCTCTTTTATTATCTGGGGTGGCTCGTCTACCAATGCATTGGCTAATATTTCTTTCAGAGAAGCATGTTCGTTTATACGACCAGTTATCTCTTTGAGCAAACAGGTGTTTTTTCCTGCAAGCTCTTTTCTTACGCGAGGTATTTTTATGAGCGTGGCTCTGAGCGCCGCCAATTCTTTCGGTTTCACTGTCCCCAGAGAACAACGTGATGCTATTCGTCCGATGTCACGGAGCCCGGATAACGTCTCTCTGAGACAGTCTAAAGAGCCGTTTAACAGAAGCTCTGAGACACTATCTTGTCTCTCAATTAGTTCTTCATGACTTGTTATAGGTTCATTTATCCGACGTTTCAATAAACGGCTTCCCATAGGCGTTTTCGTCGTATTCATTAAGTTATATAGAGACGGAGTTGAATCTTTTAACCGAGTATTTGTCAGCTCGAGGTTGTCTCTCGTTTTGTCATCAAGGCGTAACATCTTCCCCGGATGTTCGACGATAATCTTACTGACATGGGTCAGAGGAGCGCCTTGCATTTTTTCGCAATACTCCAACAGCGAGCCACCGGCACTTATGGCTCCGTCTAAGTCCTTGCAACCGAAACCGTGTAAATTGTCGACTTCAAAATGGTCGCATAGAATTTTAAAGCAAGTCGCGAGAGTGAAGTGCCAAGCAGGCAATCGCTTGGTTAGGGATTCCCATCTATTATCGAGAGTAGGCATGTTTTCTGATAATATTATTTCTGAGGCCCCAAGTCTTGATAACTGTTCATATACTTCTTGCAGATTGTTTAGTTGCATCAGACTAAATCGAGCTTCACTTATTTCTAATACCGCTAGACCGTAACAACTTTTATCATTAACTAAAGAGATTATTAAGCTTTCATGTTGCTCGCCTAACAAGTTCTCATCGGAGAGTGTCCCAGGAGTAAGAGTTCGACTGACTTTTCTTTCGACAGGCTCTTTGGAGTCAGTAGCTCCACTGACTTGTTCGCAGATTGTCACAGTTTCACCGAGCTTCAATAATCGCTGTAGATAGTTATCTGCAGCATGAGCTGGGACTCCAGCCATCGGTATTGGGGTTCCATTACTTTTCCCCCGAGAGGTGAGAGTGATATTTAACAACTCGGATGCCCGTTTTGCATCCTCATAGAAAAGCTCGTAAAAGTCGCCCATACGATAAAACAAGAGGTTATCAGGATGGTCGGCTTTAATTCTTAGGTATTGGGCCATTCCTGGTGTGTGTTTTGTTGACTTATTCATAACTGTGATTAGTTTAGCATTAGAAAATAGGATTGATCGTTTCTTTCTGGTTCCCGGTGTAAGCAGGAGTATTTTTTTTAAGATTAAAACTTGTATAATCAGCTATGGAAGGCCCAGCATACGAAAATCATACGAAAATGGCTTCATTCGCCTGCCAAGAAAGTTTGCGGCGAGTCGATAGTTATCTAAATAATAAGAAAGCACTAACTGCATTCACAAGTTAATAGAGGATTCACATGGCAACGGAAACACAAAAAGAAGAACGCGGATTTGAGTCGGAAGTACAGCAGCTCCTCGACCTCGTCATAAACTCTCTGTATAGCAATAAGGAAATATTTTTACGCGAGCTTGTGTCAAATTCTTCTGATGCTATTGATAAATTGCGCTTTTTATCATTATCTGATGCTGGTCTTCTAGAAGGAGCAGCCGAGCTTGAAATCACCATTGATTTTAATGAAAAAAAGAAAACAGTCACGATTAAAGACAACGGTATCGGGATGACCAAAGAAGAGGTTATTTCGAATCTAGGTACGATTGCTAAATCTGGAACAAAAGAGTTTTTTGGCGCACTAAGTGGAGATCAAACAAAAGACTCACAACTGATCGGACAATTTGGTGTTGGTTTTTATGCCGCATTTATTGTCGCGGATCGTGTAGTAGTGACGACTAGAAAAGCGGGAATTACTGGAGATGAAGGCGTTCGTTGGGAATCTGAGGGCAAAGGGGCGTACACCGTCGAGACTGTCAGTGCAGAACAACGAGGCACCGAAATTGTTTTACATCTCAAGAAAGAAGCTAAAGAATTTGCAGCTAACCACAGGCTGAGGAATATCTGCAAAAAATATTCAGATCATATCTCTGTGCCTATAAGAATGCCTTCAGTGGGTGAAGAAGAGGGTTACGAAGTTATTAACGAAGCTACTGCCATGTGGCAAAAATCAAAAAGCGAATTAAAAGACGAAGATTATCAGACGTTCTACAAACTCATCTCTCATGATTTTATGGATCCTTTGAAATGGGTTCATTCAAAAGTAGAAGGGAAGATAGAATATACAACGCTATTTTATATTCCTCAAATTGCTCCTTTTGACTTATGGGATAGAGAGGCAAAACACGGCGTGAAACTATACGTTCAGCGTGTCTTTATCATGGACGATGCGGAAGAGTTGTTGCCGCGATACTTAAGGTTCGTGAGAGGAGTGATAGACACTAATGAACTGCCTCTCAATGTATCACGAGAAATACTGCAAAAAGATAAATCCTTAGACAAAATTCGGACTGCTTCTATAAAGAAGATACTGGGGTTAATCGAGCGGCTAGCAAAAGGTGAATCTTATGAGAAATTCTGGAGCACATTTGGCAAGGTTCTGAAGGAAGGGATCATCGAGGACACAGTTAATCGGGAGCGGATAGCAAAGCTTCTTCGGTTTTCCTCAACAATAGATGACAATGAAAACCCAGCGGTTTCCTTAAGTGACTATGTTTCTCGAATGGGAGAGGAACAGACTAATATTTACTACATTACGACTGAGAGCTTTTCCACCGCTAAGAACAGCCCGCATATTGAATATTTTCGTGGGCAAGGCACTGAGGTGTTGTTGCTGCATGATCAAATCGATGAATGGTTGGTTTCTCACTTAACTGAATTTGAAGGTAAAAACCTAAAATCTATTGTGCATGCCGATTTAGAGGGGAAAAATGAAGAGGGAAAAGCAGACGAGAATGACGAGACTAAAGAAATTGGTGAGCACGATGAGTTTTTCGCGAAAATAAGAGAAGCTTTGTCAGAAGAAGTGGAAGATGTTCGTTCGAGTAAGCGGTTAACAACGTCACCTGCATGCTTGGTTTCTAGCGCAGAGCAACCAAGTGCGAATCTCGAGAGATTACTTCAAGCGGCCGGTCAAGAGGTGCCGAAGACCAAGCGGATTCTCGAGCTTAATATGGAGCACCCGGTTATTGCATTGGCCCAGGAAAACCAAGATTCTGCGGATCTAAAGGACTGGTCTGAAATGTTATATGAACAGTCTATCCTCGCAGAAGGAGGAAAACTAGAAGATCCTTCAGGTTTTATTAAACGAATGAATGAGATGATGTTGAAGTTGTCTGGTGCATAAAATTGAATGTTTTCGATGTTGTGGCTATGGGAGCGGAACGCTTAGAAGAGGCTGACGTTTACTTTGGGCATGGTACTGCTAATGCTAGTGATGAAGCGCTTTTTTTATCACTCCATGCGCTTGGCTACTCATATGATACGTCAGAAGACCTCCTTAGTGCGGAGCTCAGCGCGGATCAAGCTCTCAAAGTCAGTCAATGGATAGATAAACGAATCTTTACGCGTAAGCCAGCTGCATACCTTACTGGTTATACTTGGTTTTGTGGGTATAAATTTTTAACTGACGAGAACACATTAGTTCCGCGGTCGCCATTCGCTGAATTAGTACTGAATTTTTTTGAACCTTGGTGCGTCCCCGATAATATAAAACACGTTTTAGAAATTGGAACTGGAGGTGGTTGTATCGCTATCGCAATAGCGAAGCAATTCAATAACGCCCTTGTTGATGCAAGTGATATCAGCGAGCTGGCATTAGCTGTTGCAAAAAATAATGCTGATTATCACAAAGTGACTCATCAAGTAGAGTTTTATTGTGCTGACTTGTTCCCTGATACGAGGAAAAAGTATGATGTGATTGTTAGCAATCCGCCTTACGTGCCAAGTGATGTCTACGATAAGCTTCCTGTGGAATATCATGCTGAACCTAAACAAGCGTTATTAGCAGGGCAAGACGGTTTAGATTGTGTGACGCGTATTCTCGACCACGCTTACGACTTTTTATCCGATGAAGGTATGCTTTTCCTCGAAGTAGGGGAGATTTGGCGTAAATTAGAGGTCGCGTACCCTTCGATTCCATTTACATGGATAGAGTTCGCTCGGGGAGGAGAAGGCGTCTTTGTGCTCAGTAAGGAACAACTTTTAAGCCTACGCACACCTGGGAAAGGTTAGAATACTTTTATTGGTTAAATATTTAATTACGCTGGTACAATAAAGGCTATGTCTGGAAATACAAATGGAAAGTTGCTTACGCTAACCACAGCAGGCGAAAGTCATGGTTTGGGGTACCTTGGGATCCTGGATGGGTGTCCGCCGGGACTGTGCCTTAGTGAGTCTGATTTACAAGCAGATTTAGATAGACGGAAGCCAGGTGGTTCTAGACACACTACTCAGCGCAGGGAGGATGATTGTGTCACTATCATTTCTGGAGTCTATGAGGGAGTTACTACAGGCACACCAATTGGTTTGCTGATAAATAATACTGATCAAAAGTCAAAAGATTATTCTGCGATCGAAGATAAATTTAGACCTGGGCACGCGGATTACACTTATTGGAAGAAGTATGGTGTTCGTGATCCTCGTGGGGGAGGTAGAGCTTCTGCGCGTGAAACATGTATGCGAGTAGCAGCGGGGGCAGTCGCTAAAAAGTTCCTATGCAGTAATTATGGCGTCTCTATTTTAGGGTACTTAGCTCAGTTAGGACCTATTAAACTTAATTTAGATGATAAGAATGCGATCAACAGTAATGATTTCTTTTGCGGACAGCCAGATAAGATCAGTGAGCTAGAAACGTTTATGGATTCTTTGCGAAAAGAAGGGGAATCTATCGGGGCCAGAGTAGATGTTTTAGCCACGGGTGTTCCTGTAGGATGGGGTGAGCCTGTTTTCGATCGGTTGGATGCTGATATCGCAAAAGCGATGATGGGGATTAACGCCGTTAAAGGCGTGGAAATTGGTGATGGGTTCGCAGTCATTGAACAAAAAGGAACTGGTCATAGGGACGAAATAGATGGCCAAGGGTTTAGAAGCAATCATGCGGGTGGAGTTTTAGGAGGCATTTCAAGTGGCCAAGATATTCTAGTTAGCGTGGCACTCAAGCCAACTTCGAGTATCCGGATAGAAGGCGACACTATAGATAAAAAAGGCAATCCTGCAACTATAAAAACGCTAGGACGGCACGACCCTTGCGTTGGGATACGCGCAGTACCTATTGTTGAGGCCATGCTTGCGCTTGTTCTAATGGATCACTGTTTACGGGATCGCGGTCAGAATCCTGAAAACAGCACGTAGGCCGTGAATCGAATCAATCTAGTAGTTATGAGGAAATGCTACTCTTCCTTTTCTCTTCCTGAGTTCCTATGAGTCTTCCAGCATCACTTTCTCGGATTATAGAGCAAATACTAACCGCCCAAGCTAATAAAAAACCTTTGCGTATCGTAGGTGGAGACACGAAAAAATTCCTTCGCAAAGGGGCTGTTTCCGAGAGCCTGTCGACCCTGGAACACTCTGGAATTATATCTTATCAACCCTCTGAATTAGTGATTACCGCCAAATCAGGAACAAAGCTATCTGATATTGAATTGGAATTAGACAAGAGCGATCAGATGCTTGCTTTTGAACCCCCTAGGTTAGGTTCCCTGACTACGATTGGAGGTGTCGTATCTTCTGGCCTTTCTGGCCCATCCATGCCTTATCGTGGGAGCGTCAGGGATTATGTTTTAGGAGTGAAACTCATTACTAGCAAAGGTGCTGAACTTCGTTTTGGAGGCGAAGTAATTAAAAACGTAGCGGGCTATGATATTTCAAGATTAGTGAGTGGGGCATTCGGGAGTTTGGGAGTGATAAGTGAGGTGTCGTTGCGTGTCATACCGAAAACCACTTCAGAACTAAGTCTTGAATGGGCTAGTCTATCTTATCCTGAAGCGTGGTCGATGATGTTAGCCTTGGCTAAAAAGCCGTGGCCTATTACGGGTATGGCGTGGGCTGAAGATATTCTGAGAGTTAGGGTGTCGGGCAGTCTTGAGGCGTTAAATGACGCGAAGAGACGTCTTTCCCCAAGTGAAGTAACAACTGATTTACAATACTGGAAAAACCTGCGGGATTATTCGTTACCGGCAATGCATCCAATAGAAAATCTTTCACTTTGGCGAATCGTGCTAGCTCGTGGAAGTGATGGACCAGATGAAAAAATAGCGTGGTCTGATTGGGGTGGGTCTCAGCGTTGGGTTTGGGCGCCGGCCGGCGGGGGCGATGCCATGCGTGACTTCTGCGTAGAGAATGGCGGACATGCAACATGCTTTTATAGAGGAGAGAACGAATCTTCCTCAGTTTTTACGAGCCCTTTGCCTTTAGTCAAAAACTTAATGATAAGGCTGAAAAGTGGATTTGATGATCGACAAATATTCAACCCAAAAGAATATTTTGACTGGATGTGAGGAGAAGAAATGCGTGCCCGCTTAGCCGAATCTAACAGTTCAAAATCTTTCGCTCTTGCTGCGACAGAAATCATACGTTCATGTGTTCATTGTGGCATGTGTAATGCTTCCTGTCCGACGTATCAGTTGACGGGTGATGAACTGGAGGGCCCCCGTGGGCGTATTTATCTGATTAAAGGGATACTTGAGACTGGAGAGACGTCAGATGTCGCGCGAACACATCTTGATCAATGCTTGGTCTGTAGAAGTTGTGAAGCTTCATGCCCCTCTGGCGTAAAGTATGGGGAGTTATTAGAGTTGACCAAACCGCACATAGAGTCTTCCAACTCTAGTCCACTTGGGTTAAGGATAAAACGGTATTTGATCGTTCAAATAATCCCCAGCAAAGTATTGTTTTCAATTCTTTTCTCAGTGGGACGGCTTTTAAAGCCGTTGCTCTCTTCTAATTTGAAGACACTTATTCCTGAGCGAGTATCTTTGCGAGTGTTGCATAGAGTCTCCCATAAAAGGAAAGCACTCTTGCTTTCGACGTGTGCACAATCAGTAGTGAGGCCGAGCATAGATACTGCGGCCATCAAAATTTTCGATCGTCTTGGGATTACCCTAATCTCAGTTGGAGGGGCAGGTTGTTGCGGGGCATTAGCCTTGCACTGTGGGTATGAAGACAAGGCTATTGTTCAAGCGAAAGCAAATATTGACGCTTGGTGGCCTTATATTGAGTTAGGAGCTGAATCTATCATTGCCACGTCTTCAGGTTGTGGCTTGCAACTTAAAGGGTATGAAAGGTTATTGAAAGAATTTCCAGACTACAGCGCGAAATCGAAACATCTAGCGGGCTTGATTAGAGATCCCATAGAGTTAATGGACGTTCAAAAATTGTCGGCAGTTATTAAAGACTCAGACCGTTGCAGTATCGTTTTTCAGTCGCCTTGTTCGCTACAACACGGACTTAAGATTAATGGAGAGGTTGAAGCGGTGCTCGAGAGGTTAGGTTGGAATTTGACTAAAGTGAAGGATCCACACTTGTGTTGCGGATCAGCAGGAAGCTACTCAATTCTCTATCCAGAAACCTCGGCTACATTAAGAGAAGAAAAACTCCATGCCTTAAGCCAAGGCAGCCCAGAGTTGATAGTCACTGCAAACATCGGATGCCAGCTTCATTTAGCGGCTAAGAGTGCAGTACCAGTTATCCATTGGCTCGAGCTAATTGAAAGAGAATTGAATTAATAAATATTTTGTCTTTCGAACTCTAATAATCAGTATATTCTCAGTATTGCGGCATCACCTTCGCCATCGATGAAATCATCAAATCCATCACCAGGAGGATTACCATCATATAAAGAGTACTCTCTCTGCTGGCGCCAAGCTTCTCTTACGAAGGCATAAGGATCCAGCGCAGCTTGATCTCTTAATCGGCTGGCTTCGAGCAGATTCGCACGTGAATTAATTGCACGTACAACTCCGGCCGGAACTGTTACTACTGCAGCTAAATAAGTTAAGGGATTGGTGAAAATACTCATTACCGGCGCAGAAATGTCTCTGTAGGAGCTTGGCCCCATAAAAGGAAGAGTCAGATAAGCTCCTTCGTCCGCGCCCCATTTTCCGAGTGTTTGCCCGAGATCTTCTTTGCGCAAAGGCATCCCCAGCGCAGTCGCTGGATCAAATAGTCCTCCGATTCCCAGAGTACTATTCACTATAAATCTTCCTGTATCTTTAAAGAAATCCTTAGGTTTTCCTTGCAATATATCGTTTGTGATCGTATTCACATAGCTTGCATTATCGAAGAAATTTGTCACACCTTTTCGCACTACTGCGGGTGTCACAGCTACGTATTTTTCAGCGACAGGCTCTATAAATTTCTTGTCCAAAGTATCATTAAAGGCGTAAATTTTTCTATTCATAGACTCGTGAGGATCATTGTTGGATGTCTTCGATGTCGAGGCACAGCCGGTAAACAGTACGATGCACAAAGTACTTATTAGACATTTCAGCTGCATGTGATTCTTTAACATTTAGTTTAGTCTCCTCTCGTGTCCTTGATTTCCTATATTACCTTAATCTCAGTTGCGGGCACCATGTTTTTCTTTCTAACCTAATTCTTTCAGGGCCTCGATCTTCGTTGCTAATTGCCGAAGGAGGCTTTTAATGCCATCTTTTTCTATTATATAAGAATATTCGGCTTTCTTTAGGGCTAGGTCTGAGACTCCTTCTGAAATTACATTTACGATAAGCCAGCCTTCTGTGTTTTTTCTCAAGAGGTATTTCAGTGAAGTCCTATCCCCGTTGTCCGACAGTAGGCTTGTACTTAAGGTAAGAGAGTTATTTCTTGATTTTCGTTCAACAATTACAAATTTCTGACCGGAGTAGTTTGAAAAGTGGTGCGCATAGGTTGATATGCTGAGCGATCGCATGACGCTCACGAACTCCTGTTTATCCTCATGGGACAGTACTTCCCATTTTTCCCCAAGGACTACTTTACTGATTAGTGGAAAGTTAAAACTTTCACTCACAACGTTTCTGATTATGTCTATTCGGCCAGCATGACCCAGGCTCTTTTCAGATTTCATTGCTGTTAGCAGCACTTCGTGCAAATTGACGACTATTTCCTCACCGTCGAGCGGCCCATCGACCCCCCAACCGGAAGCACTGAATAGGCACAAGATAGAAAAAAGTATGGTTATTCGATAGAAATTGGCTTTACCCATATGACATCCCGATTAGAACATTAATTAACCAATTTTGCGGTACGTTCTATTTTTCCAACGCGTCCGTTCACCGCGCCAGTACCTAATAGCCGAAGTCCATGTCATAGCTAAGAACAGCGAACTCGCAAATGGCAAAGAGAAAACCCAGAAGGGTGAGCACCGATAATGCCTTATAGTTGGCAAGTATGCAGTACACATAGCTATTAGGCTTATTGCGGATAATAGTCGAACATTACTGTTGTCGGATAAAATTCCAGCCAGCGGCACTAAAAAAGTGATCACCAAGAGTCCAGAGCAGAGTAGAAGTAAAGGCAGTGAATATTGTAGTTGCGTGAATGCGGTTCTCGCAACCATATTCCATATGTTGGATAACGTGTCATAAGGGCGAATTGCCTCAACATCGTGGCTGAGTCCGATCCACGTGCGGCCTCCTGTTTTTTTAACCAGTTTTGCAAGTGTGCAGTCATCAATGATCGCATCGTATAGCGCTGTAAACCCCCCTATATCATCCAACTTTGACGCCTTTATTAGAATACAGCCACCGGCCGCACCGGCGATCTTAGAGTTTGGATTATTACTTAATGCGAATGGATAGATAAGTTTGAAAAAAAAGATAAAAGCCGGAAGTAAAAGTTTTTCCCATAGGTTCACTATAGGTAACAGAGCCATTACGGACACAAGGTCTAAGTTGTTTTTTTGTTGAAGTTGGGAGAGGTTTGTTAGAGCTTGGGGAGCGAGCCTTATATCAGCATCTAACAAAAGTAAATAAGGTGTTGAGATCTTCTTCCGACCTTGCTCTAAGGCCCAGAGCTTTCCTGTCCAACCTGGAGGTGGGGTTTGACCTTCTACTAACTCAAGATTTTTTATGTTGAGGTTTTTAACGACGCTTGCTGTCTCATCCATGCTCTGATCATCTATTACAACGATGCCGCCCAGAGAGCCTTGCGATGCTACAGCCAAAATAGTTTCTGCTATGCATTCTGCTTCATCTCTCGCAGGTATTAACGCAGTAATGTGGGCGAGGCAAGGAGTACTTTGGTCAACTCTTTCCAGTTGCTGGCTCACAGACCATGGGCGCCAAGGCACGCATAATAGCGTTAGCCAGAGTATTGCCGAAACAAAGGAAAGAGCCATTAGCATAAGGATCTAAACCTCCGAGTGTCGCGGCAATACTAACTGCAGTCAGCTTCTGCTAAGCGACTTCTCTTTTTTCTGTAGCAGCTCTCTCTATGATATTTTCCATTGGAATAATAGGCTGAGAGTCAGCTTCAGGCTCTTCTTCATAGTAGAACGGCACCTCTGGTGCGAGATCACCTTGAGTCTTTGGACCAGCTAAAAATACTTTTAGCGCCTTAAGCGGGTTATTAAAGGTATCGTCAACCGCAGTTGCTTCATATCCGCAATGAACCATACAGTCAGCGCATTTTGGATTAACGCCAGTTCCATATTTATCCCACTCAGTATCGTTTATCAATTCATCGAAGGTCGAGGCGTAGCCTTCTCCTACGAGCAGGTAACACGGTTTCTGCCACCCAAAAACATTCCGAGTGGGATTTCCCCAAGGCGTACAGTGATAGGTTTGGTTTCCGGCCAAAAAATCCAAATATAGAGTAGATTGATTAAAGCGCCATTTTTTTCCTTTACCCGCTTTAAATATGTCTCTAAACAGGTTTTTACTCGCTGATTTTTTAAGAAACACATCCTGCTTTGGGGCTCTTTCATAAGAGTAGCCGGGGGAGATGGTGACGCCTTCTACGCCGAGAGCCATCATTTCGTCCATAAATTCACTTACTTCAGCTGGTGTTTCGCCTTGGAATAAGGTGCAGTTGACGGTTACGCGAAAGCCTCGTTGAAGCGCTTTTTGAATGACACTTACGCACTTGTCATATACGCCTTTTCGACATACAGATGCATCATGTCGTTCTCGACCTCCGTCTAAATGAATAGAAAATGTAAGATATTTCGACGGCTCATAAGAATCCATGTGCTTCTCAAGAAGAATGGCATTAGTACACAAATAAACAAATTTTTTACGATCGAGATAACCTTGTACTATCTGCCTCATTTC
>CALKCL010000038.1 GCA_938082545.1 uncultured Gammaproteobacteria bacterium
GTCTGACGACTTACAAGGGGTTTTAGTTGTTGCTTTAGAACAAGCTGTGGCAGCCCCATATTGCACACGTTTGATGGCAGAAAGTGGCGCTCGTGTGATAAAGCTTGAACGCCCAGATGGAGATTTTGCCAGAGCCTATGACGGGATATTAGATGGAGATAGCGCCTATTTCGTTTGGTTGAATTCTGGAAAAGAATCACTAGTGGTCGATCTGGCAAACTCTGAAGATAAAAAACTCTTACAATCGATCCTACTTAAAGCCGATGTGTTTATACAAAACCTTCGCCCTGGTGCGGCCGATAAATTGGGGTTTAGCTATGAGGATGTTAAGAGGATAAACCCAAGGATTATAATGTGTTCTATCTCAGGCTACGGTACTGAGGGTAGTTATTCTAAGATGAAAGCTTATGACGCACTGATACAAGCGGAAAGTGGACTTTGTTCAGTCACTGGACCCGCAGGCCAACCTTCTAAGGTAGGTGCATCAATAGTTGATATCTCAACGGGTCTAAGTGCCTATGGTGAGATATTGAAGGCCCTTTTCGGAAGAACAACGTCAGGCCATGGCCGCCATATCGAGCTCAGTTTATTTGAAGTGCTCTCAGAATGGCTAGCCGTACCACTGTCGTATTTCGAATATGGCAAAAAGTTATTAACCGGAACAGGTATGGACCACGGCCAAATATGTCCATATGGGTCTTATGAGGCATCGGACGGTCCAATTTTTATCGTAATACAGAACCATAACGAATGGGTAAGATTATGTGAACAAATCCTGGAACGAAAAGATCTAGCAAATCATCCCTTGTATAAAACAAACGTGCTACGCATGGAAAATAAAAAAGCTTTGCGTACTGAAATAGAAAACGTATTCGGCACCAAGACAAGGCAAACACTTCAAGAAAGTCTCCTCGAAGCTGGTGTAGCCTGCGGAAGTATTAACGACCTAAGTGATCTCAGCACACACCCTGCTCTCCAAAGAAAAACAGTTCACAGCTCTGGAAATCCATTCACTCTCGTCCGACGTGTAGGTGAAACCAGAGATAATGCCATCGTCCCTAACTTAGGAGAGCACACCGAAAAAATAGTGAAAGAGTTCTCGTAAAGCCATTGTAAACCTTCTATGCTTGACTTTAGGCTTGCTGTGCTACGGTCTACTTTGTTCTAAGGGGAGTCTTTATGTTCTATATTAAATTTCTAGCTTTGTGCCTGCTCTTGAGTTCGCATGTGTTCGCGCAAGAGAACAAGTGGTGGCCATCAAAATGGGGTGCTGAAGACACTCTCGGCTCTTTCAACATGCTTGGGCCGGAGCTTACGCTCAAAGCGACCAAGCTTGTTAAAACAGGAAAAACGTATCGGCTAGGTATCGAAACCAACAACAAAACACCCGCGTTCGGTACTCGTACATTCGAAGTCACCATTTTACAACCAAACCAATATGGTGGCGGCTCTTACGGTGACAACAAATTTAATTACTTCGACGATTACATGGCTGGTTGGATGGGCGTCGGTTCCCAAATTGACGGCTTAGGACACGCTGGAACGGATGGTGTTTTCTATAATGGATTTAAGGGAAAAGACTTCGGTAAAGTAGATGGCCTTACATCAATGGGTGTTGAGGATTATCCACCCATAGTTACAAGAGGAGTGCTTATCGACATGGCTGCCTGTATGGGCCATAAAATAGTGCCTGTCACCACCGTATTCAATCGACAAAATATTATGGACTGCGAAAAGCAGCAAGGTATATCAATTGAGAGAGGAGACGTCGTCCTGTTACATTCCGGCTGGATAAACATGCTTGAGACTGATCCAGATACCTTTGGAGAAGTAGAGCCTGGGATTGGTTCTGACGGAGCTAAATATCTCGTTGAAAAAGAAATCTTAGCCGTAGGAAGTGATAGCTGGGGACTGGAAATCTGGCCGGGGGAAGATCCCAAGATTTTTGACCCTGTTCATCAGATGCTTTTAAATCAGAACGGGATATATATCCTCGAAAACATGGATACGCGAGAACTCGCCGCGGACAAGGGATATGAATTCATGTTTGTTCTAGGCCCTGCTCGAATATCGGGTGCAGTACAAATGATTATTAATCCAATAGCCATTAGATAAATCACTGCGCCAACTGATCTGAAAAGATAATCCGCGCATGCAATTCAGATACGAAATAATTCGTCGTTTTCGCGATAATCAGCGCTTTGACTTACATGTTATAAAGCTTAAAATTAGTCACGAATAAAAAAGGAATTTTTTCAAAAAATGACCACTCACATTATCGACGGACCTCTCTTCGAAGATTTCTCAGTTGGACAACTGTTCGGCGCGCCTTCAGTAACAGTAACGGAAGGTTACACGGCGATTTATCAAGCGACCACCGGAGATCGGATGCGCCTCCCTCTTGATACTCACCTATCCTCACAAGTAACAAAAGACATACGGGCTATAGTACATCCAATGCTCGTCATTAATGTTGTCAATGGCCAGACCACTTATGCCTCACAAAACGTAAAGGGGAATCTATTCTATAGGGGTTTGATATTAAAAAGACCTGTCTTTGTCAACGATACGTTAACCACAGTCACAAAAGTCATTGGTCTAAAACAAAACAAAGCCAAAGCCGGTAGAGACGCTACGGGAATGGTAGGTCTAGAGATAGAGACTAAAAATCAAAAAAATGAAGTGGTTATGAAATATTGGCGTTGTCCGATGATACCTTGCCGGCAAAAAGACGTCTCCACAGGAAAAAAGGATGACTTTAGTTGGATCCCAGAAAAACTATCAATTGAAGAATTAAGCGCTTGTACTCGGTTAAGTTGGGATATTACACCCTTAGTCAACTCCGCATTCAGTCCCGAAATTCCAAGCTTTTCGGTAGGGGATCATGTCATTATTTCAGGTCAAGATACCATAACCGCTGCACCGGAACTTGTTCGTCTAACTGGGAACATAGCATTTGCACACACAGACGCCTCCAGGAGCTACTTAAACAAAAGACTCGTATATGGTGGCCACACTATTTCTTTAGCTTATGCGCAGATCATGCGGGCCATGCCGAACACTATCGCTTTAGTTGGATGGCAGGGTTGTGATCATTTAGGCCCTGTTCTTGAAGAAGATATTATTAGGTCTGAATTTACGGTTACAAGCATCGATCCACTTCAGTCTGGCGGGTCTCTTTACGAGCTCAACGTCTATACTTATGCCAAAAGGCTCAATCAAGAAGGAGAGTATGTCGAATCAAAAGTCTTAGACTGGAGATTAGTAATCTGGGGCTGATCCCCAGAGTTAACTTTATAGCCCTGCACTATGGCCACCGTCAACGGTGATCAAATTACCATTCATAAATTTTGAAGCATCAGAAGCCAAGAACAAAATCGCCCCATCTAAGTCTTGAGGCTGACCAAATCGTCCTGCAGGTATTCCTTCTAATAGCTTGGAACCTGCCTCTGTCTTTAACCATTCTCGATTCATTTCTGTTTCAAAATAACCCGGGGCAATAGCATTTATTCGAATACCTTTAGATGCCAAGTCAACGCATAGATCTCTACCTAAATTTATAATCCCTGCTTTCGTGGCTGCGTATGGGGGAATATGACCAAGCGGTCTAATGCCTAGGACTGATGCGATATTAATGATGCTACATTCTCGGCCGTCAGCGACACGGTGTTGAATGACAGATTGAGCAAGAACCCATGGGCCTCTTAGATTGGTTTCATAAACGGCATCCCAGTCCTCATCCCGGTAACGTTCTGGCGCCTTTACTATTGCAACCCCTGCGTTGTTTACCAAAACATCAATCGGAGAAGTCGACTCTATTTGACCGATAGCCTTTCTGATGCTGTCACGATCTCGTACATCCAAAGTTACCGAGGTAGCCTTTCCACCAAATCCCTCGATTTCTTCCTGCAGGCTCTGAAGCTTATCTGTGCTTCTCGCAGAGATTAAAACGTGGGCTCCGGCTCTCGCCAATGTCCAAGCGAATCTTCTCCCTAAACCTTGGGAAGCACCAGTAACTAACGCAGTTTTGCCTGTTAGATTGAATAAATTTCTAGGGTCATCGGTAACAGCAATTGTAGTCATATAACACACTCAATAATAAAAAAAACAGCTTCTATCTAACAAACAAGCTGTCACAGTCCAAGTTTAGGCTTAATCCAAGCAGCTAGCTTACCAATAGCATCATCTGCTTCTGGCGCATTGCCGGCCATAAAATGAAAAACGTGTTGCATTTCAGGGTAGATATCCAACGTCACATCGACACCAGCATCCTTTGCTCGCTGCTCGAACCTCACAGAATCGTCAAGTAAGGCTTCGTCACCACCTGTCTGAATATAGATTGGTGACAGCCCAGAGAGATCCGCTTCCAGTAAGTTAGCCAAAGGATCTTTTGCAGAGGCTTCGCCTAGAAATACGGCCGACATACTCATAAGTACGTCACGACTGACTAAGGCATCTTTGCCAGCATTCGTTTCAATTGTAGAGCCAGAACCTTCAGGATCGTACCAAGGAGACATTGCCATTGTCCCAGCTGGTAAAGGCAAGCCAGCCTCGCGAATGGAAAGAAGCACAGAAGTGCATAGTGCCCCACCAGCCGAATCACCACTTGTGCAGGTATGCTCTGAACTATAGCCCTGGTCTAGAAGCCATCGATATCCTATTAAGGCGTCCTCCACTTGAGCAGGATGAGTCGCTTCAGGTGCCCGGCGATAATCCAAAATCAGAGCTTTACAACCAATTTCTTTCGCCAAATGTCCAAACAATTTACGATGGGTGTACATTGATCCTGTGACATAACCGCCACCATGCGTGCACATCACTACTCGATTATCCGCGCAGCCTTTTGGTATGGCCCACATAGCGGGAATACCTCCTGCATCGACTTCTACGTAATCGACACCTCTGGGCTCTGCTGTGATATCTCCCCAGTGATCGAAAAGGGCTCTCGTTTCCTCCAAGCCCATCTCTGGGTTAGCGCTCATTGCCTCAATCCAACCTCGGTACAGAAATTTTATAGCTTCTGCCTGTGCACTCGCCATAACGTTATCCCCTATTTTTCAATATTCTCATTATATCCAAACTTTTGTCATTATCGTTATAGTTTATGCAAACTAAGTTCAGATGAGGCTATCTGGCCATATGGTTAAGAGCAGAAGGTTCAAAATCTCGCCTTTTCATTTTGGGCACGTTAGCCTTTGTCACCATCTGTACGGTGGTACAATGCATACTCTGGATATCAACTACAGAAGCGGTATCAATTAAAGGAACACCCGAACCTTTGTTTGACGCGAGATGGGTGTCAGGATGGGCAACGCCTCCTATAATGTACTTCCATAGAATTCCCGCACGATCGTACAGCTTACCGAAAATCGGCAACATCGTTTGAGCATCCAAATAAAGTAATCGATTGCCCACAGGATGGTCGGCGCGTTTTGGTGTACCCTCAAGAACATGAACTTTTCTGACTTGCCAGTTCACGTTAGGAAAACACCCTGAATGGCCGCTAAAATCTACAAAGTTGTAATCTTCCCGGCGTGCTTTACGATCAGAGTGAGGTATTTTATCGTGGCGATACATCGGTAAAAGTATGTGTTTAGTTCCGCCGTGCGACCAATTCATATCCTTAATACGTCCGGTATATCCTAAAAAGTCTTCTATCATGATATCGCTGCCTAAAAAGGAGTCCGTG
>CALKCL010000039.1 GCA_938082545.1 uncultured Gammaproteobacteria bacterium
GGCTAGCTTTGGAGGGGCGGGTGCAATGCATGCCTTCTTGATTGCAGAATCTATTAATGTTCCTAAAATCATTGTCCCCGCGGCTGCGGGAGTTGCATCGGCATTTGGGGCTACCGCAATGGATCTCAGACACGACCTAGAAGCGTTTTATTTCTCAGCTGTCGTTGACGCTAATGTTGGTCTCATGAATGAACTTTATGATAAGTTAGAGTCCGATGCATTGGCTCTGTTGGCATCCGATGGCGTTTCCGAAGCCGATGTCATAGTGACAAGAACGGCACAGATGCGTTATGTAGGTCAGAGTTACGAAGTTGAAACACCAGTGCCAGAAGGGGTGTTAGATGAAAATGATTTGAAAGAGCTCTCACAACGATTTCATCAATGCCATAAACAGGAATTCGGGGTGAGTTCGGATGATTTTGAGCCATCCATCGTTGTTCTAGGACTGGCCGCACTGGGCAAAACTAAACGGCCGCCTGCGGTTATGGTTGCAGCTAGCGGGAACGACCCAAAGAAAGGAGTTCGAGACGTTTATTTTGACCGTCAGTGGCACGAAAGCATCGTTTATGATGGCCATGCCCTCGGTCCTCAGTCAGGGGTGGTTGGACCTTGTATAGTGGAATTTGAGCATGCGTGTGCTGTAATTCCTCCATATGGAATTGGCACAGTAGACGACTACGGTAATATGATTATAGAGCTGAATAAAGTTGCTAAGTAAGGAGAAGCTATCTAATGGATACGAAGGTTAATTTGAATGGTTTGATAGACAATGGCACAAAAGTCGATCCGGTAACTTTTGAAGTCTTGAGAAGTATCTTTGAATATGCGGCCGACAGAATGTCTTCCGTGCTGCAAAGGGCTTCTTTTTCTCCAATTTTAGCTGATATGATCGATTTTTCGAACGCAATTTATGATGCTGATGCACAATTGCTAAGCCAAGCTGCTAATTGCCCTATCCATCTGGCGGCTATGAAATTTAGTGCGGAAGCTATTATAGAAAAATATGCTGTCTCCAGCATGAGACCGGAAGATGTTTATGTCGTGAACGATCCTTATAAAGGCGGTACTCATATCAATGATATAACTTTTATGATGCCAATTTTTTTCGACGGTCAAATCCTTGGATTTGCGGTCAGCCGTGGGCATTGGATGGACTTGGGTGGTGGTGCGGCTGGCGGCCAAGCAATGGATGGGACGCATATTGCTGGCGAAGGGCTCAGATTACCGCCGTTGAAAATTTTTAGCGAGGGTGAAGTCAACCAAGACATACTAGACATAATATTAAATAACACTAGAACTCCGCACTTTGTGAAAGGAGACTTGCAGGCACATGTAGGCTGCTTGAAAGCTGCTGACACAGAAATGAAAGCCGCTGCAGAACGTTACGGGGTGAATGTATTGACTATAGCTATGAAACAGCTTCAGGAATACACAGAAAGTATAGTAAGGAAAGGGATCCTTGAAATACCTGATGGTGAGTACTTCGCTGAGGAATATGCGGATACCGACGGCCATTCGAACGAGCCTATTCCTATTAAAGTCAGGTTAGTGATCGATGGATCGAACATCAATGTGGATTTTTCCGAGACTGGGCCGGTTGTGAAGGGTGCGATTAACTCTCCTTATGCGAATACGGCATCAGCAGCGCTTTACTCTTTGCAGTTCTTTTTAGCGCCTCACGCGCCCCAGAATCAAGGTATGTTTAATCCGATCTCAATAACCTTACCGGATAACTGCTGGTTGAATGCCAAGTGGCCTGCACCCACGATTGGTTGTACTACATTGACGTCTGCAAAGATCACAAGCGCTGTATGGCAAGCACTTGCTCAAGCTTGTCCGGATAAAATAACCGGATCGACTAATGCTGATTGTAATTGGTTCGTGTCTTCTGTAGTTGCACCGGACGGCACTGCCAGTGTTTTCTCTGACCTGCCTGCAGGAGGGTGGGGAGGCACTCCCTATTCAGATGGAATGAACGTCACTGAAGATCCATTGGGTAACTGTATGAATATGCCGGCTGAATCAGCTGAACTCTTGTTTCCCATTGCCTACGAGGCTTTTGAGTTGCGACCAGATAGTGGAGGGGCGGGACAACATCGAGGAGGTTTGGGAGCAGTTTTTAAAGTGAGGTACTTGTCAGATGGCTTGCTTAGTATGGAGTCCGCGAGGACGCTGCAGGGTAGTCCGGGAGTAAATGGTGGAGGCTTTTCAGACGTTCAACGTCAGACTAAAATTTACAGCGATGGTAAAAGTGAGGTTATTGGAGGCTTAGATGGAAAGGGAGGATGGAAGAGCCCGCTGCTTGCCAATGTCCCGTTTTCGAACGGGGAGACATTCATGTTCGAGTCCACCGGAGGTGGTGGCTGGGGAGCGGCTCTGGATAGAGATGAGAATGCTGTTTTAGATGATGTTCTCGATGAGTACATCACATTCGACACTGCTTGGAATACCTATGGGGTAGTTATTGACAAGGATGCCATGACGGTTGACAGTCAAGCCACTGCAGCACGCCGTTCAGAGATGAGGGCTAGTTAACTCAAGTAAATAGCTCTTTCAGGCTGAGTGGTCGTTCTTGTTCCTCGGGGTCATACGGCGACTCTTCTGCGATAGGAACCGCCAACCTTCCAGCGACAAGCTGAGTGGTAATTTGAGCTATATGACGGCCATGAAGTCTTGCAGTTTCTCGATCGCTCTCAGGAGGAGAAATATCGGCTGACTCGTCTATATTTGCTTGAGCCATTGTGCCGAGGTAACCACCAATTCGATTTAAGTCATTCTCGCTTCCTTGAGAAGAATAGTGCCCCCCAGTATTAGATAGCTTGGTGTGCATCATATATTATGCGCAAGCTGTTAGATTACGTCCGGCCCTTCAGAGTTAGGGGCAACTGTGACAGCATGAAAACAAGAACTGCTGGCGCGGCGACGAAAGTTCTATAGCCAACCCAAAATGCTTCTGAATTGTTTCTCCAAACGATTTCATTTGCAATTGCCAGAACAAAAAGGAAACAGCCCCAGCGAAAGCTGAGCTGATGCCATGTTCGGTCTGAGAGCTGGAATTGCTTGGAAAAAAACGAACGCATCATGGGCTTGTCAATTAAAAGTCCACCAAGTAATAATGCGGAGAACAACCCGTTAAAAAAAGTAGGCTGCATTTTGATGAATACAGCATCACCCAATAAGAATGCCATTGCTGTCAGTATGATAGTAATCAACAGAGAGAAAATCGGGAAAGGGGCTAAGTATTTCCCTCCATACCAAGATATCCCGATAACTGCTACTGAAATACCTATCCCTGCCGCCGCAGCAAAAAATATACCGTATAAGCTGTAGCCAATAAAAAAACCCATAAGTGGCAATAACTCGAAAATAAACGCCAGAAGGTTCACGATATTTTTTCGCTAAAGAGATAATAGTTGTCGGCAAATATACAAATGTTTATATGTCCTTAAAAAAACAGATTAGACGCTTTGGTGTTTTGTCTTCGTTATATCTAGGATATATCCTGATTATATATCAAGTGCCACGCCGATAGTTTGTTGTAGAGCCGTCGGCACGGGTCAATTTGAAATTAAAATCCCTAAGGCTACCTAGTATCAAATAAGAAACTCTAAGGAACAAGTTCAGCGATGGAAAGGCTTGCTTAGTTTTATTGTATTCAATTAGTATAAAAAAGAGACTGGAATTTACATTGGGTAGAATTTCAATTGTTTGATTATGTCAAAATGAGGGATGAGGATGGCCTCGAGCCATGGCCTTCTAGGGAAGAGTTGCCGTTTGTTAACACAATAGAAGGCAATCCTGTCCATACGGGCCGCTTTGACGTCGGTGGCTTTGGGATGAGGACGATGATTAGTGTCTGGGAATGCACGCCTGGGGAATTCGAATACACTTACCCCGGAGATGAGATGTGCACTCTAATAAAAGGGAAAATACAGCTCCTCCGTGAAAACGGAGAGATACATAATTATTCAGCCGATGACACTTTCTACACCAGGAAAAACGAAGTGGCTACTTGGACAGTTATTGAAACGGTCAGAAAAATCTTCTCGATACATGATCCAGATTCAGATAATTTGTCTCATTAGCCTAAATATGAAACAGCATAGTTGATCGTTTAAGGAAGGAGAGTGAAGTGGAAGCTAAAGCCCAGAGAAAAATCATTCATGCTATTCGGAAGACGCCGGAACTACAGAATGCGTTTCAGGTTCCGTTGTTAGCCTTACCCACTTTTCTCATTTTGATTTTAACTTTAACAGGCTTCGCAATAAGTACGAGCTTCTATCTTGCAGGGGAGCTAAATGTAATGCCACTTATGCTTATTAACTCAGCGATCATATTTTTTAGCTTTACCCCATTACATGAGGCGACGCATCGGTCGTTCTCAAGAGTGATGTGGCTAAATGATCTCCTCGGGACTCTCTCAGCGCAGTTAATACTTCCAGGGTTCAACACTAGCTTGTATAGATTTCTGCACATTACACATCATCAACGTACAGGAGAGAGTCAAAGTGACCCTGACGAAAGATTCATCTCCGCCCCGTTGTTCAACAGAGTTCTGAATTGGGCTTTTCTAGATGTGCTATGGACGCGTTACTACCTAAGTGTTTGGTCAGAAAGGCCACAGGGCGAGCGTGTCCGATTTTGTGCTGGGTTGTTTTTCTATATCAGTGTTTTCGTAGTCGGATTCAGCTCAAGTTACGCACTTGAGTTTTTATGCGCTTTTGTTGTGCCAATGTTTCTAGGCCGGATAATCCTAGTCTATTTGTTCGCGTATATTCATCACGTGCAAGGTGTAGAACAACGATCGGATCCGATCGGCGCAACTGGAATGATTGATACGCATGCAGTTAATCGCTTTTTACTGCTAGGGCAATCACGCCACCTTATTCACCATCTATACCCTGGGTTACCCTGGTATCGCTATGATCAGGTCTGGGATATAGCCAGAAAAGAAATCCCCGCGTCAAAAATAAAATGGGGTGGCGTGTTAGGCCGAATGTCTACAAATTGATTCATAGATCATGTTCCTCGCTAAATATGTGCTAGTGACGTGCATTCACTAAAGCGTCACCAATTAATAGCTCTATTAAATTGAGCTCCTCAGAAATTGAAACAGTGATGGTCGAACTCGGAGAGCTGTCCTTCGAAGTAGACTGCTGTGGGGAGGGTGGCAAGCTTGCTCTTTGCCTTCATGGGTTTCCCGAGAACAATTTCTCGTGGAGAAAACAACTCCCCGCACTCGCTGGTATGGGTTATAAAGTTTGGGCCCCTAACCTGAGAGGCTATGGGAATTCTTATAAGTCGGCGAAGGTAAGCGATTATTCAATTGAGAAACTACTAAATGGTATTGTTGGTTTGATTGACGCTAGCACCTCTGACGAGGTGACTATTATAGCCCATGACTGGGGAGGTATTCTCGCTTGGATCTTTGCATCTAGAGAGCTAAAACCCCTCAAGAGTTTGGTGATTATGAACTGCCCACATCCTGTCGCTTTCAAGCAGGGCTTGAACTTGCGACAACTGCTGATGAGTTGGTATCTGTGTTTTTTTCAGATACCGTTTCTTCCAGAGTGGTATTTGGGGAGAAATAATGCCATGCCTATTCGACATATGCTGGAGAAAACAAGCGTTAACAGTGAGATGTTCCCGCAGAAAGTTACAGAAGTATATAGAAAAAATGTAGCTCAGAATGGCACGCTCACTGCAATGATTAATTACTACAGAGCATTATTTAGATACCCGCCTAAGACGGCGAACACCGACTCTAGCAGAGAAAAAATTACCGTACCCACCTTACTGATTTGGGGAGAGCAAGACTTAGTACTTTCTAAGGGTTTGGCTCTTAAAACGTCTGAGTTTGTTGTGGATCTGCAGACAAAGTTTATTCCAAACGGTTCCCAATGGATCCAACAAGAACGTCCGGAAAAAGTAAATAAATTGATGAGTGAGTTTTTATCGATAAATTGAATCTTTCGAGATTAATCTATTCAAATTTAGAGCCGTAAAGCGACACCGAGAGTTAGATCTGCATTAGCCTTTGGCTAAAAGAATATCTGTGTTTCAGTCTCGGTCTTAGGGGAAGAACCTGTCGTTCTAAAAATACATAGGCAACAACACTTTTGTGATCAGAAAAGAGGCGGCGTTCGTTCGCAGAGTTGGAAATGCAGTTGTTGTTGTATTATCTTCTCTTATGGAAGCACAGCTCACACAATCTTAAGCCCTTTGAACTTTACGTTTGTAGATAATAAAGAACATGAGCTTTGTAATGAATTAGGGGGAACGTCATTCATGTCAAATACTGTTAAATATGCGGGGGGATGTCCGCATGACTGTCCTGACACTTGCGCGATGATTTATGAAGTCCGAGATAATAAGTTAGTGTCTACAAAAGGAAATCCTGATCATCCTCTCACTCAAGGTGGGTTATGCGTGAAATTGAAGGATTACGAAAAACGTCATTATCACTCTGATCGACTATTACACCCGATGAGAAGATGTGGAGAAAAAGGGACAAACTCGTTTGAAAAAATTACCTGGGATGAAGCGCTGACTGAAATATCCACACGATGGAAGAGTATAATAGAAAAATATGGAGCCCAGTCAATAGCGCCATACAGTTACGCGGGTCATCAAGGTTTGGTGCACGGAATAAATGGTGGCGATGCTTTTTTTAATCGACTTGGTGCCTCCGTGATGGAACGAACGATGTGTGGCTCTGGCTTAGCAACTGCCTGGCTGATGACGAACGGTCCCAGTGGTGGCATGGACCCTGAAAGTTTCGCACATTCAAAATTCATTCTTATTTGGGCCTGCAATAGTGTCAGCACTAACGTGCACCATTGGCACGTGATCAAAAAAGCGCAAAAAAATGGAGCAAAAGTCGTCGTAATCGATCCTTATAAATCTCGAACAGCGAAAGAAGCTGATTGGCATCTTGCACCTCGAGTTGGAACTGATGGGGCGCTAGCTATGGCTCTAATACACACAATCATAGATGAAAACCTCATTGATGAAGATTACGTAAAGCTATATACGCAAGGATATAATGAATTAAAAGAGCGGGCTCAAGATTGGAGTGCTGAGGAAGCGTCTAAAGTCACTGGAATTGAAGCAGAGGACATTCGTGAGCTCGCTAGGCAATACGCGGGCACCAAATCAGCTGCCATCCGCATTGGGGTAGCTTTGGAGCGGCACCAAGGAGGCGGGCAGGCAATCCGAGCTGTTTGCTGTTTGCCTTCTTTGACAGGCGCGTGGCGGGAAGTGGGGGGAGGGATCTTCGCCTTTCCATTCTGGGAACATCCTTATCAGTTTGACAAAATGTGTCGACCCGATTGGATTCCTGAAGGGACTCAGGTCATTAACAACCTTCAGATAGGAAACGTCTTGACCGGTCAATCCGATAAGAAGCAGCTGCATGCGTTGATGTGTTGGAACTCCAATCCAGTGACTCAAGCACCAGATTCACGCAAAGTCATTGAAGGGCTAATGCGCGACGACCTCTTTTTGGTAGTTGCCGATCACTTTATTACTGATACAGCTTCTTACGCAGATATTATTCTCCCAGCCACGATGGGTGCTGAAATGGAGGATATTATTCTCTCATGGGGGCATAACTATTTAACATACAACACTAAATGCGTAGACGCTCCTGGCGATGCGCTTTCAAATCGGGAAATATTTCGACGACTGGCTCAGTATATGGGTTTCGATGAAGAAGAATTTCAATGGTCTGACAGTGAATGTCTTGAATACTTTATTGACTGGGAGTCGCCAGTTTGTGAAGGCATTGATCTTGATTACCTGCGGGAACATGGTTTTGCTCGACTCAATGTGGGAGCTGCTGAGGATAGAGCGCCTCATCGGGAAGGTAATTTCCCAACGCCTTCGGGTAAGTGCGAGTTTCAATCGAGTATCGCTAAAAATGGAAATTTTGTTGTGGGTCCTTTTCGCCAGATGTATGAAGATTTTCAAGGTGCCGAGTCTTTAGATGACTTACCCGACTTTATTCCTTCTCATGAAATAGTGGCCTCCAATTCAGACCTTGGGAAACAGTATCCTCTTAATCTGGTCTCACCTAAGAGTCACGGCTTTTTGAATTCATGCTACGCAAACATGAAACATAAAATCAAAGGTCAAGGCGATCAATTTTTGCTCATCAGCTCAGACGATGCTATGAGGAGAAATATTAAAAATGGCGAACAGGTAGAAATTTTTAATGAAAGAGGACAATTTTTAGCCGTAGCTAACCTATCTGAAGATATACCCGAAGGTCTAGTGCTGACCACGTTAGGGTATTGGAATCAGCTTAATAATGGGACCGCTAATCATACGAGTTCACAGGAGTTTTCCGATTTAGGGCATGCGCCTAGTTACTCCGATAATCTTGTGGAGGTAAGACGTTGTTAGTCACGTCTCCAACGCAATCTGAGAAGTGAAAAATAGAATTGTCATCGCGCGTTCTGGCTTTTCAGGTATGTGGTCGGCTATTTCTGCGCCCCGTGCCGTCTCGTTAGCAGGGAGAGAGAGTGACGTAAACATCACGATGGTCTCTCCTTCAACTAATCTGCACATTAGACCTCGCTTTTATGAAACAGCATTCGATGAAATGACTCCGGACATCACACCGTTACTAGCAGCAGTCGGTGTAAAGCATCTGTGTGGCACGGTTGAGTTAATCGATACTTCTTAAGGATAATGTCGTATTCGAGAACTCAGATGGGGCCTCCTCTGCTCTTTCGTACGACAGGTTGATTTTGGCAACAGGTAGCCAGCTTTACCTCCCAGAGATCCCGGGACTTAAAGAACATAGCTTCAATGTCGATCAACTGCATGAAGCCGTCACGCTAGATAATCACCTGAGAAGACTAGCGGATCTGGAAAGCACGGTGGCTCGGAACACCGTGGTTGTGATAGGTGGGGGATTCACCGGGATTGAGACAGCACTTGAAATACCTCAGCGTCTTCGCACTATTTTTGGCAATGACCAAAAAACAAGGGTGGTGGTAATAGAGCAATCTTCTGAGATTGGACCTACTCTCGGTGCAGGACCGAGACCTTTAATCCAAGAAGCGTTCACCGAATGCGGTGTAGAAATTATGAGCTCGACCAAGGTCAAATCAATCAGCTCAGATGGCCTAATTACTGATGCGGGTGTCTCTGTACCCAGCAATACAGTTATTTGGGCTGGAGGACCAGGAGCTCAGTCTCTAGCCCAGAAAATTGAGGGTGAGCACGATCGTTTTGGCCGAGTTTATGCTGATCAATACTTGCGCGCACAGGGAGGGAGTTCTGTTTACGTTACTGGAGACGTGGCGATGGTGGCAGCCGATGACAAAGGCAACATTACAGCAATGTCTTGCCAGCATGCGCTGAGTTTGGGACGTGTGTCTGGTTACAATGCCGCACCCGAACTGGTTGGATTGCCTATGCATCCTTATAGCCAATCAAAGTATGTGACTTGTCTTGATCTTGGAACATGGGGCGCTGTAGATACAGAAGGATGGGGTCGAGAAATTTGTATGGAGAGGAAAGAAGCTAAAGAGCTGAAGCAGACCATCAATACCCAGTGGATCTATCCGCCTGAGGCAGATCGTGACGCTGCCTTTGCAGTTGCAGCTCCTGGTTACGTGATAGTACCTTAGCGACCGATACCTCGGTCACTATGGTGCCTCCGGCGGTTGTAGGTGTTTTTAAATAACGAATATAGAAAGCTCCGTTCTTTGGTTTTTCGGGATATTTTTATCACCAAAGAACGGAGGAGAAAGAGACATACAAGGCAGGGAGACCTTGTCTATCTCAATTGTGCTGTGGGAGAAAACTTCAACACAAGACCGATAATACGCGCCAAGCATTAAGAGTATGTGTCTCGCTCATTAAATATTTTTAATAGTGTTCTAAATCACCGGCGAATGTCATGCCCACCAATTGACTTATCGTTTTAAAACCTTGAGCAGCTCGTCAATCTTTTCATCGAAATGCTCATCACTTAGAATCGACTCTTTGACACAGTGACGTATGTGCCTTTTCAGTATTTTCCCTTCGACTGATGAAAGAGCAGATTTTGCTGCAGAAATTTGGTTTAAAATTTCGACGCAGTACTTTCTCTCCTCTATCATGTTCTTAATTCCTTTGATTTGACCTTCGATTCTATTCAGATTTTTTATTTCTTTATCATGACAAGGATTATTCATTTTAAAATAGCCTCGGTAAAATATAAGTGACCGTTGATGCGAACAAGAATAACGTTACAGAGAAATAGTAAATATATCGCGATCTCTTTCTTGTTTGCATACATTCTTTTGCTACGTCTATATCTATAGGGCAAGGGGCTTTGCTGGTCTTATAGTTAACATAACCAGCCAGACAAATTATGATAAACGCGCCTACAGAGATGTATACTTTGTACCTTGATATTTCAATCAGTAGAGGAAATGCGCTTACCAAACTTGCGAAAGAGGCTCCCGCTCCAACCAGCACAAAAAGTGATGGGAGGCCGCAACATAGCAATGTCGATGCAGAAGCAAAAAGCGTCAAATAGTTTGTAGAATTATCTTTCATCTTTACTGTAACGTGTCTATTTTTACGACTTCTTGCCCATTGTCTCTAATCTTCATCGCTATACCGCTTTCATCAATTTTTGCAGCTGCTTTATAAGCCATTAAAACCTTTCCGGAATTCAGATCTACATCTATTTTAAGTAAACTAGTATCTCGTTTGAAAGTCTTCTCTATCCCACGTGCACAGAAATCACAGACCATACCCTTGACACTGACGACTAAAATTTTTGCGCCCTCCAGACCCTCCGAAAAAGAGTTTAATTTCGCTTGTTCTATTTGTATTATTGAACCGTCAGACATTTCTTTGTGAATGTGAGTATCTTTGGCTGCGTGAGCATGATTATCTGTATTTGCGTAAACATGCATACCATTGAATAACACAAGAAAAATCGATACTAAGAGTGAATACTTCATTTTTTGACCCTTTATTAAAACCTATACATGAGATGAATATCCCAACTAGAACTGTCGCTGTAACCGAATTCCATAAGTGTGTTTCCCTTAAAAAATTTGATTACTGGATACAGCGATGAAGCATCGGAATACGAGTTTTCTTTAAACTTAACCATTAGCCAAGTGTGCAAATCGCCATAATCGCCGAGATAAGGAGCAACTCCGGCCAAGAAATATTTCTCTTCTATATCTATTTGGTTTGTTTCAGTACGCTTATAGCCAAAACCGATGAAAATTCTTCGTGTTTCCCAATCACCTTCGACTCCGTAAAAAAAATTATCGAACCCGTCGTTGGAAATACCTGCGTTTAAGTAAAGGTTGCCCTGAGATTTGAGGTGGTTTTTCCGGAACAGTAGCCGGGTGTATCGAAGATAAACATAATCATCATTCGATACTTTGTCAGAAACAGCTTCGACACCTACGGCATTTCTTGAAGTGGGGGAGTAATGAAGATAGGCGGTGTCCCGCAAAGAATTAGACCTGAACATGAAGGTATAACCGCCCGGATAAGATACAGGCCTGGCAAAACAGTCTACCGAGAGAAACAGTAATATTAATAGAGCGCTACTTTTTATACCCATAAGGGGTATAGTATGTAATTGTGTGCAAGAGTCAAACTTTGTCTATTGAATGGGATTTCTTGCGTTACGGAAGTAACTTCACTCTGTCTAGCATAACCCTCATTTGACTTCTTTCCACCACTCATCAAAAAGTGGCGGATTTTCTAATGTAATCAATTTACCCAGACGGGGAGTAATCAATGGTATTTGTTGCTGTTTTGCCCGCACGGTAGCCTCGTCGGCGGGGTCATACCAATTGTGAAGAGATAAATTAAACATGCCCCAATGTACGGGCACCAAATAACGCCCGCCAAGCTCCGTGAATCCTTTGATCATTTCCGCAGGCATATTGTGCATAGTCCGCCAGCGCTCGTTGTACTGGCCACTATCCATAAATACTAAATCGAATGGGCCGAACCGCTGACCAATAGTTTTATAGTGCGTGTCATAACCAGAATCTCCACTGTAATAAATGCTATCAGTTGCGCTTTTTATTACCCATGATGCCCATAACGTTTCCATTGTTGAGATGAGACCAAGCCGACCTGAGAAATGTTGCGCGGGAGTCGCAATAAATGTGAGGCCCTCAACTTCAAGTTCGCCCCACCAATCGAGTTCAACCAGCTTAGACGGAGGAACGCCCCAATATTTAAGGTGTGAGCCAACGCCAAGCGGCAAAATAAAAGTAACGTCCGTGTTTGCAAAATACTTAATTGTGTTCATGTCGAGGTGATCATAATGATCATGAGAAATAACTATGTAATCGACAGGCGGAAGATCAGTGATGTCTAGAGCCGGTGGTTGAAAGCGATCTATCATGAAAGAGAAAGGAGAGGCGTTTTCTGAGAAAACAGGATCAATTAATACCGTTTTTCCATCAATCGATAATAAAATTGAAGAGTGTCCAAGCCAAATGAATTTGATAGTCTTGCTACTATTAAGGAAGGCTTTCATGTCAGTGGTTCGGTCTTCTGGCATCAAACTACTTGGGGAGGTTTGGTTCGGGTTGAAAAGATAATTAGGCATGTCGCGTCCGAAAGGATCGTCCCAAAAGTTAATGTCGTCTCCAATATTACTCATGATGTCGCGTTTACGGTTTACAAAAACACCACCGATCTTGTCATAGTGGGCTGATTTCTGAAGAATCTCCAGATCTGGCCCCGCCGGGTTTGAACCGAATTGCTGGCACCCCGTTAGTACCACTAACCCTAGAAATAAGGCTATTTTAGTAATTATGGGTAGAGCCATATTTATGCTTCCACTTAGTTAATTGCACGGATAACACGTTACTTACTTTGCCTTAACAGATCTGCTTACTTATCTAATTAAGTATTTTAGAGGTTTAGTTAAAAAAGCTTGTACGTCCCACATGATATATGTGATCGTAGATGGGATGAATATTACGCTTTTCTTTTTGACGTTTGCTCCACCGATTTTAATACTCGCTTATATAAGCAAGGCAGATAAGTTTAGTGAGCCAATCTCTGCAATCGTTACAGTGTTTCTTTTGGGGGTTTTCATTACGGGCTTTGCCGGGTACTTTAACGCCTTGCTGATACCGGAAGGCAGTAATCGACATTATTTAGCAGGGCTTACAGAAGAATCGTTAAAGTATATGGTTCTTTTCTTTTATGTGAGAAAGCAAAATTATTTCGATGAGCCCATGGATGCTATTGTCTACGGCGTTTTAGTGTCATTAGGGTTTGCTACGCTAGAGAACTACGAATATGTGACCCGGTTCATAGAGCATGGTCAAGATGTCGCTATTTTGAGAGCTTTCTCCGCAATACCGCTGCATGCAATGTGTGGCGTTATTATGGGGTTTTATTTTGGGATGGCCAATTTTTATAAAGGCGGAAACAATTATGCTAAGGCGTTACTGATACCTATCTGTATTCATGGCCTATATAATTTTGTAGCCGGTTACTCTTTTCATCTGACAACAATCTTTATCTTAGTTCTTTTCTTTCATGCCAAACGGCTGCATCACCAATTTGTTATGCTCCAGCAAAATAAAACCCCAGAAGCCGAACCTAAGCTCTAAAGCTGACGATATAGACTGATACGGAACACCGATGGTGCGAGCGCAAATTAGTCTGTTAATGAAGTTTCGCACGCGTTCAGATCTAGTTCAGGTACGTGAGTCATAGGCCTGCTATCAAAGTCCTTATATGCACCAGCCTTCCTAACTCTCTGCCTACTATAGGACCTAGTCAGAAGCCTTTATTTTTATATTAAACGGAATAATAGTGCAGACAGTTATTTTTCACGTTATGCATCACGCACTTTGCCAATGGTTTTGCCTGACCTGTTCGGACCGTCCTCTCACTCTTGAACTGTGACTACTACTTGGAATGGGTCTGCGCCATTTTTTAAAGCGTAGATATTATCGTCACCGCCTAGTTCTAAATCTACGCTAACGGCATCTGTTAGCTTAAAAGCCAGATTCATGGAACTTGTTACATCTGTGATAGTTACATCCTGGACTATTACCATCATCATACGGGCAGATTCGCTTGCACTGGTTGAGGTTGTCTTGTTGTCTGCTTTTAACAAGCGGGCTTGTATACCTTCGAGGTCATAAGTCTCTTGATCAGTATCGGCACTGAAAGTCTCGTCTTCTCCAAAGGAGTCGAAGACTTCACTATTGAATACAGGGGCAGCCGCATCTGCGGTGCCACAGTTCATGGCTAGAGTCGAGCGGTCATTAGTGTCTTGTTCAGTGATAGACGCCAGCTGACCAGAAAAGCTAGTTTTCCCAGCAATAGTCCAACAGCTGGTACCTGATCCAGTACGCCCTATGATGGTCGAGTCGAAAAGTTCCGTATTTTTGATTGCGAGTTCGTTAGAAAATATCATTGCTATATG
>CALKCL010000040.1 GCA_938082545.1 uncultured Gammaproteobacteria bacterium
TCAATCATATGCACAGGAATTCTTATAGTTCTTGCCTGGTCAGCTATAGATCTCGTGATCGCTTGTCTAATCCACCAAGTTGCATAGGTTGAGAATTTATACCCTCTACGATATTCGAACTTGTCCACTGCTTTCATTAAGCCGATATTACCTTCTTGAATCAGATCTAAAAATAGAAGGCCTCGATTCGTATACTTTTTTGCTATGGAAATAACTAGGCGGAGATTCGCCTCGACCATTTCTTTTTTTGCGCGTCTTGCTTTTGCTTCACCGGTAGACATGAGACGATTCAGCGCTTCTATTTCTAATATTTCTAGCGCATTAACTTTTTCAATAACGGCAAGTTTTTCTTGTTCTGTAGCAATAATATCTAGGTTTGCTTTGATTGTCGCTGCATACGGTTTTCGTTGTGCTGCTAGTTTAGTCACCCATTTCAGATCAGTGTCGTTTCCTTTAGAGATGGCGAGAAAATCTTTTTTAGACATCTTTGCTTCCTTTACGCAGATGTTAAAAATGATTAGTTTTGATTTTCTTACGTCACGAATTATCTTACGTACCTCGTCACCGAGTTTTTGAGTCAGTTTGGGGTTTAACTTGAACTCAACAAATTTTTGTTGCATTTCCGCTCTAAGTGCAACACTTGTTGCATGCGCTCTGCCGTGTTTTTTAAAAGAAGTGTTTGCTTTTTTAATGAGTTTTTCGAGAGCTTTGATTCGGTCGTCGACGTCTTGGAGGTCCAACACATTTTTTACTTCATCGTCATCATCGTCGTCATTGTCGTCTGTAGGCTTAGTGAGGGACTGAATTGGGGCATCATAGTCCATGAATCCACTCATTATGTCATTGATTTTTAGTTCTTCATTTTTGTACTTTCCGTAGAAAAATAGAAATTTTTGCAGTACTTCTGGAAATTCAGCAATAGCATAGAGGGATTGCTTAAGCCCATTCTCAATTCTCTTAGCGATTTTTATTTCGCCTTCTCGCGTGAGAAGGTCTACCGTTCCCATTTCTCTCATATACATCCGCACAGGATCAGTTGTCCTGCCGAATTCGTTATCAACGGATGCCAGTGCAGCCGCCGCTTCTTCTGCAGCATCGTCGTCAACACCTGTGCCATTAATGATAATGTCATCAGCGTCAGGAGCTATTTCATGAACAGTAATCCCCATGTCATTAATCATGTTGACAATATCTTCGATTTGCTCGGGATCTACTATATCGCTGGGGAGGTGATCGTTAACCTCGTGGTAGGTCAAATATCCTTGCTCTTTTCCCTTCGCGATCAACAATTTCAGTTGAGACTGCGGAGTGTTCTTATCTTTTTCTTCTGCTTCCATAAGTATTGTGCTAATGCCTTCCAAAGCGAGTATGCCGAGGTTTCTAATTGGGTCGAAGTTAAAAAATTGCCAGACCCTAGATTATACGATCTAAAATATTGCCCCGTATAGAAAAATATACCAATGTGGCCTAATTATTCTTATTAACAGACCTATTTTGAATACGCTTTGTGGATACTGCTAGGACTACTTTCGTTTATAACCTCTCATCGTTTCTTTCTGAGCTTCTGATAGTTGTGAAAAAGGAGTTGCTTTTATAGCTTCAAATTTCATTTCTTGCGCTTTTAGCCGCAATTTCTCAAATATGCCTTCCAGTTCTTTTTCGCTAGCTGATTCATCTAAGTTAGACTCTACAGATACAGCTTTTAGGAGAACTTTCTCGATGGTGTCTCCACGGAAACGCTCTAGAACCCTAGCAGCAGTGAGACTTTCGTTGTGCATGGCTTCCCAAACTGTAATCAAGTCGCTGAGGTTTTCTAAATTTTCACCGAGGAATAGAACAGTTTCTTGATCTATTTTCTGCGCGAGTTTTGGAAAGTTCATCAAGATAGTTATCGCATGCTCTTGTAGTGAGCGGCTTGCGAATTTTCCTAACCCTCGGCTCTCTTTTGGGTATTTTTTTCTTGTCGTTATTGTCAGCCCTAGCTCTTGTCTAACTATATTTTCGTCAAATTTTGTCTCGTGTGAGAGTCGCTGAGCACATGCAGTACGGTGAGTTGTATCAGGGATTTTCGTTACATATGGTTTAATCTTTGATATTAGCCTAGTTTTCCCTTCAGCAGAGCTTGTGTCGACGTCTTTCTTGAGCATTTCAATCAGATATTCTGATAAGCTTTTCATCTGACACGATTTGAAAAAATTTGCAGGGCCAAACTCTCTGACAGCGCTATCCGGATCGTGTCCATCAGGAAGAAATGCAAAGCGAACCTCTCGATTACCAGTCAGCTTAGATAATGACAACTCTAGGCTTTTCCAGGCGGCTTTGCGTCCGGCATTATCGCCGTCGAAGCAAAACACAATTTGTGGTACATGACGAAATAACTTGTCAAGATGATCAGGGGTCACAGCCGTCCCTAAGGTCGCGACAGTGTTTGTCATCCCTGCTTGATGGAGGGCTATGACGTCCATGTAACCCTCTACGACAATAAGGCTGTCTGCCCCCGCATCTGAAGCTAGGGCTTGTTTCAAGCCGTATAGCTCTTTCCCTTTGTGGAAAACGGTGGTTTCAGGCGAATTAAGGTATTTGGGTTCACCGTCACCTAAGAGTCTTCCCCCAAACCCTAGGATGCGACCTCTTTTGTCATGGATAGGAAACATGATTCTGTCACGAAAACGGTCGTAGTGGCTACCGTTGTCTTTTTTTATAATAAGCCCAGATTTTTCCAGCAAAGTTTCGCTGCCTTGCTTTTTTTTGAATGTGTCTAGCAGATGACTCCATCCGTCGGGAGCGAAGCCGATGCCGAAAGTTTTCGCTATTTCTCCGGAAACTCCTCTGCTTTTTAAATAATCAACGGCTCTTGTTTTATCATTGGATTCACGAAGGCATAAGTGAAAATGAGTCTGCGCTTGCTCTAAAGTGATCAATAACTCTTTACTGTTTTCAGAGCTCTTGGTGAAAGACTTGTCTCTGGGTACTTCTAGCCCTGCGTGCTCAGCAAGCTCATCAATTGCTTCGAGAAAATCTATGTTTTTGTAGGACATTAGGAAGCCAACTGCCGTCCCATGAGCACCGCAACCAAAACAATGATAGAACTGCTTCTCTCTACTGACCGTAAAGCTTGGAGTTTTTTCATTATGAAAAGGACAAAGGCCTTGGAAGCCTTTTCCAGCTTTACGCAAGGGTACGTGGGATTCGATTAAATCAACAATATCGATTCTATTCACTAAGTCATCGATAAATTGTTCTGGGATACGTCCTGCCATTCCCCATTGTAGACAGCATAAGCTCTAGCTGGAAGCGAGAATTCTATTAGGGGCTTAGTTTTTTCTTCACTAGTGTACTGATTGCCAACATATCTGCTCGTCCGGCTAGGCTGCGAAGAAGACCCATCACTTTGCCCATGTCACTCATTGCGGCCGCGTTTGCTTCATGAATAGCTGCTTCGACTTCTTTTATCATTTCATCTTCCGAAAGCTGCGTGGGCAGGTACTTTTGTATGATTTCCAGCTCTGTCCTTTCTTGCTGAGCTAAATCGTCTCTATTTCCCGCTTCGAATTGTGCGATTGATTCACGTCTTTGCTTACCCATGCGCGTTAGAATGACAACAGCCGTTTCGTCGCCTACATCTTCTCGCTTGTCGACTTCATGCTGTTTGAAGGCGGCTGATATGAGTCTCAATACACCCAGGAGCTCCTTTTCACCGCTTTTCATCGCCGATTTTACGTCAGCTAGTACTTGGCTTTTTAAATCAGGCATGATTCGCAGAAAAGAGTTGCTTAGTAAAGGCGTTTGCGATGAATAATCATTCGAGAAGCTTTTTTCTGCCACCTTTTAACGGCAGCTGCAGCTTTTCGTTTTCTTACTTGAGTGGGTTTTTCATAAAACTCACGTTTGTGAACTTCTGCGAGCGTTCCTTCTTTTTCACACGCGCGTTTGAACCTACGCAAAGCAATATCAAACGGTTCGTTTTCTCGGACACGGATATTTGGCATACTTATCTTATTTCCTAACAGTGATTGTTTTTGATGTCGGTCGCGAAATATATCGGTAATCGGCGTTGAAGTACAGAATTTATGTAAATTTGGACGGTTAATTCATGAAAATACTGGGTTTAGAGACTTCTTGTGATGAAACTGGCGTAGCTATATACGACAGTGAACATGGATTATTGTCGGATGTAGTCTTTAGTCAGGTCAAAATGCATGCTAAGTACGGTGGTGTCGTTCCAGAACTGGCATCTCGAGACCATATACGGAAAATAGGGCTATTGGTAAACCAGGCGACTGAAGAAGCAAGGATTGGATTGCAAGACCTAGATGGGGTCGCATATACAGCAGGACCGGGACTTGCGGGAGCTTTATTGGTAGGCGCAGGCTTCTCGAAGTCATTGGCTTGGGGCTTGGATGTGCCCGCTTTGGGGATACATCACATGGAGGGGCACTTGCTAGCCCCTATGATTGATGAAGTAGTTCCGATCGACATGCCTTTTTTAGCACTACTGGTGTCTGGAGGACATACATTGTTGGTTGATGCTTTTAGCTTAGGTTCTTATGAGGTCTTAGGGGAGTCGCTTGATGATGCTGTGGGAGAGGCTTTTGACAAAGTTGCGAAAATGCTCGATTTGGGTTACCCAGGGGGGCCGTTAGTAGAGCAGCTGGCTAAGTCTGGGGACCCAGATAGGTTTGACTTCCCTCGCCCTATGGTTAACCGACCTGGTCTTGACTTTAGCTTCAGCGGGTTGAAGACACATGTACGCAACACTATTGCACAACACCCCATAGATGCTGCCTTAAAAGCGGATGTTTGCAGAGGATTCACAGATGCGGTTGTTGACGTGCTTGTCGTGAAATGTCGAAGAGCGATACGTCAAAGTGGTGCAAAGAAGTTGGTTGTGGCAGGTGGGGTGAGTGCTAATAAAGACATACGAAATGGCCTCGAGATGTTGGGTAAAGAAGAAGATGTAAGGATCGTTTTCCCTTCTATGCAATTCACCACTGACAATGGAGCAATGATTGCTTATGTGGGGTATAGGCGGATGGGTCTTGGAGAGAGAGATAAGACCGAGCTAGCAGTTAGAGCACGTTGGCCTTTAAACGAGTTGAGCTCGCCATAATTTTTCGATTCGAGAGTTATCGGTTAGTACTTGCCTCCGATTTTTTTCTCAGTATGGGCGAGCAAACTTTCTATATTGGCCTTATGCCGACCAAATATAAGCAACCCTGCTAGGGTAAGTAGACTTATAGAGACGGCATCTTGACCTAGTTGCCATGCGAATAATGGTGTTAGTAGGACGGCCCCCAGTGCCGCAAGAGAAGAATATCTTAATAGGAAGGCAATGCACAGCCAGCAAGCAATAAAAGAGCCCCCCAAAAGTGGGTCTAGCGCAAGGGTCATCCCGATCATGGTGGCAATACCCTTGCCGCCTTGAAACTGGTAGAAAATAGGGTACATGTGGCCAATCAGCGCACATAGGCCAACTACTGTTGCGATACTTGCGGTGACTCCCAGCGCTTGCGCGAGAATAATGGGCAAGGCGGCTTTACTAGCATCCCCCAATAGTGTGAAAAAAGCAGCTTTCCTGCCGCCGTACCTTAGGACATTTGTAGCACCTGGATTTCCAGATCCAATTTCACGAGGGTCAGAGATGCCCATGAACTTACTGATTAAAATTGCGGAAGATATCGAGCCCATTAAATAAGCTAGGGCAGGAAGGCAGAGATTCAGAACCATTTTTTCTTACAACCCATTTTTTAACAGCATTAAATATTTAGTAATTCTGATAATATCATCATATGTTAAATATATTTTGTAATTAAGTTATGGATATAATTTTTATTAACGATCTGAGAGTCGACACAGTGATCGGGGTTTGGGAGTGGGAGAGGCGCATACGACAAACTCTTGTAATGCAGGTTGAAATGGGTGTAGATATCTCTTTTGCTGGCGAAACTGATGATTTATCTAAGACGGTCGACTACAAAGCAGTCAATGATCGTGTAATGGACTTTACTCGTAAAAGTGAGTTCAAGCTTTTAGAGGCATTGGCAGACAAAATTTCTCACATAATCCTTAAAGAATTCGGAGTTCGCTGGCTAAAGCTTACTATTAGCAAGCAGGGTGTTTTAGATGACGTCAGAGATGTTGGCATAATAATCGAGCGAGGGGTACGTTTTTGACTAGCTCTTTACCACTGGTATACGTTTGTATTGGAAGCAACTACCTGCCACGTGAAAACATTGCTTCTGGAGTTTCTTTAATCGGTGAATATTTTTCCCAGGTAAAGACTTCCCAAATATATAAAAGTAACGATATCCTAGGGTTAGGTGCGGATTACTGGAATTTAGTCGTCCAGTTTCATTGTCCGGTTCCGACGAAAGGATTGAAGGAGCAGCTACAGGATATCGAGATGGCCTGTGGGCGTAATAAGGCCGATCAGCTGCGTGGACAGGTACATCTGGACTTAGATATCCTTTTTATTCGAAAAGATAATACTTTAGGTGGGCTAAACCAGATTTTTGCAGAACAATTTGAGCTTAGCGGGAACGAATATGTTCTTCCTCCGCTCAAAGATCTCATCCCCGATTTAAATGCCGCTTGGGTAAGCGGTAGTGAATGCGTTTGAAGCAGAGTGAAACTTCTTGATGTACGAGAAATATTAAGTGAATCGTACGTTACATATTCTTTCTAATTTGGCTTTTTGCTTACTAGTTGGCTATTTGCTTTCTAGTTGCTCGAGTGTGAGCCACTTAACTGAGATGGCTCGGGCCGAGGTTTCTGTTCATTCTGATTCGTTCAAAATACTTATTCCGACGAAAAAAGACTCCCGAGTGCTTTCGTTTGAAGCTGGAACGGCCGTTTACGCCAAAAATGTCCGATATGGGTATTTTGAAGAGGCTTTGAAATCAGTTCGGAAGCGCTCGGGGAATCTGTCAGACCTGTCACTGGAGAGAGTGAATTCACATCGTGTTCTCACTTATGAAGTACTTAGCTCACTAGTTGCGGATAATGGCCGGGAAGGCTTAGTTACTGTAAAAATTGATTATTACCCGATTGATACCGGCGTTATCAAAACGGTTATCGATCGTCAGAAGTGGTGGTTTGGAGATACTACACAAACATGGTGGCTGGAGCATTTTTTCTTGGCAGACTAGCCTCTTAGGATCCTACCCCCGTCAACATTCAATATATGTCCTGTAACGTACTGTGCCCCCGCTAAATATCTTACTGCTTGGGCGATATCTGAAGGTTTCCCTATCCGTTGTAACGGTGTTGAATTAATGGCTTCCTTTTGAGTTTTACTGTCTTCGCTTGATGCCCATAGAATTGCCCCTGGTGCGACACAATTTACCCGGATTTCTGGCGCAAGGTCTATGGCAAGAGACCTTGAAATTGACACTAAACCGGCTTTTGAAGCACAGTAAGCGGTATAGTCTTTTCTTGGCCGCTCGGCATTGATGTCCGTTATATTAATAATTGATCCATTGCTCTTTCTTAGTAAAGAAGCGGCCTGAATCGCAAGTAAGTAAGGAGTCCTCAGATTAATAGTCTGCATTTGATCCCAGAGCTCGCTTACATTTCCACTGTTAACTCCAGAAGAACTTTTAAAAATAGAAGCATTATTGACGAGGAGATCAAGTCGCTGAGACTGCTGAAGTAACTTGTCGATAAGGTTTTTGGCTGCACTTTCATGACTAAGATCTTGTTCTACTGTGAATGCTGAGGCTGCGCGTTTATCATTCAATACAGCCGCCAATTCGTAGGCCTCATGTCGAGACATATGGAAATGGATCGCTATGTTATAACCTTCATCGTGTAACTCAGTCGCGATAGCTGCGCCGATACGTTTGGCAGCTCCGGTAACTAGTGCTAAAGGCGTGTTGGTATCAGTCATGATTTTGTTAGCTCCCAGAACACTCGATAAGAAGATGTAAAACGAATGACACAAATAGATTTAAGCTTACATGATATCCCACCAAAAGATCTAGAACGATCAGAGGCTGTATACGAGTACGTACTTCATGTGCTCGGTCGGTGTTCGGGCGGAGTGCTTCCATTTGATACATTCATGGATCTAGTACTTTACAGTGAACATGGTTACTACACTGCGGAAAATATAATTTTTGGTCCAACAGGTGATTTTGTGACCGCTCCTGAAAGCGGAGAGCTTTTTGGACGGTGTTTAGGAAGCCAATGTTTTGAGATCCTTCAAAGTATTCCTGGAGACATCATCGAATACGGTGCTGGAACTGGCCGTCTAGCAGTCACTATACTTAGGGAATATCTAAAAAAGCACGCTGTATTAGATTTTAGCTATATCATCGTCGAGCCTAGTCCCAGCTTAAGAGCCAGGCAGAAAAAACTCATTGCTGAAGAAATGCCCGAGCAGCTTGAACGTATTACATGGCTAACAGATCATCCTCGAGATGAGGTCAAGGGCGTAGTTATTGCTAACGAAGTTTTTGATGCCATGCCTGCAAAAAGATTTGTCGTGTCCAAGACTGGTATTAAAGAAATGGGTGTTAGCCTACAAAATGGCCAGCTAGACTGGGCAATTATGGATTGCGCTGTTCCCGACGAGGTACGAGCGCTTCTGGGAAAGCATCCTTTAGGTTACTGCTCTGACTTGATTCAGGGGATGGAAAGCTGGTTCGGGAGCATTAAGGATTACTTTAAGCAAGGGGTCTTAATTGTAAGCGACTATGGCTATGGGGGCCCTGAATTTTTTCACCATCAACGGGTAGATGGCACATTACAATGCCACTTTAGACATCAAGTACACGATAATCCGTTTCAGCTTTTTGGGCTCCAAGATCTCACGGCTTCAGTAAACTTCACTGAATTGGCGGAACGTGCTGACTGTGTTGGGATGCGCGTGGAAGGTTACACGAGCCAGGCTCATTTCCTAATCGGGAGCAAGATTCAGGAAATGATCGTTGAGACAAGCGGTGAGGGTATGGCTGAAACGTATAAGTTGGCACAAGAAGCTAAGCGATTACTTTTACCTACTCACATGGGAGAGAATTTCAAGTTCATGGCCTTATCTCGTAACATTGACCCCTCTATGAAGATGTCAGGTTTCATGCACGATGAACGACATAGATTAGGTTGAGCGTATAAAGGCATAGACACTATGGACATAGCGCAAATAATTATCCTATCGCTTTTACAGGGGTTTACTGAGTTCCTCCCAGTATCCAGCAGCGCGCATCTTATTTTGATTCCAATCATAACAGGCTGGACAGATCAGGGCATGAGCTTTGACTTAGCTGCACACTTAGGGACCTTGATAGCAGTTTCAATATTCTTTAGAGACGATTTGAAGAAATTAATATACGCCGCTCCTGGTATACGTAAAAGAGACGCTTCTTTTCCTGACCATAAAAAATTGCTACACATGCTCCTTATGGCAACTATTCCCGTAATGATTGTGGGATTTTTCGGTCAGGATTTTGTCAGAACTGAGCTTAGAGGCGCTCATGTGATTGCAACTTCGACCGTTTTCTTCGCTATAGTTTTATGGGCAGCTGATGTTTATGGTAAGCGAGAGCGAGAGATGTTTAGTCTTAACTCGCGTGATGCCTTGCTTGTCGGTCTAGCTCAAGCAGTTGCTTTAGTCCCTGGAGTATCAAGATCTGGTATAACGATTTCGTTAGCTCTAATGCTAGGATTTTCCAGAGAGGCCGCATCCCGGTTCTCTTTTCTACTTGCGATCCCTGTCATTCTGGCTGCCGTAAGCTTAGAATTTATGACCATCGTGACCTCAGCTCGTGAAATGCATTGGGGTTTTTTGTGCCTGACTACAGCAGTTTCTGCTGCTGCTGCGTACCTTTGTATATCTATTTTTCTATCCCTTATTGAGAAGATAGGGATGTTGCCGTTTGTTATTTATCGGTTACTGCTTGGCGTCGCTTTATTCGTGTATTTAGTATGATTAAATTATTTGCTAAGAAATTCAGTATATATATAAAGTTCAATCTATCCGTTAGAGAACGACTCTCAAATCTTCCAATATACCGCTTTTTTCCTATTTTCGTGTTCCTGTTGGCAAGCTTTTATTCGGTTTGTTGGGCTAACAGTAATTCTAATACCGCAATTTTTGCCGGCGGATGTTTTTGGTGTATGGAGTATCCTTTTGACCGGTTGGAAGGTGTGTTGTCTACGAAGTCGGGCTATACCGGTGGAGTTTCTCCTAATCCAACCTATGAGATAGTCTCTAGCGGTATGAGCGGTCATGTTGAAGTCGTGCAAGTTGTTTTTGATCCAACTAAAATTTCTTATGAACAATTATTAGAGGTTTATTGGAAAAATATTGATCCATTTCAGGGTAACGGACAATTTTGTGACGTCGGTTTGCAGTATAAGGCTATCATTTTCGTTAATAGTTCTGCTCAGAAGTTAATAGCTGAGGAATCTCGTGAAAATCTGGAGAAATCTTATTTCGGGAACGAAGCAATTGTTGTTGAAATTCGCCCAGTCTCAGTATTTTTTGAAGCCGAGACATATCATCAAGATTACTATCAAAAGAACCCTATAAGATATAAATTATATCGGTATCGGTGTGGACGTGACCAAAGGCTAAGAGAATTATGGGGTTCTCAGTAATCTGCTGTCATATTGCTAAAAAAATTTTCTCGAACCTCGCACCACGTATCTCTTTAGCGAAATCAAGGCCTCTAAGTCCCCGTTCAACGAACTCTGATGTGTCAACTTTGGCGCTTGCTTCAAGAGTATTTGCAATCACGCTCGGAGGAAGATAACGATTTGTGAACTGCCGATTTAACAGTTTTTCCTCCACTATATAGGCGGACAAAGATTCTTTGAAAATTGATGGGTTACGATAAGCATCAGTATTTTCAAATAAAGAAATGAGAGCGGAGGCAGAATACCGTTTATCACCAGTTGGTATAGGATTTATCTTGGCAAGATTGATCGCCGTTTTCTTGTAAAGTGCAGGTGTGCGTATGGAATCACAGAAAGTGCCTATTTTGTGATAGTCAGTCGGAAGCGTCCCTTCTGGGGCGGAGTAGGGTGTTTTTGACAGATATTGTGCAAGCAATGCAAAAATTGCTGGTGGAGTGAGATGCGCTTCCACTCCAGCTGCGATGCTATCGATAATATGCTTTCTTAAGGACTGCCCAGTGTAAGGAAAATTTAGCGCATCGTATCTAAATAGGTTCGCAATTTCTGGAAAGACGCGAGTTAGCGCATCACATTCTTCGAGGACTTCAAAAAAGCGCTGGGGATAAAAAGTTTCTAGTACTTTTTGAATTTCTCTCCATAGGCGCTCTTTCTTTAACGAAGACAGCTCACCAGAGAAGGCGATCTTACGCATTAATACGATTGTCTTAGGTGACACTGTAAAATTAAGCTTGGCACAAAATCTTGCCCCCCGTATGACACGCAGAGGATCTTCGGAAAATGCCTCTGTTACATGGCGCAGAATTTCTTTTTTAAGGTCCTCTTGACCACAAAAAGGGTCATTTATTTCCCCGTCTTGATCTAAAGCCATTGCATTAATTGTGAAGTCTCTTCTCGCTAAATCTTCTTCTAAGGTAACGTCGGGAGAGAAGAAAGTATCGAATCCTGCGTATCCTGGACCTGTCTTCCGTTCTGTGCGCGCAAGCGCATATTCTTCGTGAGTTTCGGGATGTAGGAAGACTGGGAAATCCTTTCCTATTTTCTTATACCCTAGTTTGAGAAGTTCTTCTGGAGTAGATCCGATCACTACCCAATCTTGATCTTGTACCGGTACATTAAGCAATCCATCGCGCACTGCACCACCTACTTTATAAATTTTCATTTTTTTCTTTGCTGATCGCCTCTATCTATCAGGTATTGTTTCCGTACTCATTCAGAACTAAGGTAGGTAGGGAGAATATTTTTCATAGAAGTAGACTGTATTTCTATTCTTTCACTGGTGGTCGTTGTACTAGAAGGGCAAATAGAATCTTTGCTAAGAGATCGTAAATTGTCCCGAGAAAACGGTTTCCCAGGAACATACTCAAGAAAATTAGCTTGTAAGCAAGAGAGAAAATTTGACAGAGGAATTACTGTAGTCTTCTGGCCTGTTATATCGGCGATTAAAGATAAAATTTCTTTTAGCGTATATATTTCCGGACCACCAACATGAATAGTCGAAACTCCTTGGTCAGGTTTCTCTATACATTTAAAGATGAGGGCTGTGAGATCACCGACATATACAGGTTGAAATTTAACATCCCCTTTTGCGAGAGGAAAAAACAAAGGTATATATTTTAGAAGTGATGCGAACTTGTTTGTAAATGCGTCTTTATCACCAAAAATTACGGAAGGTTTTATTATCGCAATACTATTGGGAAAGGCCGTGGGCAAATCTGAGCTTTTATTGAAGACATTTTTCAACAAATCTTCAGCCATTCCTTTGCTCTTGAGGTAAAAGCTATTACCGTTAATGTCAGCATTCAGGGCGCTAATTTGGACGAAATTACTGATTCGTGCGGCAGCGCATGCGGATAATATGTTTTCAAGCGTCCTAACATGGGCGTGGATAAATTCTTTTCCGTTGTCTTTTTTTTCGTTGAGTATGCCTATTAGATTGACTATAGAAGAGCAGCCTGAAAGAGCCTCAGCAAGATGTTTTTGGTTTTCCAGATCAATCTCTATAATTTCTATACTAGAGTTCATCCAGAGGTGCCGAGTATCTTTCCGACGTCTTGTGAACACACGAATGGCATATCCTTGCTTAGCTAGAAAAAAGGCAAGGCTTTGCCCTACGAACCCACTGCCACCGAATAAACCAATAACTTTCTGCTTCATGTGTTCACGCCTATAAATTTTTAAATTGTCTCTAGTCGATGTGCTATTCTGGGATTATAATTGATGCTTCGTTTCTTAGCATTAGTTTCTCTGCAAAACTGTTACCTGAATAATGTTTTTGAGATGCTTTAAAAGCTTCTGCTTCTTTGCAACTATTCTTTTACTGAAGCGCACTCTCAACATTAGAGGACGAAAAATTGAGTATAGCCGATATAATTTTGAACCGCCGCACTATTCACACGTTTAAAAAAGAAAAAGTTCCCGACACTTTAATCGAAGAAGCGTTGCGGATATCGAGATGGGCACCTAATCACTACCTAACGGAACCTTGGCGCTTCTATTTGTTAGGCAATCAGGCAAAGAGCAAAATTATAGAAGTCAATTCCACACTAATTACGTCTGCGAAAGGTGAGCATGTAGCTGCTATAAAAAGTCGGCGGTGGTCGGCAGTGCCTGGATGGTTAGTCATGACTGTTCTCAAAAGCCACGATGAGAAGAAACAGCTGGAGGATTATGCCGCCTGTTGTTGTGTCGCTCAGAATTTCATGCTGTATTTATGGGAGCAAGGCGTTGGAGTTAAATGGACTACTGGCGAGGTGGTTTCGACTATTGAATTTGCTCAAGCTGCAGGCTTTGATAGCGATGCAGAACGCCCAGTTGGGCTTTTTTGGTATGGTTTCCCTGAGCAAGTAGGAACCCAGATGAGAAAGCCTCTTGAGGATAGCTTACGGCATGTCCTTTAGAACTTTCCGAAACGCTTATCAATTAGCTTAAAGGACTCCGTTATTTTTAATTAGAGTCTCCGACGCTCTACTGTTCGGCTCCGGCCGATAAAGCTCTTTCTAATATCGCTTTTCGCAACTCTTCCGTTTGGTCGGATGATCCAAGCCAATTTCCCAAGTGCCCAGTAATGATTTCATGTAATAGCGAAATGTGCCCGTTTGATTCGTTAAGAGCGGGTATATAATTTAGCTCTTCACCTCCATGTCGACGGAAGTTCTCTTGATTAAGAATCATGATTTCTTCCAAGGTTTCAAGGCAATCTACTGCGAACCCTGGACAGATCACGTCTACTTTTTTTAGACCCTCATCTCCCCATTCCATAAGGGTTTTATCGGTATATGGCTCCAACCATTCTTTGGGTCCTACCCGCGACTGAAAAGTGATTTTCCATTCATTTGGCTTTAAACGGAGTTGTTCAGTAATCAATCGCGCAGTTGCTTGGCATTGACAATAGTAAGGGTCTCCCGCTAAAAATGTATCTTTAGGTATACCGTGGAAAGACAATAATAGACGTTCACTCCTCCCGTTTTTAGACCAATGCGTGAGGATTGAATCGCAGATAGCATTTATATAGGCTCGATTCTGGTGATAATCCGAAGCGAATCGGATTTCTGGAACCCACCTTAGAGTTTTACAGTGGTTAAATACCGCGTCATATGTGGAAGCTGTAGTAGCAGATGCATATTGTGGATACATTGGAAAAATCAGAATACGCCTTACATTTTTGTTCCGAAGCTCGTCAATACCATCAGATATTGACGGATTGCCGTACCTCATGCCAAGGGCATATTCTATCTCGGAGTAGCCTGCCTCTTTTGAGAGCAAGTCTAATTTTGAGACTACTTTTTTAGACGAAGTGAGAAGTGGAGAGCCTTCCTTTCCCCAGATACTTAGGTAGGCCCGCGCAGATTTCCTAGGACGGGTGTTGAGGATTACTCCATGTAAAATTGGCCACCATATCCAGCGAGGTAACTCGACGATTCTTGGATCGCTTAAAAATTGAGCGAGGTAGGTTTTAACTGCTTTTTTAGTTGGGGCATCTGGAGTGCCTAGATTACACATTAAAACCCCAGTCTTGGTATTCTGCCCATGGGCAAAGTTCTGTGTACCTGAAAATTTTTCCATTAGGTGACTCATTTTGACTTGTTGAAAAAGTAAAACTCTATAGTGGCTTTTATTTTTTCTAGCTTATGTTACGCTAATTTACATTAAAGTTTTGGTTCACAAAGGTTGTTTCCCCTACCGAATCTATTTCTTCGTAGATTAAGCAGTTGCATTAGCCTGGGGCCGTCTATTTGAAAGATGCGTACATAAAAAAATTGATTTGGGAATAGAGACTTAGGAGGGAGATGAACGGTGAATTTCTGTAGTAAGTGCGGTTCTGCCAGGATCGAGAGAACGATTCCTTCGGGTGAGGATCGGGCACGTGACGTCTGCGGTGAATGCGGTGAGGTTTTTTATCAAAATCCTAAAATAGTTGCAGGTTGTATTCCAATATGGGAGGACAAGATCCTCCTATGTAAGAGAGCCATAGAGCCTCGCTATGGTTGGTGGACTCTGCCAGCCGGTTATATGGAGAATGGCGAAACTATTGCTGAAGGGGCAAAACGAGAAACTGCAGAAGAAGCATGTGCTGATGTGGTCGTCGAGCAACTATTTGCGCTCTTTAGTCTTCCTGAAATTAATCAGGTTTATATGATTTTCTTATCCCAACTGACTAACCTAGACTTTTCTCCAGGTGTAGAGAGCTTAGAATGTAAATTATTTTCTGAACCGGAGATCCCTTGGTCGGAAATAGCATTTCCGACGATTACCCATAGTTTAAAATTCTACTTTGAAGATTTTAAAAGCGGAACTTTTAATCAGCATATTGGAGATATAAGGCGGAAAGGTGGACAGTTAATTCTTCAACCGCAATTGACATGGGATAAAACTGAGACACCAAGCCATTGGTAGTTATTATTAGTGCTTAGAGAATATTTGTGAAAAGAAGCCAAGTTGCTATGGTTGAGAAAAGTATATTTGAACGGATTATTGATAGGGAAATTTCGGCGAGTATAGTGCATGAAGACGAGTTATGTATTGCTTTTCACGATCTTGACCCCCAAGCGCCGCTGCATGTTTTAATTTGCCCTAAAAAGCGGATAAATATGATATCTGAGGCCTTGGCGGAGGATCTAGACGTTATGGGTCACCTGCTTCTTGTAGCACCGGTTATAGCGGCTGCTGAAGGATATGCTGATGCCTTTAGGCTGACAATAAATAATGGGTCTGGCGCTGGCCAAACTGTTTTTCATTTGCATATTCATTTAATGGCGGGTCGGCTTTTTTCTTGGCCTCCAGGGTAATTTTATCTCTTCATCGCATCGAAGAATTCAGCGTTATTTTTGGTAGCTTTGAAACGCTCTAGTATAAATTCCATCGCAGCTACCTCTTCCATCGAGTGCAGTAGCTTTCTAAGGATCCATATTTTTTGCAGCTCGTCAGCTTTAGTCAGAATTTCTTCTCGCCTAGTACCTGAGCGATTGATGTTAACGCTTGGAAATATACGTTTTTCAGCAACCTTTCTTTCAAGGTGGATTTCCATATTCCCTGTACCTTTAAACTCTTCGTAAATTACATCATCCATCCGAGAACCAGTATCGACAAGAGCTGTAGCAATTATCGTTAAACTGCCGCCTTCCTCTATGTTGCGAGCAGCTCCAAAAAATCGTTTTGGACGTTGCAGAGCGTTTGCATCAACACCCCCTGTTAAAACCTTACCCGATGATGGGACTACGGTATTATAGGCCCTTGCCAGACGTGTAATCGAGTCTAGAAGTATGATTACATTTTGCTTGTGTTCTACTAGTCTTTTTGCCTTTTCAATAACCATCTCTGCAACCTGAACGTGGCGGCTGGCTGGCTCATCAAAAGTACTAGCAACTACTTCTCCTCTTACGGAGCGTTGCATCTCTGTAACTTCTTCTGGTCTCTCGTCTATCAACAATACAATTAAGTAGCAATCTGGGTGATTAACGCCTAAGGAGTGAGCAATGCTCTGCAGCATCATTGTTTTTCCTGCTTTTGGAGGGGAAATTACCAAACCTCTTTGTCCTTTCCCAATTGGGGAGACGAGATCTATGATTCTAGGTGTGAGATCCTCAGTACTGCCGTTGCCGAGCTCCAGTTGCAATCGTTCTTGTGGGAAGAGGGGGGTCAGATTTTCGAAAAGAACTTTACTCTTAGTGTTTTCAGGTGACTCGAAGTTGATTTCCCCAACTTTCAGCAGCGCAAAATACCTTTCACCATCTTTAGGCGGCCTAATTTTCCCGGAGATTGTATCTCCCGTTCTTAGACTGAAGCGTCTAATTTGACTAGGAGATACATAGATGTCATCAGCTCCTGCGAGGTAAGAAGCATCACCGGATCGCAGAAAACCAAACCCGTCCTGTAGAATTTCGAGTACCCCGTCTCCAGAAATATCCTCTCCTTTCTTTGCTTGCGCTTTAAGAATATTAAAGATTACATCTTGTTTACGGGAACGGCCTGTCCCCTCCACTCCCATTTCTTCAGATATTATTAGGAGTTCCGATGCTGTTTTTTGTTTTAGTTCTGTAAGATTCATCATGAGATATTTTTGTGGGCTTTTTGTGTGTGATTAGAGTTATTGGAATTGTAAAAAAGGACGATTCACCGATCAGGGATAATGTTTTTTTCTTTCTTACGGGAAGTTGTCGGGCGGGTCGCCTAACAACGTGTAGATACAATAGCACGGAGGTTAAGCGCAGTCTACTATTGCGACACCTCTTATTTTCTGCCGCCTAGGACTGCTTCTTAAGCCTTAAATGTTAGCGTCAATAAAGGCTGTTAGCTGAGACTTGGAAAGAGCGCCGACTTGGGTGGCAACTACGTTTCCATCTTTGAAAAGCATCAAACACGGAATGCCTCTAACCCCATATTTCTGAGCGGTTTCACCATTCTGGTCAACATCTAGCTTTGCTATTTTCAATTTATCAGAGTAATCCGGCCCAACCTCGTCTAGAATGGGCGCAATCATCTTGCAGGGTCCGCACCATTCTGCCCAATAGTCGACTAATACTGGTGTCGCGGATTGAACTACATCTGTGTCGAAAGAGTCGTCAGTGACGTGTAATATTTTGTCGCTCATTGTAACTTTAGTATTCCTTAGATTTATTTTGATAACTCATTGTCGACTGAACTGAATTAAAAATGCAAGCTCGAAATTAAACGAGCATAGGGCTATTTTGACAATATGAATTTATATACTCCGTTAGAAGTACTTATCGTCTTCGTTTCCGTTGTCGTTTTTTCAATGCTATTGAAGTTCTCCATTTCCAAAATACGCAGATCTGGAGGTCGGAAGTCTAAAGCTATTGATCGTAAGAACGTAAAACGTAGGAAGAGGGCTACGAAGGTAAAAAAAGAGCCTCCTGTTAATCAACCTGCAAAAAAACAAACTCCAAAAAAAGATTCTGTGATCAGCAGGTCGGTCAAGCCAATAAATAGTGATGCTGTAACGGATATAAGATTTGATAGCTTGGGTCTTCAGGAGATATTACTAGAAGGCGTGAAGGACGCCGGGTTTGAGTTCTGCACCCCGATCCAGGCGAAATCTTTGCCGGCTTTGTTACTAGGTCGAGATGTTGCTGGGCAAGCTCAAACAGGAACGGGTAAGACTGCGGCGTACCTCTTGGCTACCATGAACACTATCTTGTTGGGTGATGAGCGAGTTGAACGGGCTAGTGGCGGCTTTGCCCCGCGCGGCATAATACTGGCACCTACCAGAGAATTAGCGATTCAAATTCATCAAGATGCTTTGACTTTAGGCGGGCATAGCGGACTTAGTCTGGGTTTGATATACGGAGGAGTCGATTATGATAAGCAGCGCAAGATATTGGAAGGCGGTGTAGA